>PSLI01000038.1:0-17771 GCA_040289515.1 Candidatus Sysuimicrobiota bacterium
GCAGGCTCGTGTATTGGGACCCCCGGTCGGAGTGGTGCACCAGACCGGGTGCCGGCTTCCTGCGCCACAGCGCCATCCCCAAAGCATCCACCACCAGCTCCGCCCGGGCGTCCGGCCGCATCGCCCACCCTACTACCCGCCGGCTCCACACGTCCAACACCAGGTACAGCCACCCACAGCCGGTCGGGCCCAGGACTCGGAACTGCCGCCTTCCCAGGTCCGGAGCCGGCAAAGCCCCTTGCCCCTGCCTGGTTAGCCCCTTCTTGCGGCGCCGACGGTATGCGCCCGCCATCCCCCCAAGCCGCATCAGCCGCGCTCAGCGGCTTCCGGCTGCACCGAACCCCACCAGCCCGCAGCTCCGCATGCACCCGGGGAGCCCCGTACACCCTCCCGCTGCCCTCCCAAATCCCCCGTACCCGCTCCAGCAGCTCCACATTCTCCCGCTGCCGGCGGCTGGGAGGTCGACTCCGCCACGCGTAGTACCCGAGAAATCGCCAGATTTCCCGGGGCTGCTTCAGGATCTCCCGCCGCCAAGGCCGGCCTGCGAGGACCGTCGCCGGAGCAGCTGCCGCATTTGCGGGCTGTGCTGCCCCGGGGCAGCGTGTTCGCCATGGCTTTGGGCTCGGTGGTGGCAGGCCTCTATGGCATGCGGTGGCAGCCTGAGTTTGTGGGCGTGGCGGCGGCAGCGGTGGCGGCGCTGGGCGCGTGGGTGCTGCGGGTGCGGGACTGGAGCGTGCTCGAGGTCTTGGAGCAGACCGGGCACTCGCTGCTGGGCCTCGTGGCCGTGACCGGGGTCGCGGGGATCGTGATCGGAACGCTGCAGTACACCGGGCTGGGTTTCCGCATGGCCCTGCTTCTCACGGACCTGGCGGGCCGCAACCTCCTGCTGCTTCTGCTCCTCACTGCTGCAGTGGCCCTCGTGCTGGGGATGGGGATGCCCACGGTGGCCGTGTACGTCCTGCTGGCCACCCTTGTAGCTCCTGCCCTCGTCCAGCTGGGGGTAACCCCGCTTGCGGCCCACCTGTTCGTGTTCTACTTCGGCATGCTATCCATGATCACCCCGCCCGTGTGTCTGGCCACCTACACCGCCGCCAGCATCGGCGCGGCCAACTTCTGGGAGGCCGGGTGGGCCAGCATGCGCCTGGCGGCCACCGCGTACGTGGTGCCATTCTTGTTCGCCTTAGAGCCCGCCCTCATCGGCCGCGGCCCCTGGCTGGCGGTGACGCTGGCCAGCCTCACCGCGGTGCTGGGTGCGTACCTGCTGGCCGCGACCCTGGTAGGGTACTGGTTCGGGCCGCTGCAACCCTGGGAGCGGGTCCTGCTGGGTCTGTGCAGCCTGGCGGTGCTGACCCCCGAGGGCGGACAGCTGGCCGCCTTCTCCTGGTCGGTGGAGGTGGCGGGCCTAGGCCTGGCAGCCCTGCTGGCGTGGCGCAACCGCCGCGCGGCCCGTGATCGCCACCTGCCCCAGCCCGCGCCGGCAGGGGCCCTGAGGCCCTCGTCGCCACCCTCCTGACCGCTAGGACACCCGCAGGTACCTCCGCGCGTAGTAGTACAGGTGCTGCTGCGCGAGGCCCGCCAGATCCCCGAAGTGGTTCAGAGCCCATGCGCGGATGGCCGCCGGGGTTTTCCTGCAGCCCTGGAAGTACAGCTCTTCTGTCGCCCTTTTTACCCACACATCCACCGGAAACACCGCCCGGTGCCCCAGCCCGAACAGCAACACGCAGTCTGCCACCTTGTCCCCCACACCGGGAAGCTCCAGCAACGCACCCCGTGCCTCCGGCGTGGGCAACCTCCGCAGGCGTTCTAGATCCAGCTGTCCGTCGGCCACGCGCCGCGCGGCATTCCGCAGGTAGCCGGCCCGGTAGCCCACTCCCGCTGTCCACAGCACGGCCTCGGGAGCCTCCGCCAGCCGGCCAGGGGACGGGAACGCCCACGCCACCGGCGGGCTGCCCACGGGCTCTCCCAGGACCGCGCACAGGTACGCCACACTGCGCACGATCTTCGGGATGTTGTTGTTCTGCGAAATGAGGAAGGTGGCCAGCACCTCCCACGGATCCTGGCTCAGGATGGAGATGCCCCGCGTCCGGGGCAACAAGCGGGCCAGCACGCGGTCCTGCGCCAGCACAGCCTCCAGGGGTTTTAGGGAGCCCCAGCCCAGCAGGTAGCGCCGCAGCTTCTGCGCGGACCCCGCCCCAGCCACCACCGACGCCTGCACGCGCCCGGCTGCTGAACGCAGCCGCCACACGCACCAGCCCACCACCCCCTCCGCCACCCCGTCCCGCCACGTCCACCGGAACGCCTGGCCGCACCGCAGCGTGCGCGCCAGGTTGAGGCCTGGGGTGCTCACCACGAAGCCACTCGTCTGGACCGTCACGCCCAGCTTACCGGCCCGCCCGGCGCCAGCCGAGTCCGTCCACCACCAGCTGAGACCAGCTCTCCATACGGCCGTACCTGCGCACCGCCTCCTCCACGCGCACGAACCCGCCCTCCAGCACGCCCTTCTCCCGCACCCGCACGGGGCCGCTGGTGCACACCTCGTACACGAGGCCGAAGTGCACCGCGCTCACGGCGTTGCGCTCGTCGTTTAGCACGCCCACCCACCGGGCGGTCCACGGCCCGGCGAACTCCAGCTCCTCTTCCAGCTCCCGCGCCAACCCCGCGCGCACGGGGTCCCCATCGCGCACGTCCCCGCGGCTGATATGGCCGCCCACACCCACGGAGTACAGGTGATGCAGGCGCGCCTCCCTTCCCCGCGGCAGGCGCCGGAACAGGAACACCTGCAGCCCCCGCCGCACCACGGCGTAGGGGATCACCTGCTTGAGGCTGGGGTCCTCCTCCACGTCGCCCCGGCGGCGGTAGAAGCCGTGCTGCCGCACTGCCTCCAGGTACGCTTCCTCCGGGGGCCGCAAGCCCACGAAGGCTTCGTCCCCCAGCAGCACGCTCCGGGGTACCACCAGGACCTCTTCCATCTTGCCCATCAGGAGCTCCTCCCAGCTCGTCGGGCCTCCCTCATGGCATCCGCGGCTGCCCGCGCCGACCCCGCAAGCCTTTCGGACACCCCACGGTGAGAGCCGGCACCCCGCCCACCAGCCCAGCACCCGGAGAAGCGGTGTCCTGTAGCAGGCGGAACACCGGCTGCGGGATGCTGTTCAGCACGCGGATCATGAGTCTTCTGAGTATGGCCCTTCCGGAACCCGGTGGCCCCGCCGCACCAGCGCCCGGGCCAGCATGTGGGAGCCCGCGGGCGCGGTGAGGAGCAAAAACACCAAAATGGCTACCTCCTGCCAACCACCCCCGTGGTACAGGAACGAACCCACAAGGGCTCCCGCGGCGCCGAAGGTGGTCACCTTGCCCGCCACGTGCAGCCGGCTCAAGGTATCCCGGTAGCGCACCATCCCCACCCCGGCCACCACAGAGAAGGCCGCGCCCAGGAGCAGGAACACGCCCGCCAGCTCACGCAAGGGGGCCTCCCCGGGACACGAACCGCGCCGCGGCTACGGTCCCCACGAAAGCCAGAGCCGCCAGCACCACCGCCACGTCCAGGTAGTCCCGGGTGTCCTCCAGCACCCCCACCGTCAGCACGACATTCAGCAGGACCATGGCCAGGGCGTCTGCGGCCACCACACGGTCCACGAACCCCGGCCCCACGGCGAGCCGCAAGCTGCACAGGGCTGCCGCGCACGCCAGGAGGACTAGACTCACCGTGACCATCCCTCGAACACCTCCGCCACCGCGCGTTCCAGTCTGTTTTGGATCTCCGCCACGGCGGCCGATTCCTCCTCCAGGTCGAACACGTGCACAAGCAGGCTGCTGCGGTCGGGAGCGAGGTCCACGGCGAGGGTTCCGGGCGTCAGGGTGATGAGGTTTGCCAGAGCCGTCACCGCCGTATCCCGTCGCACCCGGATGGGCACCCGCACGAAACGCGGCCGGTTGGTCCGCCGGAAGTTCAGCACCAGGGCGGCCAGATGCAGGTTCGCCCGGGAGATCTCCCACACCCCCACCGCCACCAGGCGGAAAGCCGCCCACACCCGACGCACGTCAGGGGCCCCCCAGCACCGCCCGCGCGTATGCTTCGGGGTCCGCCAGGCGCTGCGCGGCCACCGTGGTGAGGTCCAGCAACCACCCTCCGCCCAGCCCCCACACCACCGTGAGCACCCCCACGCCCGCGATGGCCGCGTAGTGCACAGCCGGGATGGACTCCCGCTCCCGGGCCGGTCCCCAGAAGGCGCCGGTGAGGATCTTGGTCATGGACAGCAACGTCAGAAGGCTCACCGCCAGGCTCGCGGCCACCGCGGGCCCCTGCCCCGCCTGGAACCCCGCCTGCACCACCAGCACCTTGGCCCAGAACCCGCTGAGCGGAGGAATCCCCGCCAGGGACAGGGCGGGTACGGCGAAGGCGAGGCCCAAGAGGGGGTGCGCGTGCGCCAGCCCCGAAAGCGCCGGGAGGGCCCCCGTGCCGTAGGCGACCTCCACCGCTGCCGCCACCAGCAGCAGCGCCGTCTTCACCCCGATGTGGTGCAGCACGTAGAAGATCCCCGCGGCCCACGCCGCAGGGGTGCCCAGGGCCAGCCCCAGCACCATGTAGCCGATCTGGCTCACGATGTGGAAGGACAGGATGCGCCGGATCTCCTCCTGTGCCAGCGCCCCCAGAACCCCGAAGATCATGGTGAGCACCGCCACCAGCACGAAGGCCGGCGCGGGGCCCTGCAGGGGCTGCAGGGTGGTGAACAGGCGGTACAGGGCGTACACGCCTACCTTCGTCAGCATCCCGCCGAAGTACGCGGCCACGGCCCCCGAGGGCAGCATGTAGGCGTGCGGCAGCCACGCGTACAGGGGGAACACGGCCGCCTTCACGCCAAAGGCCACCGCCAGCAAAAAGACCCCGGGCCGCACCAGGCCCGGCGGTGCCACCGGCAGGCGCAGGGCCAAGTCCGCCATGTTCACGCTGCCCACCGCGGCGTACAGGAGAGCGACCCCCACCAGGAACGTGGTGGACGCCACCAGGTTGACGGCCACGTACGTGAACGCCTCCCGCGCCTGGCGTCGCGTGCTGCCCAGGGTGAGGAGGAAGTACGAGGCCACCAAGAGCACCTCGAAGAACACGTAGAGGTTGAACAGGTCGCCCGTGAGGAACGCGCCGTTCATGCCCGCCAGCAGCAGGTGCCAGCCCGCGTGGAAGAAGCCGTCCAGACGTAGGTGGGGCCGCGCCAGCAGAGCCAGGAGGGCGCACAGGGCTACCCAGCTGCCGATGGCGCTCATGAGGGCGCCCAGCAGGTCCACCGCGAACACGATGCCGTACGGTGCCGGCCAGTCTCCGAAGCGCAGCACCACCACCTCGTGCTCGCGCGCCAGCACCACCAGCCACACACTGGCGGCTGCGCCCGCCACCGCGCCCACTACACTGGCCGCCCACCGGAGGCGGCGGCGCTGCAGGGCCGCACACAGCAGGCCCGAAAGCAGCGGGATCACGACGGGGGCGGCGGCCGCGTTCACGGCTCGTCGTCCTCCTCCAACGCATGCATGCGGTAGCCCAGGGCCAGCAGGAACGCGGTCACGCCGAACCCGATGACGATGGCCGTAAGGATCAGGGCCTGCGGCACCGGATCCGCCCGGGGCTCCGGGTTGGCCAGCAGGGGCGCGTGCCGGCCCCGCAGGCCGCCCGACAGCAGCACCATCAGGTTGGCCCCGTGGGAAATGAAGGCCAGCCCGATCACCTGCCGCAGGATGCGCTGGCCCAGCAGCAACCAGGTGCCCACGGCAAACAGCAAGCCTACCAGCAGGGCCACCAAGGCGTTCACGGCTCCCCCGCCTCCCACAGGGTCCGGATGGCCGCCAGGGTGGCCGACACCACCACCACAAACACCCCCACATCGAAGAGCAGCGAGGTCACCAGCTTCACGGGGCCCACGTGCACCACCGCGTGGGTCAAAAACGGCCTGCCCGCCAGCACCGCACCGAGCCCGGTGGCCGCGGAGACGAACACGCCCGCGGCCACACCCCGCTCCCACGCCCGTGCCCGAGCGGGCGGTCCGAAGGCCAGCCAGCGCAGCACCACGGCCAGCGCGGTGACCAGGCCACCTACGAAGCCCCCGCCGGGCGCCTCGTGACCGGTGGCGAGCAGCCGCAGGCCGTACAGGACCACCACGGGCATCACCACCCGCGCCACCGTGCGCAGCACCACCGTGCCGCTCACCGGGGCCTCCTGGCCATGGCCAGCACCCCAAGGGCCGCGATCCCCAGCACCGTGATCTCGCCGAGGGTGTCCAGGCCGCGGAAGTCCACCAACACCAGGTTCACCAGGTTGGAGCCGCCGGCCCGCTCCGCGTTCTGCGCGAAGAACTCCGCCAGACGCGGGGATGGTGGCCCCGCGCTGACCTGGTAGGCGAGGGCAGCGGCCACCACCCCTACCCCCACCGCAGCCAACAAGTCCAGGACCGCCAGCGGGTGCCGGTCGGGTACTTCGGGGCTCACCAGGTGCGTCACCACCGCCAGGAACAGCACCAGGGTTACCGTCTCCACCAGCATCTGGGTCAGCGCCAGGTCCGGCGCCCTCAGCCCCATGAACAGGAACACCACGCTGTAGCCCACCGCCCCCAGGGACACCACCGCCGCCACCAGGCTCCGGCTGAGAACGGTCACCAGCACCGCGGCAGCGCCGATGGCCACGAAGGCCGCTTCCAATCCCACCGGGCCCACCTCTGGCCACCGCCCGTGCACCCACAGGGGTGGCCCCGCGCCCACCGCGGCGACCGCGAGCACCACCACGAGGTAGTCCCGCAGCCGGCCGGTCAAGGTGAGGTGTGTGAGGCCGGCTGCCAGCCGCAACAGCCCCGCCTGCAGGGTGTCGAAGATCCGCTCCCCGCTCCACCGCACCGGCGGCCAGCGCACCCTCCCCACCCACCAGCTCACACCCCCGCCCGCCAGCACCGCGGCCACCGCGGGCCCCACCTTGGTCAGCTCGAACTTCGGCCACACGTTGTGGCCGGCCCCCATCCAGCCCAGCACGCCCTCCGGCACAGCCCGCCAGAGGCCGAACAGCACGCACCCGACCGCGAGCGGGAGGGCTGGAGCCCACAGCCCCGCGGGCTCGTGACGCCGCGCGCGGTGACTGGGGCCCACGAACACCTGCAAGAAGCGCACGCCGAAGCCAGCGGTGAGCACGGCCCCCACCCACAACCACGCCTCCCACCGGTGCCCCAGGGCCTTCCCGGCCAGGTCCTTGGCCACGAACCCCCCGCTTCCGGGCAGCGCGGCGAGGGAAAACACGCTGGCGGCGGCAAGGACCGCGGTGGCCGGCATGGACCAAACAAGGCCCCGCAGACGACCGATGCTGCGGGTACCCGTCTGGTGCTCCACCGCACCTGCCAGGAGGAACAGGGTTCCCTTGTAGGCCGCGTGGTTCAGCAGATACAGCACCGCCGCGTCCCGGGCCAGCTCCGTGCCCGTACCCGCCAGGGCCGTGGCCAGCCCCAGGGCGCTCACCGTGCCGTAGGCCAGAAGTGCTTTCAGGTCGTCCTGCAGGAGTGCCACCGCGGCCCCGAACACGAACGTGGCCATCCCCACCGGCAG
The DNA here is from genome assembly GCA_040289515.1 of Candidatus Sysuimicrobiota bacterium. Classification (GTDB taxonomy): domain Bacteria; phylum Sysuimicrobiota; class Sysuimicrobiia; order Sysuimicrobiales; family Sysuimicrobiaceae; genus Tepidifontimicrobium. The sequence goes on from PSLI01000038.1 coordinate 7,570, forward strand.
CACCCAGCTCCGCCACAGCTCCGTGCCGCCCAGCACGGGCAGCAGACGCAGCAGCAAGAACACCCCCGCCTTCACCATGGTGGCCGAGTGTAGGTACGCGCTCACGGGCGTGGGGGCCACCATCGCCCCTGGAAGCCAGAAATGCACGGGCAGCTGTGCCGACTTGGTGAACGCCCCCGCCAGCACCAGGGCCAGCACCCACGGATACCGTGGCGAGGTCCGCACGCCCTGCGGGTTCAGCTCCGAGATGCGGAAGGTTCCTGCCTCCAGGCCCAGGAGCACGAAGCCCGCCAGCATGGCCAAGCCGCCCAGCACCGTCACCACCAAAGCCTGCACCGAGGCCCGGCGAGCTTCCCAGCGGTCGTCGTGGAACCCGATGAGGAAGAACGAAGCGATGGAGGTAGCCTCCCAGAAAACGTACAGGGTCACCAGGTCGTCTGCCAGCACGAGCCCCAGCATGGCGCCTGTGAACAGCAGCAGGTAGGCGAAGAAGGCGGGTGTGCGCGCCTCGTGGCTCAGGTACGCCTTCGCGTACAGGGCGATGAGGACCCCCACCCCTGCCACCAGCAGGCTAAAAAGGGCGCTCAAAGCGTCCAGCTGCAGCCGGTAGCCCACGTTCAGACGGGGAAACCAGGAAAGTCCCGTGGACACCGCGGGCGGGCCCGCCCGCGTCCACCAGATCAGCAGCCACAGGGGCACAAGACAGCCCGCGAGGGCCAGCGGCCAGCACGGGGACCAGAGGGATCCCCAGGAGGAGAAAGTCCATCGCCAGAAGAGGGTCAGCAAGCCCCAGGCCATCCTAACGGCCGGACGCCTGGCCGTCAAACCGCAGTGCTTGGTCAGGGTTGACGGACGGTGCTAAAATGCGATTAAACCCGAGGATCGGGACGAGTACGCGGGCAGGACGCTTCCAGAGAGCTGCGAGCTAGGTGGGAGCGCGGCAGGCGTCGGCTCGCAGAATGGACCCGGGAGGGGCGGCCCGAACGGCCGAAGAGCTCAGTAGGCGCCGACGGGGCTCCGGCTCCCGTGAATGCACAGCCGGCGGAATCGGACGAAGTCCTGTTCCGAGAGAGCCGCATGCCCGGAAGGGCTTGCGGAAGCCGGGTGGCACCGCGCGAGGCAATTCGCCTCCCGTCCCGAAGAGGACGGGAGGCGTTGTTTTTAGATCACAGGGAGGATGGCGGGGATGCGGTTCGTGGTCGGGATCACGGGGAAAGACCGCACCGGCCAGGTGGTGAGGTGAGCCGGGTGCTGTTCGACTGCGTGGCCATCGTGGGCACCGGGCTTATTGGCGGTGCCTTGGGGATGGCCTTGCGGCAGGCAGGAGTGGTGCGGCGGGTGCTGGCTTATGACGTGGACCCGCACGCGGCGCGCCGGGCGGTGGAGCGGGGTGCCGCGGACGTGGCGGTGGACGACCCGCGGGCCCTGCGGGCCGCCCAGGTCGTGATGGTGAGCACGCCCCTGGATCAGATCGCGCACACGTGCCTAGCCCTCCGCCCCCACCTGAACCCCGAAGCCATCGTCACCGACACCGGCAGTGTGAAGGCCCCCGTGGTCCGCGCCGTGGAGCATTCCGCGTATCCCCTGCGGTTCGTGGGCGGCCATCCCATGGCGGGGAGCGAGGGACAAGGCATCGAGGACGCCGACCCCGCTTTTCTGCGCGGGCGGCCGTACCTGCTGACCCCCACAGGCTTCACCGACCGGCAGGCCGTCGCCGAGGTGGCGGACCTGGTGCGCGCCATCGGCATGGTGCCCGTGGTGATGCAGCCGGAGGTGCACGACCGCCTGGTGGCCCTGGTGAGCCACCTGCCATACCTCGTGGCGTGCGCGGTGGTGCTGGTTGCCAGCTCGGAACCCGAGTCGTTGCAGGTGGGCGGGCCCACATTCCAGGAGCTGAGCCGGCTTGCCAGCAACCCCACATCCCTGTGGGCGCAGATCGCGCGCCTGAACCACGACGAGATCCTGCGGGCGCTCGAGCATTTCCGCAGAGAGCTGGACACCCTCGAAGGGGCCCTGCGCGGTGGCCAGCTACGGCCGGCGCTGGAGCGGGCGCGCGAGGCTGCCCAGCGTGCCCGGACGGATCTGTGATGCCGCTTCCCCTGCTGACCCTGGAGCCCGGGCCCCGGGCGTATGAGGCGCGGCTTCAGGAAGGCAACGTGGTGCCCGTGTCGTGCGAGGTGGTGGCGGACCTGGAGACCCCCATTTCCGCCTTCCTGAAGCTGCGGGACCAGCCGGGTGCGTTCCTCCTGGAAAGCGTGGAGGGCGGCGAGCGGCTCGCCCGCTACTCCTTCCTGGGGGCGAATCCCCGACGGGTGATCACGTACCGGGACGGCCGGGTGTGCGTGGACCGCCGGATCTTGTCGGGTCCCCTGCTGGAGCGCCTGCGGGAGCTGCTGCAGCCCTACCGGCCGGTCCGGGATCCCGGTCTACCCCGCTTCTTCGGCGGCCTGGTGGGCTACTGGGGTTACGACCTGGTGCGGGACTGGGAGCGCCTTCCCGATCGGCCCCCCGACGACCTGGGGATCCCCACCGCGGAGCTGGGCCTGTACGACACCGTGGTGTGCTTCGACCACGTGCGCCGGCGCCTGCAGGTGGTGGCCTGCGCCTTCGCGGAGGAGGCCGGCGCGCAGGGCGCGTACCAGGACGCGCGGGAGCGCATCCACCGCATCCTGGAACACCTGCAACGGCCCCTGGAACCGGCCCCATCTCCCACGGCGGTTCGGTACGGCCCCGTCGTGTCCAACCTGACCCGGGAGGCGTTCCTGGAAAAGGTCCTACGGTGCAAGGCCTACATCCGCGCAGGCGACGTCTTCCAGGTGATCCTGTCCCAGCGGTTCGCGACCCGGGTGGGTGGCCTGGATCCCTTCCGCCTGTACCGCGCGGCCCGGGTCATCAACCCCTCACCGTTCCTTTTCTACCTGGAGTTCGGTGGGGCGCGCCTGGCGGGGTCCTCCCCCGAGCTGCTCGTGCGCCTGGAGGACGGCCAGGTGTGGATGCGGCCCATCGCGGGGACCCGGCCCCGCGGCCGCACGCCGGAGGAGGACGCCTCCCTGGAAGCAGAGCTGCGCGCCAGCGAGAAGGAGCGCGCCGAGCACGTAATGCTGGTGGATCTGGCCCGCAACGACGTGGGTCGCATCTGCCGGCACGGTAGCGTGCGCGCCACCGACCTCATGGCGGTGGAACGCTACTCCCACGTGATGCACATGGTGAGTACCGTGCGCGGCGAATTGAGCCCCGGCCGGGACGCCTTCCACGTGCTGCAGGCGGTGTTCCCCCACGGGACCGTCACGGGTGCCCCGAAGGTGCGCGCCATGCAGATCATCGACGAGCTGGAGCCCACCGCCCGCGGGCCGTACGGGGGCGCGGTGGGCTACCTGGGGTTCGACGGAACCATGGACACCTGCCTCCTCATCCGGACCCTGGTGGTCAAGGACGGGGTGGCGTACGTGCAGGCGGGGGCCGGGGTGGTGGCGGACTCCGACCCGGAGGCGGAGTACCAGGAGACGGTCAGCAAAGCGCAGGCACTGCTGCAGGCGGTGGAGCTGGCCAGCTCGGGGGCCCTGGTGTGAGGGGGGGGTCGCGGTGATCGTGGTCGTGGACAACTATGATTCCTTCACCTACAACCTGGTGCAGCTTTTGGGCGAGCTGGGCGCGGACGTGGAGGTGCACCGCAACGATGCGGTTACGGTCCGCCAGCTTGCCGCGCGGGACCCAGAAGCGGTGGTGATCTCTCCCGGCCCATGCACGCCCAGGGAGGCGGGCGTTTCCAACGACGTGCTGCGGGAGCTCAGCCACCGGGTTCCGGTGCTGGGCGTGTGTCTGGGGCACCAGTGCATCGGCCACGTCTTCGGTGGCCGGGTGGTGCTGGCCCCGCGGCAGGTGCACGGCAAAACCAGCGAGGTGTGGCACGACCGCCGCACGGTGTTCGCGGGGCTGCCCAACCCCTTCCGGGCCACCCGTTACCACTCCCTGGTGGTGGACCCCACCCACCTGCCGCCGGAGCTGGAGGTCTCCGCCCGCAGCCCGGACGGGCTGGTCATGGGGCTGCGGCACCGCGGGCGGCCCGTGGAGGGCGTGCAGTTCCACCCCGAGTCGGTGCTCACGGAGGACGGCCGGGAGCTTGTGCGCAACTTCCTGCAGCTGGTGCAGGCCTGGCACGCCACCGGCCGCTGGGGCGCAGCGCGGCAGGAGCTGAGGGGGTGATCCGCGAGGCCATCGCGAGGGTCGCGGAGGGCAGCTCGCTGTCCGCGGAGGAGGCTGCCGCAGCCATGGGCGAGATCATGGACGGCCAGGCCACCCCCGCGCAGATCGGGGCCCTGGTTACCGCGCTGCGCATGAAGGGTGAAACCCCGGAGGAGATCGCGGGGTTCGCGGTCGCCATGCGGCAGCGGGCCCACCGCATCCAGCCGCGGGTACCCGTGTTCGTGGACGTGGTGGGCACGGGGGGCGACCGGTCCGGCACCTTCAACATCTCCACGGTAGCCGCCTTCGTGGTGGCAGGAGCCGGAGTACCCGTGGCCAAGCACAACAACCGAGCCGTCAGCAGCCGTTGTGGCAGCGCCGACCTGCTGGAGGCCCTGGGTGTGCCCGCGGACGTGGAGCCGGAGCGCGCTCGACGGGCCATCGAGGAGGTGGGGATCGGCTTCCTGTTCGCGCCCCGCTTTCACCCCGCCATGCGGCACGCGGCCGGGCCACGTCGGGAGATCGGCCTGCGGACGGTGTTCAACGTCCTCGGACCCCTCACCAACCCCGCGGGGGCTCGCCACCAGGTGGTGGGTGTGTACGACGCCTCCCTGGTGGAGCCCATCGCGCGCGTACTGGCTCAGCTGGGTGCCCTGCATGCCTTCGTGGTGCACGGGGACGGGATGGACGAACTGGCGCCCAGCGGGCCGTCCCGTGTGGCGGAGGTAAAAGATGGGTGCGTGCGCACCTTCGAGCTGCGGCCTGAGGACGCAGGGCTTCCGCGACATCCCCCGCACGCGGTGCGGGGCGGGGAAGCAGAACACAACGCGCGCCTGGCGATGTCGGTGCTGCGCGGGGAGCGCGGGCCGCACCGGGACGTGGTGCTGCTGAACGCCGCCGCGGCCCTGCTGGCCGCGGGAACGTGTTCGGACCTGCGGGAGGCGGTCCAGCGGGCCGCGGAGAGCGTGGACCGGGGGGCCGCCCTGAGCAAGCTGGAGGAGCTCCGGGTGTTCCTGCAAGGGTGAACCGTGGCGGTGCTGGAGCAGATCGTGGCTTTCAAGGCTGCGGAGCTGGCCGTGCGGCGCCGGAGCGTACCCGAGCCGGAGCTTGTCGCCCGCTGTGCGGCCGCGCCGCCCCCGCGTCCCTTCGCCGCAGCCCTCGCGGGCCCGGGGCTGCGGGTGGTGGCGGAGGTGAAGGCCGCTTCCCCCTCCGCGGGGGTGCTGCGGCAGCACCTGGACCCGGCCGGCCTGGCACGCACCTACGCCGCAGGGGGTGCCTGCGCGCTGTCGGTGCTCACCGACGAGCAGTTCTTCCGCGGTGCCCCGGAGCACCTGCCGGCTGCCCGGGCCGCGGTGGACCTCCCGGTCCTGCGCAAGGATTTCCTCCTGGACTGCTACCACGTGTACGAGGCCCGCGCCTTGGGTGCGGACGCGGTGCTCCTCATCGCCGCGGTCCTGCCGACAGGTCAGCTGCAGACCCTGCTCCGGCTTGCAGGACAGCTGGGCATGGCGGCCCTGGTGGAGGTGCACACGGAGGCGGAGGTGGACCGGGCCCTGGCGGCGGGGGCGCGTCTGGTGGGCATTAACAACCGCGACCTGCGCACCTTCCAGGTGGACCTGGGCACTACCGAGCGCCTGCGGCCCCGCATTCCGGACTCCGCAGTAGTGGTGAGCGAAAGCGGCATCGAGACCGGCCGGGACGTGCGCCGGGTGTGGGAGGCGGGGGTGCGGGCGGTGCTGGTGGGCTCCGCCCTGGTCCGCAGCCCGGACCCTGCCCGCAAGCTGCGAGAGCTGCTGAACGCCGTGAGCACGGAAGGAGGGAGAAGGTGGGACAGGTAACCCCGCACGCGGGGCCCAAGGCAACAGCACCCGTCGTCCCCCGGGTGTTCTCGGGGATCCAGCCCACGGGGCTCATCCACCTGGGCAACTACGTGGGAGCTCTGCGCCAGTGGGTGGAGCTGCAGCGCTGGTACGAATCGTACTTCTGTATCGTGGACCTGCACGCCATCACCGTGCCGTACGAGCCCGCGGAACTGCAGCAGCGCATCCTGGAGGCCGCGGCGGCCAACCTGGCCGCGGGCATCGACCCGGAGCGGTCGGTGCTGTTCGTGCAGTCCCACGTGCCCGAGCACACGGAGCTCATGTGGCTGTTGAACACCGTGACTCCCGTAGGCCAGCTGGAACGCATGACCCAGTACAAGGAGAAGGCGCGCCGCAGCAAGCACGGGGTCATGGCCGGGCTGCTGAACTACCCCGTCCTGCAGGCGGCCGATGTGCTCCTGTACAAGGCCACCCTGGTCCCCGTAGGGGAAGACCAGGTGCAGCACATTGAGCTGATGCGGGACATCGCGGAGCGGTTCAACAACACCTTCGGGGAAACGTTCCCCCTGCCGGAGGCACGGCTGTCGAAGGGGGCCCGCATCATGGCTCTCAACGAGCCCACCAGGAAGATGAGCAAGAGTGTGCCGGGCAGCTACATCGCCGTCACAGAGGAACCGGAGCAGATCCGGCGCAAGGTTCGGGCCGCGGTCACCGACCCCGGCCCGCCCCAGCGGGGGGCGCGGCTGGAGGACGCCAGCCCGGGGGTGGCCAACCTGTTTACCCTCCTGGAGGTGTTTGCGCCCGAGGCCTACGCGCACTTCGCGCAGGCGTACACGGAGGGGACCATCCGGTACAGCGAGCTCAAGCAGGTGCTGGCGGAGGCCCTGGTGGAGACCCTGGCGCCCATCCGGGAACGGTACCAGCACCTGATGGCGCGTCCGCGGGAGGTTCAGGACATCCTGCGGTGGGGTGCAGAGCGAGCGCGCCCCGTGGCGCAGGCCACCATGGAGGAAGTGCGGCGTCGCATGGGCCTGCGGTAGCGCTGTGACCCGCGTGAAGATCTGCGGGATCCGCACTCCGGCCGCCGCCCGGGCTGCCGCGGAGGCCGGTGCGGACGCGGTGGGCTTCGTCTTCTACCCTCCCAGCCCCCGCTCCGTGGACCCCGCACGCGCCGTGGAGCTGGCGCGCCTGCTGCCACCTTTCGTGCTGCGCGTGGGGGTGTTCGTGAACGCCCCCGTGTCCGTGGTGCGCCGTATCGCGGACGGGGTGGGCCTGGATCTGGTGCAGCTGCACGGGGACGAGCCCCCCGAGCTGTGCGCCCGCATGCCCCGGCGTGTCATCAAGGCGGTGCGGGTCGAAGGGCCGGAAGCCCTACAACGCGCCCGCACCTACACGGACTGCGCCCTCCTGCTGGACGCCCACGTGCCCGATCGCTACGGGGGAACCGGACGAAGCTTCGACTGGTCCCTGGTGCGCGGCATGGACCGGCCCGTGATCCTCTCGGGCGGCCTGACGCCCGAGAACGTGGCCCAGGCCATCCGCCACGCCCGGCCGTACGCGGTGGACGTCAGCAGCGGGGTCGAGACAGACGGCGAGAAGGATCCCCGCAAGATCGCCGCCTTCGTGCGCGCCGTGCGGCAGGCGGACATGGAGCTGGAACGTCGGAACTCCCTTCAGGAGGTGCCTCCGTGACGGCGCGCTTTGAGTTCCGGGGCTGCTTCGGGCCCTTTGGAGGTCGCTACGTGCCGGAAACCCTCGTCTCCGCCCTGGAGGAGCTGGAGGAGGCCTATCTTCGGTTTTCCCGTGACCCCTCCTTCCAGGCAGAGCTAAAGGGTCTGCTGGCCGACTACGCGGGCAGGCCCACACCCCTGTACTTCGCCCGCCGGCTGTCGAAGCGGCTGGGGATGCGGGTGTACCTGAAGCGGGAGGATCTTCTGCACACGGGCGCCCACAAGATCAACAACGCCCTGGCTCAAGTGCTCCTGGCCCGCCGCATGGGCAAGCGCCGGGTCATCGCGGAGACCGGGGCAGGCCAGCACGGGGTCGCCACCGCCACCGCGGCGGCCATGCTGGGGATCCCGTGCGAGGTGTACATGGGGCAGGAGGACATGGAGCGCCAGGCCCTCAACGTGTACCGCATGCAGCTGCTGGGCGCCCGGGTGATTCCCGTGGACGGTGGCACGCGGACCCTGAAGGACGCCATCAACGAGGCGCTGCGGGACTGGGTGACGCACGTACAGGACACCTTCTACGTCATCGGGTCGGTGGTGGGGCCGCACCCGTACCCCACCATGGTGCGGGAGTTCCAGGCTGTCATCGGCCGGGAGGCACGCCAGCAGGTGCTGGAACGGGCCGGCCGGCTGCCCGATGCGGTGGTGGCGTGCGTGGGCGGCGGTAGCAACGCCATGGGGCTGTTCGCGGGATTCCTGGCGGACGCCTCGGTCCGGCTGGTGGGCGTGGAGGCGGCAGGCCTCGGCCTGCACACGGCTCATCACGCGGCCAGCCTCACCGCGGGCAGCCCGGGGATCCTGCACGGGGCGTACACCTACCTCCTGCAGGACGAGGCGGGCCAGGTATTGCCCACCCACTCCATCTCCGCGGGGCTGGACTACCCCGCGGTGGGTCCGGAGCACGCGTACCTGAAGGAAACCGGCCGCGCGGAGTACGTGGCGGTCACCGACCGCGAGGCCCTGGAGGCCTTCCACCTGCTGGCGGAGCTGGAGGGGATCCTGCCTGCCCTGGAACCCGCCCACGCGGTGGCGTACCTGCCGCACCTGGCCGGGCAGCTACCGGAGGGTGCCGTGGTGGTGCTGGGGCTCTCCGGCAGAGGCGACAAGGACGTGGACACCGTGCGCAGGCGGGAGGTCCCGCGGTGAGCCGGCTGGCGGAGCTGTTCCGGCGGGTGCGGGCGCGCGGTCGGCCCGCCCTCATGCCGTTCCTGGAGGCCGGGGATCCCCCCTTCGCTGTCCTCGAACGCGTCGTACGCGCCGCGGTGGAGGCAGGTGCGGAGGCGCTGGAGCTGGGGGTGCCCTTTTCCGACCCCGTGGCGGACGGCCCCGTGCTGCAGCGGGCTGCCCACCGGGCCCTGAGCCGGGGCGTGCGCCTAGCGGACGTGCTGGAGTTCGTGCGGGGCGTGCGGCGTCAGGTGGACGTGCCTGTGGCGCTGCTATCCTACGCGAACCCGCTGCTGCGGTACGGGTGGGAGCGCTTCTGCCGCGACGCCGTGGACGCGGGAGCCGATGCGGTGATCCCCGCGGACCTCCCCGCGGACGAAGCGCAGCCCCTCGTGCACGCTGCGCGCGGGGCGGGGCTGGACACGGTGTTCCTGGTGGCCCCCACCAGCACGGACGCCCGCCTGAGGCTGGCCGCCGCGGCGTCCACGGGCTTCCTGTACTGCGTGTCCCTCACGGGCATCACGGGCCCCCGGGAGCATTTGAGTGAGGAGGCGCTCAAGCTCCTGCGCCGGGTGCGGCGGCTTACGGACCGGCCCGCGGTGGTGGGCTTCGGGATCGCAACCCCGCAGCATGCCCTGGCGGTGGCGGACCTGGCCGACGGGGTGATCGTAGGGAGCGCGCTGTACCGAGTCCTGGAGGGGGCCGGCGACCCCGTATTTGCCACGAGGGAGTTCCTGCGCCCCTTCGCCCTCACCCTGCAGACCCTCCGGTAAGCGCCGTGCGGCACGCCCTGTGCAACGCGTGTGGGTGTCATGCAGGTGGCAGGTGCCGGGGACCGACGCCAGATCCCTCCCATGGAGGCGTGGGGCGCGGGCTTCGTGCACGCTTTGCGGCAGGCCCGGGCCTTGCCACCGACGGGTACCAGCCCGGTTTCCCCTGCCGGCGGCCCGCCGCGCGTGGCGTCCTCCGCACCGCCTGCCGCGGCCGCTCAGAACCCCCGGCAGCCCGCGCCGTCCCCGTGGCAGCGTTTCCTGAACCTTCTGACGGAGGCCCTGCGGGGTGCCCTGGACCTTTTGCGGTCCGGGGTGGATGCGTTGCTGCGCGCCCTGGGCGGCTGACTTTGTCACACCTGGAAGCGCGCCACCAACCCTTGCAGCCCCGTGGATGCCGGACGCCACGCCCACCTGCCAGATGGCCGCGAAGGTTCGACAGCACGCTCTTCCTCTGACAGGGTCTTCCCCGGATCCATCCCTGGGCGGGTGCAAACAGCGTGCGGATCAGCGGCCGGCGAACCCCTGCTGTGCCA
>PSLI01000039.1:0-17223 GCA_040289515.1 Candidatus Sysuimicrobiota bacterium
CTAAAAGCGGCCCGGAGGGCGCGATGGCGGAAGTCCGCGTGCACGGGTTCCTGTTCTACCAGGTGCCGCCGGGGTACCGCACGTCGGCTCAAGCGGCGCGGGTGCGCCAAGCCGTGGGGCGCGCGGGGGCGGTGCCCGGCGTGGCCGCGGTGTACACCTACGATTTGGTGGGCCTGCGCTCGGACACGGACCTGGGGGTATGGGTGGCATCTTCCGACCTCCCCGCGTATCAGGACGCGGCGCAGGCCCTGCTGGCCACCGACCTGCGCTGCGTGGGCGCCCTGTGGGGCTACGTGCGGCCCTCCCAGTACACCGGGCGCAGCGGAACCAGCGTCCAGGTACCGGGGCCCCGGAAGCGCTACCTGGTAGTGTACCCCTTCACCAAGACCCACGCGTGGTACCAGCTGCCCGGGGAGGACCGGCGGCGCATGATGCTAGAGCACGCCCGGGTGGGCCACGGGTTCGAGGGGATCGAGCAGCTGTTGCTGTACAGCACGGGGCTCAGCGACTGGGAGTTCGTGGTGGGCTACGAGACGGACGACCCGGAGCGCTTCCTGGAGCTGGTAACGGCTCTGCGGAGCACCGCGGCGCGGCCGTACACCCTCCGCGACCTGCCCACCTTCACCGCCCGGTACGGGACTCCCGAGGAGGTTCTCAGCCACGTCTTCCCGAGTCCCTGAAACACCCGGGCAGGCGCGGGTGGCGGAGGTGTTCCGGCGGTTGCTGGAGGAGAACCGCGTTATGACCCTGGCCACCTGTTCTCCCGAGGGTCCCTGGGCCGCCCCCGTGCTGTACGCGCTGCGCCCGGGCCCGCAGCTGGTGTTCATGTCCCGGACTGGTACCCGACACGTACGGGACTTGCTGGCTTCCCCGCGGGTAGCGGTGGCCATCTACCCCCACCAGACGCGGCCTCTGAGGGGGGTGCAGCTGGAGGGCGTGGCGCGGCCCCTGGCGGGGCGCGAGACCCTGGCCGCCATTCGCGCGTACCTGCAGCGCTTCCCCGCCGCACGGGGGAGGTTCCCCCTGTGGGACGCGGTACGGGGCCGCGGGGAGGTGCGGTTCTTCGCCCTGCGCCCGGAGCGCGCGTACGTGCTGTCCGAGGTGGATTTCGGGTGGGGCGCCCGCCGGGAGGTGCCCCTACACGAACTGCTGCGGAGCTTCCGGTGACCGGTTACCGGCTGCTGGTGTTCGTCCACGTGCTGGCCGCCGCGGTGTGGGTGGGTGGGTACGTGCTGTTCGCGTGGGCTGCCCCGGCTTTGCGCCGTGCCCCGCAAGGTACGCAGGCCTTCCGGGTGCTGGGACTGCGCTTCCGCGGCCTGTCGTGGGTGGCGGTGGGAGTGCTGCTGGCCACCGGAGTTGGGTTCCTCTTGTCCGGCTGGGATCCCGCGCAGCCCGTCCTTCGGGACAAGCTGGGTCTGGTGGGGATCGCGGTGCTGTTGAAGGCCGCCCACGACTTCTGGGCTGCCCCCGCGGCGGCCCGGGGCCAGCTGCCTGCAGTCTGGGCCACGGGCCTGGCGCGGGCCAACCTGGTGGTGCTGGTGGGGGTGCTGTTCTTGGCTACCCTTCTGCGAGGTCCGCGGTGAGGGATCGGCTTCTGCGTGCTGCCCTGGGACAGCCCGTGGACACCACCCCCGTGTGGTTTTTGCGGCAGGCGGGCCGCTACCTGCCGGAGTACCGACAGCTGCGGGAACGCTACTCCCTGGCGGAACTTTGCCGCCGCCCCGAGCTTGCAGCCCAGGTGACCCTTCTTCCCTTGCGGCGGATGGACGTGGACGCGGCCATCCTGTTCAGCGACCTGCTGGTCCCCCTGTGGGGCATGGGACTGAATTTCCAGCTGGTAGAAGGCCGCGGGCCGGTACTGGCACCTCTTTCAGCGGACCGGCTGGCGCATCTGCCCGAACTGGATCTGGCTGGTGTGGAATTCGTCACCCAGACTGTGCGCGTGCTAAGAGCCGCCCTGGACCGGCCCCTGGTGGGGTTCTGCGGAGCGCCGTTCACCGTGGCCGCCTACCTGGTGGAGGGAGGCCCGTCCCGCGACTGGCCCCGCACACGCGCCCTGCTGCACGCCCGGCCGGACGTGTGGCACGCCCTGGCGGGTCGCCTGAGCACCAACTTGGCTCAGTATCTCAAGGCGCAGGTGGAGGCCGGCGCCCAGCTCGTCCAGCTGTTCGACTCCTGGGTGGGGGTGCTGTCCGTAGAGGACTTCCGGTGGGCCGTCCGGCCCTACCTAGTTCAGGTTCTGAAGGCCGTGGAGGGTGTTCCCCGCGTGTACTTCGCCACCTCCTGCACCCACCTGCTCCAGGAGTTCCGGCAGCTGCCCGTGGAGGTGGTGGGCGTGGATTGGAGGGTGGACCTGCAACAGGCCGCCGCAGCCCTGGGCGACAAGGTGGTACAGGGAAACCTGGACCCCGCCCGGCTTTTGGGAGATCCGCAGGCCCTTCGGGCCGAGGCCTCCCGCATCGTGGAGGGGGGACGGACCCTCCGCGGCCACATCTTCAACCTGGGGCACGGTGTTCTCCCCGAAACCAACCCCGACCGGCTGGCGGAGCTGGTGGACTGGGTGCACGAGAGGGGGAAGCGCGCATGACGGTGGGGGTGCTGCTCATGGCGTACGGGACGCCCCGCAACCTCGAGGAGGTGGAGGCGTACTTCACCCACATCCGGCGAGGGCGCAGACCGTCCCCCGAGGAGGTGGAGGCGCTGCGGGACCGCTACCGGCGCATCGGGGGTACCTCGCCCCTGCGGCAGATCACGGAGGCGCAGGCCCAGGGCCTGCAGGCAGCCCTGGATCGGCGGGCACCCGGTGTGTTCTCCGTGTACCTGGCGATGAAGCACAGCCCGCCCTTCGTGGCGGACGTGGCAGCTGCCATGGTGCGGGACGGGTTCCGCCGCGTCGTAGCCCTGGTGCTGGCTCCCCACGAGTCCCGCATGATCGCGGACGAGTACATGGAGTACGCGCAGCCCGTCTTCCAGGCAGTACCCGACCTTCAGGTGCACGTGGTGCGCGGCTGGTACCTCAACCCAGGCTACCTGAGGGCAGTGGAGCGGCGCGTGCGGGCGGCCCTCGAACGTTTCCCGGAGCCGGCACCCTCGGCCACCGAGGTGCTGTTCACCGCCCACAGCCTGCCCGAGCGGATCCTGCAGTGGGACGACCCCTACCCGCGGACGGTCCGGCAGACGGCGGAGGTGCTGGCACAGCGGGTGGGGCTGTCCCGGTGGCGGGTGTGTTACCAGAGCGCCGGCCACACCCCCTTCCGCTGGCTGGGCCCGGACCTGCTGGAGGTGCTAAAGGACTTGGCTGCCTGCGGAGGCCGGCAGGTGCTCGCCGTCCCCGTGGGGTTCGTGGCGGACCACCTGGAGGTGCTGTACGACCTGGACGTGGAGGCCGCAGAACGCGCCGCGGAGCTCGGCCTGGTGTTTGCCCGCACGGAGTCGCTGAACGCCGACCCGGAGTTCTTGGATGGGCTGGGCGATGAGGTGGTGCGCGCCGCCCAGGGGCTGTAGCGGAGTGTAGCCCGCCCCCCTCGTACGCACGACGCGAACTTGGGCAACGGCGACCACGCGGCGTCCCGGCGTACAATCGGACCGAAGTGGCCGATGGTTGCAGACCCTCCCGTGGAGGTAGCTATGCAGGATGGCTGGGAGCGCTCCATCCTGGCCGTACCGGCCTCCGAGCCCCGCAAGGTGGAGAAGGCGGTGGCCTCGCAGGCCGACGCGGTGTTCCTGGACCTGGAGGACGCCGTACCCCCGGACCAGAAGGAGGTGGCCCGGACGCAGGCCGTCCGCGCCCTCCGGGAACTGGACTGGCGCGACAAAACCCGCATGGTGCGCATCAACGGGCTAGAGACCCCGTGGGCGTATCGGGACCTGGTGGAGGTGTGCGAGGCAGCTGGCGACCGGCTGGACTGCGTGATCGTCCCCAAGGTGACCCGCCCGGAGGAGCTGGTGTTTGTGGACCTGTTGCTCACCCAGATCGAGGCCCGCATGGGCTTTTCGCGAAGGGTGGGGATCCACGCCCTGGTGGAAACCGCCTCGGGGCTGGCACGGGTGGAGCAGCTGGCCGTGGCCACGTACCGCCTCCAGGCCCTCAGCTTCGGCCCCGGGGACTTCGCGGCCTCGGTGGGGATGCCCGCTTCCGCCATCGGCACGGAGGACCCGTGGGATGCCGCCTACCCCGGGCACCGGTGGCATTACGCCATGGCCCGCGTGGTGGTGGCCGCCCGTGCAGGGGGCCTGCGCGCCTTTGACGGCCCTTCCGCGGAGTTCCGGGACCTAGAGGCCTTCCGCCGCCTGTGCCGCGTGGCGCGGAGCCTAGGCTTCGACGGCAAGTGGTGCATCCACCCCGCGCAGGTCCCGGTGGTGCACGAGGTGTTCGCGCCCACCGAGCAGGAGCTCGAGTGGGCCCGCAGGGTGGTGACCGCGTACGAGGAAGCGCAGGCCAGCGGGCGGGGCGCCACCACCGTGGACGGCAGGATGGTGGACGCGGCGTCGGTACGCATGGCCCAGGCCACCTTGGCGCGCGTCCGGGCGTAAGCAAGTCAGGCAAGACGCGGCACGCCCTGCTGGCGGTACGCCAGGTCCAGTATCTGAACCGTGTGCAGCACCGGCACCGGGCGCCCGGCGGCCCGCAGGTGCGCAGCGATCTGGACCATGCAGCCTACGTTTCCGGTCACCACCACGTCGGGGTACGTGGCCATTAGCGCCCGGGCCTTGCGCTGCCCCAGCTCCTGGGCCACCTCCGGCTGCTCAAGGTTGTAGGTGCCGGCAGACCCGCAGCACACCTCCGCGTCCGCGGGTTCCACGAGCTCCAGGTTGCCCACCGACCCCAGCAGCCGCCGCGGCTCCTCCCGCAGCCCCTGCGCGTGCAGCAGGTGGCACGCGTCGTGGTAGGCGGCGCGCACGCGTGCTGCAAGCGACGGGGGCGGCTGCAGCCCGAGCTGGTGCAGGAACTCGCTCACGTCTCGAACCCGACCTGCCAGGCGTCGCGCCTGCTGTTCTTCCGGCCTGCCCGCGAACAGCAGCCCGTACTCCTTCATGGCCGACCCGCAGCCTGCAGCATCGGTAACCACCGCGTCCACGTCTTCCGGAAAGGCCACAAGGTTCCGCCGCGCCAGCGCCCGCGCCCGAGCTCCCTCGCCCGCGTGCATGGCCAGGGCGCCGCAGCACCCTTGACCATCGGGCACCACCACCTCCACCCCGTTCCGCGCCAGCACGCGCACCGTGGCCTCGTGGATCTCCGGGTGCAGGACGCTCTGCACGCAGCCCACCAGCACCGCCACCCGCGCCCGGCGCGGTCCCTGGGGACCGACCACGCGCACGCGCGGGCTCGAGCGAGGCAGGTTCCGCGGCAGCAGGTCCAGCATACCCCGCAGCCGGCCGGGCAACAGGTGGGCCACGAAAGCCCCAGCGCGCGCCAGCCGCCACGCGGCCCGCAGCCGCGCCGGGTAGGGCAACGTCTCCAGCACTAGCCACCGCAGAAGGCGATCCGGCCACGGCCTGCGTATCTTCGCAGCAGCCAGCTCCCGGTACGGTACCAGCAGCTGCCCGTACCCCACCCCCGCCGGACACGCGGTAACGCAGCCCAGGCACCCCAGACACCGGTCCACGAAGGGCGCTACGTCCGAGGGTGCCAGACGCCCTTCCAGCACCTCCTTCATGAGGAAGATGCGGCCCCTGGGGGAGTCCATCTCCTCCCCCAGGACCCGGTACGTGGGGCAGGCGGGCAAGCAAAACCCGCAGTGCACACACGCCTCCACCGCGCGGGCCATCCAGGGACCCCCAGCCCCGTAGCGCTCCACCGGGATCTCGTGCAGCACGCGTGCCTCCCGACAACCGGGCTTACAGGCCTGGTCCGAACCGCCCCGCGGGGTCCAGGGCCCGCTTGACGCGGCCGCCAAACCCATCCGGCCCCCGTGGTCCCAAAAACGGCGGGCCCGGCGGCCCCAGGACCCGAAGCCCCCGCAGCCCCAACCGTTCCAGCACCCCTGACAGGACCGCCTCGTCCGGACACGCCACCCACGCCACGTTGCCCCCCACAGAGTACCGACGCAGGGTCTGCGCGGAAGCAAGCTCCCGTTCCACCTGGGGCAGCAACCGTAGCGTCAGCCCCACCTTCACCAGCGTCCACCCCTCGGGCACCCACCGGAACTCCCTTGCCCGCTCCCATACCCCGGCTTCGCCCTCCACGGCCTGGCCTCCCTGCACGAACTCCTGCAGGCGCCGCAGCCGCGCCGGCACGGACTCCGGCCTGCCGGCTACGCGGATCCACACGGTGCTGGGAGGCTCCAGATCCACGGCTTCCAGGTCAAACGCGCTCCCGTAAAGCGCCCGCAGCACGCCCCACGCCTGCTCAAACGTGGAGCAGTCCACCCGCAACGTGGCCCGTGCCCTGGGTGCCGGGAACACCTTAAACGACAGGTCCACCAGCACCCCCAACCGGCCCACGCTGCCCACCATCAGCTTGGCCAGGTCGAACCCCGCGGCGTTCTTCACCACCTTCCCGCCCGCGCGCACCAGCTGGCCCTGCCCGTCCACGAACCGCACGCCCAGCACGAAGTCACGGACCCCGCCGTACCGGTAGCGGCCCGGGCCGCTCAGCCCAGCGGCCACGGTCCCACCCAGGGTCGCTCCTGCCGAGACCAGGGGCGGCTCGAAGGGCAGGTACTGTTCATGCCGGCTCAGCAGCTCCTCCACCTGCCGCACCGGAGTCCCCGCCAGCACGGTACAGGTGAGCTCCGCGGGGTCGTAGTCCACCACGCCCCGCAGCTGGGACAGCTCCAGCACCGCCGCGCCCTCGGGGGGCGCCAGGGCTGTCTTGGTCCCGGCGCCCCGAGGCCACACGCAGGACAGGTTCCGCACCGTCTCCTGGACGGATCGCACGTCAGGCGGGCGAACCACGGTGTGGGAGGACACGGCCTAACCAGCGACCGCGGGCTGCGCCGTCCGCACCGGCTCGGGGAACATCTTGCCGCGGTTGGCGATTTCCCGGGGATCCATGGCCTGCCGAATGCGCCGCATGACCTGCAGGTCCGCCTCACAGAACATCTCCGCCAGGTACTGCCGCTTCTCCATGCCCACCCCGTGCTCGCCGGTGATAGATCCGCCAAGCCGAATGCACAACCGGAGGATCTCTCCCGCCAGCGCCTCGGCCCGCTCCAGCTCCCCGGGCTTGCGCCCGTCGTACAGGATGAGCGGGTGCAGATTCCCATCCCCCGCGTGGAACACGTTGGCCACCCGCAGCCCGTACTGCTGGCGCAGCCGCTCGATCTCCGCCAGGGCAGTCCCCAACCGGGTCCGCGGGACAACCCCGTCCTGCACCAGGTAGTCCGGGCTCAGGCGCCCCACCGCCGAGAAGGCGCTCTTGCGCCCCTTCCAGATCCGCTGGCGGTCCGGCTCGTCCCGGGCCAGGCGGATCTCGTACGCACCCGAGGCCCGTACCACCTCCAGCAGCTGCACGAGCTCCGCTTCTACCTCCGGCTCCTCCCCTTCCAGCTCCACGATCAGAAGCGCCGCCGCGTCCTGGGGGTAACCCGCGTGCACCGCCGCCTCCGCGGCCTCGATGCTGAGCCGATCCATGATCTCCACGGCACCCGGCAGCAGGCCCGAAGCCACCACTCTGGCCACCGCCTCGCCCGCAGCCTCCAGGCTCCGGTAGGCGGCCAGCACCGTGCCGTAGGCCTCGGGTTTGGGGACCAACCGCAGGGTGATCTCCAGGGCGATGCCGAACAGCCCCTCGGACCCCACGAACAGCCCCACCAGATCCGGCCCCACCTGCTCTAGACTCTCGCCTCCGAAGCGCACCACCTCCCCGTCCGCCAGCACCGCCTCGATGGCCAGCACGTGGTTGCTGGTCATGCCGTACTTCAGGCAGTGGGCGCCTCCGGAGTTGAACGCCACGTTGCCCCCCACGGTGCACACCGGCTGGCTGCTGGGGTCGGGGGCGTAGTACAGCCCGAAGGGCGCCGCGGCCTGTGACACCGCCAGGTTCACCACGCCGGGCTCCACCACCGCCAGCCGCTCCTCGGGGTCCAGGCGCAGGATGCGGTTCAGCCGGTTGAGGGCGATCACCACGCCCCCGGGGACCGGCAGGGACCCGCCCGACAGGCTGGTCCCGCTGCCCCGAGCCACGAAGGGCACCCCGTGGTGGTAGCACCAGCGGACCGTGGCCACCACCTCCTCCCGGCTCTCCGGCAGGACCACCGCCGCCGGGCGTGCCCGAAACGCGGTGAGGGCGTCGGACTCGTACGGTAATAGCTCCGCGGGGCGCGCCAGCAAGCGCCCTTCCGGATAGATGGTCCGCAAACCCTCCACCACCCGCCTGGGGTCCATACTCTCACTCCAGCCGGTCGTAGGCCACCAGGGTCAGGAAGTCCACGAACTCCTCCTGCAGCACGAGCCGGTCCAGGATCTCCGCAGCCTCCTGCAGGCGCGAGCCGGGCCCAGCCCCCAGGCGCTCCAGCTCCCGGTCCCGCACCTGCCGGTACAGCTGCGCGTCCACGGGCCTCCCGTCCTCCATCTTCGCACCGTGGTGGATCCACTGCCACAGCTGGGCCCGGCAGATCTCCGCGGTGGCCGTGTCCTCCATGAGGTTGTAGATGGCCGCCGCCCCCGTGCCCTGCAGCCACGCGTCCAGGTACTGCAGCGCCACGCTCACGTTGTTCACCACCCCCGCCTCCGTGATGGTCCCGCCGGGGACCCGCACGTCCAGCAGGTGGCTGGCCAGCACCTGCACATCCTCCCGCAGCCGGTGCTTCTGGTGGGGCCGGCCTGCCAGCAGCCGCGTGAAGGGCTCCATGGCTACGGGCACCAGGTCGGGGTGCGCCACCCAGGTGCCGTCGAAGCCGTCCGCGGACTCCCGCTCCTTGTCCTCCCGCACCTTGGCCAGGGCGCGCTCGTTCACCTCCGGGTCTTTGCGGCTGGGGATGAAGGCCGCCATGCCCCCGATGGCGTGAGCCCCGCGGCGGTGGCAGGTCTTCACCAGCAGCTCCGTGTACGCCCGCATGAAGGGCACGGTCATGGTCACCTGCGCACGATCCGGCAGCACGAAGTCCGGTCGGTGCCGGAACTTCTTGATCACGCTGAAGATGTAGTCCCACCGCCCCGCGTTCAACCCGGAGGCGTGGTCCCGCAACTCGTACAGGATCTCGTCCATCTCGAAGGCGGCCAGGATGGTCTCGATGAGTACCGTGGCGCGGATGGTGCCCCGCGGGATCCCCAGGGCGTCTTGGGCGTACTGGAACACGTGGTTCCACAGCCGGGCTTCCAGGTGGCTTTCCACCTTGGGCAGGTAGAAGTAGGGCCCGGTGCCCCGCTCCAGCAGCTGTCGGGCGTTGTGGAAGAAGTACAGCCCGAAGTCAAAGAGAGCACCGGAGATCGGCTGGCCGTCCACCCGCACGTGGCGCTCCACCAGGTGCCAGCCCCGCGGGCGGACCAGCAGGGTGGCCACCGCCTCGTTGAGCCGGTAGTGCTTGCCCTCCGGGCTGACGTACTGGAGGGTACGCCGGACGGCGTCCATCAGGTTCTTCTGCCCCACCACCACGTTGCTCCACGTGGGCGACAGGGCGTCCTCGAAGTCCGCCATGAACACCTGCGCGCCTGAGTTGAGGGCGTTGATCATCATCTTGCGGTCCACCGGCCCCGTGATCTCCACACGGCGGTCCTGCAGGTCGGGGGGTGCGGGCGCCACCTTCCACTCCGCCTCCCGCACCCACCGGGTCTCCGGAAGGAAGTCCGGGAGGGCACCCGCCAGCAGCTCGCCCTGACGCTGCGCCCGCCGGTCCAGAAGGCTCCGCCGCGTGCTCTCGAACTCCCGGTGCAGCCCCGCTACGAACTCCAAAGCCTCCGGGGTTAGCACCTCCGCCTGCACCGACCCCGCGTCCGCCAGCACCTCAACCCCACGTGAAACGACCTCCATCGGCCTCACCTCCACTGCGCGGCGCCCGGATCGCCGCGGGGCCGAAGCCGCCGCGGACGCTAGCCACCGTTCTCGCTGCCAACGTAGCCCCCCGCCGCGGGGGTGTCAACGCGTGGAAGGATTTTCTACAATGTGGAAAAGCCATGTCCCGCGGCCGCAAGCCCTATCACCGTCGCGCTCACGCCGACCGCGCGGTCCGGGCTCTGGTGCGTGGCCTGGCCCTCCTGGAACTCCTGGCGGAGGATTGCCCGCTGACCCTCTCTACCCTCAGCCGCAGGGCGCGGCTGCCTGTGAGCACCACCCACCGCCTCCTGGAGACCCTCCGTCGTCGCGGCTTCGTTCAGGCGGTAGAAAACGCCCGGTACCGGGTAGGCGTGCGGGCCTTCGAGGTGGGCATGGCCTTCCTGCGCTCCCACCACCTGCCGGAGGTGGCCCGGCCGGTCATGGCGGCTTTGGTGGACCGCGTCAGGGAGACCGCCAACCTGGCGGTGCGCGACGGCTCGGAGGCCGTGTACGTGCTGCAGGTGGAAAGCGAGCGGATGCTGCGCCTGTTTGCGCAACCCGGCGCCCGGCACCCCCTGTACTGCACGGGTGTGGGGAAGGTGCTGGTGGCGTGGGAACCCGAAGAGCACGTGCGGGCCCTGCTGGGCCCCGGACCGCTTTCGCGCTTCACCCCTCGCACCCTCACGGACCCGGAGGCGGTGCTTCGGGAGCTGCGGGCGGTCCGCGCTCGCGGGTACGCGGTGGACCGGGAGGAACGCGAATCCGGCGTCCGCTGCGTGGCCGCCCCCGTGCGGGACGCCACAGGCCGCGTGGTGGCGGCCCTATCCGTGTCCGCGCCCGCCAGCCGCCTGCCGCACCGCCGCATCCCACAGGTGGCGGCCCTGGTGGTGTCCGCCGCCCAGCGCATCAGCCGCCACCTGGGGTTTTCCCCTGCGCGGCCGGGCAGGTAACAACTTCCCGCCGCGCCCGGACCTTGCCAAGGCGGCGGTCGCGGATTTCCACGTCTCGGAAAACCGCACCGCAGAAGAGAACGGCGGCCTTGTCCCCGAACCCCCTAACCGCGGGGCATCGGATTCGGCCGACGGGAAGGGGGGATGTAGGCTCAGTCGGCACCGGTCCTGCACCATACCCGAACGAAAGAGAGGGGGGTGGCATGGGCAGCCCAGCCAAGAAGGCCTACAACCGCCAGAAGTCTCGGCGGATCTCACGGCGCACCTTCCTCAAGTCGGCCGTGGCAGCCGGTGCCGCCGCCGCCACGGCCACGCTGCTCCGGGTGCACATCGCCCACGCCCAGCCGCCCACTGTGTGGAAGATTCAGTCCACCTGGCCCACGCGGGACATCTTCCACGAGGTGGTGGTGAGCCTGGCGCAGCGGGTCCATGAGATGCGCGGTGTTCGCACGCCTGGGCGGGTCCCGGGTCATCGAGCAGCTCATCGCGGGCCTCGGCCTGACGAGCCACCAGTTCCTCTGGCTGATGCTGATCATCGTGTTCCTGCTGGGCTGGCCCCTGGAGTGGACGGAGATCATCATCATCTTCATGCCCCTGTTCTGGCCCCTGGCCCCGGCGTACGGCATCGACCCGGTCTGGCTTGGGGTGCTGGTGGCCGTCAACCTCCAGACGGCCTTCCTGAGCCCGCCGGTGGCCATGGCCGCCTTCTACATCAAGGGCGTGGCACCTCCGGGCGTGCTGCTGTCCGACATCTGGTGGGGCATGATGCCCTTCCTGGGCCTCCAAATACTGGCGCTGCTGGTGGTGTACTTCTTCCCGCAGCCGGCCCTGTGGTCGCCGAGCGTGTTGATCCAGTAGGCCCCGGCCGGCGGGGTGCTACTGGGCGCCCACCTCGCCGTGCACCTCCACCGGCTCCCGCGGGGGCGCGGGGGTCTCTGCGGGGGGCCGTGCGGGAGCCTCCCGCAGGAATGCCGCTGCCTGCTCCGGGGAGATCACGTTGATGTAGAAGCCGGTCCCCCACTCGAACCCCGCCACCGAGGTCAGCCGGGGCATGATCTCGATGTGCCAGTGGTACAGGTGCTCCGGCAGCGGCACGTACGGGGCGCTGTGCACGATGAAGTTGTACGGTGGGTTGTCCAAAGCCGCGTGCAGCTTGTACAGGGTGGCCCGCAGGGCGTCCGCCAGCTCCTGCAGCTCCTCGTCCTCGAGGCGGCCGAAGGAGGCCTGGTGGAACTTGGGGAGGATCCACGTTTCGAAGGGGAACCGGGAGGCGTACGGCTCGTAGGCTAAGAAGACGTCGTTCTCGTACACCACCCGCTCGCCCCGCTGCAGCTCCGCGGACACCACGTCGCAGTACAGGCACCGGGCGTGTTCTACGAAGTAGCGGCGCGCCACCTCCAGCTCCTCCTCCGCCCGGCGGGGGATCACGGGCAGCGCGATCAGCTGGGAGTGCGGGTGGGCCAGGCTTGCCCCCGCGGTGCGGCCGTGGTTGCGGAACAGAGTTGCGTACTGAAAGCGGGGATCCTGGTCCAGGTCCACGTACCGCTCCCGGTACGCGCGGAGGACCTCCACCACCTGGTCGCCGGGCAGCAAGCCCAGGTGGGTGTCGTGCTCGGGGGTCTCCACGATCACCTCGTGGGCGCCCACGGCGTCCATGCGCTCGAACAGGGGTCCACCCTCCGCCTGCAGCTCCCCCTCGATCCGCAGGGCAGGGTACCGGTTGGGCACCACCCGCACCCGCCACCCCGGGCCGTCGCGGGGACCAGCGGTACGCACCGCGTAGATCTCGGGCGGCGTCTGGTCCTCCCGGCCCGGGCAGAACGGGCACCGGTCTCGGTCCGCGGCCACCAGGGGCTCCCGTCCACGGGCGAAGTCCGTAGGGCGGGACGCCCGCTCCGTGGCAATGATCACCCACCGACCCGAGACCACGTCCCGCCGCAGCTCAGGCATCACGTCCCTCCTCGACGGCCTGTGGCACGTTCAGGAGGGTACCGCACCGCGTTTGCTCCGCGCCAGCCTGTACAGGTCCAGGTAGCGGGTGGCCGCGCACTCCCACGAGAAGTCCGCGGCCATGCCCGCCCGAACCAGCCGCCCCCACACGGCCGGGTCCCGGTACGCGGCCAGGGCCCTGCTTACGGCACCCCAAAAGGCTTCCACGGAGTACTCCTCGAACACGAACCCGTTGGCCGTGCCCCTCTCCAGGGCCTCTGGGGTGGCGTCCACCACGCTGTCGGCCAGCCCGCCGGTCCTGCGCACCACGGGGACGGTCCCGTACCGCAGGCTGTACAGCTGGTTGAGGCCGGAGGGTTCGTACCGGGAGGGCATCAAAAACGCGTCGCAGCCGGCCTCGATCCAGTGCGCGAGGCGCTCGTCGAAGCCGATACGCACCGCCACCCACCCGGGGTGCCGCCGTTCGGCCTCCCGCAGCTGTGCCTCGTAGCGGGGTTCGCCGGTCCCCAACAGCACCAGCTGGGCACCGGAGTCCGGGAACCTGTCCGCGCACGCCACCACTAGGTCCACGCCCTTCTGTTCCACCAGCCGCGACACCATCCCGAACAGAACCACGCGGGGCTCCTCGCGCAACCCCACCTCGGGCTGCAGTGCCGCCTTGCACACCGTCTTCCCGGACAGGTCCTCCGGGCCGTATCGGGCGGGCAGGTATGGGTCGTTCCGAGGGTCCCACACCGAGTAGTCTACGCCGTTCAGGATGCCGTACAGGTCGGCGGCGCGCTGGCGCAGGAGCCCGTCTAGCCCGCAACCCAGCTCCGGGGTTTGGATCTCTTTCGAATACGTCTCGCTCACCGTGTTGAGGATGTCGGCGAACACCAACCCACCCTTGAGCAAGTTCACCTGTCCCCAGAACTCAAGGTACTCGAGGTCGAACAAGTGATCGGGTAACCCCAATACGGAGAAGCGGTCTGCGGGGAAAAGGCCCTGGTAGGCAAGGTTGTGCACCGTCAAGACGGTGGCGATGCCGTCCCAGTCCGCACGGCCGCACGTGCGGAGGTACACGGGCACGAGCGCCGTCTGCCAGTCGTTGCAGTGCACCACGTGAGGCTTCCAGTCCGTGCGGTCCAGCCACGCCAGCACCGCGCGGCAAAAGAAGGCGAACCGTTCGAGGTTGTCCGGATAGTCCTGGCCGCCTTCCCCGTACAGCCCCGGGCGGTCGAAGTACGGGGCGTGTTCCACGAACCACACCCGGGGTGCGCCGGAGGGGTCTTCTGCCTCCCACAGGCGCGCCTCACCCCGCAGCATGCCCACGACAACCTCCACCCTGCCTGCCTCCCTCAGCGCCCACCCGCCGGCTTTGACCGCTCGGTTCAAAGGCGTGACCACCCGCACGTCCACGCCGGCTCTGGCCAGCGCCTTGGGGAGCGCGCTGCTCACGTCCGCAAGGCCTCCGGTTTTCGAAAACGGCGCCACTTCCGAGGACGCAAACAGCACGCGCAATGCCTCACCCCACCGTACACCGCCGAAAACACGAAAATAACTTGACCCCGCCGCCCTCACCTGCCAGTATCGCGCCCGAAGGCGTACGCTGGCGGTGCAAGCGGTACCAGGCCTGACGAGGATCCTCGTCGGCAGCTGAGTTGTCGTGCATGGCGGCGTACAGCCGCCGCTACCAAGTATGTGCGCCGGGACTCTGTCCCGTAGACCTCTTTCCGTGGTCGCCACGATCGTAGAGCAAGTTTTGTGCCGAGTCAAGCAACGGGAGGATTCCCGTGAACGAACGGCGCTAACTCTCGATCGGTACGAAATCTGGAAAGGAAAGGAGGGATTACAGATGGGCAAGTGGGGAAAGCTCGTTCTGCTGCTCTCGACGCTGGCTTCGCTGCTGCTCTCGGCCGCGGCCAACGGCAAGTGGGGCTAGGGCTCTGAGTCCGGGTCCAGGCTTCCGAACCCTAAACAGAGCTCGGGTTAAGCGCAGCGCCTGGCACGCCGATTGCTCCCTGCTCCGGGGAGGGAGCCCATGCGTGGGGTGTTGCGCTTAATCATTTCGCTTGCCGGCCTTTGCTTCGTCGGTACGCTTTTCCACGCCCTCGCCATCTTGCGAGCGTCGCCGGTCCAGATTTCTCCCCTTGGCGCTGCTGCTTTCATGACGGCTACGTTCCTCGCCATCGTTGCGGAACTCAAGCCTACCCGCCTACCCTTTGGGACAGAAGTGTTCGAAGTGACCCTCAGTACGGCGGTGGCCCTTCCCGTTCTTATCCTCGTAGGTTGGCCTTTCGCATTTCTGCTGATGGCCTTCGCCGTGGCGGTCTCCGACATCCAGTTGGCAAAGCCTTGGTACAAAACCCTCTACAATGCAGCCAACAGTGCTCTGTCCGTGTGGATCGCGGGCAACGTCTATGGGCTCCTGACGGGGTCTATGGGCCTCGAGTCCTTTAAGACGTCAACCCTTGCTGCCGCTGCAGCCAGCGGCCTCACCTTCAGCCTCACCAACACGCTGCTTCTGGTGCTGCCCATCGCCACTGTTCAAGGCCTACCCTACCGCACCGTTTTCCCCCCTTATTTCAAGGCGGTTGCCCCCTTTTATGGGGGCGTCACCTCCCTCTCCGTGGCCGTTGCAGTCTTGTGGCAGCTAAATCCGTTCAGCGTCGTCCTCCTCTTGCCCGCCCTGTTGACGACGCGCCTCGCGTACCACCACTACGTTCGCCTCCGCCTGGAAACCGACAACTTCGTCGAATCCCTGGCCGACGCCGTTGACCTCCGAGACCCCTACACAGCCGGCCATTCGGTCCGCGTAGCCGAACTGGCCCACGCCCTGGGCAAACGGCTAGGGCGCGCCGGAGATGAGTTGTGGGCGCTGCGCTCCATCGCGCGGGTCCACGATGTGGGAAAGCTCACCGTGCCCGACGCTGTCCTGCTCAAGGCCGGCGTTCTGACGCCCGAGGAGTTCTCACAGATGAAAGGACACGTGGAGGCCGGGGTGCGCATCCTGCAGCACATCAGCCTGCACCGGAGCGCCCTGGACATCCTGGCCCAGCACCACGAACGCTTGGACGGCTCCGGCTACCCCCACGGCCTGCGGGGCGATGAGATCATCTTCCCCGCCCGCATTTTAGCCGTGGCGGATGCTTACGACGCCATGACCACCGACCGCCCCTACCGGCCCGCCAAGACCCCGGAGGAGGCCGTGCGGGAACTCTACCGGGTCGCGGGAAAGCAGTACGATCTGAGTGTGGTTCGCGCCCTGGAGGACGAGCTGCTGGCCAGGGGCGTGTTGAAGACGCCCGTGGTTCCCGCGGCCCTGCAGGCCGCCGCCCGCGCCGAGCCGGAACAGGAACCGGATGCTGCTGGTACCGCTCGCGTTGTCCATTTTCCTCGGGTGGGCTCGGGGCGGAAGCCTCCGTAACCTCCTGGCCGCGGACGTGCGCCACCCGTGGATCCCCCTGGCGGCCCTGGGCCTGCAGCTGGCCGTCTTCGAGCCGACCGGGCCCCTGCCCCTGCTGAGGGGCCAGCAACTGGCCGTGCACGTGGCCTCCTACGTTCTGCTGGGCTGGTTTTTGTGGTTCAACCGCCACCTGCCCGGGATGTGGCTGGTGGCCCTGGGCTTCGCCTCCAACGCTGCCGCCATCGTGGCCAACGGAGGCCTCATGCCCGCCTCGGAAGAGGCTCTGCGCAAGGCCGGCCGGTGGGCGCTGCTGCAGGCGGCCGGGACCTACAACAACTCCACGGTGATCGGCCCCCACACCAGGCTGTGGTTCCTGGGGGACGTCTTTGCGCTTCCCGAGGGCGTCCCGCTGGCCAACGTGTTCAGCCTGGGGGATGTGTTCCTGGCCCTGGGCGCTCTGATCCTGGTGCCGGCTGCCATGGGTGCGCGCCCTGTGGGCCGCAGGGCCGTCGTCGCGGGTGCGGTCGCCGCCGCCCTGCTCGTGGGCTTCCTTCTTGCCAACCTCCAGGTCCCCGAGGCCCTCCGCCGAACCGGATTCCGTCCGCACGGGGCTGGGTCCATCCCGAAAGTTCAACGGGCCAGCACCAGCACCAGGTCGTTGACGTTGGTCCCCGTGGGCCCCGTGCGCACCAGGCCGCCTGCGGCCTGGAAGAAGGCGTACGAGTCGTTCGCGGCCAGGTAACGCTCGGCTTCCATTCCCAGGCTGCGCCCGAGCTGCACCGTGCCCCCGTGGGCGAACGCGCCCGCGGCGTCCGTAGGGCCGTCCGCACCGTCCGTGGCAAAGCCGGCCACGAGGACCCCACTCAGGTTTTCCAGGCCGACAGCCGCGGCCAGCGCCAGCTCCTGGTTTCTTCCGCCCCGCCCGGGTCCCCGGATGGTGACCGTAGTCTCCCCCCCGAAGATCAGGCACGCTGGCTTGCGCACCGGGCGGTCCTGCAGCACCTCCTCGCGCGCCAGCGCCA
>PSLI01000040.1:0-16255 GCA_040289515.1 Candidatus Sysuimicrobiota bacterium
CCGGCGGTCGGCGCAGGTCCCGCCGCTAGACGAAGCGCCGGAACCAGCGAGGCGACCGACGTGCAGGAGGCCGCCGCAAGGGTGGCCTCCTGTCGATTTGGCCGTGACGTACTTCGACTGCGTGGGGTTTCAGGTCCGGACGGCACCGATCTGCAGGCCCTGGCTCAGCAGGCGGCACGCCAAGGTGTCCCCCTGCCCACGGAGCCGGGGCTGGGGCTGCGCTGCTGGCAGGTGGGCGCGGGAGTGGAACTGTGGGTGGAGGTGGGGCCCTCCGGAGAGCCCTTGGGGCTTCTGCCCTTTTTTCAGCCATCCACCCGGCATCGTGCGGCCATGGTGACCTTCGGGGCCGACCCGGACAACCCGGAGGAGGGGTGGGGCGAGCTGTGGCTGGACCCCGCGGACCCCTCCGAACCGTACAGCGGGCGGTTCCCCCCTCGTTTGCGACCTGGTGAACTTTTTGTGCGTGGCGGGCCGGTTGTCGTCGTTGCCGGTGTGCGTGGACCTCGAGCTGGTAGGTTTCGCGGACACCCTGGTGGGCTTCCGGGACGCCCTGGACTGGGCCGAGAGGCAGCACGGGACAGGCTTCGGCCTTCCCCCGAAGACCTTCGCCAGCACCTGGCACACCTCCCTGGACGAGGCACCGGACCGGGAGCGTCCCGAGGCCACCGCCTGGGTCGCGGGTGCCGTGCAGGCCGTCGCACGGCACGTGAACCCGCTCAGCCAGCGGCCATTCTACAACCTGCCGGTGGACGTGGGGGAAGTCCAGGTGGACCGGGTGGCCCCGGAGGAGCTGGCCCGGACCGTGGAGCCCGGATGGCTGGTGCAGGGTTCCGTGTGGGTTCTGGGACGGCTGCCTGGGCTGGAGCTACCGTCAGACGCCCCCTAGTTGCCGAACAGCGCAGCCTCGTCGGCCCTGCGGTAGGTGTGGATCTCCTCATCCCGGAACCACAGGCGGATCTCGTACTCCGCCTCCTGGAGGGTGCCGGAGGCGTGCACCAGGTTTCGCACCGGCCGCTGCTCCAGGTTCGCCAGGGTCGGTGAGTCGGTGCTCCAGTCCCCCCGAATCGTCCCCGGGTCCGCGAACAGGGGCAGGGTCTTGCCCACCAGCTTACGGACCGCACTCACCGCGTGCACCCCTTCCACCACCGCGGCCACCACCGGCCCGGATGCCATGAACTCCACCAGCCACTGCCGGACGCGGCGTCCCACCTCCAAGGGGTCGTCGGTCCCCATGCGCTGCCGCACGTCCAGGCCGTACACCTCGAAGGCCTCCCTGGTCTTCCCACCGATGGTCCGCAGGAACTCCTCGTCCGCGGGGTAGTGCCGCTCCAGGAGCTCCCGGGAGGCTGTAAGCATCTTAAGGGCCACCAGCTTCAGGCCCGCCCGCTCGAACCTCGCCAGGATCTCCCCCACCAGGCCCCGTTGGACCCCGTCCGGTTTCACCAGCACCAGCGTCCGCTCCCGCCTGGGATCCTCCACTCCCGTCACCTCCCTGCCGCGGCGTGAACCCGTTCGATTGTACGCCCTGGTCTGGGCTCAGGGGCGCTTTCTGGCCCGCGGGGGGAGAGCGGAGCGGCGTCCGCTCATCCAGGGCGGGAAGCCCTCGTATTGCGCCGACGGGCACAAGCCTCGCAACGGGCAGGTGGCGCAGCGCGGGGCCCGGGCGGTGCACACTTCCCGACCCAAGTAAATGAGCCGCAGGGAGAAGCGCGACCACTCCTCCGGCGGTACCAGGTGCATCAGGTCGCGCTCGATCCGCTCGGGGTCCAGCTCGGCGGTCAGGTTGAGCCGCCTGCTGAGCCGGCTCACGTGGGTGTCCACCACGATCCCGGTGCCATCCGGGCGGCGCCGGTCCCGGGGCCAGCCGGGCCATCCCTCGATCTCCGCGGCCGCGAAGAGCACGTTGGCGGTCTTCCGCCCGACCCCCGGGAGCCTCACGAGGGCCTCCATGTCGGGTGGCACCTTCCCGCCGTGCTGAGCCATTAGCTGGCGGCTGCACTCCACGATGGCCTTGGCCTTCTGGCGGAAGAACCCCGTGGGGCGCACGATCTCCTCCACAGCCCGGACGTCCGCCCGGGCCAGCGCCTGCGGGGTGGGGTACCGGGCGAACAGCTGAGGGGTCACGCGGTTGACCGTCTCGTCCGTGCACTGCGCCGACAGGATGGTGGCGACCAAAAGTTCGAAGGGCGACCGGTGCTGCAGGGGGATCTGCGGATGTGGATATCGGGGCTTCAGCGCCTCCAGGATCTCCCGGACGCGCCGGCGGCGCCGCGCCTCTGGCTCCTGCGGGGGCCGTACGGGTCTGGACATAACCACTGGACAGTTCGCCCACGCGGTGCGGCTCCCTGCAGGAGGAGGACGGGCCCGAGGGCGTATAAAATCGTGCAGAACACGCGGTCGGAGGCACGCGTTCGCGGCCGCCGCTGTTCGAGCCGGAGGTGAGTAGGTGCGATTCGGGCTCGCACAGATCCGCTACCGTTGGGGCGAGAGCCGGTCCTGGGAGGAGGGTACCACGGACAACCTCGACAAAGCCGTGGAGTTCATCCGCCGGGCCGGCCGGGAAGGGGCGGCCGTGGTGGCCTTCTCCGAGTACTTCCTGGGTAACGTCAAGCCCATGCCGATCCCCTGCCCCATCACCGACCGCCTGAGCCAGGCGGCCCGGGAGGCGAACGTGTACGTGATCTGCGGAGCCACCCGTGAACTCATTCCAAAACCCAAGGGTGCCCGCAAGCCGCCCAAACCCCGCATCTGCTCCTTCGTCATCGCGCCCAACGGTAAGATTATCAGCAAGCACTACAAACAGGTGTTCTATCCGAACGAACGGGCACAGTACGATCCGGGGCCCAACCGGCCCACCACCATCCACGGGGTCAAGGTGGGGATCCTGGGCGGGTATGAGCTGTTGGTGCCGGAGATCGCCCGCAAGCTGGCCAACGCAGGCGCAGAGATTCTCGTGGTGCAGATGGTGGCTTCCTCCGACATGCCCTACATGCTCGAGACCATGCAGTCCGCGGTTCGGGCGCGCACCATGGAACTTCTCATGCCCGTTCTGGCCGTGGGCCAGTACGGCGAGTTCTACGGGGGGATCATGATGCAGGGCGGCAGCATCGCGTACGTCCCGGAGCTCGGGAAGTTCCAGGGCAAGTGGGCTCCCAACGGCGCCCGGTTGGTTACCCGCATGGGGGAGTACGAGAACCTGCTCCCCGTGGACATCGCCCCGGAAACCGCCCGGGAGGTCCGGAAGAAGTTCTCGTGGTGGTGAGGCCTTGGGTCCCCACACGGCACGGCTGGAGGGCCTGCGCGGTCGGATGGCGCAGGTCGGCTGCGATCTGGTGGTCCTCGGTCCCGGAGACGACTTCCGATATCTGTGCGGCTGGTCTCCCCTCGCGGACGAGCGGCTCTGTGTGCTTCTCGTGGCCTGCGAGGCAGCCGTGGTGGTGGCTCCGCGGCTCAACCTGCACGCCTTGCAGGAGAACCTTTCAGAGCCGATTCTGGCCTACGGCGACGGGGAAAGCCCGCAGCCGGTACTAAACAGGGCGCTGGGGTTTCTCCGTGGGCCCTGGCAGCAGGTGGCGGTGTCTGACGATCTGCGCGCCGACCATTTCCTGTTGCTTCAGCAGCTTCTCCCAGACACGCGCTACCTGCTGGCCTCCTGGCTGCTGGCGCCCCTCAGGGCCCGCAAGGACCCCGGGGAAGTACTGGCGCTGCGTCAGGCGGCGCGGCTGGCGGACCTCGGTGTCCGCGCCGCCTTCCAAGCCTGCCGCCCGGGCGCTTCGGAGCTGGAGGTGGCCGAAGCAGCCCGGGCAGCCATGGCGGCCTCCGGGGCGGAGGAGGTGCCGTTCGTCCTGGTGGCCTCCGGCCCCAACAGCGCGCTTCCACACCATGAGCCCGGCACCAGGCAGCTGCGGCGCGGGGAGCCTGTGCTGGTGGACTGGCACGGGACCCTGTCGCGCTCTGACCAGGCAGTCCCGCGTGGACAGCCCGGCAGGCGCTCCGCTAAAATGTATGCAGTCCCGCGCCCGTAGCTCAACTGGATAGAGCATCTGACTACGGATCAGAAGGCTGGGGGTTCGAGTCCCTCCGGGCGCGCCAGCGCACGACCTCACCGGGCTAAAAGCTCCACGTCCTTGCCCGGCTGCTCCTCGCAAATTCCCTGTTGGGCCACCCTGCGGGCCAGCTCCACCTCCGCCGAGCTTGAGGGCAGAAACTCCACCCGCGCGAACGTGTGGCTGAGGGCCCGTACCTGGACGAACCAGGACAGGTATTCATCCGGCACCGGGCTTTCCCGCCCAAGCCACCGGGCCACCTCCGGCGGGTGCACACACAGGCGCAGCCTGCGCCCCAGGCGCCTAGTCTGCCACATTCCCTCCAGCACGGCCTGCATGGCTGCGGCTGCCGGATCCGGATCCCTTCGCCCTCCGCTCCACACCCGAAGCACCGTCCCGCTGGGGCCCACGGCCACGACCCCGTACCGAGCACCCCGGCCGTCCTGGAAAGCGCCCACCACCAGCCGCACCCACCTAACCCCCACGCCCCACCACCGCCGCGCACGCGTATAGCACAGCCGCCAGGAACAGCTTCAGGCGCACGAGCCGCCGGTCATCCCAGAGGGCGCACGCTAGCCCCGTGTCCCTCCGTCTGAGATGCGGCCTTCCGGCCAACAGCGGACGCGCCACCAAATCGGCACCCCAGGTCCTGGCCTGGCAGAATGATGGCGAACATATATTTGCCTGTCAAGGCTGCACTGACAGCCAGCGCACAAGCAGGGCCGGATCCACGTTCCCGCCGCTGAGTACCGCCACAGTAGCGTCGCCGGGCTCGCCCAGGAAGAAAGCCACCGCGGCCGCGCCGGAAGGCTCCGCCACCACCTTCGCCTCCCTGAGTAGGCGCACCACCGCCTGCCGGATCTCCTCGTCGGTCACCGTAGCGAACCGATCTACGTATTGGGAAGCGCAGCGCCACGTGAGCTCGCCGGGCTCCACGGCCCTGAGGCCATCCGCTACCGTGTCCACCCTGTCCAGGCGAACCCTTCGGCCGGCCCTCCACGAGGCCTGAAAGCACGCCGCGCCTTCCGGCTCCACCGCCACCACCTGCACGTCCGGCCGCAGGTTCTTCACAGCCAATGCCACCCCGGAAACCAACCCGCCTCCCCCGCACGGCACCAGCACCGCCCGCACCCCCGGGAACTGGCTGAGGATCTCCAGCCCCACCGTCCCCTGGCCTGCGATCACATCCACGTCATCGAAGGGCGGCACGTAGTGCATGCCCATGGCCTTGGCCAGCTCCACCGCCGCCGCGATGCGCTCTGCCGTGGTGCGGCCGCGCCGCACCACCTCTGCCCCCCAGGCCCGGATGGCGCGCTCCTTCACGGGCACCACGTCCTCCGGGACCACCACCACCGCGGGAAGGCCCAGGCACCGGGCCACGTAGGCCACCGCCTGACCGTGGTTGCCCGAGGAGGCCGTCACCACGCCGCCCCGACAGCGCTCGAGGTGCTGCAGGATGTGGTTGAAGGCCCCCCGGGGCTTGAAGGACCCCGTGACCTGCAGGGATTCCAGTTTCAAGCACAGCCCCAGGGCCCACGCGCACACCACAGGGGTCCGCAGCACGCGCCCGGTCAACCGCCGCTGGGCTCGCAAGACTTCCTGCAGGGTCGGGATCGTCACCTCAACCTTGCCCCAGGAGGTCCAGGAGCATCTGAGCGTTCACCGCAGCCTGCCCGCGCTCGCAATTGTTCATCATGAGGAACAGCCGGTCCACCTGCTCCGCCAGGTGCCGCGCCCGGCGCACCCACGGTCGCAGCTCCTCTTCGGTGTACAGGTAGTCGAAGCGCTCCTTGACCTCCGCACCCCGCGCGGCCCACGCCTCCGCGTTGCGGCCGTGGAACCGCACCACCGACCAGTCCGAGGTCACCGCCACCTCCGCCGGGATCGTCCAGTCCAGCTGCGGCTCGTCGGGCACCACGTACGCGATGCCCCGCTCCCGCAGGGCCGCCCACACGCGGTCCCGCACCGCGGGTTCCACCCACGAGCGGTGCCGGAACTCCACCGCGAGCCGGTACCCCCGGGTCAGGCGCACCAGGCGGTCCAGCCGCCGGAAGAACCGGTCCGAGTACGTCACCCAGCGGGGAAACTGGAACAGCACGTAGCCCAGCTTGCCCGCCTCCCGCAGCGGCCGGCAGAAGTCCAGGAACAGCTCCCAGCACACCGTCTCCACCTCTTCCGGGAGGTCCCGGTCCACCAGCCGGCGCCGGGCCCGCAGGGGTCCGGGCAAAAGCGCCTGCACCACGTCGGGAAGCCGCGCGGTCTCCGCCCCCTGGCCGGTGAACAGACCGAAGGTCTTCACGTTCATCACGAAGCCGGGAGGGGTCCACTCCGCGTACTTCCGCGCGGTGTCCGCGGGCAGCAGGGCGTAGTAGGTGGCGTCCACCTCCACGGTGGGGAACACGGTGGCGTAGTACCGGAGCCGGGCCTGCGGCCGGCTGCGCGCGCCCCGGGGGTAGAAGGCCTCAAACCCCCTGGTCCACGAGCACGTGCCCACATACACCTGCGCCCTGCCTAGCTTGAGCGGCCGGGCCGGCGGGCGCGCGAACAGGTCGGACTGCACCTGGGCCAAGGACGGCCTCCCCGGCTTGCTTCGCTCCGGCCGGGCCGCCCTCCTGGTGGTGCTATACTCGGTGCGCGGCCGTGCTAGGCGGGGAGCTGGCGGTTCCCTGTACCCCCGATCCGCCACAGGGGGGCTGAACTCCCGCCCGAGGCGGCGTGCCTGCGGGGCCGGTCCGCGCTCCCCGGCAAGGACGGCTGGGTCCTGCGCGACGGGGACCTGCGAACCCCGCCAGGTCCGGAAGGAAGCAACGGTAAGCAGGCCCTCCCGGGCGCCGCAGGGGCACCTGGCCGGAGTCGGGGCCACGGGTGCCGCCGCGGGCGTGCCCGTCGACGGTGGGTGCACGGCCGCGAGCTTCTACCGCTGCGCGTACGCCACCACCAGGGCCACCAGGTTGTTGGCTGCATGCATGACCACCGCGGGCACCAGGCTGCCGGTGCGTTCCACGGCCACCGCGAACGCCCAGCCCAGCACCAGGATGGGCAGGAAGTTCACCACCTGCAGGTGTACTGCCGCGAAGGCCGCCGCCACCGCCAGCCCCGCCGGTAGCGGGCTCAGATGCTGACGGGCTGCCCGGTACACGAGGCCTCGGAAGAAAGCCTCCTCCGCAAGGGGCACCACCCCGCCCACCAGCACTGCCAGCAGCGCCACCGCGGGCCAGTCCGCCAGGGCAGGCAGGGCCTGCACCAGGGGGTTGGCCCACTGCTCCAGCTCCGCCAGCAGGCGTGCCCGCTCGTGTCCGACCAGGAGGCCCAACAGGTACACGGCTGCAGGCTGGACGGCGTAATGCACCACGCCCACCAGGGGCACGGCCGCCAACCCGCCCACAGCCGCCCACCGCAGGGCACCGTGGCGGAACAGGCCTAGCCCGGACCACGTCTGACCGTGCCGGCGCAGGACCTGTCCGCAGCCGGACAGCAGCGCTGCGCTCTGCGCGGTCACCACCGCCGCCACCGCACCGAACCCCACCAGGGGTCCCACCACGAGGGTCGCTACCACCGGCACCACCAGCAGCCCGAAGCAGGCCACCGCCAGGACCTCCGGGAATCCCCAGAATCGAGCGGGCGGCCGCGCAAGCAGCACGTACAGCGGGAACGCCACGGGGCCCCCTGCGGCCACCGCAAGGCCCCACCACCACGCTGCCCGCGTGTGGCCACGGGCGTCCTGGTAGACCCACAGGGCCGCGACAAGCTGCAGGGCCAGCAGGACCGCGCGGATGCTCAGCCCAAAGGTCTCCGGGCGCACTTCTCAGGTAGAATACCAGTGTCGGTCGGCCTGCTCCGAGTCATGGCGCACCTTTCCCTGTACCGCCGGTGGCGGCCCCAGGCCTTCGACGACGTGGTGGGCCAGGAAGCCGTCACCCGCACCCTCCGGGGGGCCCTCGCCTCCGGACGGATCAGCCACGCGTACCTGTTCAGCGGCTACCGAGGCACGGGGAAGACCACCACCGCCCGCATTCTGGCCAAGGCGCTGAACTGCCAGCAGGGGCCCACCCCGGATCCGTGCAACCGGTGCGCCGCCTGCCGGGCCATCGGCGAGGGGTCCTCCCTGGACGTGGTGGAGCTGGATGCCGCCAGCAACCGCGGGATCGACGAGATCCGGGAGATCCGGGAACGGGTCCGCCTGGCACCCGCCGCCAGCCGCTACAAGGTGTACATCCTGGACGAGGCGCACATGCTCACCACCGAGGCGGAGAACGCCCTGCTGAAGACGCTGGAGGAACCTCCGCCCCACGTGGTGTTCGTCCTGGTGACCACGGAGCCCCACCGCCTGCCCACCACCATCCTGTCCCGGTGCCAGCGGTTCGAGTTCCGGCGCATCCCCACGGCGCTGGTGGTGGAGCGCCTGTCGCGCATCGCCCGCGAGGAAGGGCTGCAGGCAACACCCGGCGCCCTGCAGCTGATCGCGCGCGCTGCGGACGGGGCCCTCCGGGACGCAGAGAGCATCCTGGACCAGCTGGCCAGCAGTGCAGAAGGACCCATCACCGAAGCGGACGTGGTACGCCTTTTGGGCTTCGTGGAAGACGAGGTGGTGGACACGGTCATTCGGGCGGTGCAGGAGGCGGACGCGGCGGCGGCTTTGCGGGTGGCCGCACAAGTGGTGGACAGCGGACGGGACCCCCGGGCCGCCCTGCGGCGGCTGCTCCTGCACTTCCGCGATCTGCTCCTCCTGCGCATCTCCCCGGCCCTCGCGGACCTGGTGGACGTGCCCGCAGATCGCATCCCCCGGCTGACGGAACAGGCCGGTGCCTTCGAGCCGGAGGAGCTGCTGCGAGCCATCTCCGTGCTGCACGCCGCCGAGGGCGAGGTCCGCTGGAGCACGCAGCCCCGCCTCAGCCTGGAGCTGGCCCTTCTGCGGCTGGCGCGGCCGGACACGGACCCTACCGTGGAGGGGCTGCGGGGCCGGTTGCTGAAGCTGGAGCGGTTGGTGCACGGCAGGGCGGAGCCGTCCGCGGAGGCCACCACTGCGCAGCAACGCAGGGCCCCACAAGCGGACGGGCCCACCGTGCAGTCCCTGCTGCCCACGGATGCGGAACTACAGGTGGCCCTCAGCCGCTGGCCCCGCGTGCTGGAGGAGGTGAAGGCGAAGCGCGCGTATACCTTCGCGCTGCTGGCAGACGCCCGGCCGGTGTCCCTGGCGGGCGACGAGCTGGTGCTGGAGTTCCCCGCGGGCGGGGAGTTCGCCGCCACCACCCTGCAGGACCCCCGCCACAGCAGCCTGGTGGAAGAGGCGATCCGGGAGGTCCTCGGCCGCCCGCTGCAGGTGCGGTTCGTGGTGGCCAACACACCCCGGACGCCTTCAAGGCGTCCCCGGGATCCCCTGGTGGACCAGGCCACGCACCTGCTCGGCCCTGCGGTGGCCTTCCGGCCCCTACAGCCGCCGGAGGAGGACTAGGAACGGAAGCCGAGGTGGACCGTGCGCGACATGAGCAAGGTGCTGCGACAGGTGCAGAAGGTGCAGGAGGAGTTCGCCCGGGTGCAGGAGGAGCTGTCGCAGGACCGCGTGGAGGCCACCGCGGGGGGCGGTGTGGTGCGCGTGGTGGCGGACGGACACGGCCGCGTGCTGGAGGTCCACATCGCGGCCGAGGCGGTGGACCCCGCGGACGTGCAGACCCTGGAGGACCTGGTGCTGGCCGCGGTGAGCCAGGCTCAGGAGCAGGCCCGCCTTCGGGCGGAGGAGCGGTTGCGAGGCGTGGCGGGCGGCTTCAGCCTTCCCGGCCTGCTGCCCTGAAGGACCCGTGCTCCCGGAAGCTTTGGCGCGTCTGGTGGAGCGGCTGTCAAGGCTGCCCACCGTGGGCCCGAAGACGGCGCAGCGTCTGGCGCTGCACGTGCTGAGGATGCCGGAGGAGGAGGTGCGTCAGCTGGCCGAAGCCCTCCTGGAGGCCAAGGCCCGCATCCGACCCTGCTCGGTGTGCTTCCACCTCACCGACACCGACCCCTGCACCATCTGCGCCAGCCCCGACCGTGACCCCTGGGTGCTGTGCGTGGTAGAGGACTCCCGGGACGTGCTGGCCATGGAGCGGGCCCGGGAGTTTCGCGGCCGGTACCACGTGCTGGGAGGAGCCATCTCCCCCCTGGACGGGGTGGGGCCGGAGGATCTGCGCATCCGCGAGCTGCTGGACCGGCTGCACACGGGACAGGTGCGGGAGGTTATCGTGGCCACCAACCCGCGCGTGGAGGGGGACGCCACGGCCCTGTACCTCGCGCGCCTGATCCGGCCCCTGGGCATCCGCGTCACCCGGCTAGCCCACGGGCTGCCCGTGGGGGGGGACCTGGAGTACGCGGACGAGGTGACCCTGGCGAGGGCTTTGGAGGGACGACGCGACCTGTAGGGGCTTGGTGGGCGCGGTGCGCGGCACCGCTGTATACTGGCCTGGGAGCACGTCATGGATTATGTCAGCCCTACCCTGGGCCGACTCACCTTCGAGGAGATGTTCCGCCACCTGGTGGCCTTCGTGGAGGAGCAGCCCGAGCGTCCGTACCACCTCATCGTGGGCACCGACTCGGTGGTTTCAGACCACACGTGCTTTGTCACCGCCATCGTGATCCACCGGGTCGGGCAGGGGGGCCGGTACTTCTACCGCAAGCAGTACGGCCGCAAGATGGACAGCCTCCGCCAGCGCATCCTGTACGAGGTGTCCCTGAGCCTGGAGGTGGCCTCGCGCCTCTCCGGGGGGCTGGCCCGCAACGGACACTCGCAGCTGCCCATCGAGATCCACGTGGACGTGGGTGACCGGGGAGACACCAAGTCCATCATCCGCGAGGTGGTGGGCATGGTGACGGGCTCTGGGTACGCGGCCAAGACCAAGCCCGAAGCCTACGGGGCCAGCAAGGTGGCGGACAAGCACTCCAAGTAAAACCTGGCCTCAGGGCTCCTGCGGGGGTGGTTTGGGGCGGCAGCCGGCGGCTGGTGTTGCGGCCCGCTCGCCAGCTGCGCCGCGCGGCAACCCGCAGGTCGGCGAACGCGACGTCCTCCAACACAGCCCACACAGCAACGAGGGCCCCTCCCGCCACCAGAGCGCGCGCCACCGCGTAGCCCATCTGGCGCCGGAAGGAGCTCCAGGCCGCCTCCCTAGGCGGCCATAGCACCACCAACTGGCTGGAAAGGATCACGCAGACCTTCTGGTAGCGGCCGTGGGGCAATCCCGCGGCAAACCCCCGATGCGCTTCAGCCGGTCACGGGCCCGGCTTCCACCGCAGGTCCGGGTGACGGGCAGCCCGCACTTCATCCAGCCGCCCCACGGGTGTGGTGTGGGGCGCAGTGCGGACCCGCTCGGGGTCCTCCCGGCACTCCCGGTCGATGGCGATCATGGCTTCCACGAAGGCGTCCAGCGTTTGCAGGCTTTCCGTCTCGGTGGGCTCCACCATGAGGGCCTCTTCCACGATGAGGGGGAAGTATACCGTGGGGGCGTGGAACCCGTAGTCCAGAAGCCGCTTGGCGATGTCCCGGGTGGTCACCCCATCCCGCTTCTTCTGGCGGGCCCCAGAGGCCACGAACTCGTGCTTGCAGATGCGGTCGTACGGGACGTCGTAGTAGGGCGCTAGGCGCACCCGCAGATAGTTGGCATGCAGCACCGCGTGCTCCGCCACCGCCCGCAGTCCGTCTGCGCCCAGGGTGCGCAGGTACGCGTACGCCCGCACCAGGTTGGCGAAGTTACCGTAGAAAGCCCGCACCCGCCCCACGGACTGCGGGCGGTCGAAGTCCAGGCGGTACCGGTCCGCCTCCCGCACCACCACGGGCACGGGCAGAAACGGCTCCAGGTGCGCCTTCACCGCCACCACCCCGGCCCCCGGGCCGCCCCCGCCGTGTGGGGTCGAGAAGGTCTTGTGCAGGTTCATGTGCATCACGTCGAACCCCTGGTCCCCCGGGCGTGTGATGCCCACCATGGCGTTGAAGTTAGCGCCGTCCAGGTACATCTGGGCCCCCACCGCGTGGACCCGCTCCGCGATGCGGTCCACGTGCTCCTCGAACAGGCCCAGGGTGTTGGGGTTGGTGAGCATGAGGGCCGCCGTGTGGTGGTCCAGGTGCTGCTTCAGGGCCCTGAGGTCCAGGTTACCCCGCGGGTCCGAGGGGACCGTGACCACCTCGTAGCCCACCATGGCCGCGGTGGCGGGGTTGGTGCCGTGGGCGGAGTCCGGCACCAGGACCTTGCTCCGCCGCTCCCCCCGGGAGGCGAAGTACGCCCGGACCACGAGCAGCCCCACCAGCTCGCCGTGGGCGCCCGCCGCGGGCTGAAGGCTCACCGCGTCCATCCCTGCAAGTTCCCGCAGCTCCTCCCCCAGCTCCCAGAGCAGCTGCAGGGCTCCCTGCACCAACTCCTCGGGCGTGTAGGGGTGCAGGCGGCTAAACCCCGGAAGCCGCCCCGCCTCCTCGTGCAGCTTGGGGTTGTACTTCATGGTGCACGAACCCAGCGGGTAGAAGCCCTCGTCGATGGAGTAGTTACGGTGGCTCAGGCGGGTGTAGTGGCGCACCACCTCTAGCTCGCTAACTTCCGGCAGGGCCGGGGGCCGCTGCCGCAGGGCGTGATGCGGGACCAGCTCTTCCAGCGGACGGGCCGGCACGTCCGGCTCCGGCAACCCGTAGCCCCGCCGCCCGGAGACGCTGCGCTCGAAGATGAGGGGGAAGTCCGTCACCTTCTGCCTCCCACTGCCGCCCGGCCCCTTCGGGAAGCCCGGGCCAGCGCCTCCACGAACCGGTCGATCTCGTCGCGGGTGCGGGTCTCTGTCACGCACACCAACAGCGCGTTCTGCATGCCCCGGTAAAACCGCCCCAGGGGCAGCCCCGCCAGGAACCCCTCCCGGGCCACGGCGCGCACCAGGGCCGCAGCCGGGCGCGGGGTGCGCACCACGAACTCGTGGAAGGTGGGCGCCGCAAAAAGCACACCGACCCCCTCCAGCTGCGCCACCTGCGCCTTCAGGTAGTGGGCCTTGCGCAGGCACAGCTCCGCTACCTGTCGCACGCCCTGGGGGCCCAGCAGGCTCAGGTACACCGCCGCGGCCAGGGCGTTGAGCGCCTCGTTGGTGCAGATGTTGCTGGTCGCCTTCTCCCGGCGGATGTGCTGCTCCCGCGTCTGCAGGGTCAGCACGAAGCCCCGCCGCCCGTACCGGTCCACGGTGGCCCCCACCAGGCGCCCCGGCATGCGACGCACGAACTTGTTCCGCGTGGCGATGATCCCCAAATACGGCCCCCCGAAGTTCAGGGGGTTGCCCAGGGGCTGCCCCTCTGCCGCCACGATGTCCGCACCCAAAGCTCCCGGGGGTTCCAGAAGGCCGAAGGCCAGGGGATCCGAGCACGCCACCACCAGCAGGGCGCCCACCCGGTGGGCCACCTCCGCCCAACCCCGCACGTCCTCCAGGCAGCCGAAAAAGTTGGGGTGCTGCACCACCACGGCCGCAGTCCGGGTGTCTACGGCACGCGGGTCTGCGGGCGTGATACCGCCCTCGTGCCTGCGCTCCACCACCTGGATCCCCAGCGGCTCCGTGTAGGTGCGCAACACTTGCCGGTACTCCGGGTGCACCGCCTGGCTTACCACCACCCGATCACGCCCCGTGAGGTCGCGGGCCATCACCGCCGCCTCCCCAAGGGCGGAAGCACCGTCGTACATGGAGGCGTTCGCCACCTCCATCCCCAGCAGCTCGCACACCATGGTCTGGTACTCGTAGGTGGCCTGCAGCTCGCCCTGCATCACCTCCGCCTGGTAGGGGGTGTACGCGGTCAGGAACTCCCCCCGCCCCGCCAGCTGCCACACCGCGGGCGGTACGAAGTGGTCGTACGCACCCGCGCCCACGAAGCAGGCGAGGCGGTCTGCATGCGCGTTGCGCTCCGCCAGACCCCCCAGGTACCGCAGGACCTCCGGGTCGCTGAGGACGGGCCGCAGGCGCAGGGGCCGGCCCAGCCGGACGCTCTGCGGCACGTCCGCGAACAGGTCCTCCACGGAGCGAACGCCGATGACCTCCAGCATGCGCCGGCGCTCTTCCGGAGTGGTGGGAATGTACCGCACTACGCCTCCCCCACGTGCTGGCGGTACGCCTGGGCGTCCATGAGCCGCTCCAGCTCAGCTGGGTCGCTCATCTCCACCACGATCATCCAGCCCTCCCCGTGCGGGTCCTGGTTCACGAGCTCCGGGTGGTCCTGTAGGCGCTCGTTCACCTCCACCACGCGCCCGGAGACCGGCGCGTACAGCTCGCTGGCCGCCTTCACGGACTCCACCACCCCGAAGGGCTGCATGAAGCGCACCTCCGCCCCCACAGGCGGCAGCTCCACGTACACCACGTCCGTGAGGCGGTCCGCCGCGAACCGCGTGATGCCCACCCGCGCCCGGCCGTCCTCCGGCTTGGCCCACTCGTGCTCCCTGCTGTAGCGGTATTCCTCGGGGTACACGGCTACCTCCTGTCCGGGGTTCGACAGCCCCACTATATCCCATGCCCGGAAGGCCTCCGGTAAAAGGGAAGCCGCACCACCTGCGCGGGCACCTGCTGGCCGCGGATCTCCACCGCCACCTGTGTGCCGGGCGCTGCCAGCTCTGAGGGCAGATACGCGAGGGCGATGCTGCGCTCCACCGAAGGGCCGAAGGTGCCGCTGGTAACCCGTCCCACCACCGCGCCGTCCCAAAGGACCGCGCAGCCGGGCCGCGCGAGGGCGCGTCCGGCTAGCACCAAGCCGCACAGACGCCGGTGCACCTCCTCCCTCCGCCGCCGCAGGGCCCCGGCCCCCACGAACTGCCGGCCTTCCAGCTTGACCGTCCAGCCCAGGCCGGCTTCCCACGGCGTGGTGCTCTCGTCCGCATCCTGACCGTACAGTAGGTAACCCGCCTCCAGCCGCAGGGTGTCGCGCGCGCCCAGCCCGCACGGGACAGCGCCTCTGGACACCAGGGTGTCCCACACCGCCACCGCGTCCGGCCAGTCCGTGAGAATCTCGAAACCGTCCTCCCCCGTGTAACCGGTGCGGGAAATCCGCGCCGGCACCCCTGCCACCTGCACGGGAGGCGTCACGTGGAAGCGGGGCAGCTGAGCCAGGTCAACCTCCACCACCTGCTGCAGCAGCTCCTGCGCCCGCGGGCCCTGCAGGGCCAGCAGGGAGGTCAAAAACGACGCGTCGCACACCTCGCAGTCCTCTGCGTGCTCCCGCACCCACTGGGCGTCCACTTCCCGCCGGGCCGCATTCACCACCAGGAGGAACTCCTCCTCGCCCAGACGGTAGGCCACGAGGTCGTCCAACATCCCGCCGTCCTCCCGGCACATGGGCGTGTACAGGGCCTGTCCTACCCGAAGCCGACGCGGGTCGTTGCACAGCAGTCCCTCCAGGGTCCGAAGGGCCCCCTGGCCCCGCACCCGCACCTCCCCCATGTGGGAGACGTCGAACAGCCCGGCCCCCGTTCGCACGGCCCGGTGCTCGGCCACGATCCCCCGGTACTGCACCGGCATCTCCCAGCCCGCAAACTCCACCATGCGCGCCCCCAGCTCCACGTGTCGGCGGTGAAGGGCTGTGCGCAGGAGTGTCCCCCTGGGGATCTGGAAGCCCTGCCGCGCCGCCCAGCCCCGCAGCCGTTCGGTCCACGACACGTACGCCTGCGCGAGCAACGCCACCGCGCCCCCTTCCACCCCGGAGGTGCCCGCCAAACCGTCCACCCCTGCGCGCAGCTCCGCAGCCAGCTTTTCCAGGTCCAGGTTCGCCCAGCGCTCCACCGACTCGCCGTCCGGCTGCCCGCACGGATCCGGCTTTCGCCCCTCGGTGGCCAGCTGGCGGGCCTGCCCCACGAGGTGTGCAGCGACCTCCCTCGGAGTCCACCGTTCCACGCGGCCGTCGCGCAGGGACGCCGGTACCGCCCGCAGCAGGCTTTCTAGCTCACCTGCGGCCGCGCGCAGGTGAGCTAGCGCCTCCTCACGGTCCACCGCGGCCCTCCGGGGCCCTCCAGAACTCCTCGAGCAGGGCCCGCACCTCCTCGTCCGAGACCTGGGTGAAATCCTCGTAGAACTGACCCACCGCCACGAACAGGGGATCCTCCCGCACGCACATCACCTCGCAGCCCTCGGCGCGCAGCCGGCGCACCGCCTCGGGCGGCGCCACCGGCACCGCCACCACCACCCGCGCCGCCAAGTGCCAGGAGTGCGGCGCCAACGTGGTGTTTCCCGACGGACAGACCGCCGCCCGC
>PSLI01000041.1:0-16219 GCA_040289515.1 Candidatus Sysuimicrobiota bacterium
GGAGTGACTCGGTGAGCGCTTTGGCTGTTGCGGCGGTATAACCCGATGGGAGCTGCTTTTACACCACTTGACGGGACCCGGCCCTGAGGCATTTTCAGCCCCTCGCGTACCGGTTGTGGCGGTGAGCCGATGCGTTAAAACCGGGCCGTGTCCACGGAGCTCCCAGTCCGGCTCCGCGCAGTTCGATTTCAGGAATCACGGCCGCGTCCTTCCCCCAAGGAAACCAAGGTAGCCAACAGTTCCGTGCGTTGCCCCGTCTAACCCCCAGGAGCCTTAGCCTGTTGTGCGGGAAGTTGGCCAACCCTCACGCCTGCACTGCTCGCCCCGACGCTCTGCCACCTGCCTTGCCCCGACCGCATCGCCCAGCCGCTAGGCTTGGTCAGGTGGCCCATAGCCTCCCTTAGCCCCGATGATACGCGACAAGGTGTTCGCCCCCTGCCGCAGGCTGGCTTCGGCAGGTGCCCCCTCG
Source organism: Candidatus Sysuimicrobiota bacterium (assembly GCA_040289515.1). Lineage (GTDB taxonomy): Bacteria > Sysuimicrobiota > Sysuimicrobiia > Sysuimicrobiales > Sysuimicrobiaceae > Tepidifontimicrobium. Next base: position 470 of record PSLI01000041.1, read on the forward strand.
GGCTGCCCACCAGGTCGGGTACAAGCCGACTGGTGCAGGGCGCCCGCCGCGGCCCTCCGTTCTCCTGCCGCGGCCCGCCTTACGAAGCCCTGCGCACCTCCGCCGTCACCGGGATGGGGTTGGCGAACGCAAACACGGCGGGGCAGCGGGCCCGCGGCTCCTGTCGGGCCTCTGCCCGAGGGGTTTACCCTGCCAGGGCGGCGTCCCGAACGGACTCACCACGCAGCACCCAGGAGCCCGCCTCCCGGATGCGCACGGATACCAGGCGGCCCACCAGGTCCGCGGAGCCGTCCAGGGCAACCACCTTGTTGGTGCGGGTGCGTCCCACGACCCCGCCGTGCCGGCCCACCTCCTCCACCAGAACCTCCTGGGTGGTCCCCACCAGGGCCTGGTTGCGGGCGAACGCCACCCGCTCCGCCAGCTGGTTGAGGGCCCACAAGCGGCGCTGCTTGGTGAGCTCGTCCACCTGGTCGGGGAAGGTGGCGGCCTTCGTGCCCGGACGCGGGGAGTAGGCGGCGGTGTTGCACGCGTCGAACCCCACCCGCTCCACGAGCCGCAGGGTGTTCTCGAACTGCGCTTCGGTCTCCCCCGGGAACCCCACGATGAGATCTGTGGTGATGCTGGCGTGGGACATGTAGTGCCGGATGAGGTCCACCGTCCGCAGGTAGTCGGACACGGTGTACGTGCGGTGCATGCGCCGCAGGATCTCGTCGTCTCCGGACTGGACCGGCAGGTGCACGTGCTCGCACACCTTCGGCAGCTCCGCCACGGTCCGGATGAGCTTCTCCGTCATGTCGCGCGGGTGGCTGGTGGTGAAGCGGATGCGCTGGATCCCCTCCACCTCGTGCACCCGGCACAGGAGCTCCGCCAGGTCGGTCCGCGGGCGCAAGTCGTGGCCGTAGGAGTCCACGTTCTGGCCCAGGAGGGTGACCTCCACGAACCCCTGCGCGGCCAGCTCCCGGACCTCCGCCACCACCTGCTCGGGCGGTACGCTGCGCTCCCGGCCCCGCACGAAGGGCACGATGCAGAAGGTGCAGAACTTGTTGCAGCCGTGGATGATGTTGACATACCCGCGCACGCGGCCCCGACGTGCCGCAGGGAGCACGGGCAGGGGCTCGTCCTTGGGGCGGCGGTCCCACACCTCGTAGACCCGCTGGCAGCCCTCCTGCACTTGGCGCAGCAGCTCGGGCAGCCGGTGCAGGTTGTGCACCCCGAAGACCAGGTCCACGTGGGGGGCCCGCCGCAGCACCTCCTCGCGGTCCTTCTGCACCAGACACCCCGCCACCCCCAGGATCAGTCCCGGTTTACGCTGCTTGAGGCGCCGCAGCTCGCCCAACCGCCCGTAGGCGCGCTCGTCCGCGCCCTCCCGCACGGTGCAGGTGTTGATCAGCACCACGTCCGCGTCCTCCGGGTGCTCCGCGGGCTCGTAGCCCATGGACTCCAGGAGGCCCGCGAGGGTCTCGGAGTCGCGGACGTTCATCTGGCAGCCGTAGGTGACGACGTGGTAGCGCGGCATGCTAGGCCCTGGTCCCCCCCTTCCGGCCGCAGCACCGGCAGCAGCAGGCGGAACACCGCGAGGCTGATCCCGCTGTCCAGCAGGTGGTGGAGGACGTTGCCCGCAGCTACGAACAGCCCCGCCTGGAACCCCTTGCCCGGCCACCACACCGCCAGCCCTTGCCCCAGCCCGTGCACGGGAAGGACCGCCGCGAGGGCCGCCCAGAAGGGCCAGCCGCGCTGGATCAGGACCGCCCCCCTGAGCCCCCACACCGCGTGGGTGAACGCGCGGGCCCCGATGACGGGGTTGAGGGTGATGGTGAAGCCCACCGCAGAACCCAGGCCCACTAGGGCCGTCGCGGCCGGGCTGACCAGCATGGACAGGATGGAGGGTACGTGGGAGGCGAAGGTGGCGGAGTAGGCCACCACGAGGATGAACAGCTGCAACGGCGTCCCGCGGAACGTGAAGGGAATTCGTAACGCCAGCGCGGTGAGCAACCCGCCCACGGTGATCTCCCGTGTGTTCATGAACCCCTTCTCCCCAGCATGATACACCGGCTGCGTGGGCCAGGCTTGCCCCGGGCGGCGTCGCAGTCCCAAGGGCCTGTCCCCGTAGGGACAGGCCCTTGGTCTGGCCAGCAGACCGTTCAGCCGAGGGCCGCGGGGCCCGCGGTGGGCTGCGGAACCCCCACCGCGTCCGCCACCTCCAGGGCGTCCAGCAGGGCCCAGGCGGTCTCCAGGCAGGTGAGGCACGGCACCCGCGCCTCCGCGGCGGCCCGCCGCAGCCGGAAGCCCGGCCGGGAGGGGTCGTGGCCTGCGGTGGGGACGCACACCACGGCCCCCGCGGAACGGGCCCTAACCGCTTCTGTGGCTTCCTCATAGCTCACCCGCCGGTGCGGGATCCCCGCCCTCTGTAGCGCCTCCGAGGTGCCAGCGGTCGCCCACAGCTGCAGGCCCATATCCGCGGCACGTCGCGCCAGCCGCAAGCTCTCCCGGCGGTGCCGCGGCGCCACGGACAACACCAGGGGGCCTTGCAGGGGCAGACGCACCCCCGCGGCCATGAACGCCTTGTACAGGGCACCGGCTAGGTGCCGGTCCAGCCCGATGACCTCGCCCGTGGACCGCATCTCAGGCCCCAGGGCCACCTCGGAGCCCGGGAGCTTTTCGTGGCTGAACACGGGTGCTTTCACCCCCACCTGGCGCGGCGCGGGCAGATGGTACACGCCCGGAAAGCCCAGGTCCTCCAGGGAGGCACCCAGCATGACCCGTGTGGCCACCTGCACCAGGGGGAATCCCAGGACCTTGCTCACGAAGGGCACCGTTCGGCTGGCCCGCAGGTTCACCTCCAGGAGATACACGCGGTACTGATGCACCACGAACTGCGCGTTGAGGAAGCCGCGCACCTGGAGGGCGCGGTTCAACAGCTGCAGGATCTCCGTGACGCGCCCGGCCACCTCGGGGGGCAGGTGCGGGGCGGGGAACACCGTCATGCTGTCCCCGGAGTGCACCCCGGCCCGCTCCACGTGCTGCATGAAGCCGGGCACGAGCAGGTTCACCCCGTCGCCGATGGCGTCCACCTCCAGCTCCACCCCGGGCAGGTACCGGTCCACCAGGACCGGCCGCTGCAGGTCCACGGCCACGGCAGCCCGAACCACGCGGTCCAGCTCCTCCTGCGAGTACACCACCCGCATGGCACGGCCACCGAGGACGTACGAGGGACGTACGAGCACCGGCAGCCCCACCCGCAGCACCAGGGCCCGTGCTTCCTCCACGGAACGCACCGCACCGCCGGGCGGGCGGGGAACTCCCAGCTGCGCCAGCAGGGCGTCGAACTTCTCCCGGTCCTCGGAGACGTCCAGGCTCTCCACCGACGTACCGAGGATGGGCACGCCGGCGCGATGGAGGGGCCCCGCGAGATTCAGGGCCGTCTGCCCCCCAAACTGCACCAGCACGCCCACGGGATGCTCCTTTTCTACCACGTGGAGGACGTCCTCCACGGAGAGGGGTTCGAAGTACAGCCGATCGGAGATGTCGAAGTCCGTACTCACGGTCTCCGGGTTGCAGTTCACCACCACGGCCCGCAGGCCCGCCTCCCGCAGGGACCGCACCGCGTGCACGGTGCTGTAGTCAAACTCGATGCCCTGCGCGATACGGATGGGCCCGGAGCCCAGCACCACCGCGCACGGGCGCGGGTCCTCCTCCGCCTCGTCTTCCTCCTCGTACGTGCTGTAGTAGTACGGGGTAACCGCGGGGAACTCACCCGCGCAGGTGTCCACCAGCTTGTAGGTGGGCCGCAGGCCGAAAGCGCGCCGCCGGGCCCGCACGTCCTCCTCCGTGGTCTGCCACAGCCGCGCCACCTCTGCATCCGACAGGCCCACCCGCTTGGCCTCCCCCAGGGCCTCCGAGGAGCGGTCCTGCTGCAGGCGCCGCTCCAGCTCCACCACCCGCAAAAGCTCCCCCACGAAGAAGGGGTCCGCCAGGCTGCGGCGGCTCAGCTCCGCGGGGTCTGCGCCCCGCCGCAGCAGCTCCGCCATGGCCCACAGCCGCTCGTCGCAAGGGGTCTGGGTGCGCACCCACAGGACTTCGTCCGGCAGAGCGCCCAGCCGCGGGTGGTACAGGCCCACGGTCCCCGCCTCCACGGAGCGGGCCGCCTTCAGCAGCGCCTCCGTGAAGGTGCGGCCGATGGCCATCACCTCCCCGGTGGACTTCATCTGGGTACCCAACCGGCGGTCGGACTCGCCGAACTTGTCGAAGGGCCAGCGGGGCAGCTTCACCACCACGTAGTCCAGGGCCGGCTCGAAGCACGCGGTGCCCCGGGTGATAGGGTTCTGGATCTCCCACAGGCGGTAGCCCACCGCGATCTTCGCCGCCACCCGGGCGATGGGGTAGCCCGTGGCCTTGCTGGCCAGGGCGCTGCTGCGGGACAGCCGCGGGTTCACCTCGATGACGTAGTAGCGCTCGGAGGCGGGGTCCAGGGCGAACTGCACGTTGCACGCCCCGCGCACGTCCAGGGCGCGCACGATGCGCAGGGCGGCGCTGCGGAGCATCTGGTGCTCCCGGTCGCTGAGGGTCAGGCTGGGGGCCACCACAATGCTGTCCCCCGTGTGCACACCCATGGGGTCCACGTTCTCCATGTTGCACACGGTAATGGTGTTGTCGTCCGTGTCCCGCGCCACCTCGTACTCGACCTCCTTCCACCCGCGCAGGCTGCGCTCCACCAGAACCTGGCCGATGGGGCTGGCGGCGATGCCGCGGGCGGCCACCTTGTACACGGCCTCGGGCCCCTCCGCCAGCCCGCCGCCCGTCCCGCCCAAGGTGAAGGCCGGCCGGATGACCACCTCGCTAGCGAGGGCCTGTGCGAAGGCCACCGCTTCTTCGGGGCTGGAGGCCACCGCGCTCTCCGGCACCGGCTCGCCGATCCGGGTCATCAGGTCGCGGAACCGCTGCCGGTCCTCCGCGTCGTGAATACCGCGCAGGGGCGTGCCCAGCAGCTCCACCCCCAGCCGGTCCAACACACCCAGCCGAGCCAGCTCCGCGGCCAGGTTCAGGGCCACCTGCCCGCCCAGGGTGGCCAGGAGCCCCTGCGGCCGCTCGGCCTCCAGTACCCGGGCCACGGACTCCGCGGTGAGCGGCTCCAGGTACACGCGGTCCGCGGTTTCCGGGTCGGTCATGATGGTGGCGGGGTTGCTGTTGACCAGGACAACCTCGATGCCCTCCTCCGCCAAGGCCCGGCACGCCTGGGTGCCCGAGTAGTCGAACTCCGCGGCCTGGCCGATGACGATGGGGCCGGAGCCGATCACCACTACCTTGTGCAGGTCGGGCCGCCGGGGCATGCTACATTGCCCCCCCTGCGCGTGTTGCCGGCTGCAGCCGCTCCAGGAACCGGTCGAACAGGTCCCGGGAGTCGCGGGGCCCGGGCCTGGCCTCGGGGTGGAACTGCACGGCAAAGACGGGCAGCTGCTCGTGCTCCAGCCCCTCCACGGTGCCGTCGTGCAGGTTCCGGTGGGTCACCCGCAGCCCTGTGTCCGCCAGGCTGGCCTCATCCACCGCGTAGCCGTGGTTCTGGGTGGTGATGCGGACCCGGCCGGAGCCCACCTCCAGAACCGGGTGGTTGGAGCCGCGGTGTCCAAAGGGCAGTTTGAAGGTGCAAGCGCCCGCGGCCAACGCCAGCAGCTGGTTGCCCAGGCACACGCCGAATACCGGCACCACACCCCACAAGGCCCGCACCTCGCGAGCGGTGGCCTGCAGGCGCGCGGGGTCTCCCGGCCCGTTGCTCAGCACCATCCCGTGCGGGTTCAGGGCCAAAATCTCGGCCGCCCTGGCACGGTGCGGGATCACCACCACTTCACAGCCCCTGGCGTGCAGCTCGCGGGCGATGCCCAGCTTGAGCCCGCAGTCCACCACCACCACCCTGGGCCCGGGACCGGGCAGGGTGAAGGGCGCTGGCGGCGATACTTCCTCCACCACATCGACGCACGAGAGGTCCGACACCGCCCGCGCGCGCTGGACCAGGGCCTGAGGTTCCTGCGGACCCGTGGCCAGCACGCCCCGCTTGAGCCCCCCGGACCGCAGGTGGCGCACCAGCTGCCGCGTGTCCACGCCCTCCAGCGCCACCACTCCCCACCGCTGCAGGTACTCGGGCAGGGTGATCCGCCCCGCCCAGTGCCACGTGTGCGGGCTGGCGTGCCGCACCACGAACCCGCGCAGGAACGGTCGGCGGGACTCCTGCCAGAAGGGTTCCACCCCGTAGGTCCCCACCATGGGGAACGCCATCACCACAATCTGGCCCGCGTACGAGGGGTCGGTGAGGACCTCCGGGTAGCCCGTCATGCTGGTGGTAAACACCACTTCCCCGGAAGATTCGCCTTCTGCGCCCACGCTGCGACCCCGCAGCACCAGCCCGTCCTCCAGCGCCAGGTACGCTTCCGTCATCTGTCCCCTCCGTGGCATGAGTATGCACGAATGTGCATAGCTATACAAGACCCGCCACGAAGGCGCCTACGGGCGCACAGAACCGGGAAGCGGGAGCCCCTGCGGGGCAAGCGGGTGCGTGGATCCTCCAGCCATAGCTCCCTCCCGGAGAGCCTTCATGGCTTTTTATCCACTCTAGCAGGCGTCTGCGGGGGAGTAAAGCCCTGAAGCCCCAGCACCACCGCCGCAGCCGCCACCGCGGCGGTCTCCGTGCGCAGCACGAGGGGCCCCAGGCTGCACAGGACGCCCGCGGTCTGCAGTCTGGCCACCTCCTCAGGGTCGAACCCACCCTCGGGGCCTACGAACAGTGCCAGGTCCTCCGCGGGGGAAGCGCTTACCCAGTGGGTGAGAGGATCCGTCGCCCGCTCCCACAGCACCAGGCGCAGCTGGTGCAGCTGGAAGCGCTCCAGAGCCTTCGGGAAATCCACCACCCGCGCCACCTGCGGGATGGTGGGCCTGCCGCACTGCTTGGCCGCCTCCGCGGCCACCCTGCGCCAGCGGTCCAACCGTTCCCCCGTGGCCACGGTGCGACGGGTCCGTACCGGCACGAAGGCAGCCACACCCAGCTCGGTCCCCATGCGCACCACCAGGTCCATGCGGTCGCCTTTGGGCAGGCCCTGGTACAGGGTCAGGCGGTACGGAACCGTTGGTGCGGGCACCGGACCCACCACCCTGGCCCGCACCGCGGGTGTGGTCTGCACCAACTCGGCCTCCCAGTGGTGGCCGGCGCCGTCGAAGGCCAGGAATCGGTCACCGGGCCTGAGGCGCAGGACCTTCAGGGCGTGCCGGGCCTGCGGGGGATCGAGCAGCAGGGTGGAGGGTTCCTGTGGGTCGGGGCGAACCAGCAAGCGCCGCACCGCTACCCCTGCTCCTGGCCCGGGGCCTGCAGCACCGCAGCCCGCCACTCACCGTCGCGCAGCACCCGCCGGATGTGCAGGCCCTGGTCCTGAGCTGCCTGCAGCACCGAGGGCGCGTTGGCCGCCACCATGCCCGAGACCACCCACGCCCCTTTCGGGCGGAGGTAGCCGCGCACCAGCGGCGCCGCGCGCAGGAGCACTTCCGCAGTGATGTTCATCAGCACCACGTCCGCGCGGCCCCGCAGCGGGCCAAAAAGATCCCCGCACCGCACCCGCACGCGGTCGAAGACCCGGTTGGCCTTCACGTTGGCTCTGGCGATCTGGCAGGCCAACCGGTCGCAGTCCACCGCCACCACCCGTGCGCCCAGCTTGGCCGTCGCGATGGCCAGGATGCCGGAGCCCGTGCCCACGTCGAACACCCGGCAGCCCGGCCGCACCACCTCCGGCAGCACCCGCAGGCACAGGCGGGTGGACTCGTGCAGCCCGGTGCCGAAGGCCATGCCGGGATTCAGTACCACCACGCGGCAGCCCGCACGCCGAGGGCTGCGAAGCCACGGGGGCCGCACCAGGAACCGGCCCACCCGGAAGGGGCGGAAGTGCTTCCTCCACGCGGTCGCCCACGGCCGGCTCGGCACGACCCGCACACGGACCTCTGCGGGTCCGGGGTCCAGGCCGTACGCGCGAAGCTGCAGCACCCGCTCCCGCACAGCCTCCGCGCATCTGCGAAAGACGGGATCGTCGGGCAGCCATGCCGTGAGCAGCACGCCATCGCCCCGGCCCTCCTCCACGCAGCCGCCCGCCAGCTCCAGCAGGTATGCGGCTGCGGCCTGTTGAGCCTCGCGGGACGTGAGCAGGGAAATCTCCAGCCACCGGGAGGGAATTGGCCTCACGACAGCAGATCCCGCACGCGGTCGGAGAACTTGCGGCGTTGCGGCTTGACGTGCAGCCCCATGGTGCGGGCCAGCTCCACCAGGAGTCGGCGCTGTTCCGGGGTAAGGTGCCGGGGAACCTCCACGCGCACCCGCAGCTGCAGGTCGCCGCGGCGCCCGCGAAGATCCGGCATCCCGCGGCCCCGCAGGGTCAGCACCTCTCCCGGCTGCACCCCCGCGGGCAGCGAGAACCGCTCAGGTCCCTCGAGGGTGGGGATCTCCACCTCGTCCCCCAGGGCAGCCTGGACCATGGAGACCTTCAGGTCCGCGTACAGGTCCAGTCCCTTTCGCTGGAAAACCGGGTGCCGGCTCAAGTGGACCACCACGTACAGGTCGCCCCGCGGCCCACCGTGCTGGCCCGCCTCCCCCTCCCCCGGGACCCGCAGGGTGGTCCCCTCCTCCGCGCCAGGCGGAATCCGCACCGTGACCGTGCGCTGCGCTTCCACCCGCCCCGCCCCGCCGCACCGGGTGCAAGGGTTGACCAGCACCGCACCCTCGCCCCCGCACCGCGGACAGGTGGTGATCTGCGTGAAGTGGCCGAAGGCGGTCCTGCGGGAGTACCGCAGCTGCCCCGTGCCGCGGCACGCGGGGCAGTCCTGTACCCCGTCGCCCCGCTCCGTGCCGGTCCCGAAACACGAAGCGCAGGTCTCCAGCCGGGTGACTTCCACCGAGCGTTCCGCGCCCCGTGCCGCCTCTTCCAACGTTACCTCCAGGTCGTACCGCAAATCGGCGCCCCTCTGTGGGCCCCGCTCCCGCCGGCGCACAGGCTCGCCGAAGAACGCCTCGAACAAATCGTCGAAGGGGCTGCGGAAGTCTGTCGGTCCGGGGGCCGGGGCTGCCCGCCGGCCCAGGCGGTCGTACTCTGCGCGCTTCTGCGGGTCCGACAGCACCTGGTAGGCCTCGTTGATTTCCTTAAACCGCTCCTCCGCCTGCGGGTCGTCCTTGCGGACGTCCGGGTGGTACTCCCGGGCCAGACGGCGGTACGCCGCCTTGATCTCCTCCAGCGAGGCGTCCCGTGGGACGTTCAGAATCTCGTAGTAGTCGCGCGCCATGGCTGTGCTTTTCCCCGCGTCGCCGATCCCCGACTTCCGGCGGTGTCGCCCTGCGGAGTCGGGGAGTCCACCTAAGTAAGAAGGGTACCCCAAACAAGGGAACGGTGTCCGGGGTCGGGTCCCTCCCGCGGCGTCAGACCACGCGGCTCAGGGTGTCGGAAAGAGTCTGGGCCAGGTACCGCACCAGGGCGATGGTGCGGGCGTACGGCATGCGGGTGGGCCCGACCACCCCCACCACGCCTACGATCCGGCCCCGCACCCGGTACGCGGCAGCCACCACGCTGCAACCCCGGATGTCGTCCACGGGGTTCTCGCGCCCGATCCGCACGTGCACGTCGGCGGGTGCGGGCAGGAGCACGTCCCGCAGGACCTCCTCCCGGTCCAGGGCGGCCAGCACGGGCCGGGCCCGCCGCACGTCCTGGAACTCCGGCTGCTTGAGGATGTTGGACACGCCCTCCACAAAGAACCGCACCCCCGTGCGGAGGCCCCCGTAGCGGCGCAGGTGCTCCACCACCGCGACCACCAGGTCGCGTGCCACCAGGTCGCCATGCCCCAGCCGCTCCACCTCGGAGTCGGAGAGGTCAGAGATGGTCCGGCCCGCGAGGGCCTGGGTGACCAGTTGGGAGACGCGCCGCAGCTCGTCCTCCGTGGCCGGCCGGTGCAGGCGCACCACCCGCTGCTCCACAGCTCCTTCCGTCACCACCACCATCAGGGCCCGGTCCTCCACCAGGGGGATCAGGTGCAGGCGGCGCAGCTGGCGGGGTCCGCCGGACGTGCTGGCCACCGAGGGGTAGTCGGTGAGGGCCGCCAGAGTCTGCGCGGCTTCCGTGAGGGCCTCTTCCGGGTCGTCCCTGCCCTGTAGGCGCCGGCGGATCCGCTCCCGCTCTGTGGAGCTGAGCCAGGAGTCGCGGGCGAAGAGAAGGTGACCCGCCATCAGCCGATCCACGTACACGCGGTATGCACGGTCGGTGGGCACGCGGCCTGCCGAGGTGTGGGGCTGGTACAGGTACCCCATCTCCGTCAGCGCATGCATCCCATTCCGGATGGTTGCGGCGCTGACGCCGAGCCCGTATCGGTGGCAGACGGCCTCGGAGGCCACCGGTTCCGCCCGGGCCACGTACTCCTGGATCACAGCCCAGAGGATCTGCTGCTTGCGGGCGTCCAGCTTGTGCGCCAGCATGACCTAGCACTCCGGACAGTAGAGTGCTAATCCCACGGCCACCGTAACACCGGTGGATCCGGCCGGTCAAGCGCGGCTGGAAGCGGGTCTGCGCCGGAACACACCCAGCACCACCCCCAGCTCCTCCGTTCGGGCCACCGCGCTGGTGACCAGGTAGGCTAGCCCTCCGGCTCCGAGAGCGAGCGCGAGCTGCACCAACTGGCCCCGTAGCCGCTGGGGATCCACCCAAAGCCCGGCTCCCGTGGCGGCTGCCCACGCCGCCAGCCCGCACAGCAGCGCCGCGGCAGCGGCGCGCAGCACGGTGCGCACGGCCCGGCGCCCCTCTAAAGACCCCAACCGCCGGCGCGCCAGCCACAGCAGGGCGGCCACGTTGGCGGTGGACACCGCGGAGGTGGCCAGGGCGATGCCCACGTGTCCCCACCAGCGCATGAACACCCAGTCCAGGACGGCGTTCAGGAGAATCGTGGCGGCCCCCACGCGCACCGGGGTGGACATGTCGTGCAGAGCGTAAAACAGCCGGGTGATCACCGTATAGCACGCCACGGAAACCAAACCCACCCCGTACGCGGCCACCGCCGCCGCCACCGCCCGCGTGGCCTCCGGGCTGAAGTTGTACCGCTCGAACAGCACCCGCACCAGCAGGTCAGGAACCGCCACGTACACAGCCAGGACCGGGGCGGTGGCAAACACCGCGGCCCGCAACCCCAGGGATGCGGTGCGGCGCAGGGACTCCAGGTCCCCGGTCCCCGCGTGCCGGGATAAATGCGGGAAGATGGCGGTGGCGATGGAGATGGCGAAGAAGCCGACCGGCGCCTGCACCACCTCGTACGCGTAGTCCAGCACCGCCACCGCGTTCACGGACCCCCCGGGCAGGTAGGAGGCGAACACCCTGTCCACGTAGCTGTTCACCTCCACCACCGCCAGCCCCAGCATGGCGGGCAGGGCCAGGCGTACCACCTCCCGCAGGGCCGGGTGGGTCAGCTCCAGCCGAGGTCGGTATCGCAGGCCCGCCCGCACCGCCGCGGGCACCTGCACGAGGCACTGGGCCGCGGTCCCCAGCACCCACGCGAATGCCAAGCCCCGGATACCCCAACGCGGAGCCAGAGCCACGGAGGCGGCGATGATCACCGCGTTAAACAGCAGGGGGGCCAGAGCGGGCACGGTGAACTGGTGGTGCGACTGCAGGTAGCCGGTGAGGAACAGCGACATTCCCAAAAAGAACATGGCCACGAAGAGGATGCGGGTGAGCTCCGTAGCCAGCCCCACCAGGAGCGGCAAGCCCGAAAACCCCGGCGCGGCCACGGCGACCAGCCACGGGGCTACCAGCTGCCCTGCGGCCACCATGCCCAGCCCCACCACGAAGACCAGGGTGAGCAGGTTGTTCACCACGCGCTCGGTCTCCCGGGGATCGCCCCGCGCCAGGTAACCAGTGATGGTGGGAATGAACACGATGCTGAGGGTGCCCCCCAGAACCAGCCGCTGCACGAAGAAGGGCACCGAGTATGCCACCACGTACGCGGCCTTGGCGTCCCCGGCGCCGAACACGGCTGCCACCACTGCCTCCCGTACCACCCCGAGAAGCCGGCTGGCCACGGCCGCACCCGCCATGATCCCCGCTGCCCGAGCGATCTGCCTGGGGCTGCCGGACCCTGGGGGAGGTGCGGACGCGCCGTGCAAGGGAAAACACCACCTCCGGCTGCGGTCAGCTGGCGATATGGTACAATGCGCGCGGACCGTCGGTGAGAGGAGGCCGAGAAGGGCGTGGCGAAAGAGAGCCGTTCTGCACAGAAGCGGTTGCGGCAGACCATCAAACGCACCCTGCGCAACCGGGCGGTGAAATCCAGGATCAAGACCCTCACCAAGAAGGCCCGGGCCACCCGCGACCCGCAGGTGCTGCGCGAGGCGGTGAAGGCCATCGACAAGGCCGCGGCCAAGGGGATCCTCCACCCCAACACCGCCGCTCGCAGGAAAAGCCGCCTGATGCGGGCCGTGCAGCCATCGGGTTAGGCCGTCCCGCCCCCGCCGCCGGTCTGGCCGCACAGGCGCACCACCAGCTGCTGGACCAGCACCTCCGGGGCCCCCGCGGACGTCTTCAGCTGCAGGTCGGTTCGCTCGATGTGCTGGTACAGCTGCGCCAGGCGCTCGCTGCCCAGGCGGCGCGCCTGCTCGCGGTACGCCCCGAACCGCCACGCCCGGTTACCCAGCACGCGGCGCACCTCCGCAGCTCCCGCATGCTGGATCGACAGCGCGTGCGCGTACACCAAGGCCCGAAAGTGGGACGCCAGCAGCGCCACCAGGGCCACAGGGTTCTCCCGCTGCAGCAGCCGGTGCAGGACCCGCAACGCCTGCGCGGCCTCGCCCCGGGCCACCGCGTCCGTCAGGGCGAACACGGACACCTCGGCACCGTGCGAGGCCACGGCCTCCACGTGGGCGAGCTCCACGGTGGCATCCTCGTGCGCGTAGGCCACCAGCTTTTCCACCTCCGACGCGAGCGCCTGCAGGTCCGTGCCCACCGCGGCCCCCAGGGCCCGGGCCGCATCGCCGGTGATACGCTTCCCCAGCTCCCGCACGCGGGAGGCTACCCACGCCACCGCACGCCGGTCGTCTACCCGGTCGGCCTCGACCACCTCCCCCACCCTCTGCACCACGTTCCACAGGCGGCGCCGCCGATCTAGGGAAGCCGCCTCCAACACCACTACGGACGCCGGAGGGCCTGCTTCCAGGTGAGAGGCCAGCCGCTCCTGCGCGGGAGCCGGCATGCGGTGGACCTCCTGGACCACCACCACCCGAGCGGGCCCAAAGAAGGGCAGCGTGTCCAGGCGGGTGAGGAGCTCGAAGACGTCCAGCTCGCCCGCGTCCAGCCGATCCAGGTTCAGGCTTCTGTCCGCGGCCGAAAGGTGCGCGCTCACGATCCGATCCACCGCCTGGCGACGCAGCCAGGCCTCCTCGCCCACCACCAGGTACACCCGCGCCGCGCGGCCCCTCATTCCCCCTCCCGCAGCCGCCGCAGCTCGTCCCGCACCCGCGCCCGCCACGGGTTCGGTACCAGGCGCACCTGCATCCGCACGCCGCAGCCCTCCCGGACGCCCAGGGGCAGGGCCGAGCGTGGCAGGAAGGCTGCCTGACCCCCCTGGAGGACCAGGACGGCTACCTCGTCCTCCAACCGGTCCACCACGCCGTACAGCACCACGGCGGCTTGCTGGTCCGCACCCATAGCGTCCTCCCGTCCGTGCGGATGGTCACCGCGCCGTCACGGTCCGTCCGGTACAGGGGAATCCCCAGGCGCGCGTACCGGGCCACGACCTCCCGGTGCGGGTGGCCGTAAGGGTTTGCCGCCTTCACGGACAGAACCGCCAGCTGCGGGGACACCGCTCTGAGAAAAGGCTCCGAGCTGCTGGTGCGGCTGCCCTGGTGGGGCACCTTCAGCACCTCCGCCCCAAGATCCTCCCCCGCGGCCACCAGCGCGCCCTCCGCGCCCGCCTCCACGTCTCCCGGAAACAGGAACCGCACCCGGCCGTAGCGCAGCAGCACCACCACGGAGTTCTCGTTGACCGCGGAAGCTCCCTCCCACAGGACGGCAGGCCACAGCACGCGAACCTCCACCTCGCCCAGCAGGATCCGCAGGCCCCGGCGAGCCAGCCGGTACGGGATGCGCCTGGCCCGCACCGTGTGCAGGAACTCCGCGTACACGGGCGTGGGGTGCGGGTACCCGCTGTCCAGCACCAGGCCAGCCCCGAAGCGGCGCAAGGCGTGCACCAGCCCGACCAGATGGTCCGCGTGCGGGTGGCTCAGCACGGCCACATCTACCCTTCCGCCCTGCCTGGCCAGATAGCCCACCAGGGGCTGCGCCTCCGGCCCGCCGTCCAGGACCAGCCGGTGGCCATGGGGGCTTTGAACCACGATGGCGTCACCTTGCCCCACGTCCAGGAACACCACCTCTGTGTGCGCGGGCGCGGGGAGCAGCCGCACCCACACGGCCACGGCTAAGGCCAGTGTTGCGGCTACCACCGCCCGGGTCGGGCGCAACCATCCGCGGCATGCGGCCACCCCCACAAGCACCCAGCATGCCAACAGCGCTGCGGCGGCCCTCGGGTCGGCGGCGTGCACGGTGGACGCGGGCAGCGAGGAAACCGTGCGGGCCACCCACACCAGGTACGCGCAGCCCGCCCCTGCGGCCCACAGGACGGGTAGAGCCGGTGCCAGCCACAGCCACCCCAGCACACCCCCCGCCAGGCCCACGGGGACGACCAGGGTGGAGGCGGGAAGGGCCAGCACGTTGGCCAACACCGCCCACGGCTGCAGCTGCCCGAAGTGCCAAAGCAATAGCGGGGTTACGAACAGCTGGCAGCACACGGCGGCGGCAACACCCTCGCGGAGCATGCGGGGACCGAACTTCAGCCACCGCGCAAGCGGCTCCGCCATCAGCACAAGCCCCGCGGTGGCCGCAAAGGACAGCTGGAAGCCCACGTCCAGCAGCCACAGGGGGCGCGCAGCCACCAGCACCGCGGCCACGAATGCCAGCAGCGTGGGCGGATCTGCTTCCCTGCGGAGCAGCCCGGCCCCCACAACCCCCGCCGCCATGAGGGCGGCCCGCGCCATGGACGGCTCGAACCCTGCCACCCACGCGAAGGCCACCACGCACACCAAGGCCAACAGGGCGCGCACGGACCTGCGGGCGCTGCGCAGGAGAAGGTACGCGGCCGCAGCCACGGTGGACAGCTGAGCCCCGGACGCCACCAGCACGTGCACCAGCCCGCTGTTGCGGAAGGCCTCCTGCAGGCTGTCATCCGGCACGGGTAGGCCCAGCACGACCCCGGCCAGGACCGCGTCCAGGGGAGAAGCTACGGCGCGGCGGTACACCTCGCGCAGGGCCTCGCGAATCGAGGCCGCCCACTGCAGCCACCGGTAACCGCGCGCAGGCTCCAGCACCCGGACGTCCTGCGCCAGCAGTACCGCCCGGGCTCCGTGCCGGTACAGCCACCGAGCGGCGGGCTCCCCGGGGTTGTCCGACCCGGGCGGCAGAACCCGGCCCCGCACCCGAACCAGGTCGCCGACACCCACCTGCGCGCGCCCAAAAACCACGACGCGGCTAGGGCGCACGCCCGCGGGCTGCAGGACCCAGGTGGTGTCCAGCAGGAAACGGCTCCCCGCGCTGGCCGAAAGCCCCTGGACCTCCACCGTCTCGCCGGCCCGGCCCGCCAGCTCGTCCGGACCCGGCACGGTACGGGCTCGGGCAGCCCACGCGGCACCCGCGGCGGAAGCGCAGG
>PSLI01000002.1:0-85834 GCA_040289515.1 Candidatus Sysuimicrobiota bacterium
CCTCAGTCGGTAAGCGGCTCACAGCTGGTGGGTTTCGGCCCAAGCTACAAGTTTGGTGCTGCGGACCTGGGCCAGCGCGTGCGCCTCACGTACAGCGGCCGAGTAGCCGACAACGTGACCGTTACACTGCGGGCACGGTACACCTCGGCCGTGGGCGCCGCGGCCACCGTGGACTTTGACCGGGCGTACCTAACGGTTGACAACCTGTTCGACATCCCCGGCCTGTGGCTGCGAGCTGGCCGTGATGTCGTGACCCTGGGGCCGGTGGGCCTTCTCCTGAACGAGGGGAACCGCAACGATCGGCGCACGGGCGTGCAGGTCCGGTACCGCCTGGACCCGTTTACCCTGTTTGGCTTCGCCCAGTGGGCGGATGCCGATCAGGGCACACCCGCTACGGTCTACGGGGGCCGGTTGTCGTTTGCGCTGTTTCCGGGGTGGACCCTCGGGGTGAACTATCGG
The DNA here is from genome assembly GCA_040289515.1 of Candidatus Sysuimicrobiota bacterium. GTDB lineage: Bacteria > Sysuimicrobiota > Sysuimicrobiia > Sysuimicrobiales > Sysuimicrobiaceae > Tepidifontimicrobium. Next base: position 460 of record PSLI01000002.1, read on the forward strand.
CTAGACCAGTTGAACGGCGCCGCGGCTGCCGGTGCGCCTCATTTGGGCGCGCAGCAGGGCTCCGGGTGGAGCGCGGACCTGTCGGGCGCCCTTCTCGCGGGCCTGAAACTGACCGTGGAGTACGCGAGCTACAACAACACAACCACGGCTGCAAGCGGGTCGTACTGGATTGCCAGGGCGGATCTGGACCTTGCGCAGCTTCTGGGCGTGGAGCCCATGTCCCCCAAGCTGGCGCTGTGGTACAAGGACTTCGACCCTCTTCAGATCCCCCGCCCGCGGGCTGGGCTGCAATCACCAGACTTCTATCCGATGTTTGCGTACACGCCCAACCTACGTGCCTTTGGCGCGCGCCTGGACCTGCAGCTAATGGAAAACGTGAAGGGCTGGGCCCTGGGCGAGTGGGGTGACTTCAAGACGTCTCTTAGGGAGCCTCTGTCCGGCACCTCGTGGAGCCTGGTGGAAGCCGGGTTTACCTGGACGCTGGCTCCAAAGGTGGACGTGACGGTCTACTACGCCACCGCCAGAGCCGGGGGTACGGACATCGGCACCTTCCTGGGGCTGTACGCGGCTACCAGCTGGTAAGCTGCAGCCAGACTCCGCAAACCGCTGGGGCCCGGGGAACCCCTCGGGCCCCAGCCCTTTTCCGTCTGGGATAGAAGCGCGGTTGACGGCACGCGCGCGCCGTGCTAGCATCGCCCTGAGAGCACCTTTAAGTCGGTCCAGTGAGGCCGGCAAGGGGAAACAAACCGCAGGTGGCCTTCCTTGCCGGTCGGCGGGAAGGTAAATTTTTTGCCCCTGCTCGCCCCTCTGGCCGACCCGGGGAGGTGGTGAGGTGAACGCGCTGGGTAGGCACCTCCTGGGTCTTTGGCCTTTATCGAGCGACCAGATCCTGCACCTGTTGAACCTGGCGGAGCGCGCCGCCTCAGGAGGCCTTCCGCCGGATGCCCTGCGGGGGCGGGTGGTGGCCAACGTCTTCTACGAGCCCAGCACCCGCACCCGCACCTCCTTTGAGCTGGCGAGTCGTCGCCTGGGCGCGGAGGTGGTGAACTTCGACCCCGAGCGCAGCTCCGTGCGGAAGGGCGAGTCCCTGGTGGATACCGCCCTCACCCTGGAGGCACTGGGGGTGGACGCCATCGTGCTGCGGCATGAATGCAGCGGTACACCGCACCGGGTGGCCCGGTGGGTGCGCTGCAGCGTGGTGAACGCGGGCGATGGGATGCACGAGCACCCCACGCAGGCCCTGGTGGACCTGCTGACCGTACGTCGGGCTTTCGGGCGCCTGGCGGGCCTGAAGGTGGCCATCGTGGGCGACGTGCTGCACAGCCGGGTGGCGCGCTCCGCCGCCTGGGGCTTCTCCAAGCTGGGTGCGGAGGTGCTGCTGTGCGGGCCGGCGACCCTGACCCCGCAGCAGTTGAGCGCACCCGGGGTTCGCACCTGCCACCGTTGGGAGGAAGCCCTCGAGGGCGCGGACGTGGTGATGGCGCTGCGCGTGCAGGCAGAAAGGCAGGCCACAAGCTTCGGGATGTCTTTGGGGGAGTACCACCGCGCCTACGCGCTCACCCCGGAGCGGCTGCGCCTGGCCAAGCCGGGGGTGTTGGTCCTGCACCCCGGGCCCATGAATCTGGGGGTTGAGATCACCCCGGAGGTGGCCTACGGACCTCCCTCCGCGGTGCTGCAGCAGGTGGCGCACGGGGTGCCGGTGCGGATGGCGGTGCTGTACGCCCTGCTAGCCCAGCAGCAGCCTGAGGCGGAGCTGCGCCCGATCCAGCGCGCGCCGCTTGCGCTTGTGGGGAGGTCCTGATGGGGTTGCTGCTGCGTGACGCCCGGGTGGTGGACCCGGCCTCGGGCCGGGACACCGTGGCCTGCGTGCTGGTGCAGGACGGTGTCCTCCGTGCGCTGCTGCCGCCCGGCTCTGAGGTGCCGGGGGTGGAGGCGAGCTTTGACCTGAGGGGCCTCGTGGTGGCCCCGGGCCTGGTGGACCTGCACGTGCACCTGCGGCAGCCGGGCCAGACCCACAAGGAGGACATCAACTCCGGCGCCCGCGCCGCGGCCCGCGGAGGGGTCACCACGGTGGTGTGCATGGCCAACACCAGCCCTCCCGTGGACGACCCCACGGTGGTGGCGGCCATCCGGGAGTGGTCGCGCCAGGCCAGCGTGCGCGTGCACCCGGTGGGCGCGGTCACAAAAGGCCTGGAGGGCCGAAAGCTGAGCCCCATCGCGTCCCTGGCCGCAGCGGGCGTGGTGGCACTGTCGGACGACGGCCGGTGGGTGCAGGATGCGGGCCTGCTGCGTTGCGCCCTGGTGGCCGCCAAAAGTTTTGATCTACCGATCCTCCAGCACTGCGAGGATGTGAACCTGTCCGCGGGCGGGATGATGCACGAGGGCGAGGTGAGCGCGCGGCTCGGGCTGCGGGGGATCCCGCGCAGCGCGGAGGAGGCCGCCCTGGCTCGGGACCTGGTGCTGGCGGAGGAGGTGGGCGCGCACCTGCACGTGCAGCACGTGAGCACTTCGGGTGCCGTACGGTTGATCCGGCAGGCCAAAGAACGGGGCGTTGCGGTCACCGCGGAGGTGACCCCGCACCACCTGACCCTCACGGACGAGGCGGTGGAGGGCTTTGATACCAACTTTAAGGTCCGCCCGCCCCTGCGCACCGCGGAGGACGTGGAGGCCCTGCTGGAGGCCCTGCGCGACGGCACCGTGGACTGCGTGGCCACCGACCACGCTCCTCATGCGCCGTGGGAGAAGCTGGTGGAGTTTGATCGGGCTCCCTTCGGTGTGGTGGGCCTGGAGACGTTGCTGGGCGTGGTGCTGACGCGGCTGGTGCACCAGCAGGGCTGGAGCCTGCAAGAGGCCCTCCGCACGGTGACCTGCGAGCCGGCGCGGGTGCTGGGCCTTCCGGCCGGCCGGCTCGCTGAGGGCGGGGTAGCGGACCTGGTGGTGTTCGACCCCGACGCGGAGTGGACGGTGCGCTCGGAGGAGTTCGCTTCCAAGGCGCGCAACACCCCGTTTGCGGGCTGGCACCTCCGGGGCAAGGTGCTGGGAACCCTGGTGGGCGGGCGGTGGGCGTACGCGGACGAAGCCCTCCTGCGCCGGCAGCTGGCGGGGGCGGTGCCGTGAGCCGTGTGTGTGGTGTTCCCGAACAGGAGCGGCGGGGCCCACGCGCAACGGCCCGTGACGTGGAACCCGACCTTTCCCTGGAGCTAGCGGGCCTGCGCTTGGGGAACCCCGTGCTGTGCGCCTCCGGCCCTCTCGGGCACGGCCGCGAGGTGGCGCAGGTGTACGACCTGCGGGCCTTCGGGGCCTTCGTGACCAAGTCCATCACCCTGGAGCCCACAGCCGGTAACCCGCGGCCGCACGGGGTGCCCACGGACGGTGGCTGGCTTAATTCCGTGGGCCTGCGCAACCCGGGCCTGGCCGCCTTCCTGGCCAAGGACCTGCCGTTTTTGCGGACCTTGGGGATCCCCATCGTGGCCAGCGTGGCAGGACACTCCGTAGAGGAGTTCTGCACCGTGGTGCGCGGGCTGGACGAGGCGGAGGGCATCCACGCATTGGAGCTGAACGTGTCCTGCCCCAACGTAGCCGACGGCCTCCTGTTCGGGCAGAACCCGCAGCGCACCGCTGCGCTGGTGGCTGCCGTGCGGCGCCTGACGCGCCTGCCGGTGTTCGTAAAACTGGCCCCGGACCTCCTGGACCCCACCGGCTGCGCGCGGGCGGCAGTTCACGCGGGCGCGGACGTACTGGTGGTGACCAACACGCTTCCCGCCATGGCCATAGACGTGCACAGCCGTCGGCCCAAGCTGGGAGGCATCACCGGGGGGCTTTCCGGGCCCGCGATCCGTCCGGTGGTGGTGCGGCTGGTGTGGGAGATCTCCCGGGCGGTGCCGGTGCCGGTGGTGGGAGCTGGCGGGGTTGCCAGTTGGGAGCACGCGGTGGAGTTCTTGCTGGCCGGCGCGCGGGCGGTGGCGGTGGGCTCCGCGCTGCTGGCGGACCCGCAGGCGCACGTGAAGGTGCTTTGGGGCCTGCGGGAGTACCTGCGGGCCCAGGGGGTGGCCCGCGTGGCGGCCCTGGTGGGCTCCCTGGACCTTTCGGGACCGGCTTTGGCCGAACAAGCGTGACCGAGCTGGTGGTGGCCCTGGATGTCCCCGACCTGGCTTCGGCGAGGCGGTGGGTGGACCGTCTGTGCCCGCCCGTCCGGTACTTCAAGGTGGGCTTGCAGCTGTTCACCGCCGCGGGCCCGCAGGCGGTGCGGGAGTTGCAGGAGCGCGGGGCCCGGGTGTTCCTGGATCTCAAGTTCTGCGACATCCCCCACACCGTGGAGCAGGCGGCCACATCCGCCGCGCGTCTGGGGGTGTGGATGTTCAACGTGCACGCTTGCGGGGGCCTGGAGATGATGCGGCGGGCCGCGGAGGGGGCCCGGCGGGCCTCGCAGGCTCCGCCCCTGGTCCTGGCCGTCACCGCCCTCACCAGCGCCGGCCCGGGTGACCTCCGGGAGGTGGGGGTGCAAGACGAGCCCGCAGCGTACGCGCTGCGCCTGGCCCGGCTGGCGCGAAAAGCGGGCCTGGACGGGGTTGTGTGCTCGGTGCGGGAGGTGGCGGCGGTCAAACACAGCTGCGGCCCGGAATTCGTTACGGTGGTCCCCGGGGTACGGCGAAGCGAGGTACCTGGCGACGACCAGCGCCGCACCGGTAGTCTGCACGAGGCGGTGTGCTGCGGTGCGGACTACGTGGTGGTGGGTAGGCCCATCCTCCTGGCCCAGGACCCCGTAGCAGCCGTGCAGGCGACCCTGGAGGTGCTGAAAGCGGCAGGCTAAACCGAGCCAGCAAGACAGTTCGCGAGGTGGCCACGACCCTCACGGAGGCCCAGATTCTGGAGCTGCTGCGGCGCTACGGGGCCGTCCAGGAGGGCCACTTTCTTCTCAGCTCCGGCATGCACAGCCGCCAGTACATCCAGTGCGCGCTGCTGCTGCAGTACCCCGAGGTGGCCGCACAGATGTGCGCGGCCCTCGCGGAGCCCTTCCGGGCTGAGCAGGTGCACACCGTGCTCGGGCCCGCCCTGGGAGCCGTGGTGCTGGCCTACGAGACCGCCCGGCAGCTGGGAGCGAGGGCGCTGTGGGCGGAACGGTCCGAGGGCCGCATGGCCCTGCGGCGCGGCTTCAACCTCACCTCAGGGGAGCGGGTCCTTGTGGTGGAGGATGTGGTCACCACGGGCGGGTCCGCCAAGGAGGTGGCTCACCTGGCGGAACGGGCGGGGGCGGTGGTGGTGGGGGTTGCGGCCATCGTGGACCGGTCCGGTGGCGGCCACCGCCTGCGCTGGCATTTTGAGCCCCTGGCCCGCTTGGACGTGCAGGCTTACCTGCCGGCTAGCTGCCCTTTGTGCCGCGAGGGGGTACCCCTCCTGAAGCCGGGCAGCCGCTGACCAGGGTTCCGTGTTTTCGCACACAGTGGCGCAGTCGGGCCGGTTCGATCGCCATTTTCGAACGATCGTCAGGGCCAGCCGTTGATTTGACAGGGTTTTCCGGCCTTCCATATAATCCCCGCAAACCCCGGAGGCGCGGGTTGTCGCTCGTGGACGACATAGAGGAGGTCCTGATCCCCGAGGAGGTCCTGCGCGCCCGGGTGCAGGAGCTCGGGCGCCAGATCTCCTCGGACTACGAGGGCAAGCAGCCGCTGTTGGTAGGCATCCTGACAGGGGCTGTGTTCTTCGTGTCGGACCTCATGCGGTCCATCACCATCCCCTGCGAGCTGGACTTCATGGCCACCAGCGCCTACGGTGCCGGGACCGAGAGCACGGGGGTGGTGCGGATCCTGAAGGACCTGAACGAGAGCATCACCGGCCGCCACGTGCTGGTGGTGGACGACATCGTAGACACCGGGCTCACCATGGACTACCTCCTCACCACCCTCCAGGCCCGGTACCCCGCCAGCCTGGCGGTGTGCGTGCTGCTGGACAAGTGGGAGCGGCGGCAGCGGGAGGTGCCGCTCCGGTACGTGGGGTTTCGGATCCCCAACAAGTTCGTGGTGGGCTACGGCATGGACTACGCGGGCCTGTACCGCAACCTGCCCTTTCTGTGCGTGCTGAAACCGGAGGTGTACCGATGACGGCCAACACCGCCCTGGAGCCCCTCACAGCGGGCCTGGCAGGGGAACGCAAAACGCCGGAAATACCAGCCCCGCAGCCGTGCTCCGTTCAGGAGGCAGACACGGTCCCGCTGGGGCTGGGTCGCCGGGTGCGCCGGGCGTACGGGTACGACGACGTCGCCCTGGTGCCCGCCGCGGCCACCGTGGACCCCGAGGACGTGGACACCACCTGGGAGGTGGGCGGCCACCGGCTGCGCCTGCCGATCCTGGCCGCCGCCATGGACAGCGTCACCGACGTGCGCACCGCGGTGCTCATGTGGGAGCTGGGCGGTGCCGGCGTGCTGAACCTGGAAGGCCTGCAGACCCGTTACGAGGATCCCAGCGAAGCCCTGGAACGTATCGCCTCCGCGCCCCCGGAACGGTCTGTAGCGGTGCTGCAGGAGGTCTACCGGGTACCCGTGCGGGAGGAGCTGGTGGCCCGCAGGATCCAGGAGATCAAACGGGCGGGGGCGCTGGCCTTTGGGTCCACCACGCCCGCCTCTGCTTCCTGGCTGGCGCCCGTGGCGGAGGAGGCCGGGCTGGACGTGCTGGTGCTGCAGTCCACGGTCATCACGGAGCGCCACCGGTCTTCCCGGGGACGGGCCCTTTCGGTGCGGGAGCTGGTGCGCGAGCTACGGATCCCCGTGATGGCCGGCAACTGCGTCACCTACCAGGCCGCCATGGAGCTGCTGGAGGCCGGGGTGGTGGGGCTGTTGGTGGGCGTCGGGCCCGGGGCCGCGTGCACCAGCCGCAAGGTCCTGGGCGTGGGCGTGCCACAGGTGACCGCTCTCTGTGACGTGGCAGCGGCGCGGGACGCCTTCCGGGAGAGGACCGGGCACCACGTGCCGGTGGTGGCGGACGGCGGGATCCGGGTGGGCGGGGAGGTGGCCAAGTCCATCGCGTGCGGCGCGGACGCGGTGATGCTGGGTTCCGCCCTGGCCTGTGCGGCGGAGTCTCCGGGTCGGGGCTACCACTGGGGTATGGCGACGCCTCATGCGGCTTTGCCGCGAGGAACGCGAATCCGGGTGGGCACCACGGGAACTCTCCGGCAGATCCTGTTGGGGCCCGCGCAGGTGGATGACGGCAGCCAGAACCTGGTGGAGGCTCTGCGAACGGCCATGGGCCTGTGCGGGGCCCGCACGCTCCGGGAGATGCAGCGGACCGAGCTGGTTCTGGCCCCCGCCCTGCTCACGGAGGGCAAGGCGGTGCAGTTCGCCCAGCGGGTGGGGCAGGGCAGGTGAGGTGTACCCCGCAGGCGTGGCGGTGGATGAACGGGGCCAAGCCGTCCGCCGTCCAGGTGCCGCCGGGGACCTGGTAGTTGTCCTGGACTTCGGCGCCCAGTACGCGCAGCTGATCGCCCGGCGCATCCGGGAGCTGCGGGTCTACAGCCGCATCGCCCCGTACGATGTGCCCGCCTCCGAGATCCGCGCCCTGCAGCCCAAGGGCATCGTGTTGTCCGGGGGACCCGCCAGCGTGTACGAGGAAGGCGCCCCCAGGGCGGACCCGGCCGTCCTGGAGCTGGGCATCCCGGTCCTGGGGATCTGCTACGGCATGCAGTGGATGGCCCACGTGCTGGGGGGCCGCACGGGCCCATCTCCCGTGCGCGAGTACGGCCGCACGCGTTTGTTCGTGGAGCGGTCCGGGGGCCTGTTCGAAGGGTTGGAACGCCGCCTGCTGTGCTGGATGAGCCACGGCGACGCGGTGCTGGAGCTACCGCCGGGCTTCGAGACGGTGGCCCGCACGGATCACTTGCCCCACGCGGCCATGCAGGATCCGCGCCGCCGATTGTACGGGGTACAGTTCCACCCCGAGGTGTCCCACACCCCGTGGGGCGTGGACGTGCTGCGCAACTTCGTCCTCGGGGTGTGCGGGTGCGCGCCCACGTGGAATATGCGCTCCTTCGTGGAGGAGGCCACCGAGCAGGTGCGCCGGCAGGTGGGTTCCGGGCGGGTGCTGTGCGCGCTGTCGGGCGGGGTGGACTCCTCCGCAGCCGCGGCCCTGGTCCACCGGGCCGTGGGCGACCAGCTCACGTGCGTGTTCGTGGACCACGGGTTTCTCCGGAAGGGGGAGGCCCAGCAGGTGGTGCGGACTTTCCGGGACCACTTCCGGGTGCCCCTGGTGCACGTGGACGCGCGAAAGCGGTTCTTGGCCCGGCTGCAGGGCGTGGGGGACCCCGAGGAGAAGCGCCGCCGCATCGGGGAGGAGTTCATCCGCGTGTTCGAGGAGGAAGCCTCCCGCTTGGGCCCCGTGGACTTCCTCGTGCAGGGGACCCTGTACCCGGACGTCATCGAGTCGGGCACCCGCACCGCGGCCCGCATCAAGACCCACCACAACGTGGGGGGGCTGCCCGAGCGCATGCGTTTCCAGCTGGTGGAGCCCTTCCGGGAGCTGTTCAAGGACGAGGTGCGGGAGGTGGCCCGGCAGCTGGACCTGCCCGACGAGCTGGTGTGGCGGCACCCCTTTCCGGGGCCCGGCCTGGCCATCCGGGTGCTGGGGGAGGTGACGGAGGAACGGTTGGAGATCCTGCGGGAGGCTGACAGCATCCTGCTGGAGGAGATCCGGCGCGCGGGCCTTTGGCGGGAGGTCTGGCAGGCGTTCTGCGTGCTGCTCCCGGTGCGGACCGTGGGGGTGGCGGGGGACGCCCGCACTTATGGCTACGCGTGCGCGGTGCGCGCGGTCACCAGCGAGGACGGGATGACGGCGGACTGGGCCCGGCTCCCCCACGAGTTTCTGGAAACGGTGGCCGCCCGCATCACCCGCCAGGTGCCCGCCATCACGCGGGTGGTGTACGACGTCACCTCCAAGCCGCCTGCTACCATCGAGTGGGAGTGAGGGCCTTGGAAGCGGTGGCGCGGAGGTTGTCCGGTTGATCCGGGTGGATGACCTGCTGGGTACGCTGAACCCACAGCAACAGGAGGCGGTCACCCACCGTCAGGGGCCGGCCCTGGTACTGGCCGGAGCCGGGTCCGGGAAGACCCGGGTGCTGGCGTACCGGGTGGCGTACCTGGTGCGAGCCCTGCAGGTGAGCCCGGACCGCATCCTGGCCGTGACCTTCACCAACAAGGCCGCGGAGGAGATGCGCCAGCGGGTGGCCTCCCTGCTGGGCGAGCCCGTAGCGCGCAGGGTGTGGATGGGGACCTTCCACCGGGCCTGCGCGCGGATTCTGCGGGCCCACGGGGACCGGGTGGGGCTACCCCGGCACTTCACCATCTACGACGAGGAGGACCAGCGCCAGGTGATGCGGGAGGTGCTGCGGGAGCTGGGGGTGGACGAGCGACGCTACCCACCGGCGGCGTTGCGGAGCGGGGTGTCCGCGGCCAAGAACGACGGGGTAGACCTGCCGGCGTACGAGGCCCGGGCCACCACCCCCTTCGAGCGGGTGGTGGCCGCCTGCTGGCGCGCCTACCAGCGGGTGTTGGCACAGCGGGGCGCGGTGGACTTTGACGACCTCCTGCTGGAGACCTGGCGCCTGCTGGAGCAGGACCCAGACTTGCGCGCGCACTACCAGGAGCGTTTCCGGCACGTCCTGGTGGACGAGTACCAGGACACCAACCCCATCCAGTTCCGGATCCTGGCCCGGTTGTGCGAGCGCCACCGGAACCTGTTCGTGGTGGGGGATGTGGACCAGGCCATCTACGGGTGGCGCGGCGCAGACGTACGCAACATCCTGGAGTTCGAGCGGGACTTCCCCGATGCGCGGGTGTTGCCCCTGGAGCAGAACTACCGCTCCACCCGGACCATCCTGCGGGCTGCGGAGCACCTCATCCAGCACAACCCCCGCCGTTACCCCAAGCACCTGTGGACGCAGAACGCTGCGGGGCAGCCCCTGGTGGTGTACGCGGCCTCCGACGAGCACGCGGAGGCGCGCTTCGTGGCCGAACAGGTGCTGCGCCTGCAGAAGGAGGGAGTCGGGCTGCGGGACTGCGCCGTCCTGTACCGGATGAACGCCATGTCCCGTCAGTTCGAGGAGGCGTTCCTGAGCGCGGGCATCCCTTACCAGGTGGTGGGATCCGTGCGCTTCTACGAGCGCAAGGAGGTGAAGGACGTCGTCGCCTACCTGCAGCTGCTGGTGAACCCTCAGGACGACCTGAGCCTCCTGCGGGCCCTGCAAGCTCCCCGCCGGGGATTGGGGGAAGCCAGCGTGCAGAAGCTGCGGGCGTACGCGGCCTCCGCGGGGACCAGCCTGTGGGAGGCCCTGCAGCGGGCGGGGGAAGCCCCCGGCCTGGGGGCCGCGGCACGGCGCGCCGCAGCCGACTTCGTGGAGCTGATCCGGGCCCTGCAGGCGCGCGCGGCGCAGGGGAGGGCAGAGGAGCTGGTGGAGGAGGTCCTGGAGCGCACGGGCTACCGGGCAAGCCTGGAGGAGCAGGGCACCGAGGAGGCGGCCTCGCGTCTGGAAAACGTGCGCGAGCTGGTGACGGTAGCCCAGGAGTACCAGGCGGCCACCGGGGACGCGAGTCTGGCCGGATTCCTGGAGCACCTGTCTTTGACCGCGGATGTGGACATCTACGACCGCACCGCAGAACGTGTGGTGCTCATGACCCTGCACGCGGCCAAGGGCCTGGAGTTCCGGGTGGTGTTCCTGTGCGGGCTGGAGGAGGGGCTGCTGCCGCACGCACGTTCGCTGGACGACCCCCGGCAGCTGGAGGAAGAACGGCGCCTGGTGTATGTGGGCCTCACCCGGGCCCAGGAGCGTGTGTTCCTGACCTACGCGCAAATGCGGAGCTTGGCAGGCCGTACCACGGCCAACGTCCCCTCCCGGTTCCTGGAGGAGATACCGGAGGAGGTGGTGGAGCGGGTACAGGGCCCGCGGCCGTGGGAAGCACCGCCTTCAGCGCCCCCGCGGGCGATCCCGACCCTGTCGGTGGGGGACCTGGTGCACCACCGCCACTTCGGCACCGGCCGCGTGCTGCAGGTGGAGGGCGAAGGGGAGCGGGCGGTGGCCACCGTGCACTTCCAGCAGGTGGGAACAAAGCGGCTGGCCCTGGGGTACGCGCCCCTGGAGCGGGTGGGCTGACCCCGGGCAGGAAGCGGTGCGGCCGTGTCGTATGTCCACAGGGGTAGATGCCAATCCGTCCTGAAGGAGGGAGCGGTCATGCGGGATGAGAGGCGGTGGGTGATCCTGGCCTTGGGGCTCGTCCTGATGGTGCCTGGGTGGGTGCTTGCGTCTCCGGCCCCGGCGGCGGGTCCGGACACGGTGGTCATCGGAACGCAGCAGGAGCCGGCGGTGATCGCCCTGGGCATCTGCGACGCGTGCACCATGTTCGTGGCCACCATGGTCTCCCAGCCCCTGCTGCTCCCTACGGTGGAGATGACGGACGAGTGGAAGTACCAGCCGGTGGCCGTGGAGAAGATGCCGAACTTGAAGGACGGGGACTGGAAGCTCCTTCCCAACAACAAGATGCAGGTCACCTGGCGCATCCGCCGGGGCCTGCGGTGGCACGACGGGCGCAGCCTCACCGCGGAGGACTGGATCTTCGCGTGGCGGGTGAACAGGAACCCGCGCTTCCCCTCCGCGGGGCGCGACGTGTCGGAGCGGGTGGAGAACATCTTCGCCCCCAACCCCTACACCATGGTGGTTCAGTGGAAGCGGAAGTACGCCTTCGCGGACCTCAACCCGAACGGGGCCGGCTACCTGCCCCGCCACATCCTGGGTCCCGCCTACCAGCGGGATCCCTCGCGCCTGCCGCAGCAGCCCTGGGGAACCTCCGAGCAGACGGTGGGCACGGGGCCGTACCGCATCGTGGAATGGCGGCGGGGCTCCCACATCACCCTGGAGCGGTGGGACCAGTTCCCCTACGAGGTGGTGGGAGGGTCGTACCGAAGCCGCGCCCAGGTGCGCCGCATCGTGTTCCGGTTCGTGCCCGACACCAGCACCCAGATCGCCAACGTCCTGGCGGGCTCCGTGGACGCCTTCGACGAGACCGCCATCCCCTTCGTGCAGGGCCTGGAGCTGGAGAAGCGGATGCAGCGGGAGGGCCGGCGGGACTGGGCCCTGAGGTCGGAGCCGGGGCTGGTGTGGGAACACATCGACCTGAACCTGGACAACGTGCACCTGCGGGACAAGCGGGTGCGGCAGGCGCTGCTGTACGGGATCAACCGGGAGCAGATGGTGCAGGCCCTGTTTGAGGGCAAGCAGCCCGTGGCGCACCAGGTGTTCCCGCCCAAGCACTACGGGTACAACCCCCAGGTGCGCCGGTACGGCTACGACCCGGCCCGGGCCCGGCAGCTCCTGCAGGAAGCGGGCTACACCCCGGGGCCGGACGGCATCCTGCAGAAAGGCGGGCAGCGGCTGTCCTTGACCTTCATGACCACGGCGGGCAACCGCGTGCGGGAGCAGGTGCAGCAGATCATCCAGCAGCAGCTGCGGGAGATCGGGGTGGAGATCCGCATCCAGAACCAGCCCGCCCGGGTGTACTTCGGCCAGACTTTGCCCAGCCGGCAGTTCGAGATGGCCATGTACGCGTGGGTGTTCGGCCCCACGGATGACTGCGAGGGCCTGTACACGGCAGACACCCTGCCGCCCAGCGGCCAGAACTACCCCGGCTGGAAGCACGAGGAGGTCACCCGGATCTGCCACGCGGTGCCGGAGGAGCTGGACCGCGAGCGGCGGGCGCAGATGCTGCGGCGGTTCTCGGAGATCTTCGTGGAGGAGATCCCGGTGATCCCCCTCTACTACCGGGCGGACTACACGGGACACAAGGCCAGCCTGCAGAACTGGAAGCCCACGGGCGCGGATGTGCCCGTGACGTGGAACGCGACCCAGTGGCGGTGGGCCCGGTAGGCACGGGGGTTCCCGTGCGGGGCCGGGAGGAGCCCACAGGGCGCCTCCCGGCCCGTTTCGTGGACGGCCGGGGAGGGTGAACGGACCGTATGGCCGCGTACCTGGTGCGTCGCCTCCTGCAGATGATCCCGCTGGTGTTCGGGATCTCCGTGATCGTGTTCCTGGTGCTGGTGATGGCGCCCGGGGACCCGGTGGACCTGCTGCTGGCGGGCAACCCCAAGGTGCGGGCGGAGGACATCCAGGCCCTGCGAAAGATCTACGGCCTGGACGATCCCCTTCACGTGCGGTACGTGAAGTGGCTGTGGAACGCCCTGCAGGGCGACTTCGGCTACTCCCGCACCTACAAGGTCCCCGTGCTGGAGCTGGTGTGGGACCGGGTGGCCAACTCCATGTGGCTGACCCTCCCCTCCTTCCTCCTGGCGCTGGCGGTAGCGATACCCGTGGGCGTAACTTCCGCCCTGCGCCAGTACTCGGCCCTGGACTACGCAGCGACCTTCTTCACCTTCTTCGGCGTTTCCATCCCCGCCTTCTGGTTCGGCATCATGATGATCTACCTGTTCGCGGTGGTTCTGCGGGTTCTCCCGCCCGGCGGCTTCGCGACCCCGGGAGTGCCCCCGGGATGGCCCGCCCTGATGGACCGGCTGCGGTACGTGATCCTGCCCGTGGTGGTGCTCGCGCTGTTGCAGATGGCGGCGCTCACCCGCTACACGCGCAGCAGCATGCTGGAGGTGATCCGCCAGGACTACGTACGCACCGCGCGGGCCAAAGGGCTCCCCGAGGGGGTGGTCATCGGCAAGCACGCCCTGCGCAACGCCTTGATTCCCATCGTCACCATCCTGGCCCTGGGGATTCCCAGCCTGTTCGCAGGAGCACCCCTCACGGAGACGGTGTTTGCCTGGCCGGGGATTGGCCGGCTCATCGTGGAGTCCGTGGGCGGGGGCGATTACGCGACCGCGCAGGTGGCGCTGCTGTTTTTGGCGGTGCTGGTGCTGGTATTTAATCTCCTGGCGGACCTGGCGTACGCCCTGCTGGATCCCCGCATCCGGTACGACTAGGGAGCGGGGCGGTGGCGGGTCGGCTGTCCACGGAAACGAACGCCGCGGCCGCCCAGGCTGCTGCAGGGCCGGCCCGCACCTGGGCCACAGGCCAGAGCTACTGGCAGCTCGCCTGGCGGCGGCTGCGCCGCCACCGCCTGGCCATGGCGGGCGGTGGGGTGGTGCTGGTGTTGATGGTCGCCTCCGCCCTCAGCCCCTGGATCGCGCCGTACCCCCCCACCCACATCGACCTGGCCAACCGCATGAGCCCGCCGTCCGGGCGGCACCCCCTGGGCACCGACGAGCTGGGCCATGACGTGCTCACGCGGCTTCTGTACGCGGGCCGGGTGTCCCTGACCGTGGGCTTCAGCGCCGCGCTGGCATCGGCCTTGCTCGGGACCGTGGTGGGGCTTGTCTCGGGGTTCTACGGGGGTTGGCTGGACAACGTCCTGATGCGGTTCGTGGACATCATGCTGTCGATTCCGGACCTACCCATTCTCATCATCCTGGCCCGCTACTTCGGCGGCAGTCTTCTGGGGATCGTGCTGGTCATCACCGTCTTCGGGTGGATGGGCACCGCGCGGCTGGTGCGGGGGGAGGTCCTCCAGCTCAAGAACACCGACTTCGTGGAGGCCGCCCGGGCCCTGGGAGCCTCGCCCGGCCGCATCATGTTCCGCCACCTGATCCCCAACGCCCTCGCGCCCGTCATCGTGGCGGCCACCCTGGCGGTGGGGAGTGCCATCCTCACGGAGGCGGCCCTGTCCTACCTGGGTTTCGGGATCCAGCCCCCCACGCCCTCGTGGGGAAACATGCTCCAGAACGCTCAGGACTTCATCTGGCGCACACCCTTGCTGGCCTTCTGGCCGGGCCTCATGATTTTCTTGACCGTGCTGGCTTTCAACTTCTTCGGGGACGGGCTGCGGGACGCCCTGGACCCGCGCCTGCGGACCGGGTAGGAGGTGGAGGAGCGTTGTCGGAGCCGCTGCTATCGGTGCGCAACCTGCGGACGTACTTCTACACCGACGAGGGCGTGGTGAAGGCGGTGGACGGCCTGAGCTACGACCTCTTCCCGGGCCAGACCCTGGGCATCGTGGGGGAGAGCGGGAGCGGCAAGAGCGTGCACGCCCTCTCGATCCTGCGCCTGGTCCCCAGCCCCCCGGGCAAGATCGTGGAGGGCCAGATCCGGTTCGAAGGGCAGGACCTGCTCCAGCTGACGGAGGAGCAGATGCGCCACATCCGGGGCAACCGGATCGCCATGATCTTCCAGGAGCCCATGACTTCCCTGAACCCCGTGCTCACCGTGGGCGAGCAGATCGCGGAGGCGGTGAGGGTGCACCAGGGCCTGGACCGCCGGGCCGCGTGGGAGCGGGCGGTGGAGATGCTGGACCGGGTCAAGATCCCCTCGGCCCGGGGGCGGGCGCGGGACTACCCGCACCAGTTCAGCGGGGGCATGCGGCAGCGGGTCATGATCGCCATGGCCCTGTCCTGCAACCCCGCCGTCCTCATCGCGGACGAGCCGACCACCGCCCTGGACGTGACCATCCAGGCCCAGATTCTGGACCTCATGCGGGAGCTGCAGCGGGAGTTCGGCACCGCCATCGTCCTCATCACCCACAACCTGGGGGTGGTGGCGGAGATGTGTGACCGGGTGGTGGTCATGTACGCGGGCCGGCCCGTGGAGTACGCGGACGTGGTGCGCATCTTCAAGGAGCCCAAGCACCCCTACACCTGGGGGCTGCTGAACTCGGTCCCGAAGCTGTCCGAGCGGGCGGAGCGCCTGGTGCCCATCGAGGGGCAACCCCCCAGCCTCATCGACCTGCCGCCCGGCTGCGCGTTCGCGCCCCGGTGCCCGTTCGCCCTGGAGGTGTGCACCACCGCGGACCCGCCCGAGTACCCCGTGGGGTCGGACCACACCGCCCGCTGCTACCTGTACAGCGAGCACGCCACTCCCGAGGACCGACGGGTGGCGGAGCAGGCAGGGCTGCTGGCCAGCACCCGGGGCGTGTGAGGAGGCGTTATGACGAGGGACGTCATTCTGGAGGTGCGGGACCTGGTGAAGCACTTCCCTGTCACCAAGGGGTTCCTGTTCCAGCGCACAGTGGGCGCGGTACGGGCGGTGGATGGGGTTTCCTTCACGGTACGGGAAGGGGAGACCCTGGGGCTGGTGGGGGAGAGCGGGTGCGGCAAGACCACCACCGGCCGCCTCATCCTCCGGCTCATGGAGCCCACTTCGGGGGAGGTGCTGTTCCAGGGGCGCAACGTGTTCCGGCTAAACCGGGAGGAGCTGCGGCGCCTGCGGCGCGACATGCAGATCATCTTCCAGGACCCGTACTCGTCCCTGAACCCCCGCATGACCGTGGGCGACATCGTGGGCGAGCCGTTGGAGATCCACGGCCTTGCCCGGGGACGGGAGAAGGTGCGGCGGGTGCAGGAGCTCCTGGAGATCGTGGGGCTGTCTCCTTACCACGTGAACCGCTACCCGCACGAGTTCAGTGGGGGCCAGCGGCAGCGCATCGGGATCGCCCGGGCGCTGGCGGTGAACCCCAAGCTGGTGATCTGTGACGAGCCGGTTTCCGCCCTGGACGTGTCCATCCAGGCCCAGGTCATCAACCTGCTGCAGGAGCTGCAGCGGGAGTTCCACCTCACCTACGTGTTTATCGCCCACGACCTGTCCGTGGTCAAGCACATCTCGGACCGCATCGCGGTCATGTACCTGGGCAAGATCGTGGAGTTGGCGCCCGCGGACCAGCTGTTCGAGAACCCGCAGCACCCGTACACGGAGGCCCTGCTGTCCGCGGTTCCCCTCCCGGACCCGGAGGTGAAGCGGGAGCGCATCATCCTCCCCGGCGACGTCCCCAGCCCCGTGAACCCGCCTGCGGGCTGCCGGTTCCACACGCGGTGCATGTACGCGGTGGACACCTGCCGCACCCAGGAGCCGCCCCTGGAGGAGGTGTTCCCCGGACACTGGGTGGCCTGTCCGGTCTTGCCGTTCCGGCACCAGCGCAGCCGGGCTGCGGTGGTGCCCCCCAGCTCCGCGCAGGCTTCTACGGCCATCAGGGAGGCCTCGGGCTGAAAGCGCCGCAGCGTACCAGAGCGAAGGTCCGCAGGGCTTGCTGCGGGCCCGGATAGGCCACCTTCCCCACGGGCTGCGGATCCCGGCACCAGGCGGCGTAGCCCCCCGGCGGGGGGTCGCGCGTGTCGTGTATGAACAGGGCGGGCTGGCCGTTGTACCGCCGCAGGGGGCTCCACTGGTCGAAGGTGTGGGGGCCGGGCAGCACCGCCACCGGGACGCGTTCCCGTAGCGCATAGCTGAGCTGGCCCGCCTGCTGGTATGTGGTGGTAACCACCACCGCGGGCGCGTGGTGCAGCACCTCCTGGGCCACCCGGTCCCAGCCGCGCTGGTCGGCCAGCAAAGCGGGGTTCCACAGGACGGCCACGGCCAGGGCTACCACCACCGCAGACTGCGCAGCACCGGCGGCCGTGGCCAGGCGCATCCAGCGCGCTGTGCGGCCTTCCGGCCATGCTGCCAGACACGGGACGCCCAGTAGGGCCGCGGGCGCGAGGTAGTGGGGCTTAAACTTCCCCGCTAGAGCACCCACCAGGCTCACCACGAGGGTGGGGACCACCAGGGCCCGCAGGAAGCGTTCCGCAGGGCCGGTCTTCCGCCAGGGGGCCACCAGCAGCAGCACGCCCAGCAGGGGAGAAAGGTACAGCAGCACGCCGCCCGCGGACAGCAGCAGGTTGCCAGCAGGCCCGGCCTGTACCCACGGGCCGCGCTCTACCACGAACCGGAAGGCCTGCCAGCCGTTGTGCGCGTTCCACACGACGTTGGGCAAAAACAGGGCTGCTGCGAGGGCTGCCGCCCCGTACGGCTCCGGACGTCGTCGCAGTTCGGGGTCCTGCAGCACCCACAGCGCCAGCGGGGGAACCAAGAAGGCCATGCTGTACTTGCTCTGCATCCCCAGCCCCACGGCCATCCCTACACCCCACCACGCGCCATGTTGGCCCTGCAGGGCGCGCCACGCGGCCCAGGTGGCCACGGCCCACAGGAAGGCCAAGGGTGCGTCCGGGGAGGCGATCACGCCTCCGGCCACGAACAGGGGCACGCTGTGGAACAACCCCGGGCTGCGGCGCGCCGCCTGCGCACCGTACAGCTCGCGGGTGAGGTGGAACACCACCCATGCGGTGGCCGCTGCCAGAAGGAAGCTGGGGACCCGTACGGCCCATGGGGCGTCTCCCAGCAACCGTGTGGATGTCGCCACGAGCACCGCCACCGCGGGCGGGTGGTCCAGGTAGCCCCACTGCAGGTGGCGGGACCAGGTCCAGTAGTACGCTTCGTCGTCCAGCAAAGGCAGGCTAAGGGCTGCAAGCCACCGGCCCAGGGCGGTCAAGCCGAGCCGGAACCAGGGGGACGGCGTGCGCAGGACCCGGATGGCCGTTGTCAAGATTGAGCAGCCCACAGCCGACGAGTATAATCCAGGGCGACGTGGCCCACCACGTGGGGCGGGGGATGGAGTCCGGGGTCACCCGGGAGGCGGTGCACGCGCTGCCGAAAGCAGAGGTGCACCTCCATTTGGAGACGTCCCTTCGCCTGCGGCGGCTGGCAGAGCAGCTGCACGCTCCGAGCCTTGTGGAGCCCTACCTGGTGAGCGACCCGCAGCGCCACGTGGGCTACGATCGTCTGCGCCGCCTGCGGTATCTCGGGCGCGCGGGCCGGATCCCCGACACCCTGTACACGCACCGCAACGTGGCCCGCATCACGTACGAGCTGTTGCGGGAGGCGGCGCTGGCCAACGTCCGCTACGTGGAGGTCCGGGTGGGAGGGCGCCGCGGGTTCGCCCTGCTGGGCATCCGCGGCATGCTGGAGGCCATGGCGGAGGGCCGGGCGCAGGCTCAGGAGGAGTTCGGGATCCGGTGCGGTTTTCTGGTCACCCTGGTGCGGGAGCGGGGCCCGGAGCATGCCCTGGAGGTGGCGGAGATCGCCGCGTCGTGCACGGAGTGCGGGGTGGTGGGCCTGGACCTGGCTGGGGACGAGGAAAACTTCCCGCCCGCTTTGTTCGCCCGGGCCTGTCAGGTGGCGCGGGAAGCAGGGCTGGGGATCACCGTGCACGCGGGTGAGTTCTCGGGCCCGGCATCTGTGTGGACTGCCATCTACCAGCTGGGCGCTACCCGCATCGGTCACGGCTTCCGGGCGCTGGAGGATCCGGAGCTGGTGGCCTACCTGCGGGAGCACCGCATCACCCTGGAGATCTGCCCGACCAGCAACGTGCGGCTGGGGTTGGTACCCAGCTGGAGGGAGCACCCCGTCCGTCCGCTGTACGAGGCAGGCGTGCGGGTCACCCTCAACAGCGACGACCCGCTGCTGCTGCGCACGAACCTGACCACGGAGATGTACTGCGCTGCCCGGGAACTGGGCTTCAGCTTGGATGATCTGCAGACCATGGTGCGCTACGCGGTAGAGGGCGCCTTCGACGCCCGCGCGGCCACCGAGGCGCTGGCGGTGGCCGCGGGTTGACCTGCGGAACTTTTCTCCCGCTTGACTAGTGGCCTAAAATAGTGACCGACTGGTCGGTCACCTTGACCGTGAGACCGCAACGGACGGAGCTACCGGACACCCTCCCCCGTGCGGGGCGCAAAGAGCGGACCCGCGCCCGCATTCTGGAAGCTGCGCGTCGGGTGTTTGCCCGGTCCGGCTACCACGGCACCCTAATGGACCAGGTGGCCCAGGAAGCCGGCCTCTCCAAGGGCGCGCTGTACGTGCACTTCCCCAGCAAGGAGGAGCTGTTCCTGGCCCTGCTGGACGCCGCCGCCGCCACCTTGGTGGACCGGCTCACCCAGGCCATCGCGGCAAGCCGTGGCGGCAGGGCGAAGGTGGCCGCCGCGCTGGAAGCGGCGGTGGTGGCCTTCGAGGAGAACGAGGATTTGACCCGGCTGTTTCTGGTGGAGTCGGTGGGCGCAAGCCCTCAGGTGGAGCAGCGGCGCTGGCAGCTGCGGGCGGCGCTGACGCAACTGGTGCGGGCGCACCTGGACGAGGCGGTGGCGGACGGCGACCTGCCCCCGCAGGACACGGAGCTCGCGGCGCTGGCCTGGATGGGCGCGGTCAGCGAGGTGGTGACCGCGTGGCTAGCGGACCCAAGCTGGCCCCTGCGCCGGCGGGTCCCCGCGCTGACGGCGCTTCTGCTGCGGAGTGTGGGGTTCGCGGATGCCTGAACTCGGGTCGTATCCGGCCTCCGTGGCCCGGGGTTTCCAGGACCTGGCGCGCCGTGCTCGCGCGCTGGCCACTCGGTGGGGCCTGCCTGTGCTGGTGTGGGCCAGCGGGATGCGGGAGCCTTCCCGGAGCGAGTGGGCCCTGCACGCGCGGGGCTGGGTGTGGCGCAAGCCGTCGGCGGGTGTTTCCGTGTGGGCGGCCGGATGCGCCTGGGAGGTCCGGCTGCACGGGCCGGCACGCTTCTTGGATGCCGCCTCCGCCTGGGGCCGGCTCGCGGCCGGTGCGGTGGCCGAAGGGCCCGTGCGGCCGGTCGCCTTCGCGGCTTTCGCCTTCCAGACGGGCAGCACCACAGGGCCGTGGAAGTCGTTCCCGGACGGGCTGCTGACAGTACCCCGGGTACTCCGGGTGCGGGTGGGCTGGCGCGAGTACCTGGCCTTGGGCTGCGTGGTGGGGCCCGAGGAAGACGGCGAGGTGGAGCACACGCTGCAAGTGGTGGACTCCGCCCGGGAGGCGCCTGCAGAACTGTCCGGGGAGGCTCGTTTGGTTCGCTGCGCTCCTGAGGAGGACCGCTGGGAGCAGGCGGTCA
The DNA here is from genome assembly GCA_040289515.1 of Candidatus Sysuimicrobiota bacterium. Lineage (GTDB taxonomy): Bacteria > Sysuimicrobiota > Sysuimicrobiia > Sysuimicrobiales > Sysuimicrobiaceae > Tepidifontimicrobium. Next base: position 21,185 of record PSLI01000002.1, read on the forward strand.
AGGAAGCGGAGGCGGCCTGCCGCGCAGGCCACCTGCACAAGGTGGTGGTGGCTCGCTGCGTGGAGGCCGCGGCTTGCGCGTCGGCGGACAGGGTATTGCACCACCTTTCCACCCGCTACCCCACCTGTACCACGTTCGCCGTCTGCGTGCAGGGGGCGGTGTTCCTGGGCGCAACCCCCGAGACCCTCGTGCGGGTGCGAGGCGGCCACGTGCGGACGCAGGCCCTGGCGGGCACCGCACCGCGTGGGCGCGGGGCCGAACAGGACGAGGCCTTCCGGTACCGCCTGCGGTCTAGCCCCAAGGAGGCGCGGGAGCACCACCTGGTCCTCACGCACCTGCAGCAGGTCCTGCGCCCTTTGTGTACCACCTTGCGTACGGGCCACCAGACGGTGGTCCGCTTGGCCAACGTGCAGCATCTGCGGACGACCCTCACTGGACAGCTCCGGGAGCCCCGCGCCCTCCTGGAGCTGGCAGGGCACCTGCACCCCACCCCGGCCACGGCAGGTATGCCCGTGCAGGCGGCTCTGGACTGGATCCGTGCCCGCGAGCCGGTGGCCCGGGGCTGGTATGCGGGTGCTGTGGGCTGGGTGGACCCCGCAGGCGGCGAGTTGGCGGTGGCCCTCCGCTGCGCACTGCTGCGGGACGGGCGGGCTTGGGCGTTTGCGGGCTGTGGGATCGTGGCGGGTTCGGACCCGCAGCGGGAGTGGGAGGAGTCGCAGCTAAAGCTGCGGCCGGTGATGGAGGCCCTGGGGATGGCCTGGCCGTGAGGGAGCCCGAGAACGCCACGTATGCCTTCTGCGCGGCCCTGATGGACGAGCTGTGGCGGTGCGGGGTGCAGGAGGTGTGCCTGTGCCCGGGCTCCCGCTCCGCTCCCCTTGCCCTCAGCGCCCTGCGCCACGCCGGCCTGCGCACGTGGACGTTGCTGGACGAACGTAGCGCCGGCTACTTCGCCACGGGCATGGCGCGGGCCTCCGGGCGTCCCGTGGCGATGCTGACCACCTCGGGCACCGCGGCCGCGAACCTGATGCCCGCGGTGGTGGAGGCGTACTACGCGGGGGTGCCCCTCGTGGTGCTGACCGCGGACCGCCCCCCCGAGCGGCGCGATTTCGGGGCGTTGCAGACCATCAACCAAGTGCGGCTTTTCGGCAGGCACGTAAAGTGGTGCGCGGATCTTCCCCTGCCGGAAGCGGACGAGGCCGCCCTCCGGTTCGCACGCAGCCTCGCCTGCCGGGCGGTGTTCGAAGCGTGCGCACCCCCGCGCGGGCCGGTGCACCTGAACGTCCCCCTGCGGGAGCCGCTGGTGCCGGTGCACCAGGCGCGGCCCCGGGTTTGTCCGGAGGCCGAGCAGGGCCGACCTTCGGCCCCGTACACAGCATGGACGGTGGCAGACCCACAGCCCGCGCCACAGCAGCTGGACGAGCTCCTGGGACACCTGCGGGAAGCCGACCGGGGCGTGGTGGTGTGCGGACCCCTGGACCGGCCGGACTTCCCGGAAGCGGTCTGTGGGCTGGCCCGTGTTCTGTCGTACCCCATCCTAGCGGACGCCCTGTCGCAGGTGCGGGCCGGAGCGCACGACCGTTCGGCGGTGGTGTCGGCGCACGAAGCGCTCCTGCGGGTTGGGTGGGTGGCCTCGGAGCTGAGGCCCGAGGTGGTGCTGCGGTTCGGCGCTACCCCCACGTCCCGCACGCTGCAGGCGTACCTGGCCTCGCACCCGGAGGCCTTCCAGGTGGTGGTCCACGGGGGTGGGGATTGGCCAGACCCGGACCACACCGCCCACCAGGTGGTCTGGGCGGACCCTGTGGCCTTCTGTCGGTGGGTGCGTTCCGTGCTAGCACCCCGCGCGCACACGGCCTGGTGGCGGAGTTGGCAACGCCTGGGAGCTGCCGCCGCGGCCGCGCTGGAGCGCTTTCTGGAGTCTGTGGAGGAACCCTTCGAGGGCCGCGTGTTCTGGGAGCTGGCGCAGCTGCTGCCCGACCCCTGCGTGCTGTTCGTGGGCAACAGCATGCCCGTGCGGGACCTGGACGCCTTCTTCCCGTGCAGCGGGCGGCGGGTGCGGATGCTGGCGAACCGGGGCGCGAGCGGCATCGACGGGGTCCCCAGTACCGCCCTGGGCGTGGCCGCATCCAGCCGGGAACCTGTGGTGCTGGTGGTGGGAGACGTCTCCTTCTACCACGACCTCAACGGCCTGCTGGCGGCGTGGCGGTTTGGCCTGGACCTGCTGGTGATCCTCCTGCACAACGACGGCGGAGGGATCTTCTCCTTCCTGCCGCAGGCGGAGTACCCCGAGGGGTTCGAGGAGCTGTTCGGTACACCCCACGGGCTGGACTTTCGGCCGGCGGTGGAGATGTTCGGCGGACATTACCGCCGGGTGAAGGACTGGCCCGAGTTCCGCCAGGCCGTGCGGGAAGGGTTGCAGCAGGGCGGCCTGCGGGTGGTGGAAGTCCGCACCGACCGGCGCCGCAACGTGGAGCTGCACCGACAGGCCTGGCAGGCGGTTCGCGAAGCGGCCGAACAAGCTTGCGAGGGGAGGTGACAGCATGCACATCGTGTGGCGCCGCGTGGGGGACTACACGGACATCCTGTACGAGCACGGGGCGGAGGACGCGGCGGGCATCGCCAAGATCACCATCAACCGGCCGGAGGTGCGTAACGCTTTCCGGCCTGAGACGGTCATGGAGATGATCGACGCCTTCAGCCACGCCCGGGACGACGCCTCCATCGGGGTGGTGCTGCTCACCGGGGCAGGCGGAGAGGCCTTCTGCTCGGGCGGAGACCAGCGGGTGCGGGGGCACGGAGGCTACGTGGGGCAGGATCGCATCCCGCGGCTCAATGTGCTGGACCTCCAGCGGCTCATCCGGGTGATCCCCAAGCCCGTCATCGCCTTGGTGGCGGGCTACGCCATCGGCGGCGGGAACGTGCTGGCGACCGTGTGCGACCTCACCCTCGCGGCGGAGAACGCCATCTTCGGCCAGACAGGCCCCCGCGTCGGCAGCTTCGACGCGGGGTACGGGTCCACGTACCTCGCCCGCATCGTGGGGCACAAGAAGGCCCGGGAGATCTGGTACTTGTGCCGGCAGTACACGGCCCAGCAGGCCCTGGAGATGGGGCTGGTGAACGCGGTGGTCCCCCTGGAGCGGCTGGAGGAGGAGGGCGTGCGCTGGGCCCGGGAGATCCTGGAGAAAAGCCCCCTGGCCATCCGGCTGCTGAAGGCGGCCTTCAACGCGGACACGGACGGGCTGGCGGGGCTCCAGCAGCTGGGAGGGGATGCCACCCTGCTGTACTACCTCACGGACGAGGCGAAGGAGGGCCGGGATGCGTTCTTGGAGAAGCGCAAGCCCGACTTCTCCAAGTTCCCCCGCTTCCCATAAGGCGCCGAGCGGGTGGCGGGTGTGGTGGCTGGCTGCCCGGCCCGCCACCCTGCCCGCGGCCGTGAGCCCCGTGGTAGTGGGAAGCGCCACCGCGGCCAGCTCGGGCAGCTTTCACCCGCAGGCGGCATTTGCCTCCCTCCTGGTGGCCCTGCTGGTGCAGGTGGGGACCAACCTGGCCAACGACGCCCACGACTACCTGCACGGTGTGGACCGCCTCTCTCGCAAGGGCCCCCTGCGGGTGACCGCCACAGGGCTGCTGGCACCCCAACAGGTGCTGCGGGGTGCGGCTGTGGCCTTCGCCGGAGCCTGCTTGGCGGGGCTCTACCTGGTCTGGCTAAGAGGCTGGCTGCTGGGGCTGGTGGGGCTCAGCTGCATAGCTGCGGGCCTCGCGTACACCGCCGGTCCCCGGTTCGGGTATCGCGGTCTCGGGGACGTGTTCGTCTTCGTGTTCTTTGGGCTGGTGGCGGTGGTGGGTACCGACTACGTGCAGACCGGCTCGCTGCGTTCCCAGGCGGTGTGGGCGGCCGTGCCCGTGGGGTGTACGTGCACCTCCATCCTGGTCGTTAACAACCTGCGGGACATCCCCACGGACCGGGCCGCCGGCAAGCGCACGCTAGCGGTGCGGTTGGGCCCCTTGGGCACCCGCATGGAGTACACCCTGTGTTGGGTGGTGGCCTTGGTGTGGCCCTTGCTGTCGCGGCCGTACCTAGCTCAGGCCTTCTGGCTGCCGTGGCTGGTGGCCCCGCTGGTCGCCCACGTGGTCACACAGATATGGAGCACGGGCGAGGCAGCCGCCCTGAACCGCGCCCTGCGTGACACCGCGCGGCTGCACCTCGCCTACGGCCTGCTCCTGGCCGGTGCACACCTGGCATGACGATCCCGGACCCCCTGGCATACTGGGCCCGGAGTGAGCCCCACCGGCCGGCCCTCCGCAACTTTCGGGAGGCGCTCACCTACGGGGAGCTGGAACGGCGGGTGCAGGCCGCCGCGCGGAGGCTCGCGGGCCTGGGGGTAAAACGGGGCGCGCGGGTGGCCCTGCTGCTGCGCAACGGGCTGCCCTTCGTGGTCGTGGTCCACGCCCTGGCCAGGCTCAAAGCCGTGTGCGTGCCCTTGAACGTGCGTCTCGCGCCGCCTGAGCTGCGCTGGCAGCTGGTGCACTGCGACCCGTATCTGGTGGTGGTGGACCCGCAGCTGGCGGACCGGGCTGAGCAGGCAGGGTGGAGTCGCACCGTGTGCGTAGATCCGGATCACCCGGAGCTTTTGCCGGAGGCGCGGCCGGAGCAGGTGCGCCCCACAGATCGTCACCCGGCGGGGGCGGTGCAGGGCATCCTGTACACCTCCGCCACCACGGGGCACCCCAAGGGCGCGCAGCTCACCTTCGGGAACCACTTCTGGAGCGCGCTGGCCAACAACCTGCACCTGGGCTGCGGCCCAGAGGGCACCTGGCTCGTCGTGCTGCCCCTGTACCACGTAGGGGGGCTGGCGGTGCTGTGGAGGGCGGCGCTCGCAGGGGCGCAGGTGGTGCTGCACGAGCAGTTCGACCCGGATGCTTTCCTGCGCGAGCTGGATGGTGGTGTGGCGTACACCTCTCTGGTGCCCACCCTGCTGGAGCGGATTCTGCAGGCACGGGCAGGCCGGCCGGCCCCGTCCACCCTGCGGGCGGTGCTGGTGGGAGGGGGGCCAGTGCGCGCCGAGCTGGTGGAGCGGGCCGCGCGGGCGGGCTGGCCCATCGCACCCACCTACGGCCTGACGGAGGCCACCTCGCAGGTAGCCACCCTCCACCCGAGCCTGGCCCTGCAACGGCCCGGCTGCGCGGGCCGTCCCCTCCTGGGAGTACAGGTACGCGCGGGTCGTTCTGCGGACAACCCGGAGGAGATCCGGGTGCGCGGGCCCACGGTCATGAAGGGCTACTTTCGCAGGCCGGACGCCACCTCCCAGGCCCTGCGGGGCGGCTGGCTGCACACGGGCGACGTGGGCTACCTGGACGAGGACGGCTTCCTGCACGTGGTGGACCGGCGGGAGGACCTCATCGTGACGGGAGGGGAGAACGTGTACCCCGCGGAGGTGGAGGCGGTGTTGAAGGCCCACCCTGGGGTGGAGGAGGCGGCCGTGGTGGGGGTGCCCGACCCGTACTGGGGTCAGCAGGTGGTGGCGTTTGTGCAGCTGAGGGCAAAAGGGGGGTTGGACCCACAGGACCTCGTGGCCTTCTGCCGGGAGCATCTGGCGGGCTTCAAGGTGCCCCGGAGGGTGTGGGTGGTGGAGGACCTTCCCCGCGCCGGCCTGGACAAGCTCCGCCGCGGGCAGCTTCGAGAGCGTGCGGCCCGGCTGCTGGCCGCCGAAACCATCTCCGGTTGACCGTGGTAAACTGACCCCGTACCTCCTGCCGAAAACTTCCCGAAAGGAGCGTTGCCCATGCCGGAGATCACGAGGACCGCTAGCGCCACGTGGACGGGAGACCTGCGCACGGGGACCGGGTGGGTGAGCACCCCCAGCGGGGTGCTGCGCGAGACCCTGGTCACCTTCCCCTCCCGGTTTGAGTCCGCACCGGGCAGCAACCCCGAGGAGCTCATCGCGGCTGCCCACGCGACCTGCTTCAGCATGGCCCTTGCCGGCCGCCTCTCCCGGGAGGGGAACCCGCCGGAGCGCATCGAGACCCGCGCCACCCTCACCCTCCAGATGGGCGAGGCGGGGGCCCGCATAACGCGGATCCACCTGCAGACGCAGGCCAGGGTACCGGGGATCGACGAGGCGAAGTTCCTGGAGCTGGCCGAGGCTGCCAAGGACGGCTGTCCGGTCTCCCAGCTGCTGAAGCCTGGGCTGGAGGCTCTTACGCTGGAAGCGCGCCTGCTGCCTTAGACAGTCGGCGTTTGACCGCTGCGGTGGGTAAGCGTACAATGGGGTTGGTTGTTGAGTGAATCAGTCAACAATTTAGGCCGTCCGAAACCGGAGGGACTATGCACGACCGCACGCCGGACCTGCTGATCCGCAACCTGCGGGCCAAGGTGGAGGAGCTGGACCGGGAGATCCTTAAGGGGGTTAACCTGGAGGTCCGCAAGGGGGAAATCCACGCCATCATGGGGCCCAACGGCTCCGGGAAGTCCACCCTGGCCAACGTGCTCATGGGCAACCCCTTCTACGTGATCACGGGCGGCGAGGTGCTGTACAAGGGCCGGGATCTGTTGGCGATGAGCCCCGACGAGCGGGCCCGGGAGGGGTTGTTTATCGCCTTCCAGTACCCCGTGGCCATCCCCGGGGTCAACTTCGCCTCCTTCCTCCGCACGGCCCTGTCGGCCCGGCGCGGCTACCAGAACGAGCTCATCCCCGTGCCGGAGTTCCAGCGGATCCTGCGGGAGAAGCTGGACCTGTTGAAGCTGGACCCCAGCATCGTGACCCGCTACGTGAACGAGGGGTTCAGCGGCGGCGAGAAGAAGCGGGCGGAGATTCTCCAGATGGCGGTCCTGGAGCCGGAGATGGCCATCCTGGACGAGACGGACTCGGGCTTGGACATCGACGCGGTGAGGGTGGTGGCGGAGAACGTGAACCGGCTGTTCGAGCAGGCCGCAGGGAATTTGGGGATCGTACTCATCACCCACTACTCCCGCATCCTGCACTACATCCGCCCCCACCACGTGCACGTGATGCTGGACGGCCGCATCGTCATCTCCGGTGGGCCGGAGCTGGCGGATGAACTGGAGCAGACGGGCTACGAGGGGCTGCAGGCCCAGTTCGCGGAAGTGGCCGCGGCCACGCCGGGGGACCAGCCGGTGCGGCGCGCGGGCAAGGTGTTCTGGGTGGCACACTGAGGAGGTGGACCATGGCCACGAACCCCCTGGGCATCGACCTGGACGCGTACCAGTGGGGCTTCCGGATGCCCGAACACTACGTGTTCAAGTCCCGGAAGGGCTTGAGCCGGGAGGTGGTGGAGGAGATCTCGTACCTGAAGGGCGAGCCGGATTGGATGCGGGCCTTCCGGCTGCACAGCCTGGAGGTGTTCTGGAAGAAGCCCATGCCCACCTGGGGTCCGGGCCTGTCCGATCTGGACTTCGATGACATTTACTACTACATCAAGCCCACGGAGCGCCAGGTCCGCAGCTGGGACGAGCTGCCCCAGGAGATCAAGGAGACCTACGAGCGGCTGGGGATCCCGGAGGCGGAGCGGAAGTTCCTGGCGGGGGTAGGGGCCCAGTACGAGTCCGAGGTGGTCTACCACAGCCTGAAGGAGGAGTGGGAGAAGCTGGGGGTCATCTTCGTGGACACCGACACCGCGGTCCGGCAATACCCGGATTTGGTCCGGGAGTACTTCGGCACCGTGGTGCCCCCCGAGGACAATAAGTTCGCAGCCCTCAACTCCGCCGTGTGGTCCGGCGGCTCCTTCATCTACGTGCCCGCGGGGGTCCAGGTGGAGGTTCCCCTGCAGGCGTACTTCCGCATCAACGCGGAGAACGTGGGGCAGTTCGAGCGGACCCTCATCATCGTGGAGCCGGGTGGCTACGTGCACTACGTGGAGGGCTGCACCGCGCCCATCTACACCACCGACTCCCTGCACAGCGCGGTGGTGGAGATCATCGTGAAGGAGGGCGCCCGCTGCCGGTACACCACCATCCAGAACTGGTCCAAGAACGTGTACAACCTGGTCACCAAGCGCGCCGTGGCCTACCAGGACGCCACCATGGAGTGGATCGACGGGAATCTCGGCTCCAAGATCACGATGAAGTACCCGTCCGTGTACCTGGTGGAGCCTGGGGCCAAGGCGGAAATCCTGTCCGTGGCCTTCGCGGGCGCGGGCCAGCACCAGGACCCCGGCGGCAAGGTGATCCACGCCGCCCCCTACACCCAGTCCTCCATCGTGAGCAAGTCCATCAGCAAGGACGGAGGTCGCGCGGGCTACCGGGGGCTGGTGAAGGTGTACAAGGGCGCCAAGGGGAGCAAGTGCGCGGTCCGGTGCGACGCCCTGATCCTGGATGACCGGTCGCGCTCCGACACCTACCCCACCATGGAGATCGACGAGGAGGACGTGCAGATCACCCACGAGGCCACGGTGTCCAAGGTGAGCGACGAGCAGCTGTTTTACCTCATGAGCCGCGGCATCCGGGAGGACGAGGCGATGAACATGATCGTGCGGGGCTTCATCGAGCCCATCGCCAAGGAGCTACCCCTGGAGTACGCGGTGGAGCTGAACCGGCTCATCGCCCTGGAGATGGAAGGCTCCGTGGGCTAGCCCGCCCAGCAGACGGGAGGACGCGGTGGTGGTACGGGAAGGCTTGAACGAGGCGGCTGTGCGCCGGCTGGCAGAGCTGTGGCAGGAGCCCGAGTGGCTTCAGGACCGGCGCTGGCAGGCTTGGGAGCTGTTTCGGTCCCTGCCCCTGCCGCCCAGTACCCACGAAGCGTGGCGGCGGACGCCTCCGGAGCGCCTCGCGTGGGACGGCCTCAGCCCCGTGCTGCAAGAGCAAGGCAGTGCGGAAGCCTGGCGGGCTGCGGAGGGCCTGCGAGGGGAGGAGCCGATCCTGGTGATGCACAACGGGGCCGCCGCAGGCTCCGCGGGCCTGGAAGCTCTGCACCGCGCGGGGGTGGTCTTCTGCGACCTGCGCACCGCGGTCCGGGAGCACGCGGACCTGGTGGAACCATACCTGTTCCGGGCGGGCCTGCGCGCGGAGGAGAGCGCCTTCACCGCCCAGCACGTGGCCTTCGCCACCGGGGGTGTTTTCCTGTACGTGCCTGAGGGGGTGGAGCTGGACCAGCCCCTGGTGGTCGCGGAGTGGGTGGACGGGGAGGCTCTGGTCGCCCCGCACACCCTGGTGGTGCTGCGGCCCCACAGCCGCGCTACCCTGGTGCAGCGGCGCACGGGTCGGGCGCGGGGCCTCGTGAACCTGGGCGCGGAGCTGGTGGTGGGCGAGGGCGCGCAGCTGCACTCCGTGCAGCTGCAGGACCTGCCCCAACCCGCGCGGGAGTTCGGTGTGGTGCGGACCCGGGTGGGCCGGGACGCCACGGCCCGCAGCCTGGTGGCTTCCTTCGGCGCGTCCGTGGAGAAGCTGTTCGTGGAGTCCCTGCTGGATGCCCCCGGGGGGTCTTCGGAGATGCTGGGTGTGTTCTTTGCGGACGACGCCCAGCACTACGACGTGCACACCCTGCAGGAGCACCAGGCGCCGCACACCGCCAGCGACCTGCTGTACAAGGTGGCCCTGTTGGGGTCTGCGCGGTCGGTGTTCGCGGGGCTCATTCGGGTGCACCAGGGAGCCCAGAAGACCAACGCGTTCCAGTCGAACCGCAACCTGCTGCTGTCTGCGGATGCCCGTGCGGACAGCAAGCCGGAGCTGGAGATCATGGCCAACGACCTGCGGTGCACCCACGGATCCGCGGTCAGCCGGCTGGAAGAGCAGCACCTGTTTTACCTGCAGGCCCGGGGCCTCACGCGGCAGCAGGCGGTCCACATGATCGTGGAGGGGTTCTTCGGGGAGGTGCTGGACCGGCTGCCCGTGGAGCGGGTACGGCTGTGGCTGGAGCAGAAGGTGGCGGAGAAGATGGGATCGCAGGCGCCCCTGGGCCGGGTGACGGCCCTGCGGGGCCTGCTGGAGGAGGTGGCGCAGGGCCGGTGAGCGGGTTCTTAGCGGTGGCCCGGGTGGAGGACATCCCCGACCGGCGCGGCAAGGCGTTCGAGGTGGCGGGGCGGCGCATCGCGGTGTTTAACCTGGGAGGGCACTTCTACGCCATCGATGACACCTGCACCCACGAGGAGGCCTCCCTGTCCGCGGGGCCGGTGATGGGGGAGATGGCCGTCTGCCCCCGCCACGGCTCCCGGTTCCACATCCCCACGGGGCAGGTCCGGTCGCTGCCCGCGGTGCGCAACGTGGCCACGTACGCGGTAAAGGTGGAGGACGGCTTGGTGTACGTGGACCCCACGCCCCGCGTGCACGCGGGCCGCATCCACGGCGGGGCCTGAAGGACGGCGAGGAGGGGACGGTGCCCATCCCCCCGGACGTGCGGCAGCACTTCCCCCTGCTGCAGAGGTCGGTGGACGGAAAGCCGCTGGTGTACCTGGACAGCGCGGCGACCTCGCAAAAACCCCGGGTGGTTCTGGAAGCCCTCCAGCGGTACTACGAGGAGTACAACGCCAACGTGCACCGAGGCCTGTACCGCATCGCGGAGCGGGCCACCCTGGCCTACGAGGAGGCGCGGGCCAAGGTGGCTGCCTTCGTGGGCGGCCGGCCGGAGGAGCTGGTCTTCACCCGGGGGACCACGGAGGCCATCAACCTGGTGGCGTACGCATGGGGAGACGCGTACGTACGGCCAGGCGACGAGATCCTGGTCACCGAGATGGAGCACCACAGCAACCTCGTGCCCTGGCAGCTGCTGGCCCAGCGCCGGGGTGCCACCCTGCGGGTGCTGCGGGTCCGGCCCGAGGACGGAACCCTGGACCTGGAGGCCCTGGATGGGCTGCTCACGGAGCGGACCCGGATCGTGGCCGTGACCCACCAGTCCAACGTGGTGGGCACCATCAACCCCGTGCGGCACATCGCGGACCGGGCACACGCGGTGGGCGCCGTGGTGCTGGTGGACGGCGCGCAGAGCGTCCCCCACATGCCCGTGCGGGTGGATGAGCTAGGCTGTGACTTTTTGGCCTTCTCCGGACACAAGATGTGCGGTCCCACGGGCATCGGCGCCCTGTGGGGGAGGCGGGAGCTGCTGGAGGCCATGCCGCCTTTCCACGGAGGCGGGGAGATGATCGAGCGGGTGGGACTGGATCGTTCTACGTACAAGGACCCGCCGCACCGGTTCGAGGCGGGGACCCCCAACATCGCGGATGCCATCGCCTTGGGTGTGGCCGTGGGCTACCTGACCTCCGTGGGGATGGAGGCGGTGTGGGAGCACGAGAAAGCGCTGGTCCGCTACGCTTTGACCCAGCTGGCGGAAATGGAAGGCGTGCGGGTATACGGGCCCCGCGACCCCAAGCGGCGAGGGGGTGCGGTGGCGTTCACCGTGGAGGGGGTGCACCCCCACGATGTGGCCCAGGTGCTGGACGGGGAGGGTGTATGCGTGCGGGCGGGGCACCATTGCGCGCAGCCCCTGCACCGTGCCTTGGGAGTCCAGGCTACCGCCCGGGCCAGTGTGTACCTGTACAATACTCCCGAGGACGTGGACGCCCTGGTGCGCGGCCTGGAGCAGGTGCGGGCCTTCTTCGGGCGGGCCTCTTGAACCGGAGAGAAGCTGGATGCTGCAGGACCTGTACCGGGAGATCATCCTGGACCACTACGCGCACCCACGCAACCGGGGAAAGGTGGAGGGGGCGGACATCGCCGTGGAAGGGGTCAACCCCTCCTGCGGGGACGAGATCAGCCTGTACGCCCGGGTCCGGGACGGCCGCCTGGAGGAGATCCGGTTCGAGGGGCGCGGGTGCTCCATCAGCCAGGCATCTGCGTCCATGATGACGGAAGCCCTCCGGGGCAAGACCCTCTCCGCCGCCCTGGAGCTGGCCGAAAAGTTCAAGGCCATGATGCACGGACAGCCACCTGACGAAGAACACCTTGGGGAGCTAGTGGCCCTGCAGGGGGTGCGCCGCTTCCCGGTCCGTATCAAGTGCGCCACCCTGGCATGGGGGGCGTTGCAGCAGGGGCTCCGGGAGTACCAGGCGGGTGGGGCCTCCCGTACCGTAGCTTCCACAGAGGACGAGCTGTAAGCGCGTTCGGGCTCCACTAAACTGGTAACCTGGACTCACCGTGGCGGGCCGCGCTGGTTGGTGGGTGCTATCGGGGCTGGTGGCCGTCCTGGCCCTGGCGTGGCTTTTGGGGCAGCCCCGTCACACCCCCCGGGCGGGCCCGCAGAGGCTCCCCGCCGCCCCCGCCTTCGTGCTGGACACCCTGGACGGACGCACTTTGGAGTTGGCGCAGCTGCGGGGTCAGCCCGTGGTGCTCAACTTCTGGGCCTCCTGGTGCGCCCCGTGCCGGAAGGAGATGCCGGTGCTGGTGCGGGCCTGGCAGCGACACGGCAAGCACGTTCACTTCGTGGGGGTGAACGTGCTGGACGACCCCGAGGAGGCTCAGCGCTTCCTGGAGGAGTTCCGGGTTCCCTATCCCTCGGTGCACGACCCCAGGGGCGACACCCTGCGGTGGTTCCGGGTGGTAGGGCTGCCCACCACGGTGTTTGTGAGCCGCGAGGGCGGTCTGGCGGGCTTCCACGCGGGGCCGTTCTTGGACCTGGAGGGGGAAGGGGCCCTAGAGCGGGCCATTCGGGAGGTGCTGAGCCGTTGAGGGCCTTGCGCGTGGAGGCACGGATGGTGAAGTCGGTCGGCAGAGATCGTGCCGCGGCCGCCCTGAAGGCGGCTACGGTGGTCCTGCTGGCCTTCATGGGCTTCCTCCTGGTGAGTCAGGCGCGGGCGGGCCGCTACTTCCGGGAGCAGCCGGAGGTGCGCACACGGAACCTGTACGCCCTTGCCACCATGCTGCGGCAGGAGCGGGAGGCACGGCGACAGCTGGAGGAGGAGCTGGCCACCCTGCAGGAGCGGGTGCGGGAGTACGAGCAGGCCGCGGCCACGGGCAGGACAGCCCTGGAGGTCCTGCGCCGGCAGCTGGAGGAGTACCGGGTGGCGCTGGGCCTAGTGCCCGTGGAGGGGCCCGGCGTGGTGGTACAGGTCGCGGAACCGCGCCGGAGCGTCCGGGGGCCGGTGGCGGTGCAGTACCAGGATTTGGTGGCCTTGGCCAACGAGCTTTGGGCCGCGGGTGCGGAGGCGGTGGCGGTGAACGGCCAGCGGGTGGTGGCCAACAGCGGCTTTAGCCAGGTGGGCGGCACCATCCTGGTGAACCTGCGGCGCCTGTCTGCGCCGTTTGTGCTGGAGGCTATTGGGGACCCGGGTACCCTGGAGGGGGCCCTCAACATCCGGGGCGGCGTGGTGGAGGGGCTGAAGGGCCTGGGTTTGGACGTGCGGGTACAGCGGCGCGACCGCATCCGCCTGCCCGCCCTGCGGGGTGGGTTCAAGTTCGAGCACGCGCGGCCGGTCCCGTGACGCACGACGTGGTGGTGGCGGGGGCCTCCTTCGCGGGCCTGGCGGTCGTCCAGGCGGTGCAGGGCCGCGCCTTGGTAGTGGATCCGCGGCCCCTGGGAGAAGGGCAGACCTCCGCCTGCGGTGCTCCCCTGTCCGTGGTGGAGCGCGCGGGCGCCGCAGGGGCCGTGCAGCAGGTGCACCGCTTGCTGGTGCTGCACACCCGACGCCGGACGTTCGTGTGGGAGCTGCAGGAGCCGTTCTGCACCTTCGACTACCGGGCCTTCTGCCGTCTGGCGTGGCAGCGGGTCCAGGCGGAGCTGGTATCAGCGCAGGCGCGGTCTTTCGACGGCACCTGGGTGCACACCTCCGCGGGCCGGTTCGGCGCGGAGGTGGCGGTGGACTGCACGGGCTGGAGAGCGCGCCTGGCGGGTTCTGCACCTGGGGCCGAACGGCGACGCGGGGCTCGTTGGAAGTGGTTCGGGATCGAGACGGAAATCCCGGCGGCCTTCGAGTCGGGCCTGCACTTCTACTTTTGGCCGGAGCTGGTCGAGGACGGTTATGCGTGGGCGTTCCCGTGCGGGGAGGTGGTGCGGTTCGGGGTGCTGTCGTACCGCGGCCGCACCCGGCTGCAGGATCCCCTGCACCGATTCCTGGCTTACTTCGCGGTGCAGCCCCGTGGCTACCACGGGGGTTTCCTGGGCGTGGGACCTGGCTGGCCGGGGGAGGGCCGGCTGTTCGTGGTGGGCGACAGCGGCGGCCACTGCCTGCCCCTCACGGGCGAGGGCATCCGGTCCAGTCTCCACGCGGGGTGGCTGGTGGGCGGCTTGGTAAGCGAGGTCCTGGCAGGGCGCATCAGCCTGCAGGAGGCGCACCGGCGCTACCGCCAGTACCTCCGGGCCCAGGGCCCCACGGTGGCTTTCCTCGCGGCGGCCACGGGGGTCTTTGCGCGTTTGCCGCCTGCCTTGCTGGAGCGGGTGGTCGCCGCCTGCTCCATCCCGGCCGTGCGACGCGCCTTCCTGCGGCACTACCTGGCCACTTTTCCTCCCGGTGAGGTCTGCCACCACCCCGCCGCGGGCACCGGGCAGCATCCCGGGCGCGTAATGCCTTCCCGGTGAGTGGTACCCTGTTGGGTGTACGGAGTTTACTAGGCCGGAGTGGCGGAACCGGCAGACGCGCCGGACTCAAAATCCGGTGGGCGCCAGCCCGTGTGGGTTCGAGTCCCACCTCCGGCACCAGGGCGGATAGCTCAGCGGGAGAGCACGTCCCTTACAAGGACGGGGTCGCAGGTTCGACTCCTGCTCCGCCCACCAACCGGCCGCCTCGGCAGCCGGACAGGAAGGCGCCCCATGCGCGTGACGGTGCCATTGGAAGTCCGGTACGCGGAGACCGACCAGATGGGAGTGGTGCACCACGCGGTGTACGTGGTGTGGATGGAGGCCGCCCGGGTAGAGTTCCTCAAGCGTGTGGGCAGCCCCTACCACGAGCTCGAACGCGCGGGCGTGCGGCTGCCCGTGGTGGAGCTGGGTGTGGTGTACCGTGCTCCCGCGGCCTTCGGCCAGGTGGTGGAGGTAAGCTGCGAGCTGCGCCACCTGGCCAGCCGGGCCGCTTCCTTCCACTACGCGGTTCACTCGGACGGGCGGCTGCTGGCCGAAGGCTTCACCCGCCATGTGTGCTGCGACGCCCAAGGTCGGGTGGTGGCGCTGCCCGAGCCCGTGCGCCGGGTGCTGGAAGCTGCGCGATCCGCCGCACCATCGAGCTCAAGGTCGGGCCGGCGGGGGCCATGCTCTAAAATAGGGCCGCAAGGCCCCGAATAGGGCAGTAAGAGGAGGTGAGCACTCTTGGCAGTACGGACAGCCGTTCGGGACGCCGCGCTGAACTGCTACCGGGAGCTCGTGCGCATCCAAAAGGAGCTGCAGGGTCTGGGCGAGTACCCCAGCACCAAGGACGTCGTCAAGCAGGTGCAGGCGCTGGTGGAGGCACTGCAGCGCTTCATGCGGGAGGCTGGCGACTGAGGGGCCCTCGCGGTTGCGGGCCGGGGTGCCCTCAGCGCCCGTGGCCGTCGGGCTTCGCCCTGGGGCAGACGGCAAACGGCCAGAAGTCCCGGCAGGTGGAACTGTACAGGTCGGGCGCAGACGGGCGGCTGTCGGGCTGCCTCCGCAGGGACTCGCGGAAGGCTGCCCACAGCAGCCTCGCTGCCTGGCCCCTGGTCAGGGCGTGGCGATCCACGGGCTCGGAGGTTGGCAGCCCAAGAGCACGCAGCAGGGCGGATGCGGCCGCCCCGGGCAGGGGGTAACCCAGGGTCGGGAAGGACGCCAGGCGCACCGCCTGAATCACGTCCACCGCGGAGTCGGGCCCGCGCGCGCGGAAGAAATGCTCCAGGTCCTCCAGCCACTCGCGCACGGAGATGGGCCGGCGCAGGTGCATGCCTCCCCGCAACCAGTACGAGCCGTTAAACAGGCCCCTGCGCAGCAGCTCCACCGCGTCCGGGTAGCCCGGATCCAGCACGTCGTCCAGGGCGGGCTGGCTGGGTGCCTGAAGCCGCACGCCCGCTAGGCGCAGCGCCTTGCGAAGCTGCTGCAGGGCCGTGAGGTTCTCCACGAGGGCCGCGGGCGGGCGACCCAGGGACCGTGCCACGACCGCGGCGATCCCCGCGGCCTCCCCGAGGGCCATCTGCAGCGGCACCACGCGCGTGGAGAACGCAGCCACGGAGTCGAAGGAGGCCGCTTGGGAGACCACCAGGAGATTGTCCACTCGCTCCGGCAGCAGGCTCCGCAGAGGCACACCGTACGGCGCAGGCACACCTGGCAGGTAGGGGGCCTCCCCTGCGTAGTACGCTTGGCCGTCCAGGGGGTAGCCGCCCACGGCCACGGTGTCGGGAAAGTCGCGGCCGTACAGCACGTCATCCGCACGCAGCCGGTAGCGCCCCACCATGTGGCGGCTTTCGCGCACGTACAGGGCCGGTGCGGTGCCAGCAAGCTCGGCGGTGCCGAACACCTGCGGGCTAGCTAGGCGCAGGAATCTTACCACCCGCGTAACCTCCGCCTGCGCCTGGCGGTACGCGGCCACGGCACCGTCAGGGTCCGTGGCGTCCACCCCGAACACCTGCAGACCCTTCACGAGCACGCTCCCGTCCCCTTGCAGGGCCACCTCCAGGCCCCGGAGGACAAACCGGCTTGGGTCGCTGGGCACGTACCTGCTTACGAGGCCACCGAACCCCCACACCAGACCCGGTCCGCGGCCGCCGTCCGCGCAGGGCCGGCGGGGGCACGCGGCCGGGGAGATCTGTGTCCACGACAGCCCCCGCAGGCGGAACACCAGGCTTGCGGCCATGGATCGGCGATCCAACCCTGTGTCTTCCCGGCCCCCGGTAAACCGCACGCCCGCCGCGACGGCTAGCTGTGCCAGGTCCGTGGCGTCCACGAAGGTGGATGCGTGCACCGTCACCGGGCCGTCGGCCGCAGCCAGCGTGGCCGCCACCACACGGCTACCCTGCAACTCGACGCCATCCAAGCGCCAGCCCAGCCGCAGCTGCACGCCGGAGGCTTCCAGGAGTTCCCGCAGGACGCGCTCCGCGCGGCGCACGTCCACCCCGTCGAAGGAGCCCAGGCGTCTGGCGAACGACTGTGCCAGGCCGCCATATAGCAGAGCGCCGGAAGAATCCCACGACAGGTCGAGGGTGTTCAACCAGCTCTGCGAGAACGCCCCTCCCACCGAGGACGTCGGTTCCGCCAGCACCACCCGCAGGCCCCGAAAGGCCGCCGCGGCCGCCGCCGTCACCCCCTGGGGGGTGGCACCGTAGACCAGCACGTCCGCAACCACCGTGCGGGGCTGGGCGTACGCGATCCCCGTGGCGGCCAGCACCAACGCCGCCCCACACAGCGCACAGGCCCTGTGCCAGGGTTTGTAGGTCACGTGGCACAACCAATACGGACTCTGCTGGCTCGGTTCCTGCTGCTCCTTGACCCAGGATCGCTCCTGCGGGCTAAAATCGCCACACGAGGTGACGAGGGGGAGCAAGGGCGCCGCAGGGAGGCCCAACCAGCGAGCCGCGGCGGTGAAAAGGCGGCGGGCCGGGCGGCGTAACCATCGCCCCGGAGCTTCCCGGCGAAACGGGAACCCGAGTAGCCGAGGACGGGGCCTCCACCGTGATCCGGAGGGCGGAATCGGAGGCGCAGCCTCCCGTTCCGGACAAGCGCAGGCCCGTGGGGGCCTGAAGCGGGGTGGTACCGCGGGCTTCGGGGCCCGTCCCGGAGGGGACGGGCCCTTCCCGTTGAGGAGGTGACGACGTGGGGTTCGTGCCAGCATCATCCCGGGTGAACTTCCCGGAGCTGGAAGAGCGCATCCTGAAGTTCTGGGCTGACCAGGAGGTCTTCCGGAAGACCCTGGAGGCTCGTCAGGGCGGCCCGCAGTTCACCTTCTACGAGGGACCGCCCACCGCCAACGGCCTGCCGGGGGTGCACCACGTCCTGGCCCGCGCTTACAAGGACGCCATCCCCCGCTACCGCACCATGCGGGGCTACTTCGTCCCTCGCAAGGCCGGCTGGGACACACACGGCCTGCCTGTGGAGATCGAGGTGGAGAAGGAGCTGGGCATCAACAGCAAGCGGGAGATCGAGGCCTACGGGGTAGCGGAGTTCAACCGCCGGTGCAAGGAGTCGGTGTTCCGGTACGAGCGGGAGTGGGTGCGCCTCAGCGAGCGCATCGGGTTCTGGCTGGACTATGAGCACCCGTACGTCACGTACTCCGACGAGTACATCGAGTCGGTGTGGTGGATCCTCCGGCAGCTGTGGGACCGCGGGCTG
The DNA here is from genome assembly GCA_040289515.1 of Candidatus Sysuimicrobiota bacterium. GTDB lineage: Bacteria > Sysuimicrobiota > Sysuimicrobiia > Sysuimicrobiales > Sysuimicrobiaceae > Tepidifontimicrobium. The sequence continues at coordinate 39,328 of PSLI01000002.1, forward strand.
CTGTACCAGGGTTACAAGGTGGTCCCCTACTGCCCCCGGTGCGGGACCCCCCTCAGCAGCCACGAGGTAGCCCTGGGGTACCGGGAGACGGAGGACCCCTCGGTGTTCGTACGCATGCGCCTGCGGGACGATCCGGCCACGTCCCTCCTGGTGTGGACCACCACCCCGTGGACCCTGCCCGCCAACGTGGCGTGCGCGGTGCACCCGCAGGTGACCTACCGGAAGGTTCGGCAAGACGACGAGGTGCTGGTGGTGGCGCGGGACCTCGCAGAGGTGGCCCTGCAGGGCTCTTACGAGATCCTGGAGGAGGTGCGTGGGGAGGCCCTGGCGGGCCTGGCCTACGAGCCCCCTTTCCGTTTCTACCCGGAACAGGAACGGCTGTGGCGGGTGTGGCCGGCGGAGTTCGTCACCACCGAGGAGGGGACCGGGGTGGTCCACGTGGCCCCCGCGTACGGCGAGGAGGACCTGGAGCTGGCCCGGCGGCACGACCTGCCTGTCCTCCACCCCGTGGGACCAGACGGACGCTACACGGACGAGGTCCCGCCGTGGGCGGGCAAGTTCGTGAAGGAGGCGGACAGGGAGATCGTGGCGGACCTGCGGGCCAGGGGCCTGCTGTACCGGGCCGGTACGGTCCGGCACACGTACCCCTTCTGCTGGCGGTGCGACAGCCCCCTCCTCTACTACGCCCGCACGAGCTGGCACGTGGCCGTCCGTCGCCACAAGGACCGTCTGCTACGGGCCAACGAGGAGATCCGCTGGATCCCCGAGCACATCCAGCGGGGCCGGTTCGGGAACTGGCTGGAAAACGTAGTGGACTGGGCCCTGTCCCGGGAGCGGTACTGGGGCACCCCCCTGCCCGTGTGGGTGTGCGAGGCCTGCGGGCACGCCCACTGCGTGGGCAGCCTGGCGGAGCTGCGGCAGATGGCCATGTACCTCCCGGAGCCCCTGGAGCTGCACCGCCCGTACGTGGACGAGGTCCGCCTGCGCTGCCCGCGCTGCGGGGGGACCATGCGCAGGGTTCCGGACGTCATCGACGTGTGGTTTGACTCCGGGGCCATGCCCGTGGCCCAGTGGCACTACCCCTTCGAGAACCGCGAGTGGTTCGAGCGGTCCTTCCCCGCGGACTACATCTGTGAAGGGATCGACCAGACCCGGGGCTGGTTCTACAGCCTGCACGCCATCTCCGTGCTGTTGTTTGACCGGCCCGCGTACCGGAACTGCGTGTGTTTGGAGCTGGTGTTGGACGAGCACGGGGAAAAGATGAGCAAGAGCCGGGGCAATGTGCTGGACCCGTGGAGCTTGATCCAGCGGTTCGGGGCGGACGCCCTGCGGTGGTTCTTCTTCTCCGTGAGCCCGCCGGGCATCCCCAAGCGGCTGGGCCCCGCCGCGGTGGAGGAGGTGGTGCGCCGCTTCTTCCTGACCCTGTGGAACACGTACGTGTTCTTCACCACGTACGCAAGCCTGGACGGCTTCGACCCCCTGCGGTGGCCGGCTCCCCCTGTGGACCAGCGGCCCGCCCTGGATCGCTGGTTGTGCTCCCGGTTGAGCGGTCTGGTGGCGGAGGCCACGGAGCACATGGAGGCCTACAACCCCACGGACGCGGCCCGGGCCGTGGAGCGGTTTGTGGAGGACCTGTCCACCTGGTACGTGCGGCGAGGCCGCCGCCGCTACTGGAAGGCCCGGGATCCCCACGACCAGCGCAGCGCCTACCACACCCTGTACGAGGCCCTGGTGGCGACCGCGAAGCTGATGGCACCCCTGGCGCCCTTCCTGTCCGAGGAGCTGTACCAGAGCCTGGTGCGGGCCGGGGACCCGCAAGCCCCCGTAAGCGTGCACCTCACGGAGTGGCCGCAGGCCCGGCCGCAGGATCGCGACCCCGATCTGGAGCAAGCCATGGAGGAGGCGCGGTGGGTGGTGAGCCTGGGCCGAGCGGCGCGGTCCCGGGCCGGCGTTCGCGTGCGGCAGCCGCTTCCCGCGGCGGTGGTGGTGGCCCCGCAGTCCCTGCTGCACCGATACCCGGAGCTGGTGGCCCACGTGGCTGACGAGCTGAACTGCAAGCGGGTGGATCTGGCAAGTCAGGAGAGCGACCTGGTGGAGTACGAGGTGAGGCCGAAGTTCGAGCGTTTGGGCCCGCGCTACGGGCCGAAGGTACAGGCCCTGGCCGCAGCCCTGCGCAACCTGTCCCCACAGACCGCGCGCCGAGTGGCGGCGGAGGGACGGGCCGTGGTGGAGGTCGCTGGAGAGCAGGTGGAGCTGGGGCCCGATGATCTGGATGTGCGGATGCGGGAGCGGGAGGGGTTCGTGGCGGAGGCCGGGCGGGGGTTCGTAGTGGTGCTGGACACCCACCTGTCGCCGGAGCTCCGGCAGGAAGGGCTGGTGCGGGAACTGGTGCACCACGTGCAGCAGCTGCGGCGCCAGGCCAAGTTACGGGTGGACCAGCGGGTGCACCTGCACCTGTGGGGTCCGGCGGAGGTCGTCCAGGCGGTGCAGGAGCACCGGGACGCCATCGCGGAGGAGGTCCTGGCGGACCGGGTGGAGTTGGGGCAGGAAGCGGATGGCTTCCGCATGGAGGTGTCCGTACTGGGCCACCCCGTGAAGCTTGTGCTGCAACCCCTCCCCTGAAAACGCCCGCGATGGCGCGAGCCCCTGGGGCGGCTTGCGGGTTTGTGCTAAGATGAAGCGCCAGGGTGTGCGGAGCTGCGGCCCGCGCGCGCCCAGCGCTGTTTGGAGGGATCGATGGCACGTACGGTGGGGGTCCTTGGCGGCATGGGACCCAGAGCGACCGTGGACTTCTTGCAGAAGCTCATTGAGCGTACGCCCGCGCGCCGGGACCAGGACCACCTTCGGGTGGTCGTGGACAACAACCCGCAGATCCCCGACCGCTCCCAGCACATCCTCGCCGGCGGCGAGGACCCCACCCCGGCCCTGGTGGCCACCGCGCAGAACCTGGAGCGGGCGGGGGCGGACTTCCTGGTCATCCCCTGCAACACCGCGCACCACTTCCTGGATCGCATCCGGGCCGCGGTGCGCATCCCGGTCCTGGATATCACGGAGGCGGTGGCTGACCGGGCCGCGGCCTTCTCGGCCGTGGGGCTACTGGCCACGCGCGCCACGGTGGTGGCAAGTCTGTACCAGAAGGCCCTGGCAAAGCACGGCTGCCGGGTGCTGGTACCGTCCCCCAGGCGCCAGGAGCAAGTGGACCGGGCCATCTACGCGGTGAAGGCAGGCGACCTGGGCCCTCGGGTGCGGGCCTGGGTGCGGGAGGCAGCGGAGGAGCTTATAAGCGGGGGCGCCCAGGCCCTGGTGCTGGGCTGCACGGAGATCCCCCTGGTGGTGGATCCGGAGGAGTGGGGCGTGCCCGTGCTGGACTCCACCGCCTTGCTGGCGGAGGCGGCGGTCCGGGAGGCTCTGCAGGTAGGACACAGGCCGGGAATGGGGGCGGTGGCGGTAGCGTCGGGCGACTGAGCGGAGTTTCCGCAAGCACGGACCGGGGGCTCTGGAAAACGACCGCACCGGAGGTCCCGAGCCACGAGCTGGGGGCGAGGATGACAAAGAAGAAGGCGTCCGGGGCCAAGAAGGCCGAACGCAAACGGGTTAGGGAGGCCACCGCGGCGAGGTCCGCGCGCAAGCAGAAATCCAGCGGGAAGCCGGCTGCCCGGAAAGTCGCCAGCGCTTCCCAGCCCGAGGCCCAGGTCAAGCGGACCGGCACGGCCCACAGCCTCGGTCCGGCCACCCCCGCAAGCCGCATGGCCACAGCGACGGCAGGATCGGTGCTGCTGAGGCCGCCGCGGGTAGACCTCCCCTCCCCGACACCGGGGCGCCCGAGCCCACGGCCTGCTGCGTGGGCGGCACTTCCGGACCGGCAGGTACAGCCCGTGACGCCCGCGGAGTACCCAGAGTTCCGACGCCTGCTGCTGGCCGAGCGCGAGCGGCTGCTGCAGGAGCTTGCCAGCATGGGGGAGCGGCTGCAGCAGGTGGAGGAGATCGGGCTGGTAGAGGCCGCGAACGAGGACGACTATGGGGACGTGGCCTCGGAGGCGTTCGAGCGGGAGAAGGGCTTCGCCCTGGAGAACTCCGTGCAGGGCATGCTGCGCATGGTGGAGGACGCCCTGCGGAAGCTGGATGCGGGCACGTACGGCACCTGCGAGCGTTGCGGGGAGCCCATCGACGTGGAGCGGCTGCGGGCGTTGCCCTTCGCCAACCTATGCATCCGGTGCAAGGCGGAGCAGGAGCGGGAGCTCGGAGGCGGGAACGGCTGGCCCGGCTGACCGCGGCGGTGCGCCCGGATCTGTGGGGGGCCGCCCTGCTGGCGGCCACGGCGGATCAGCTTTCCAAGGCCGCGGTCCTCAGCCATCTGGACTTCGGAACCTCGGTGTGGGTGCTGCCCCCGGTTCTGCGCATCACCCTCTGGCGCAACACGGGGATCGCCTTCGGACTGTTGTCGGGTGCCAACGAGCTCGTGAGCCTGCTGGCGCTGCTGGCGGCGGTGTGGCTGGTTGTGCACCACCGGGACCGCTGGGGCGCGTCGGCTTTGGTGCGGGTGGGCGTGGGGATGGTGCTGGGAGGTGCTGCGGGCAACCTCCTGGACCGCCTGCGCTACGGGTACGTGGTGGACTTCCTGGAGCTGCCGTACTGGCCTATCTTCAACGTGGCGGACGTGTGCATCGTGGTGGGAGGGGTTCTTCTGGTCCTGGGTGGTTTTAAGGCCAGCCGGCCTCCTCACCTGTGATCGGACTTTAGGGCGGTGCAGGAGGCGACCGTGGACCCCACCCTGCTGCGGACGGGAGGCCTGCGGATCTCCGCGTACGGCCTGTTCTTGCTGGCGGGCCTGGCCCTGGGCTTGTACCGCTTCGTCCGCACCTGCCACCGGGCTGGGCTGGGCCGGGCGGAAGCGCTGGACCTGGGCCTGAACCTGGCGCTCGTGGCCCTGCTGGGGGCCCGGGCGGGCTACGTCCTGGCGCACGCGGGGGCGTACGTCCAGGACCCGGTGCGGGCGCTGTGGGTGTGGCAGGATCGGGGACTCGCCTTCTACGGAGGGGTGGCGGCCTGCGTGCTGTGCTGTCGTTTGCTGCGGTCAGACCGGTGGGTGCAGATACTGGACGTCCTGGCAGCACCCGCAGCCCTCGGCTACACAGTGGGGGCCCTGGGAACCCTGTGGGTGTTCGTGGGCCGGCCCACGGATCTCCCGTGGGCCGTGGAGGTGGCGGGCACGCTGCGCCACCCGGTAGGGGCCTACCTCGCGCTGGCATCGCTGGCGGCGTACCGGTTGCTGGAAGGGCGCACGGGCGCAGCTGGCTCTGGGCAGGCACTGCTGGCCTACCTGGTGCTGCAGGGAACCGCACGGTTCGCCGCGGAGGCCTTCGTGGATCCCGTGACCACCTCCGCGGTGGCGGGCCCGCTTACCCTGGGCCAGCTGTCTGCCGCGGTGGTGGCCGCAGCTGGCGCCGTGGGACTGTGGTGGGGGAGACGAGGTGCAGGCGAAGGCGGATCTCAACCGGGATGAGCAGCAGGTGGAGCGACACGTGGAGCCCCACGACGCGGGCCGGCGGCTGGACGTGTACGTGGCGGCCGTGGCGGACGTCAGCCGGTCCAGGGCCAAGCAGATGGTTCTGCAGGGTCTGGTGACCGTTGACGGCAGGCCCGCCAAGCCCAGCCAGGTCGTGCGGGCGGGGCAGACGGTGCGGGTCGTGGTGCCGCCTCCCATGACCTCGCCCGAGCCCATCCCTGAGGAGCTGCCCGTGGCGGTGGTGTACGAGGACGACGACCTGGCAGTGGTGGACAAGCCGGCGGGCCTGGCGGTGCACCCGGGCGCGGGCCGTCCCCGCGGCACCCTTGTGAACGCCTTGTTGAGCCGACTGGACCGCCTGTCGCAGGTGGACCCCTCGCGTCCCGGGATCGTCCACCGCCTGGACAAGGACACCTCCGGGCTGCTGGTGGTGGCAAAAACAGAACAGGCGCACCGAGCCCTCAGCGCGCAGATCGCTCAGCGAAGCGCGCAGCGCTGGTACCTGGCGTTGTTGCGGGGAGCCCCGGACTGGGAGGAGCGCACCGTGAGCGCTCCCATCGCGCGCCACCCCGCCTTCCGCCAGCGCATGGCGGTGGTTGCAGGTGGCCGCGAGGCCACCACCCACTTCCGGGTTCTGGAGCGTCTGGGTGGCTACACCCTGGTGGAGTGCGGGCTTTTCACGGGCCGGACGCACCAGATCCGGGTGCACGCGCGGTTTGTGGACCACCCCGTGGCGGGCGACCCTACCTACGGGCGGCGCGGGGAGCTGGGCCTGGCCCGGCAGTTCCTGCACGCTTGGCGGCTCCGCTTCACCCACCCGGTGACCGGCGTCCCCGTGGAATTCACCTCGCCGCTTCCGCAGGATCTGCACCGGGCGCTGGAGGAGCTGCGCCGAGGGAAACTTGGCCTAGGGAGGGATGTGCGTTGATGCGGCCCAAGGCCAGAGTGCTGGACGCGCAGGCCATCGGCAGGGCCGTGGTGCGCATCGCCCACGAGATCCTGGAGCGCAACCGCGGGGTGGCAAACCTGGCGGTGGTGGGCATCCGCACCCGCGGGGACGTCCTGGCTAGGAGGCTTGCCTCGGCCATCGAGCGGATCGAGGGCGTTGGGGTACCGGTGGGGGTGCTGGACATTACCCTGTACCGGGACGACCTGGACCGGCTGCCCGACCGGCCCACAGTAGCCCGCACGGACGTCCCTTTCGACGTGGAGGGCAAGACGGTGGTGCTGGTGGACGATGTCCTGTACACGGGCCGCACGGTGCGGGCGGCCCTGGATGCCCTCATGGACCTGGGCCGCCCGGCGGCCATCCAACTGGCGGTGCTGGTAGACCGGGGACACCGGGAGCTGCCCATCCGGCCCGACTACGTGGGCAAGAACCTCCCCACCTCCTCCCGCGAGCGGGTGACCGTGCGCCTGGTGGAGACAGACGGGGTGGACGAGGTGGTCATCGAGGAGCCCGTGGCGGAGCCTTAGCCCTGCCCCGAGGTGGCAGGCTCGGGCAGCTGGGGGCAGACCCGCAGGGTGCGCTCGCCCCGGTAGCTCACGCGGCCCGGCAGGCCGGGCAACCTTCGCACGAAGCGGCGCTCCGTGTAGTCCACGTCCACCGCGGCCGAACAGCGTGCCGCGCTGTAGTACGCGGCCAGGGCGGCCACCTTGCGCAGAGTGGCCTCGGAGGGTGTGCGGCCGGAGATCCTGAGCACCACGTGGGCCCCTGGCATGCCACGGGCGTGGAACCACAGGTCGCGGGGGCTGGCCAGCTGGAAGGTGACCCGTTCGTTGTCGCGGTTCGAGCGGCCCACCACGACCTGAAACCCGTCCACCGTGAAGGTGCGGGGCGCGGAACGGGCCGGAGTTGCCTTGCGGGGCCGCGCATCCGGGAGTTCCGAGGCTACCTCCTCCAGCTCCTCCCAGCTGGCCGCGCACTCCGCGTGCACCTGCAGGGCCCGGAGGAACTCCGCCTCCTGCTCCAGCTGCTGGACTCGGCTTGGTAGCGCGCGCAGGGCCGCGCGCAGCTTCGCGTACCTGCGGAACAGCTCGTTGGCGTTGTCCACGGCCGTGCGCTGGGGATCCAGGGGGATCTCCACAGGCTTGCCCCCGTAGTCGGACAGGCAGACGGAGGCCGAGCCCTTGGGCACCTGGTGGGCATACGTGAGCAAGAGCGTCCCCCACTCCCGCAGGCGGTCAGCTTCCCGGGCTTGTTCCAGTTCTGTGCGCGCCTGCTGCAAGGCTTGCGTCTTGCGCTCCATCAAGGCCCGGATGCGGCCCAGCAGGGCTGAGCACTTCGCCTGCAGCCGGGCGCGCACGGCGCGCGCCTGCAGCACGTGTTCCACCGCCTCGCTCATGCCCAACGGGTGTGCTGGCAGGTCCCGCAAGCAGGTGAAGGGGAAGGGGCTGAACGCCACGGGCTCGGAGGCAGCCCCGTACACCCGGGGGTCAAACTGCCCCGAAAGCACCAGCTGCCGAAGTTCGGCCAGCAGCGCCACCAGCGCCACGGCCCGCTCCGGCTCGCAACGGGAGGCCTCCGGATCTCCCGTCCTGTACGCCAACTCGTAGCTCAACAAGGGACCCACGCCCGCCACGCAGCGCAGCAGGGCTTGCCAGAGGGGCTGCTGGCCCGACTGCAGGCAGGCCAGCAAGCCGGCCTCCTGTACCTCTCCTGGACACGGCCTGGCATCCGGGGGAGGCAGCCGGTAGGGAAGCCCGGGCAAAAGGGGGCGGATGCGCGACCGCCCAGGGGGAACCGGCCGTGCCACGCCCAGCACGCGCCCGTCCTGGACCAGCACCAGGTTCGCGTGCTTTCCCATGGGTTCCGCCAAAAGCCGGTACGGGCCGTCGGTGGCTTCCACGTGCAGGTCCAGCACCCGTTCGAAAGGCGGCTGGTCCACGGCCACCACCACGGCACCCACTAGGCGCGCCCGCAGAAGGTCCACGAACGGGCTGGACAAGCTGCCCGCAGGCCGGTGGCTGGTGAAGTGCACCCGCGCCCAGGTGGGGTCCGCGCTCAACAGCAGCAGGCCGCCTCGGGTGCGCAGCACCACCTCGTGCGGGCCGCCCGGGTCCACCCGCACCACCCGCAGAGGCAGCCGGCTGCGGATCTCCTGGGCCACGGCCGCCAGGACCACGCTGTCGAAGGTAGGGGCGGGGACGGGTAGCATCCGGGGCTTATCATACTAGTGCCGGCCGCGTCCGGAGGGGGCAAGCGGTGCGCAGCATGACGGGCTACGGAGCCGCGCAGGCAGACGGCGAGAGCGGGCGGTGGTGGGTGGAGGTGCGCAGCACCAACCACCGCTTCCTGGAGGTGGCGGTACGCCTGCCCCGGGAGCTGGCTGCCCTGGAGGATCGCGTGCGTGCTGCGGTCGCACAGCGGGTGCGGCGAGGCCGCGTGGAAGTCCTGGTAAGGGAAGACGCCTCGCAGAGGGCCCGGGAGGCAGTGGTCGATACACAGCTGGCCCGGCATTACGCGCAGGCGCTGGAGCAGCTGCGGCAGGAGCTGGGGCTGGAAGAGCCCCTGACCCTGCAGGCCCTGCTGAGCCTGCCCGAGGTGGTGCGGCTGGAGGAGGCCCGGGCCGATCCCGAGGCCGCGTGGGAGGCCCTGCGGCCCGTGCTGGAGCGGGCGCTGGAGGAGTTGGTGCGGATGCGCTCCGCAGAGGGGGGCCGCTTGGCGAAGGACCTACAGGAGCGGGTGGTACGCCTGGAGGGCTGGGTGGAACACGTGGCGCGGAGGGCGGAGGAGCTGCCGCGGCAGTACGCGGACCGGCTGCGGCGGCGGGTAGCGGAGCTTCTCCAGGCCCTGGACGGGGAGGCATCCGTGGACGAGGCGCGGCTGGCCATGGAGGTGGCGGCGTTCGCGGACCGGTGCGACGTGAGAGAAGAGCTGGTGAGGCTACGCAGCCACCTGCAGCAGGTGCGGGACCTGGTGGGTGCCCCGGACGGGGCGGTGGGGCGCAAGCTGGAGTTCCTGCTGCAGGAGATGCAGCGGGAGGTGAACACCGTGGGAGCCAAGGCCCCGGACCTGGAGGTGGCCCGCGCGGTGGTGGAGATGAAGTCGGAGCTGGAGGCGATTCGGGAGCAGGTGCAGAACGTGGAGTAAGGGTGTGGAGCCCAGGCTGATCAACATCGGGTTCGGAAACGTGGTGGCCGCGCACCGCATCGTGGCCATCGTGAGCCCCGACAGCGCGCCCATCAAGCGCATCATCCAGGAGGCGCGGGAGAACGGGTCGCTCATCGATGCCACGTACGGGCGGCGCACGCGGGCGGTGGTGATCACGGACAGCGGCCACGTGGTCCTCTCCGCGGTTCAACCGGAGACCGTGGCGCACCGCTTCCTGTCCCGGGAGCCGGCGGAGGAGGCGGAGGAGGCGTAGCGGTCCCGGAGGCGCGGGTGATCGTCACCGTCAGCGGGCTCATCGCCAGCGGCAAGACCACCCAGGCGCGCGCTCTCGCCGCCCGGCTGGGGTTGCGCTACCTATCCGCGGGGGAGGTCATGCGTCGGTGGGCGCAGGAGCGGGGGATGAACCTGCTGCGCTTCTCCGAGATGGCCGAGCAGGACCACGCCATCGACCGGGAGCTGGACCGCCTGCAGGTGGAGATGGCCCGGGAGGGCAACGCGGTGGTGGATTCCCGCCTGGGGGGATGGTTTGTGCCCGCCACCATGAAGGTGTGGTTGCGCGCCCCCTTGGAGGTGCGGGCCTACAGGGTGGCCCAGCGGGAGGGCGTGCAGTTCCAGGTGGCGCTGGAGGAGCTGCAGCGGCGGGAGGCCAGCGAGCGCCAGCGGTACCGCGCCATCTACGGGATCGACCTGGACGACCTGTCCCCCTACCACGTGGTGGTGGACACCCACCGGTGGCAGCGGGACGAGGTGACCCAGGCGCTGGCGGAGCTGGCACGGGCCCTGATGGAGCGGCGGGGGTGAGGGGCCGCACGGTGGTGGTAGGGGTGTGCGGGGGGGTGGCCGCTTTTAAGGCCGCCTCCCTCGTGAGCGCTCTGGCGAAGGAGGGCGCATCGGTTTGGGTGGTGCTCACCCGCTCGGGCCGGCGGTTCGTGGGCGAGGCCACCTTCCGTGCCCTTTCCCAAAACCCCGTCCTGGTGGACCTGTGGGACCCCCGCGGCCCGGACCCGGAGCCTCACGTGGCCCTGGGAGAGCGGGCAGACCTGGTGGTGGTGGCCCCTGCCACGGCCCACACCCTGGCCAAGCTGGCCGTGGGATTGGCGGACGACCCCGTGTGTGCCGTGGTGCTGGCCACCCGGGCCCCCGTGCTGCTGGCTCCCGCCATGGCGGAGCTCATGTGGCTGCACCCCGCCACCCGCCGCAACGTCGAGGTTCTGCGGGAGATGGGCTACCGGTTGGTGGGGCCCAATTACGGCCGCCTGGCCTCCGGACGCGAGGGTTGGGGCAGGATGGCGGAACCCCAGGAGATTCTGCAGGCGGCCCGAGCCCTGCTGCAGCTAGCACCCCACGGGTAGGCGTCTGCCGGAGTTTCGGGGCAGGGGTGGCCGTGTACGTGCTGGTCCTTCCGGACGTGGCAGCCCCGCTTGAGGGCCCGCTGCATTACGCAGTCCCGCCCGGCTGGGAGCCGTTGGCGGTGGGAGCGCGGGTGCTGGTGCCCCTGGGGGGTCGCACGGTGCCCGGGTTCGTAGTCGGTACCGACTCCGAAGCCCCCGTGGACACGGTGCTGCCGGTGCGGGAGGTGATCTCCCGCACGCCCCTGTTCGACGCGGACACCTGGGAGCTGGCCCGCTGGGTGGCGGAGCGCTACCTGAGCCACCCCCGGGACGCCCTGCGGGCGGCTTTTCCCACGCAGGCCGCTTCCAGGGTAGTGCGCCGGGTACGCCTCGTACGGGAGCCGGCTGGCCCGCTGCGGGAAGAAGGTGCGGTAGCCGAACTGATGGAGCGGCTGCGCGCGGGCCCGCTGCCCGAACAGGAACTGCAAGATGCCCCGCACCTGCGACGGGCTCTGGCGCGGCTGCGGCGCGCGGGGTGCGTGGAGTACGAGCTGGAGGCCCTGCCGCCGCGGGTGCGCCCCACCACGGAGGCGGTCCTGGAGCTGGCGGTTTCCCCGGAGCAGGCCTGGGAACTGGTGGGGCGGTGGCGGCGGACGGCCCCTCGGAAGGCGGCCGCACTGGAGAGGCTGCTGCGTTCTGAAGGGGTTGTGAGCTCCCACCTGGCCCGGGTGGTGGGCCGCTCCGCGCTGCGGGCTCTGGTGCAGGCGGGCGTGGCGGTGCAACGGCAGGTAGAGGTGGTGAGGGACCCCCTTGTGGGTACCTTCCGGGAAACGGGGCCGGCCTTGAACCCCACGGAGGAGCAGCGTGCTGCCTGCGCCGCAATCCAGCAAGCTCTCCAGAGCCGTCAGCACCGGGTGTTCCTTTTGCACGGCGTGACGGGCAGCGGGAAGACGGAGGTGTACCTGCGGTGCGCGGCGGAGGCCGTGGCGCGGGGAGGCCAGGTGCTGGTGCTGATCCCGGAGATCGTGCTAGCCTCGCAAACGGTCGCCCGTTTTCTCGGCCGCTTTGGGGGCCAGGTGGCGGTGCTGCACAGCCAGCTGGGCGCGGGTGAGCGGTTCGACACGTGGCGCCGGCTGCAGGCTGGAGACTTCCAGGTGGTGGTGGGCACCCGATCCGCGGTCTTCGCGCCGCTTCCGCGCCTGCGCCTGGTGGTGGTGGACGAGGAGCACGAGACCGCGTACAAGCAGCCACAGGCACCCCGTTACCACGCCCGGGACGTGGCGGTGGAGCGCGCCCGCAGGGCGGCTGCGCCGGTGGTGCTGGGCAGCGCCACTCCCTCCGTAGAGTCCCTGTGGCGAGCCTGCCGGGGGGAGTGGGACTATCTGCGGCTGACGCGGCGGGTACGGGACCGGCCGCTTCCGGAAGTACAGGTGGTGGACATGCGGGCGGAGAGTGGGCGGCTGTTCTCCCGCGCCCTCCTGCAGGCCATGCGGGACCACTTGGAGCGCAAGGACCAGGTGCTGCTGTACGTGAACCGAAGGGGCTACGCAGCCTGCCTGGTGTGCCGGGAGTGCGGCTACATACCCCGGTGCCGCCGGTGCGCGGTGTCCTTGACCTTCCACCTGTCCAACCGGACCCTGCGCTGCCACTACTGCGGCCGGGTCCTGCGGGCTCCCAGCACGTGCCCCGGGTGCGGTGGCGTGGAGCTGCGGCCTTACGGCCCCGGAACCCAGCGGGTGGAGGAAGCATTAAGGAGCCTTTTTCCGGGTGTAGCGGTGGTGCGGGCCGACCGCGACACCCTGTCCCGGAAGGGCGCGCATGCGAAGCTAGTGGATGCGCTCCGGTACGGGGAGGTACGAGTCGTGGTGGGCACCCAGGTGGTAGCCAAGGGGTTGGACCTGCCGCAGGTGGGTCTGGTGGGCGTGGTGGCGGCGGACGTAGCGCTGTCGCTGCCGGACTTCCGGGCGGGCGAGCGCACGCTGCAGCAGTTGGTACAGGTGGCGGGCCGCGCGGGACGGGGCGACCGGCCGGGGCGGGTGGTGATCCAAACCTACCAGCCCGAACACCCAGCCATCCGGGCGGCCGCAGCGCAGGACGTGCGGGGCTTCTACGAGCGGGAGTGGGAGGAGCGGCGCCGCTTGGGCTACCCGCCCTTCGCGAGCCTCGTGCAGGTGGTGGTGGCCTCCCGCGGGGAGGGCAAGGCCGCGGAGGCCAGCCGCGCTCTGGCGCAGCGCGTGCGCGGGGTCGAAGTCCTCGGGCCCTCACCCGCGCCGCTCAGCCCGCTTCGGGGCTGGTGCCGCTGGCGCCTGATGGTGCGCAGCGCAGAGGAGGGTGCCTCGCGCGAGGCGGTCGGGGAGGCCCTGCGGGGCTGGCGGCCTCCCGCGGAGGTGCGGGTGGCGGTGGACGTGGACCCCGTGGAGATGCTATAGACTCGCTTCAGGAATGCGCATCGTCACCCTCGACGCTCCGGGAGGCAGCATCCTCCGCAAGCGGGCGCGGCCTGTGGGCCGCGTCACGAAGGACGTGGTGCGCCTGATGGACGAGATGGTGCAGGTCATGCGGCGGGCACCGGGTGTGGGGCTAGCGGCCCCGCAGGTGGGCCGGAGCGTGCGGGTGATCGTGGTGGAGTACAACGGAACGCTGTACCAACTTGCGGATCCTGAGATCACCCAGCAGGCCGGGTCGGAGCTGGGGCAGGAGGGGTGTCTGTCCCTGCCGGGCATCCTGTGTGATGTGTGCCGGGCGACCCACGTCGTGGTGCGGGGCAAGAACCGACGGGGTCGGACCGTGACCGTGCGCGCGGAGGGCTGGCTGGCCCGCATCTTCCAGCACGAGATCGACCATCTGGACGGCGTCCTCATCACCGACCGCGTGGATAGCCCGGACCAGATCCACTACGTGGAGCGGGAACACCGGGTGGGCGAGGTGGTGGGCTAGTGGCCGGATGCGGGTCCTGTTCTTCGGCACGCCCCGCTTCGCGATCCCGTCCCTGGAGGCGGTAGCGCGCGCTCACCACGTGGTGGCGGTGGTCACGCAGCCGGACAGACTTTCCGGGCGCGGGCTTCGTCCGAGCCCGCCTCCCGTGGCGGCGCGCGCCCGGCAGCTGGGGCTCCCGGTCCTGCAGCCGGAGCGGCTCCGGGATGTGCGGGAACAGCTACAGGGCGCTTGCCCGGACGTGGGGGTGGTGGTGGCGTACGGCCGCGTCCTGCCCAGGTGGCTCGTTTCGCTTCCTCGTCTGGGGTGTGTGAACGTGCACCCCTCCCTGCTCCCACGATACCGGGGAGCCTCCCCCATTCAGGCCGCCATCCGGAACGGGGACGCCACCACGGGCGTCACCGTGCTGCGGGTGTCCGAGGAGCTGGACGCGGGAGACGTGCTGGCCCAACAGGAGGTGGAGATCTCGCCGGAGGACACCGCGGGCAGCCTGGAGGCGAAGCTGGCGGAAGTGGGGGCATATCTTTTGGTGGAGGTCCTGGAGGCCCTGGAGCAGGGCCGGGTGCAGCCGCGCCCGCAGGACTCCACGCAGGCCACGTACTGCGGCAAGCTGTCCAAGCAGGACGGCCTCATCCGATGGGACTGGCCCGCGGAGGTGGTGGAGCGGCACGTGCGGGCCATGGATCCGTGGCCCGTGGCGTACACCGCGCACGGGGACAGGACGCTGAGGATCTGGCGGGTTAGAAAGACGGAGGGTTCGGGGCAGCCCGGCCAGGTACTGCGCCTGACCCCGCAGGGGTTCGTGGTGGCCACAGCAAAGGGGGCGGTGGAGGTGCTGGAAGTGCAGCCGCCCTCCGGGCGCCGCATGACAGCCGCGGAGTACGCCCGGGGCTACCGTCTGCAGCCGGGAGACCGGCTGGGCTGATGGACAAAATGCGACCCGGTCCGTTACAATAGGGCAGGAGGTGAGCGGATGCTGCTCTACGGGGGTCCGCTGTTCTGGCTGGCGCTTGTTGCCTTTGGCTTCGCCCTGTGGGCGCAGTTCAAGGTGATGAGCGCCTTCCAGCGGTACAGCCGCGTACCCGCGGGGGTGGGGCTGACGGGTGCGGAGGTGGCGGCGCGGATCCTGCACGGGGCCGGCCTGTACGACGTACGGGTGGAGCCCGTGCGGGGACTGCTGTCGGACCACTACGACCCGCGGGCCCGGGTCCTTCGGCTTTCGCCCGAGGTGTACGGCACGCCCTCGGTGGCAGCGCTGGGTGTGGCGGCGCACGAGGTCGGGCACGCGCTGCAGCACCGGGAGAATTACGCACCCCTGGCCCTGCGGAACGCCATCGTTCCCGTGGCCGGCATCGGTTCGCAGCTTGGGATCTGGCTGTTTGTGGTGGGCATGCTCCTGGGCCGGTCCGGCGGGCTGCTCATGGATCTGGGGATCGTGCTGTTCCTGGGTGTGGTGGTTTTCACACTGGTCACCCTGCCGGTGGAGTTCGACGCCAGCCGGCGTGCGGTGGCGGCGCTGCAGGCCCACGGCCTGGTGACCCCTCGGGAGCTGGAAGGAGTGAAGGCGGTGCTGGGGGCCGCGGCCCTGACGTACGTGGCGGCCGCGGCAAGCGCCATCGTGGAACTCCTGCGTCTGCTGGCCATCCGCCATATGTCGCGGGAGTGACGGACAGGGCTTCCGCTGGTCGGGCCGGGCCGCGCACCCGCGCGGCCCGGCGTGTCTTCGCAGACGTCCGTTCCGGAAGGGAGCTCGCCCTTCGGGTCCTCCAGCGGGTGGAGCTACAGGGCGCGTTCAGCAACGTGGCCCTGCAGGCGGCCCTCGCGAAGGCTTCCCTGCCCCCGGGTGAGCGGGAGCTGGCCACGGAGCTGGTCCTGGGTGTGTTGCGGTGGCGCAGCCGCCTGGACTGGACGCTGCAGGCCAAGTACGACCGCCCGCTGGCGGACCTGCCGGCTGCGGTGCGGCAGATCCTGCGCTTGGGGGCCTACCAGCTCCTGTTCCTGCACCGGGTGCCGGCTGCGGTGGCCGTGAGCTCCAGCGTGGAGCTGGCCAAGGAGTACGGACATGCGGGTACCGCCCGGCTGGTGAACGCCTTGTTGCGCCGGATCGGCCGGGAGGGGGAAGCGCCCCCGCCCGGGGCGGAGGACGAGCGACTGGCAACCGTCACCAGCCACCCGTTGTGGTTGGTACGGCGCTGGCTGGCCCGATGGCCGCAGGACGAGGTGCGGGCCCTGTGCCAAGCGAACAACGAGATGCCCTGGGCTCACGTGCGGGTCAACACCCTGAAGACCTCGGCCGCGGACCTGGCCTCCCGGCTGCAGCAGGCAGGGCTGGAGGTCCGAAGGGGGTCGCTGCCGGAGTCCCTGTACGTCCGCGGCCCGCTGGAGGCCCGGCTCAATCTGGCGCAGGAAGGCCTGCTGGTGGCTCAGGACGAGGCGGCCATGGTGGTGGCTCACGCCGTGGACCCGCAGCCGGGCGACGTGGTGGTGGACGCCTGCGCGGCACCCGGAGGGAAGGCCACGCACCTGGCCGCCCTGATGCGCGACCAGGGCCGGGTGGTGGCGTGCGACGTGCACCCGGGCAAAGTGGAAGTGCTGGCCCGGCGGGCTCGGCTCCTGGGTGCTACCTGCGTGGAAGCGCGGTGTTGCGACGCCCGGAACTTGGAGGTGCGGGACGCAGACCGGGTGCTGGTCGACGCCCCGTGTACGGGGCTGGGGGTGCTGCGGCGCCGCCTAGAGATCCGGTGGCGGGTGCAGCCGGGGCACCTGTCCCGGGCCGCGGAACTGCAACGGGCCATCCTGCAGAGCGCCAGCGAGGCGGTGCGGCCGGGCGGGGTGCTGGTCTACAGCGTGTGCTCCACGGAGCCCGAAGAGGGGGAGGCCGTCGTAGAATGGTTCCTGGCCTCCGGGTCGTTCGCCCCGGAGCCCTTCACGGTCCCGTGGCGGGAGGGGACCCTTCGGGCAGACGGCGGGATGCTCCGCCTGTGGCCCCACCACCACGGCACCGACGGCTATTTCGTGGCGAGGATGCGCAGAAGATAATGGAGCATCCGGACCTTCGTTCCCAGTATGAGGAGGAGCTGCGCTCCTGGTTGGTAAGGCTTGGGGAGCCCCCCTACCGCGGCCGCCAGCTGGCCCGCTGGGTCCACGCGCACGGAGCGCGCAGCTTCGAGAGCATGACGGACTTACCGACCACCCTGCGGCGGCGCCTGGCGGAGGAGGCGCACCTCACCTGCCTGCAGGTGCTCCGCCGTACCACCTCCGCAGACAGGTCCACCACGAAGTACCTCCTGCGGTGCGGGGACGGCAGCACCGTGGAGAGCGTGTGGATGCGGTACGCCGACGGCCGCCGCAGCGCGTGCGTCTCCACCCAGGTGGGCTGCGGCATGGGGTGCACCTTCTGCGCCACCGCCCTGGCGGGCTTGTACCGCAACCTCACCGCGGGCGAGATTACCGACCAGGTGCACGTCATGCAGCAGGACCAGGGGGAGCGGGTCACCCACGTGGTGTTCATGGGCATGGGAGAACCCCTGGCCAACCTGGATGCCACGGTGCGGGCGGTCCGACTGCTGAACGCCCCGTACGGGCTCCGGGTGGGGATCCGGCGCATCACGGTGTCCACCGTGGGCCTGGTCCCGCAGATCCGGCGCCTCGCGCAGATGAACCTGGGCTGCACCCTGGCCGTATCCCTCCACGCGCCGGACGACGACTTGCGGACCCAGCTGGTGCCCGTCAACCGGCGCTACCCCCTCGCAGACCTTTTGGACGCCTGCCGGGAGTACGTGGCGCGCACGGGCCGGCGGGTGACCTTTGAGTACGTGTTCCTGGAGGGGCTGAACGACACGCCCGATCACGCGCGCCGCCTGGCACAGCGCCTGCGGGGCCTACGAAGCCACGTGAACCTGATCCCGTGGAACCCCGTGCCGTCCCTTCCATATCGGCGCCCCAGACCGGAGCACGTGCGAGAGTTCGCGCGCACCCTGCGGGAAGCCGGACTTCCCGTCACGGTGCGGGTGGAGCGTGGCCTGGACATCCTCGCAGCCTGCGGGCAGCTGCGGGAGGCGCACAGGCCCGGAGGCGGGGTTGCGCGCAGCCTGCAGGCCGTGGCCGGGACGGTCTAGGCACAGGCGCCCTCGTGGAGGCCAAGACCCGCATCTTTCGCTTCCGGACCCCGCCGGTGCTGAGGGTGGTGGCGGGGCCGGGCCGCGGGACGGTGTGGGTGGTGCAGGGCACGCACACCGTGGGCCGCGGGCCCACCTGCGACCTGGTCCTGCCCGACCCAGCTGTGTCCAGGCAGCACGCGCTGGTGTGCTGGGGGCCGGACGGGACGGAGGTGGTGGATTTGGGGTCCACCAACGGCACGTACGTGAACGGGCGGCGCGTGGCTCGGTGCCGCCTGCAAGACGGGGACCGTCTGCAGCTGGGGGAAGTCGTGTTGGAATATCGGGAGAGGCCGTGAGCGAGGTCCTGCAGGCGCTGAGGTATGCCGTCCTGGCGGGCCTGTTCGTGTTTCTGTACCGTGTGGTGCGGGCTGTGGGGGACGACCTCGGGCAAGCGGCCTCCGGTGGGCCGTGGGCCGTACTGGTGGTGGAGGAGGGGCCCGGGCTGAGCCCTGGCGAGGTGTTCGCTGTGCGGGGCGAAGTCGTGGTGGGCCGCGCGTCCACCTGCGACGTGGTGGTCCCGGATCCGGGGGCGGGTGCCCGTCACGCACGGCTGGTGACGGAAGGGGAGGGGTTCTGGCTGGAAGACCTGGGAAGTCCCGGGGGCACGTACCTGAACGGACGCAAGCTGGAGGCCCCCGCTCCGCTGCGCCAGGGAGACCGCATGCGGGTGGCCTCCACGGTGCTGCGGTTCGTGCAGCCGCACAACACCTGGACAAAAGGGAGCTGAAGGACCCGTGCTCAGGCGTGCGGATCTGCACGGGCTTGTGCTGGCGGTGGGGTTGGGAGGGGTGGCGCTGGTGCACTGGGCCAGGAACCCGCAGGAGCCGCCGGTGGTCCTCGTGTATGCGGCCGCGGTGCTGTTCAGTTTCTTTGTGGTGGACGTCGTCCTACGCCCGAAGGAAACCCTCCTACTGCCGCTGACCGGACTGCTGGTGGCGGTAGGACTTGCGAACCTGTACCGGTTACGCCCGCAGCTGGTGGCCGAGCAGGCGGCATGGATGTGCGTGGGGCTGGCCCTGGGGGTGGCCGCCTCGCGGAGTGCCCGCACGGTGAGGGAGTTTGCGCGGGTACCGGCACTTGCAACTTTGCTCGTAGCGGCCTCCGTCGTTTTATGGGGTGGGTCACAGGTGGGGGCGTACCCGGTCGCAAAAGACATCCCCTCCCAGCTGGCCAAGCTGCTCGCGGTGCTCGTGGGTGCGGCAGAACTGCACCGGGGTTCCCTGCGGGGACCCGTGATGGCCGCGTGGGCGGCTGGGGTGGCGCTGGTTCTCCTGGGGGGGGACGTGAGTACCGCTTCGTTGCTGGTGTGGGTGGGTATCGTTGTAGCGTACTGCGCGGGCGCATCCTGGTCGACCCTCGTGCCCGCATTCGGCGGGTTCCTCTTGCTGGCGAGCTTGGCCCACGCGGGTCTGCCGCAGCTGACGGAGCGGGTCAAGGGGTGGGTCAACCCGTGGGGTGACCCCCTGGGTTTTGGCTACCCGCTGGTGCAGAGCCTGTTCGCCATGGGATCGGGGGGGCTGGTGGGCGCCGGTCCGGGCTTTGGCTACCCGGAGCTCGTGCCGCAGGGCCACACCACCTTCGCCCTGGCCGCGCTAGCTGAGGAGTGGGGGTTCGTGGGGGTCCTCGCGCTGCTCTCGGGCTACGCGATGTGGGTGGGCAGGGCCCTGCGGTGGGCCGTGCTGGCACCATCCCGCTACGCCCGGTTGCTGGCAGCTGGCGCTGTGGCCCTGGTGGGCGGGGAGGCGTTCCTGGCTGGTGCGGCAGCCACCGGCCTGCTTCCCGCCACGGGCGCGGGCCTGCCGTTTGTGAGCTACGGGCCGGCTTCCGTGGTGGTGCACCTGGTGGTGCTGGGGCTATTGCTGGCCGCCCCGGGGTTGCAGGAGGCGCGGTGACCAGACGCGTTCGGATCCTTTTGGGGATCCACCTGGGGCTTGTGGTGTTGCTAGTCAGCTGGGTGGCCTACTGGCAGGTGGTGCGGGGTCCTGAGCTGGCCGTTCACCCCGGCAATCCCCGCTTGCTGCTCGCGGAAGAGCGCATCCAGCGGGGCAGGGTCCTGGACCGAAAGGCGCGCGTGCTGGCCTACAGCGTCCGCCGGGACGGGCGAACCCTGCGGGTCTACCCCGGCGGCGAGGTTTTCAGCCACCCGGTAGGCTACCGCAGCTTGCTGCTGGGGAAGGCCGGGCTGGAGGCCACCTGGGACGCGGAGTTGTTGGGAGTGTTTGAGCGGAGGGCGTGGGAGCAGCTGCGCAGGCGGGGGGGTCGGCCTCCCGTTGGGCTAGATGTGGTGACCACCCTGGACGCGGAGCTGCAGCGGGCCAGCTGGGAAGCGTTGGGACCTCGGCCGGGTGCTGTCGTGGTGGTGGAGTTGCGTACTGGGCAGGTACTGGCCTCCGTCAGCCGCCCGGGATTCGACCCGAACCGTCTGGAGCAGAGGTGGGCCGAGCTGCGGTGGGCCCCGGGCTCCCCCCTGGTGGACCGTGCCAGCAGCAAGGTGTACCCCCCGGGGCGGACCTTTGGCATCGTGGTGCTGAGCGCGGCCCTGAGCCGGGGGCTGGTGGGCCTGGACAGCCCTGTCGGCTGCGGCAACGCCGCCGCGGTCCCTGCCCACCTGGTACGGGAGGTGCTCACCGCGGGGTGCACCCAGGGCTTGGTGCGGCTTGGTGAGGCCCTGGGCGGCAGGATCCTGCGGGAGATGGCGGAGGCCTTCGGGCTGGGCCAGCCACCAACCGGGGACGTGCCGGCAGCTGCGGGCCAGTTGCCAGAGGTCGGTGACCAGCTCCGCGACGATCTGACCCACGTGGTGGCGGGGGGAGGCCGGGTCTTGGCCTCGCCCCTGCAGATGGCCGCCGTGGCGGCTACCCTGGGACGCGGGGGCGAAAGGGTGGAATTGCGCTTCGTCCAGCGCGTGCAGCACGCGGAGGGCCGGGCCCTGGAACGAACTTTTCAGCGGGCCCCGGTGCGCATCCTGGCAGTTGAGGTGGCTCAGGCGGTGGTGGAAGCCATGAGGGCTTCGGGTGGGGGATTACTCGCAGGGGTCCGGGGCACGGTGCGCGTGGGGCCTGCGCCCGTGGGGTGGTTCGTGGCGCTGACTCCGACAGATCTGCCGCGACTTGCCCTGGCGGTGGTGGTGGAGGGCGCCGGCGAGGAGGTGGCGTGGGCGGTGGCCGGGAAGGTCGCGCAGGCAACCCTGCGGGTGGTACCGTAGGCGCAGCGAAGGGAGGCCTGCGCGTGACGCTGGCGGGGTCGGTGCTGGCGGGACGCTACGAGCTGTTGGAGCCTGTCGGCCAGGGCGGAATGGCCACCGTGTACCGCGCCCGCCGCCTGCCGGACGGGAAGGTGGTGGCGGTCAAGGTTCTGCGGGAGCCATACAGCCACGACCGGGAGTTCGTGGAGCGGTTTCAGCGAGAGGCGGAGGCGGCCGCGTCCTTGGACCACCCGCACGTGGTGGCGGTCCTGGACAGCGGGGAGCAGGCCGGCGTGCGCTTCCTCGTGATGGAGTACGTGGAGGGGGAGGATCTGAAGTCCCTTCTGCGGCGGTCCGGGCCCCTGTCGCCCGAGAAGGCCGCCCCCATCGCTGCCGCGGTGTGCGACGCCCTCCAGTATGCCCACGCCCGCGGGATCGTGCACCGCGACGTCAAGCCGCAGAACATCCTGCTCACGCCCACGGGGAGCGTGAAGGTGGCGGACTTCGGCATCGCCCGCGCCCTGAGCTCCGCCACCATCACGGAGACGGGGACCGTTTTGGGTTCGGTGCACTACCTGTCGCCCGAGCAGGCGCGCGGAGAGGCCGCCACCGCCGCCTCTGACCTGTACGCCCTGGGTGTGGTGCTGTACGAGATGCTCACGGGCCGTCTGCCCTTCGACGGGGAGAGCCCCATCGCGGTGGTGCTGAAGCACCTGTACGAGGAGCCCCCTTCTGTGCGGGAGGTGAACCCGGCGGTGCCCGCGTGGCTGGAGGGGGTGGTGCGGCGGGCCATGGCGAAGCGTCCGGAGGACCGGTATCCTTCCGCGGCGCACATGCGCGCGGACCTGCAGGGCCAGGCCGACCACTGGCGCCAGGGTCGCACGGTAGTTTTGGGAGGGCCTCCGCAGCGCCGCGTCCGGCGGAGGGGGCCTTCCGCGGCAGCCGTGGCGGCGGCGGTGCTGGTGGGGCTCGCTGCAGCCATGGCGGCGGGCTGGCAAGCCCTGCAGGTGTACGTGAACGTGGGAGAGGTAACATTACCCGACCTGCGGGGCCGCAGTTTCACCGAGGCGCAGGCGGTGGTCGCGGACCTGCGGCTGCACCTGGTGGTGGCAGGGCGACAGTACCACGACCGCTACCCTGCCGGCACGGTGGTGGACCAAGATCCTCCTCCCGGACGCAGGGTGCGGGAAGGCCGCTGGGTGTCGGTGGTGCTGAGCCAGGGGACCGAGCGGGTGGTGGTTCCCGACGTGACCCGCAAGCTGCTGCCGGAGGCCACGTTGCTGCTGGAGCAGAGCCGGCTACGGGTGGGCTCCGTGCGGGAGGACTTCGACGACCAGGTGCCCCGCGGCACGGTGGTGATGCAGCAGCCGGCCCCGGGGTCGGAGGTAACCCGGGGTGCCGCGGTCGACCTGGTGGTGAGCAAGGGGCCGGAGCTCGTGACGGTTCCGCAGCTGGTTGGTCTCACTCTGGAACAGGCCCGCGCGGAGCTACACCGGTTGGGTCTCAGCCTGGAGCAGGTGGGCTACGTGGCGCGCGCGGATGTACCTCCGGACGTGGTGGTGGAACAAGCCCCTCCCGCGGGTTCCCGGGTCCGCCGCACACAGCGGCTCGGGGTCGTGGTGGCCGTCCGCCTACGGGAGGAAGCAACCCCGCGCCCCTTGATCTCCCCGCCCGCGCAGCCTGCCCCGTCGCCTGCTCACACCTCCCCCCGCGTACAGACCACCACGGAGCCGGTGAGCGGGTCGGTCCGCAGGGTCCGGCTGGAGGTCACCCTGCCGCCGGGGGACGAGGAGGAGGAAGTACGCGTGGTGGTGATCGACAACCGGGGCGTGCGGGTGGTGTACCGGCAGGTGCACCCGCCGGGCGACCGGGTGGTGCAAACGGTGGAGGTGGAGGGCTACGCCATCGTGCAGGTGTACTTCGGAACCCGTCTCGTCCAGGAGGTGCGACCGTGATCCGCCTGGCACCGTCTGTGCTATCCGCTGACTTCGCGCATCTGGCCGACCAGGTGGCGGAGGCGGAGGAAGGGGGCGCAGACTGGATCCACGTGGATGTCATGGATGGGCGCTTCGTGCCCAACCTCACCGTGGGCCCGTTGGTGGTGGAGGCCATCCGCCGCTGCACCAGGCTGCCCCTGGACGTGCACCTCATGGTGCAGGACCCCGACCTCCTGCTGCAGGCATTCCGGGCCGCGGGAGCGGACCGTCTGTCGGTACACGTGGAAGTGTGTCCTCACCTCCACCGTACCCTGTCCCGCATCCGGGAACTGGGTGCCGCCCCCGGCGTGGCCCTCAATCCCCACACGCCACCCGAAGCGGTGGAATGGGTGCTGGATGAGGTGGACACGGTGGTGGTGATGACGGTCGACCCCGGGTTCGGTGGCCAGGAGTTCCTGCCCGGCATGCTGCGCAAGGTGCAGCAACTGGCCCGCCGCAAGAAGGAGCGGCACCTGCACTTCGAGCTGGAGGTGGATGGGGGGGTGGACGTGGATACGGGCATGCAGGCCGCGCAGGCGGGGGCCACGGTCCTGGTCGCCGGGCACTTCGTGTACCGCAACCCCAAGGGGGTGGCCGCGGCCCTCCACGCTCTGCGGCAGGCCGTTTCTTTCGGGCTTGCGCGCACGTGAGCATCCTGCTCCTGTACCACCGGGACTGCCTCCTGCACGCCCCGCCGCGGCCGCACCCCGAGAAGCCCGAGCGGCTGCAGGCGGTACGGGAGGCGTTGGAGCGGGCGGAGCTGTGGGACCAGCTCCCCCACGAGGAGCCGGCTCCCACCCCGTGGGAGCTGCTGGAGCTGGTGCATCCCCGCAGCTACCTGGACCAGGTGCGCCGCGCCAGCCGGGCGCCGGGGGTGTGGCTGGACCCCGACACCTACGCGGCGGAGGGGACCTGGCAAGCGGTGGTGGCCGCCACCGGAGCCGCGGTGCGGGCCGTGGAGGCGGTGGTGCGGGGTCCTCACACCAGCGCGTTCGCCCTCGTGCGGCCGCCCGGCCACCACGCGGGGCCTAGTCGGGCCATGGGGTTCTGCCTGGTGAACCACATCGCGGTGGCAGCCCATTACGCCCGGGAGCACCTGCACATCGAAAGAACCATGGTGGTGGACTGGGATGTGCACCACGGCAACGGCACGCAGGAGGTGTTCTACCGCGATGGGGGCGTGCTGTTCGTCTCCCTACACCAGGAGGGCTGGTACCCTGGCACCGGTGCGGTGGAGGAGACGGGTGCGGGCGAGGGGGAGGGGCTGACGGTGAACGTACCCCTGCCCCCGGGCGTGGGGGACGAAGGGTACCGGTCCGTGTTCGAGGAGGTTGTCCTGCCCCTGGGGGACGCGTGGAAGCCGGAGCTGGTGCTGGTTTCCGCAGGTTTCGACGCGCACCACTCCGACCCCCTGGGCCGCATGGCACTCACCCCGGCCGGGTTCGCCCGTTTGGCGGGTATGCTCCGGGAGGCCGTTCGCAGGTGGTGCGGCGGCCGTCTGGCGCTGGTCCTGGAAGGGGGCTATGACCTCCGCGCTCTGTCCCGGTGCGTGGAGGCCACCGTGAGGGTGCTCGCTGACCTGGAGGCCCCAGCTGCGGAGGGCCCCGTCTCCGAGATCCCGTATGGGGTGGTGCGGGAACGGATCCGGGTGGTCCGGCGCGTGCTGTCGCAGTACTGGTCCGTGTAGGTTCGCCCGGAAGGCTGGTCCGCAGAACCTGGTCGCCTTGCCCAACTCGCCCCCGGCGGGTATAATGGCGAGCACCCGGGGCGGAAACGCCCTTTTTTCGCGTGTCGGCGCAGGAGGCGCTATGTCCGAGGAGACTCGCACCCCCTCCGAAGAGGTCAGCATGGAGAGCGCCTTCCCCGAGCTGCAGGAACGGCAGATCGTGCGGGGTACCGTGGTACGGGTGGACAGCGAGGGCGTGCTGGTGGACGTGGGGGCCAAGTCCGAGGGGCTTATTCCCGTGCGCGAGTTCCGGCCCGGCGAGTCCCCCACCGACCTGCGGGTGGGCGACCAGATCGACGTGTACGTGATGCGGGTGGAGCAGGAGGAGGGCAACATCCTGCTCAGCAAGCGCCGGGCGGA
The DNA here is from genome assembly GCA_040289515.1 of Candidatus Sysuimicrobiota bacterium. Taxonomy (GTDB): domain Bacteria; phylum Sysuimicrobiota; class Sysuimicrobiia; order Sysuimicrobiales; family Sysuimicrobiaceae; genus Tepidifontimicrobium. The sequence goes on from PSLI01000002.1 coordinate 64,619, forward strand.
TGTGCAGCGGGCGTGGGAACGGCTGGAGACGGCCCTCCGGGACGGCCAGATCCTGCACGCCATGGTGGTAGACCGTGTGAAGGGCGGGGTGGTGGTGGATGTGGGACTGCGGGGCTTTGTGCCCGGCTCCCACATCGACCTCACGCGGGTGAAGGGCCGCAGGTTCGAGAACCTGGTGGGCGAGAGCGTGCCCTTGAAGGTCATCGAGATCGACCGCGAACGCAACCGCGTGATTCTTTCCCACAAGCAGGCGGTGGAGGAGGAACGAGCCCGGCGCCGGGAGGAGCTGTTCCGGACCCTGCGGGAGGGCGACGAGGTGGAGGGGGTGGTGCGGCGGATCACGGACTTCGGGGCCTTCGTGGACCTAGGCGGGGTGGACGCCCTGCTGCCCATCAGCGAGATGGCGTGGACGTACATCAAGCATCCCTCCGAGGCGGTGCGGCGAGGTCAGACCCTGCGCCTGCGGGTAATCCGGGTGGACCCCTCCGCGGGCAAGATCAGTTTGAGCCTCAAGCAGGTGCTGCCGGATCCCTGGGTGGACATCCGGTCCCGCTACCGCGAAGGGGACGTGGTACGGGGCAAGGTGGTGCGGCTGGCGACTTCCGGGGCCTTCGTGCGTCTGAAGGACGTGGACGCCTTTTTGCCGCTGAGCGAGCTGGCGGAGCGGCGGGGCCAGAAGGTGGAGGAGCTGGTGCAGGTGGGCGCTACGGTGGAGGCCGTGGTGGTGGAGATCAAACCGGAGGATCGCCGCATGGTGGTGAGCGTGCGGCGGTTGCGGGAGCAGCGGGAGCGGGAAGAGCTGAGCCGGCACCAACAGTCCCAGGAGCGCGGGGGGGTCACCATCGGCGCGGTGGCGGGGGACGTGCTGCGGCAGGCGGTGCAGGGCACAAACCCACAGGCGCCCGAGGAACCGTCCGAGCCGAACGACCGACAGGGCCAGTAGCCCCCTTTGCCTGGCGGTGGTACTTTTTCAGTGCGGGGCGTGGCGCAGCTTGGCTAGCGCGCAGCGTTCGGGACGCTGAGGTCGGCGGTTCAAATCCGCCCGCCCCGACCAAGCAGTTGAGGTCCCCGCGGATCGCGTCCGCGATTCGCGGGTGAGAAATCCGCCCGCCCCGGCTATTCCCTCGAAGGGTAGCGCAACTCTGTGGACGGGTCTGGTCTTCGGAGGGGAACCGCCGCCCGCGGGCTGCGGTCCCCCGCCGGTACCCCAGGAGTTTAGGTCCCCGTTGACAGGCACGGGCCGCCCCGCGGACTATGAAGCTGGAAGCGCACGGGGTGGTCGGCGGGAAACCGTCGGCCTGAGACAACACCCGTTGAACCTGATCCGGGTAATGCCGGCGGAGGGAATGCGCAGGACGTCTCCAGCGGATCCCCCGCAGCCCTGACTTCTTGAGCTTCCCTTCTGCGGGCAGGCGGCGCGATTGCGCTCCGGTTCGGGTTGCGCGAAGAGGTACCGTGTGAGACCCGACGTGGCCGTGGTAGGTGCGGGCGTCATCGGCCTCGCGGTGGCGGACGCGCTCGCCGACAGCGGCCGCCGGGTGGTGGTGCTGGAGCGCGACCGGGTGGGCGAGACCTGCGCGGCGGCGGCGGCCGCAGGCATGCTGGCGCCCGCCGCCGAGGCGGACACCACTCCTCCGGCCACCACGCAGCTTGCCCTGGCCAGCCACCGCATGTACGCGGAGTGGGTAGCCCGGCTGGAGTCCGCTTCCGGCGTGGAGGTGGGGTTTGACCGCGCCGGTACGGTGGTGGTAGCCCTGGACGCCGACGACCTGCGGGAGCTGGTTCACTTGGAGCGAGTGCAGCAGCGGTTCGGCCTGCGCACGCGCAGGCTGTCGGGCGAGGAGGCACGGGAGCTGCAGCCTTCCCTGGGCCCATCGGTGGTGGGGGGACTCCTGCTGGAGGAAGACTGGCAGGTGGATCCCCGACGGCTGCTGCAGGCGTTGCGGCGAAGCGTAGAGGTTCGGGGCGGGCAGGTGGTGGAGGGCGCCGAGGTACAGGGCCTTTGGCGCAAGGATGGCACCTGGTGCGCGGTCCTGCGGGGCGGGGGGGAGGTAGCCTGCCCCACGGTGGTGGTGGCCGCGGGCGCCTGGACGCCACAGCTGCTGCCCCCGGAGGTGCACCGGATCCCCGTACGTCCGGTTCGGGGCGTGGCCCTACGCCTGGCCGCTGGGCTGCAGACTCGCCGCGTGGTGCGCACGCCCCGGGTGTACGTGGTGCCGCGGGCCTGGGGAGAGACGGTGGTGGGCGCCACCGTGGAGGAGCGGGGCTGGGCACGGGAGGCGCTCGCGGGTGGCGTGTACGAGCTGCTCCGGGAGAGCCGGCGCGCGCTGCCGTGCGTGGACGAGATGCCCCTGCAGGAAGTGGTGGTGGGCTTCCGCCCCGCCATCCGGGACAACGTCCCCGCCATCGGCGCCCTGGACGAAGGTCACACGCTGTGGGTGGCCACGGGCCACTACCGCAAGGGGGTGGAGCTGGCACCGCTGACCGCAACCGTGGTGCGGCAGCTGCTGGACGGGGAAAGCCATCCGCTCGCCGGGTGGGTGGACCCGCGCCGGTTCGCGGAGAACCCATGAGCGGCAACAGCGTGAGCATTCGGTTGAATGGCCGCCTGCAGGAGGTGCCTGAGGGTACTACCCTGCAGGACCTTCTGGGCTCACCGCGGCCGGGTGTGGCGGCGGCTGTGAACGGCCAGGTCGTCCCCCGGGAGCGGTGGCAGCAGTATGTGCTGCGGGAGGACGACCGGGTGGAGTTCGTCCAGGCGGTCCAGGGAGGATGAGATGAGCCAGGCGGAGGTGCTGTGGGAAGGCGACCGGTGGGAGCTGGCGGGCCGCACCTTCCGGTCCCGGCTGATCCTGGGAACCGCCCGTTACCCGAGCCACCAGGTGCTGCTGGACGCGCTGAAGGCCGCGGGGGTGGAGATGGTGACCGTGGCCTTGCGCCGCGTCCGGCCCGGCACGGAGGGCGAGGATCTGTACGGGCTGCTGCGAGCCCACGGCATTGAGGTGCTCCCCAACACCGCAGGCTGCTTCACCGCCCGGGAGGCGGTACTGGTGGCGGAGCTGGCGCGGGAGGCGCTGGGGACCAACTGGATCAAGCTGGAGGTGATCGCGGACGAGGACACCCTCCTGCCTGACCCCGTGGAGCTGCTGTCCGCGGCGAGGGAGCTGGTGTCCCGGGGCTTCGTGGTCCTGCCCTACACCAACGACGACCCCGTGCTGGCGCGGAAACTGGAGGATGTAGGTTGCGCAGCCATCATGCCCCTGGGAGCCCCGATCGGCAGCGGCCTGGGGATCCGTAACCCCCACAACATCGCCCTCATCGTGGCGCGCGCGCGGGTGCCGGTCATCGTGGATGCCGGTGTGGGCACCGCCTCCGACGTGACCATCGCCATGGAGTTGGGCTGTGCGGCGGTGCTGCTGAACACCGCGGTGGCCCGGGCCCACGATCCGGTCACCATGGCGCGGGCCATGCGACACGCGGCTATGGCGGGACGCGCCGCTTACCTGGCCGGGCGCATGCCCAAGCGGTCCTGGGCGGAACCTACCAGCCCCCTGCAAGGCCGCGTGGAAGTCCCCGCCTGGCCGTAGGAGGTGTTGTTGGCACAGACGCAGCCGGCGTGCCCCACCACAGGCGGCACCGTTGAGGTGCCGCGACTGCTGGTGGTGGCGGACGTGGACGGCGCGGGCGGCCCGGTGGCCTGGGAAGGCGTGCTGCTGCGGCTGGCCGGGCTTCCCCCGGGGCTGCAAGTGGCCGTGCAGGTGAGGGCCAAGGGCCGCCCGCCGGCGGAGCTGCGGCAGCTTGGGGCGAAGGCGCGGGAGCTGCTAGCGGATCGCGTCCCCGTGGTGCTCAATGGGCCGCCCGCGGTGGCCTGTACCCTCCGTTTGGCGGGCGTGCACTGGCCGGAAGCGGAGATTCCCAGCGCGGTACCCCGGGAGGCAGAAGGGCTGCTGCGGTCTGCGAGCGTGCACGGTCTTGTTGCGGTGCGCAGGGCGCAGCGCGTTGCCCACTACGTGCTGTTCGGGCCTGTGTTTGAGCCAAGGTCTAAGCCAGGTACCGGCGCCGGCGTGGAGGCCCTGCGGCAGGCCTGCGCTGCCAGCCGCCTGCCCGTGCTGGCCATCGGCGGGGTGACCGCGGAACGGGTACCCCTGTGCGTGCAGGCCGGCGCGGCGGGCGTGGCGGTGGTGTCCGCGGTGGTACGGGCCGCAGACCCGGCGCGGGAGGTGCTGCGGCTGCTGGACGCTCTACCGGGAGGGTGACCGGGGTCTGCCTTCCAGCCCTGCAGGGGTCCGAGCGCCTGGCGGGGAACACCATCCCGATGGATCTGCGGGAAGCACTGTGGACCCTCCACCTCCTGGATGTGGCCATCGGCGAGCGGCAGGGGGCCGCGGATGCCCTCGCCACCGACACGGGTACCGCCGCACGGCTGGCTGAGCTGCGGGAACGGTTGGAGTCCCTGCGCGCCCGCGCACGGCAGGTGCGTTCCTGCCAGCAAGCCGCGGAGCTGCAGCTGCAGTCTCTTCGGGAAAAACGGCAACGCCTAGAACGTGAGCTGTACAGCGGGCGGTTGAGCCCGCGGGAGCTGGTGAACCTGCAGCGGGAGCTGGACGCCTTGGCGCGCCAGTACGCGGAACTGGAGAGCTGGATCCTCGGGCAGATGGAGGAGGCGGAATCTGTGGAGCGGGAGCTGGAAGACCTGGACCGGGAGCTGCAGCGCCTGGAAGCCGTGTACCGGGAAGCCGTGGAGGACCAGGCGGCGCGGTCCAGGGCCCTGCAGGTGGAGCTACAGACCCTGCGGCAGCGCAGGGGGGCGCAGGTGGCTTGCATGGATCCGCAGCTGGTGCAGCAGTACGAACGACTACGCCAGCGGCTCCACCCCCCGGTGGCCAAACTGGTGGGGAAGGCCTGCGGGGGCTGTCACGTAAGCCTGGCCCGCGCCTTCCGGGAGCGGCTGATCTCCGCGCCCGTACCTCTCGCCTGCCCCGCGTGCGGGCGGTTGCTGGTGCCGTGAAGGTGGTGGTGCGTCCCGATGGCGCCTGCCGGGGAAACCCGGGGCCGGCGGGGATCGGGGTGGTGCTGGAGGACGCCTCGGGCCGCGTCTTGCGGGAGGTGTCTGAGGCCATCGGTCCGGCCACCAACAACGTGGCGGAGTACCGAGCTTTGCTGCGGGGTCTGGAGGAGGCGCGCCGACTGGGCGCTCGTGAGGTGGAGGTCCGCACCGATAGCCAGCTGGTGGCCCGCCAGCTCCTGGGCCGCTACCGGGTACGGGATCCGGAGCTCAAGAGTTTGTTCGACTCCGCGCAGAAATCCCTGCAGGCCTTCCAGCGGGTGGTGGTGCGGAGCGTGCCGCGGTCGGAGAACGCAAGGGCGGATCAGCTGGCCAGGCGCGCCGTGGCTACTCCGGACCCTGTGGAGGCCTTGGTGCAGGCCGCGCGTGCGGGCCGGGCAGAAGAGGCCGTCGCTCTTTTGCGGCGGCTCTCGGGGGAGGCGGTGCGAGAGGCTGCGGAGAAGCTGGCGAGAGAGCTAGCGACCCTCCCCCTTCCCAACCGTGGGAAAATAGAAGCGGGAGCGGGCCGGGCGGCCGCGCCGCCCGAGGGCGGTGAGGAAAGTCCGGGCTCCACAGGGCAGGGTGGTGGGTAACGCCCACCCGGGGTGACCCGAGGGAAAGTGCCACAGAAACATACCGCCGGCCCCGCGAGGGGACGGTAAGGGTGAAAAGGTGCGGTAAGAGCGCACCGGCGGTGTGGTGACACGCCGGCCAGGCAAACCCCACCCGGAGCAAGGCCGAGTAGGGGGAGATGAGGTGGCCCGCCGATCCCCGGGTAGGCCGCTAGAGGCCTCCGGCAACGGAGGTCCCAGAGAGATGGCCGCCACACCGGGGTTCGCCTCGGTGTACAGAACCCGGCTTACAGGCCCGCTCCCGCCCGGAACGTAGAGGTGGAGGGCACAGGGCCCCAACTCCGGTGGGTGCGAGGATGACCTGCCCGTATTGCAACAGCGAGAACGTGGTCTGTAACGTCACCATCCGCTGGAACCAGGTGCGAGGAGTTTTCGTGCCACGCCGCGGCCACTACTGCACCACCTGCGGGAAGTCCTTCGAGCCGACCCCCGAGGATGGGCTGACCCTGGGGTCGGTGGTCCTGGAGGAGATCACCCCAGCCATCCGCAAGCTGCAGGAAAGCGGAGACGTGATCGTTATCCGGCACCGGGACGGCGTCCACGAGGTCGTGTACTAGCCGCAGGCCCACCGCGGTCCGGGTGGGCTTCCCGCCATGGTACCTGGTACCGTCTGGACTGGCGGGCACCGCCGACAGCGCTTGGTGAAGCCGGGCAGGGCCCACGCGCAGCCACCCCCCCCAACCCCCCTTTGATGGCGCAGGTGGTGGTGGATCGCCGGGAGGCGCGGTCAGGCGTCCCGGAGCGGCTGCGGGCCCTCGGGGTGGAAGTGGTGAAGGCCCCCCTGCCCGTGGGCGACTACGTGCCGAGCCCGCGGCTGCGCCGGGCCTTCCTGCGCCCTCTGTACGTGATCGATGGCAAACGTGTGTACGGACTGCGGCAGGTACACCCCAACTGCGCCCGGGCAGGGCTTGCGATCCTTCCGGTGACGTACGGCATCCCCACCGTGTTCACGGAGGACGCGGAGGACACCGCCGCGTTTCTGCTGCTGGTGGCGCGGCGGGAGCAGTGGGGACAGGAGGTCCGCGAGGAGGAGCTGGCGCAGGTCCCGGGCATCGGCAGGGTGTTGGCCCGTCGGATCCGGGAGGCCATGGCGGGCGCCCCCGGCCGGGAAGAGTAGATCGCCCCGCGAGGCCGTCAGCGGACCAGGGTGATCCGGCCCTCCACCCGGGGGCTGATGGTTCGCATTTTCTGGATGGCCTCCATGACCGCGTTGGCCATGATGGGGCCGTCCACGGGCGACACCAGCACCCGGCCGCCGGCCAGCATGGCGTAGCCGTCCCCGCCGCGCAGCAGGAAGTCGTTGGTGGCGACCGTGTAGGTGGCTGCGTCGTCCAACGGCCGGTCGCCCACCCGGACGTCCAGGATGCGGGAGCCCGCAGGCCGGGTGGGGTTGAAGGTGTAGCGGAGCCCTGACACCTGCGGGAAGCGACCCGCTACCTGCTCCCACTGGCTCACGCCGTTCTCCAGGGCCTGACGGATCACCGCCCCGCGCAGTTCCACCTTCACGACCACGTTCCCGAAGGGCAGCCAGGCCAGGACGTCCTTGCGTGTGATGCGGCCCGCGGGGAACAGGGCGTTGGTGCGGATGCCACCCCCGTTGGTGATGGCCACGTCGGCTCCCACCGCGGCCCGCATGACGTCCGCGATGAAGTTCCCGAGGTTAGACTCCTGCTGACGGACGGTGGTATTGCGGGCGTCCAGGGGGACCGTGGTCTCGCCGATGACCACCTCCAGCTCCCGGCTGAGGGCCTGCGCGTAGCGCTCCACCAGCTTGGCCATCTCGGGATCCCGGGGCACCCGTTCGTCCACCGGGACCAGTTCGTGCTGAGCCCTGCGGGAACCGTCCAGAGCTAGACGCGTCACCCCCAGCCACTTCACGTCCGAGCCCGCCTTCGCCACCAGCCGGCCGTCCACGGTGGCGGTGAGCGGGTCGTGCTCGTGCCCGCCGATCACCAGGTCCACCTCCGGCACCTGCCGGAGGAGCTGCTGATCCTCGGACACGCTGAGGTGCGTAAGGGCCACGATGACCCGGGCCCCGCGGGCGCGGAGGATGCGGACCACTTCCCGGGCGACGGCGATCACGTTGCCGAAGGTGGTGTTGCCTGGGCTGGACAGCACCGCGGTTTCCTCCGTGAGCAGGCCCACCACGCCCACGGGGACTCCCTCCGGGGAGAGGACCAGCCACGGCTTCACGCCGGGAAAGGGGCGCAGCCCAGGGGCGAACACGTTGCTCACCACCCACGGGAAGCGGGACTCCCGCACGCGCCGAGCGAGCTCCTCCGGCCCGTAGTCGAACTCGTGGTTGCCGAAGGTGGCGGCGTCCACGCCCAGCTGGTTGAGGCCCTCAATCATCTGGGCCCCCTTAAACACGGAGGACTCCACCGAAGGGGAGATGAGGTCCCCCGCGAACAGGAGAAGCTTCGGCCCCTTCTGGGCCCGGTAGCGCTTCACCACGGTGGCGAACCGGTCGAACCCGCCCAGCTTGCCCCCGTCCGTGGGGCCCAGCTGGTAGACGTCGTTGAAGTGCAGGATCGTGAGGACCGGCGGCCGGCCGGAGCCAGTCCCTGCGGCCAGGAGCGCCAGTACGAGGGCGAAGCCAACCAGCTGGATCTTACGGGTCGTCATGGGCATCCCTCCCCCGTTAGGATAGGGCTCCGGGTCGCCGGATACCAAGGGTTACCATGGGGCCATGAGGCGGTGGCTTCGGGTGGCGAAGGATGCGGTCCGGGGCTTTCAGGTGCACGACGGCCCGGTGCTGGCCGCTGCCATCGCATACCACGCCCTGCTGTCCGTCTTTCCCCTGTTCGTGGTGGCGCTGGCCGCGGCCGCTACCTTCGTGGACGAGCACGCGGTACAGGCGGCGCTGGCCCGCACCCTGGCTTTGTACCTGCCACCGGAGGCGTTGGAGGAGATCCTCCGGAACGTGGCAGAGGCCAAGCGGGCGAGGGGCCCCGTAGGAACGGTGGCGGCTGCGGGGTTCCTGTGGGCGTCCAGCGCCGCCGCAGGGGTGGCCCGCCGTGCCCTGAACCGCATCTGGGACGTCCGGACCTCGGGGCCGTGGTGGAAGCGCAAGCCGTTGGAGGTGGTCGCCACCGTGGTCGTGGCGGGGATCTTCGGGGCCTCCTTGCTGGGCTCCGTGGCCCTGCCGGCCGTGGAACGGCTGGGCATGGCCGTTCCAGGCCTCGCCCGGCTGGCGCGGTACCTTTCGGCCCTGGGGGCGCCTGCGGTGCTTGCGTTCCTGGCCTTCCTGTGGGTTTACCGGGTGCTGCCGCACCGGCGGAGCAGCTGGCGCGAACTGTGGCCGGGAGCGTTGGTGGCGGCGGTGCTGTTCGAGCTAAGCCGCCAGGTGGTGTTCTGGAGTGTGGGCCGCGTGGTCCATTACCAGCTGGTGTACGGGTCGCTGGGCGGGGTGGTGGTGTTCCTGGTGTGGGGGTACGGGGTGGCCGCCGGATTCCTCTTCGGTGCGGAGGTCAGCCGTGCGGTGAACGAACAGCGGGGAGCCGCCCCGCGCGGGTGCGGCGGAGCGGGCCACGGGGTCACGGGACCAGGACCGGGCGGCCCAGCACGCGGCCGCGGCCACCAGATCCAGGGCCTCGTTCACCCGGGAAAGAGGCAGCGGACGTGTGTGCCAGCGAAGCGGCCCGAACGGGCGAGTTCCACGACCTGATGCAGCTGGGGAAGGGAGCCCCAAACGCTGGTGGTGAGATGCGGCTCCTCCGGCACGTCTCCGAAACCGAAGGGCACTCGTCCTCCCGTGGCACCCACCTGGACCAGTACCCCGCCGGGCTGCAGGGCGCGTAGGCCGAGCTGCAGGCTGGCCGTAGGAACCCACGAAGTCCAGCACCACCCGGGCGGGGCTTGGCTTCTCGGAGGGGCGCAAGACCCGGTCCGCCCCCAGTTCCGCAACCGACGAGGATTTTTCCCGCTGCCGCTCCACCACCTCCGGGGATGAAGGGCGTGGTGGTGGTCCGGTAGTGCACCGCGCAAGCTGCGGGTCGGATGGAATTCAAAGGAGGCCGAGATGCCGTCAGACGAGGAACGGGCCGTGCTGCAGCAGGTGGAGGCCTTCGTGCACGCGTGGAACCGGGGGATGCCAGGGCCGCTGCCGCCTTCTACGCGGAGGATGGTATGCGCGTTGGGCGCCTTCGGTGAGGAGGCGCGGGGTCGGGCGCAGATCGAGGCAGCCTTTGAGGAGCTGCTCCGCAAGACCATGGCGGGGGCAACGGTGCGGATGGAGCCGGGGAGTGTCCGGATGCTGTCTTTGGAGTTCTGGGTGTGGCAGGGCAGGTTCGAGATCGCCTTGCCCGACCAGAAGACGGCGCTGAAGGGTCACGCGGTGCAGGTGATGCAGGAGGTCCAGGGCCGCTGGCGGGTGCTCGAGGGGCACCCGAAACTGTTCCCCTCACGCGCACAGTGACGGAACGGTTCTGGTAGGAATCCCGCCCGTGGGTGCAGAACTACCCACCGGGGGCTGGGACCGTGCGTGGGTAATATAGAGCCAGAAAAGCCAGGGGGTGACCACGGTGAGGCAGAACTACCCACCGGGGGCCGGGACCGTGGGTGGGTGTTCCCCGCGGGGAGCTTGTGTGGCTGTCCGGCTGGCGATTGTGGCGATGGCCCTGGCGCTGGCGGCGGGTCCGGCCAGCGGCCAGGCGGCGATCCCGGAAGACCAGGAGCTCGCGGTGGGCCGCGCGGTGGCCGCACAACTGGTGGCCCAGTACGGGCTGGTGGTGGACCCCGAATGGCTCGCCTTCCTGGCGAACCTGCGGGATCGGTTGGTGCCCTTCTCCGGGCGGCCGAGCATTCCCTACCAGCTGGCCCTCCTGGAGCACCCGGAGCCCAACGCGGTGAGCACCCCGGGCTGGATCTTCGTGACCACGGGGCTGGTGCGTCTGGGGTTAGGGGTGGACGCGTGGGCCTTTGTCCTGGGGCACGAGGTGGCGCACACCGCCCGACGACACGTGGCGCAGCACGTGGCGCGCTACCAGGTGGGGCAGATCGCCAGCATCCTGGCCGCCATCCTAACGGGTAGCCGCGCCGCAGGGGATCTGGTGCAGGTGCTGCTGCAGATCTCCACCCTCGGATTCTCGCGCGAGCTGGAGCTGGAGGCCGACCGGGAGGCGCTGCGGATGCTGGTGGAAGCCGGGTTTGACCCGCAGGCGGGCCCGGGCACCCTGAGCTGGTTCAACGAGGTTACCGGACGGCGGCGGGAAAATACCCACTGGGCCGGCACCCACCCCGGGTTTGCGGACCGCGTGCAGGCGGTGCGGCGGGCGTACGAGGATCTGGCGGGCCGGGGTTTCCCGCTGCGGGTCCGGTACTTCCGCCACGTCCACGAGGTGGGGCCGGTGCGCCTGCGACCCCTGCGGCTGGCGGAGATGAGGGATTCCTGGCAGCTCCTCTTGGCCGTAGAGAACGGCACCGACCGATCCCTGGTGCTCGGCACCCTGGAAGCTACTCTCCACAGCCCGGATGGGCCGCTCGCCGTGCGCTTCCTGCGCTCTACCTTGCCCGGGGAAGTCCCCCCTCGCGGCCGGGCGGAGGGGCTGCTGGTGTTCGACAGGCGCACATCTAGCTGGCCCAGCGCCCTGGCAATGCCCGTGGGATCGGGGCCGGAGCGGATGGAGGTGGGGTTGGACCTGAGCTCGGGAGGGCCCTTCGCTCCGACCCCGCAACCCAGCCCGCTTCCCCGGCCACCCGCGCTGCCGTGAGCACATGGTGTCCTCGCTCCGGGAACGCCGCCGGAAGTTCCTCGAGATGGCCTGGCGGATGCGGCGCGGATGCTGGGGACGGCTTCGGAGGCGGATCGCGAGGAGACCCGTGCAGCCTTCCGGCGGTGGCTGCCGGACGCTTTGGAGGACCTCGAGGGCCTGATCTACCTCGGGGAGCTGGAAACGGAAGGGCCTGGGCCGTGAGCCAGCAGGGCACAGGGGCGAGCGGGCGCAGTTTCCGGTGAAAACACGAAACGCCTGAGCCTCCCTCAATGCCGCTCGGGACGCTTGAGCCGCTCCTGATAGCGGGAGCGGAACTTTGCCAGCTTCGGTGCAATGACCGCGGCGCAATACGGCTGGTCGGGGTGGCGGCGATAGTAATCTCGGTGGTACTCCTCCGCCGGGTAAAACTGTGTGAGGGGGACCACCTCCGTGACGATGGGGTCGGGCCAGATGCGCTCCTGCTCCAGCTGCCGGATGAGCTCCCGGGCGATGCGCTCCTGCTCGGGGCTGTGGGTGAAGATGGCGGAGCGGTACTGGTGGCCCACGTCCGGACCCTGGCGGTTGGGGGTGGTGGGATCGTGCACCGCGAAGAACACTTCCAGCAGCTCGCGGTACGAGATCTGGTGGGGGTCGAAGGTCACCTGCACGGCCTCCGCGTGCCCCGTGGTGCCGGTGCACACCTGCTCGTAGGTGGGGTTGGGCACGTGGCCCCCCGCGTACCCTGCGACCACGTCCACCACGCCCGAAAGTTCCTGGAACACCGCCTCTGTGCACCAGAAGCAGCCGCCGGCGAGCGTGGCCACCTCCGTCTGTCGCTCTCCCATGCTCCCACCTCCTCAGCCCAGGATAGCCTGCCGGAGGGCCCGGGTGAACTGCGCCGTGGTGTGGGACCCCCCGAGATCCGGGGTGCGGGCGCCCTGGGCCAGGGCCGCGCGCACGGCCTCCTCCAGAAAGCGGCCCGCGCGGGAGGCCGCGGGGTCGCGGGGGCGGCGGCCCAGCCAGTCGAACAGCATGGCTGCAGACAGCACTTCGGCGATGGGGTTGGCGATCCCCTTACCCGCGATGTCCGGCGCGAGCCCGTGCACGGCCTGTGCCATCGCGTGGTGCTCCCCCGCGTTGAGGGACGGAGCCAGGCCCAGGCTGCCCACCAGGCCCGCGGCCTGGCCGCTGAGGATGTCACCGAACAGGTTGGTGGTCACCAGGACGTCGTAGCGCTGCCGGTCGCGCACGAGGGAGTAGGCCGCCGCGTCCACGTGGGCGTCGTCGAAGGCCACGTCTGGGTAGCCGGCGGCCACCTCGCGGCAGCAGTCTAGGAACAGGCCGTCCCCGCGCCGTAGCACGTTGAGCTTGTGCACCACGGTGACACGCACAGGCCGCCCGCGCTGCGCGGCGCGGCGCCGCGCCAGGTCGGAGGCGTACTGCGCGATGCGCAGGCACTCCCGACGGCTGACCACCCGGAGGCTCACCACCATCTCCGGGCTAATCCGAAGCTCCGCGTCCCCTTCCAGCACGTTGCGGTCCGCGTAGAAGCGCTCCGTGTTCCCCACCACCACCAGGTTCACGGCCTCGTACCGGCTGGGGACTCCGGGGAGGGTGCGCATCTGGCAGACCAACACGAAAAAGCCCGGAACGGGCTCGTAGCGGCCGCTGGCCGCCCGCAGCCGGCTTCCGTATCCTGGAAGGGAGCGTTTTGGGTCGGAGGTGCGCAGGTGGGGGAGCCGGTGGTCGTGGATGCGGTCCGCACACCCATCGGGAAGCGGGACGGGCTGCTGCGGGCTGTGCGGCCCGAGGTGCTGTACGCCCGGGTGCTGGACGCCCTGCTGCAGCGCAACGGGATCCCCGCAGAGGTGGTGGACGACGTGATCACCGGGTGCGTGACCCAGGCGGGCGAGCAGGGGATGAACGTGGGGCGGCTGGCGGTGCTGTCCTCGTCCTTGGGCCATCGGGTACCCGCGGTGACCTTGAACCGGATGTGCGGCAGCAGTCAGCAGGCGGTGCACTTCGCGGCCCAGGCCATCGCCGCGGGCGACGCGCGGGTGGTGATTGCGGGCGGTGTGGAATCCATGACCCGGGTGCCCATGTTCCTGGATATCGGCGATTTGGCGAAGTTGAGCCCCCCGGTTCAGGGAAAGTACGAGCTGGTGCACCAGGGGGAGTCCGCGGAGCGCATCGCGGACTGGTACGGGCTGTCGCGGCGGGAGCTGGACGAGTACAGCTACCGCAGCCACCTGCGGGCCGCCCGCGCCACCCGGGAGGGCTGGTTCCGCGGCCACCTGGTGCCCATCGAAGGCCTGGACCCCCAGGGCCGTCCCGTGCAGGTGGAGCACGACGAGGGGATCCGGTTCGATCCCTCCCTGGAGTGCATGCTGCAGCTGCCCCCCGTGTTCCGGCCCGACGGCCGCGTCACCGCGGGTAACAGCTCCCAGATCTCCGACGGGGCGGCTGCGGTGCTGGTGGTGGACCGGGAGTTCGCCCGGGCCCACGGCCTGAGGGTGCGGGCCCGGTTCCGGGCGCGGGTGGTGGTGGCGGGAGATCCCACGTTGCAGCTCATGGAGGTGGTTCCCGCCACCCGGGTGGCGCTGCAGCGGGCGGGACTGGCATGGAAGGACCTGGATGTGGTGGAGATCAACGAGGCCTTCGCCAGTGTGGTGTTGGGCTGGGCTCGGGAGCTGGACGCGAACCTGGAGCGGGTGAACCCCAACGGCGGAGCCATCGCACACGGCCACCCCCTGGGTGCTACGGGCGCGGTGCTGATGGCCAAGCTGGTGGATGAGCTGGAGCGCCGCGACGGACAGTTCGGCCTGCAGGTGATGTGCATCGGCCACGGGATGGCCACCGCCACTGTCCTGGAACGGGTAAGCTGAAAGCCCCGGATGGAGCAAGAAGCACCGCAAGGGCTGGACGCCTTCTTCGCGCCGCGGGGCGTGGCCGTGGTGGGCGCTTCCGCGGAGCCGGGTGGGGTGGGTCACCAGATCGTGACGCAGCTGCAGCGGACCCGCTACCAGGGCGGCGTCTACCCTGTGAACCCAAGAGCCAGGGAGGTGCGAGGCCTTCCCTGCTATCCTACCGTGCTACAGGTGCCGGGCCCCGTGGACCTCGCGGTGGTGGCTGTCCCGGCGGCCGCATGCCTGGTGGTGGCCGCGCAGCTGGCGGCCCGCCGGCAGCAGCGGAAAGACCTGGCCGGCGCGGTGGTGGTCTCCGGAGGATTCGCAGAGACGGGAAAGCAGGGGCGGGAGCTGCAGGACCAGCTGGTCCGCACGCTGCGCACCGCGGGGGTGCGGTTGGTGGGGCCCAACTGCCTGGGAGTGGCGGACGCCCACACGGGCCTGACGACCAGCTTCGATTTGGGACCGTACCCCGCAGGCGGCGTGTCCCTGCTGAGCCAGAGCGGGGCCTTCGCCATGTCGTTCCTCCATTGGGCGTTGCCCTGGCAGATGGTCGGTTTGTGTAAGCTGGCCTCCGTGGGCAACATGGCGGACGTGACCCTCACGGAGCTTTTGGCGTACCTGGCGGACGACCCGTGCACCCGGGTGGTGGGGGTGTACCTGGAAGGCCTGGCGGACGCGCGGACGTTCGTGCACACCGCGGCCGCGGTGGCCCGACGCAAGCCGGTGGTGGTGCTGAAGCCCGGGCGTACGGAGGCAGGAGCCCGGGCGGCTTACAGCCACACGGGGTCCGTGACCAGCCCGGACGCCATCTACGAGGGTGCCTTCCGGCAGGCGGGGGTGATCCGAGCCCGCACGGTGTCGGAGTTCTACGGCGTGGTGCGGGCTCTCGAACGGCTGCCGCTGCCCGCGGGAGAGCGAGTGGCGGTCCTCAGTGCGGTGGGCGGCCCCGGCACGGTGTGCGTGGACGAGGTGGCCGCGCAGCCTCACCTGCGCCTGGCGCGTTTCTCCCCGCACACCCTCCAGCGGCTTGCGGCCGTGCTGTCCCCCATCGCCGCCGTGGGCCGGCCGGAAGGCTACGTGGACATGACGGGGGCGCTTTCCGCCCGCACCCACGGGGACGCGCTGCGCGTTCTGCTGGAGGACGACGAGGTGGACGCGGTGGTGCTCCTCACGCCGCCCCCGAGCTTCCTGGACGAGGAGGAAGTGGCGCAATCCGTGCTGGAAGCTTACCACGCACAGCCTGCCGAGCGGCGCAAGCCGGTGCTGGTGGTGCTCACCTTCGGCGACGCGCCAGCCTCCGCGCGGCGGCTGCTGGAACAGGGCGGGCTGTGCACCTTCGAGTTCCCGGAGGAGGCGGCCTGGGTTTTGGGCCGCATGGTGGAGTACGTGCGGTTTCGAGCCCGAGGTGGGTCATGAACCACCCGGTGGTGGCGCGGGCGCTGGAGGAAGGGCGGCTGGCCCTGCGGGAGTGGGAGGCGTACGAGCTGTGTGCCGCTTACGGGATTCCGCACGCGCGGTGGCTGCTGGCACGCACCGAGGAGGAGGCGGTGGCCGCGTGGCGCCAGCTCGGTGGCGCGGTGGCGCTGAAGGTGGTGTCGCCCGACGTGCTCCACAAGTCGGACGTGGGCGGGGTTCTGGTGGGCGTGGAGGGTGAACCAGCGATACGGGAAGGCTTCCGACGGCTCTGCGCAGAGCTGGCGCGCCACGCGCCCCAGGCCCGCTGGGAGGGGGTGCTGGTGCAGCCGGTGATCTCGGGCTGCGCAGAGGTGGTGGTGGGGGGGCTGCGGGACCCGCAGTTCGGCCCCGTGGTGATGGTGGGCGCCGGAGGGATCTTGGTGGAGGTGCTGCGGGACGTGGCCTTCCGCCTGGCACCCCTGGACCGGGAGGAAGCGCTGGAGCAGATCCGGGAAACGAGCTGTTACCGGCTGCTGCAGGGCGTGCGGGGCCGGCCACCCGCGGACCCCGCGGCGGTGGCCGAGGTGTTGGTTCGGGTGGGCGAGCTCCTTGTGAGCGAGCCGCACGTTCGGGAGCTGGACCTCAACCCGGTGGTGGCGGGTCCCCACGGCTGCTGGGCGGTGGACGCCCGGGTGGTCCTGGACGCAGAACCCTAGATGTCGTAGCAAAGCCGCGGCGTCCGTCACAGCGGCCCACACTGTCGACGGGATGGTGGAGGTGATGCCGTGGACCAGCCCGACGCGGTGGTGATTGGCGCCGGCACCGTGGGGCTCAGCTGCGCGTGCGCCTTGGCGGAGGCCGGGCTGCGGATTCTGGTGCTGGAACGCCACCGGCCGGGGGCGGGTGCATCCTGGGCCAACGCGGGGTGGGTGGTCCCTTCCCACAGCGTGCCTCTGGCCGAGCCCGGGGTTGTGCGCAGGGGCCTGCGCTGGCTTGTCCACCCGGAAAGCCCCGTGTATGTGCCCCTGCGCGCGGACCGGTTCCTGTGGAGCTGGCTGTGGCGCTTCCTGCGGTCCAGCACCAACTCCCACGTGCGCCGGGCCCTGCCTTTGCTGGTGCGGCTGCAGCTCCGCAGCTTCAAGCTGTACGAGCGGCTGGCGGTGGAGGAACCGGACTTTGGGTGGTGCCAGGCCGGGTCTTTCACCGTGTTCGCGGACCGGCGGCAGCTCGAGGAGGCCTGCGAGGAGGTGCGGTGGCTGCGCCAGGAGGGGATCAGGGCAGAGGTGCTGGACGCCCACGGTGTGCGGGAGCGGGAGCCGCTGCTGCGCGGGGACCTGGTGGGTGGGGTGTACTTCCCCGGGGACGCACACCTGGACCCCGCGGCCCTGGTGGAGGTGCTGGCGCGTCGCGCAGCGCGGCTGGGCGTGGAGGTGCGCACCGGCCAGGCCGCGCGCTTGCGCCGGCGCGGCCGGATGGTCCTCGTGCAGGCGGACGCAGCGGAGCTGCAGCCCCCAGCGGTGGTGGTGGCCGCGGGCGCGTGGAGCGGTCTGCTTCTGCGCCAGGCGGGCTTTTCCCTGCCCCTGGTGCCGGCCAAGGGGTACAGCGTGACGGTGACAGACGCGCAGCTCCCGTCTAGCCCGCTGATGCTGAGCGAGGCCCGGGTCGCGGTAACGCCCCTTCCGGGCGGTCGGTTGCGCCTGGCGGGCACGCTGGAGCTGGGGGTGTGGAGCCTACGGCCGAATCCACGGCGCGTGGCGGCCATCCGCCGGGCCGCGGCGCGCTACCTCACCGTGGGGCCCGAAGGTGGGGAAGTGTGGGCGGGTCTGCGCCCGTGCACGCCCGACGGCCTACCCGCGGTGGGCAGGCCGTCGGTAGCGGACAACCTGGTGGTGGCCACGGGGCACGGAACCTTCGGCATCTCCCTGGCCGCGGTCACCGGGGAGCTGGTGGCAGGCGCGGTGGTGGGCCCAGCGCCCGAGGACCTGCTGCCCCTGAGCCCCGACCGGTTCACCTAGCCCTCGGGGCGAGCGCGCGCCAGCTGCGCGGCCAGGTGCGCCACCTGGTGTTCCACCTCGGCCGGCATGAGGTGCAGGCCCGGCGGGTAGTGATGACCGTGTTCGAGCAGGTGCGCAAGGCCGGCCAGCAGCAGGGCGGAGGTGAGGTCGAAGGCGTCGTAAGGGTCGCCCGGCCCGGCAGCTAGGTTGAACATGGCCCCGCCCGCCAGGAGGTACACCCGCTTGTTGCCCAATCGCACCTCCTCCACGTGCGGCCGCACAAGGCGCGTAGGGTGGCGCCGCAGGGCTTCCACGTCCAGCTCGCGGTTCGTGTGGCCCACGTTGAGCAGGAAGGCACCGTCCCGGAGGAGCCGGAAGTGCTCTTCCCGCACCACCCCCTCGCGGCCCGTGGCGGTCACCACCACGTCCGCCAGGGGTAGGGCTTCTTGCAGGGGCCGCACCGCGCAGCCCGCGTGTCGGGCCAAGAGCTGCCGGTGCGCAGCAACCTCCGCCACCATCGGGATGGCGCCCAGCAGCCGCGCGTACTCCGCCACCCCTTGCCCCACGGGACCGTAGCCCACCACCAGCACGCGCTTGCCGTACAGGGTCACGCGGGCCACGTCGAGGAACGTGGACCACGTCACCAGCCCCACCAGGTAGCGGTTGTGCAACCCTTCCTTGAGCGGCAGCGCGTTCCAGTCGAGCACGGGGAACGGCAGGCGCAACGTCCGGAGCCGCTCCACGCCGGTGCCCGTGGCCTCCATGGCGGCCCGCACAGAACGGGCCACCTCGGGATCGTGGGCAGCGCGACACGCCAGATCTGCCCCCATCTCGCACAGGTAGTGCGGCCGCAGGCCCAGGGTCCACCGGAACCCCTCCTCCCAGTCGGAGTCCGACATGCCGCTCCACGCGTGCACTTGGGCCCCGCAGGCCCGCAGGTGGTCACACACCTCCTGGCGGACGGTGGCAGGGTTACAGGTGACCACCAAGGTTTCGGCACCAGCCCGCAGCACCGCCTCGACCACGGGGACCGTCTTGATGTCCAGGTGCACGGAGAAGGCCACGCGGGTCCCGCTTAGGGAGCGGCCTGCCACCGTTTCCGCCACGCGCCCCGTGAGGGGCGTGTGCTGCCGCAGGTACTCCAGCTCCTCCGCGAATCCCATGGGCTGCCCGGGTACCCGGCGCAGATGGTACCATGCCGGCCCGCAAACCCGCAGCCGCAGGCTTAGCAGGAATGACGGCGCGGGCTGCGAAGACGGTGGAAAAACCCCATCGGGGAGGTGGTGACCGTGTGCGGGCCGGTGGTGATGGAGGCGGTGGCGAAGGAGGTGAGCCGCCGTGGGTTTCTGAAGGGCGCGGCGGCGGCGGTGGCGGCGGCGGTGGGGACGCAGCTTTTGGACCCTCGCCCGCTGTTGGCGTCGCCGGGGATCCGCGGGTTCCGCCGGATCCGAGACCTCACCCACACCCTGAAGCCCACGTTCCCGTCGTTTTCAGGGCAGCCCGTGTTCAAGAGCGAGGTGGCCGTCACCGTCCAGAAGGACGGCTACTACGGACTCAACGTGAGCTACTTCGAGCACATCGGCACCCACATGGACGCGCCCGCGCACTTCGGTGACGGCGCCCGCACCGTGGAGCAGCTGTCGCCCGCGGTGCTGGTGGCACCCGTGGCCGTGGTGCACATCCATGAGCGCGCTGCCAAGGACCCAGACGCCCAGGTCACGCCGGACGACGTGCGGGCGTGGGAACGTCGTTATGGGCGCCTGCCCCGAGGGGCTGCGGTGTTCATGCACAGCGGGTGGGAATCCCGGGTGGGTAGCTCCCGGGCATTCCGCAATCCCGACAGCTCGGGGGTCATGCACTTCCCCGGCTTTCGTCCGGACACTGTGGAGTTCCTCCTGCGGGAGCGAGACGTGGTGGGCATCGGTGTGGACACCCTGAGCCTGGACTTCGGCCCCTCGAAGGACTTCAAGACCCACCGCACGTGGCTGCCTGCCAATCGGTGGGGCCTGGAGAACCTGGCCAACCTGGCCAAGATCCCACCTGCGGGGGCGTGGGTGTTCGTGGGCGCCCCTAAGGTGGCAGGCGGCTCCGGCGGGCCCTGCCGGGTGTTCGCCCTGTGGTGAGGCGGGAGGACGGGGCGGACTGGACCGCGTAAGGGGACCTCGGAGGCCCTGTGGGAGGTGCGGCCCATGAAGATCACCTACTTTGGGCACGCCTGCTTCCTCCTGGAGAGCCGCGAAGGCAAGCGGATCCTCATCGACCCGTTCAACGAGCAGGTGGGCTATCCGGTGCCGCGGGTGGCGGCGGACCTGGTCCTGGTAAGCCACGAGCATTTCGACCACAACCACGTGCAGGCGGTCACAGGCTCGCCGCGCATCATCCGGGGATTGCGGGAGGGCGGCCGGGAGTTCGCGGACGTACGGGAAACCGTGCAGGGGATCCGGGTGGTGGCCATTCCCACCTACCACGACGCGGTGCAGGGGGCGCAGCGGGGCAAAAACGCCATGTTCCGCATCGAGGTGGACGGGCTGAAGATCCTGCACTGCGGAGACCTAGGGCACGACCTGGAAGGTGCCAACTTTCACGAGGGGGCGTACAAGGGCGCCATCCGCCCGGACATCCTGATGGTACCGGTAGGCGGACACTACACTATCGACCCCCGCACCGCGGACCTGGTGGTCAACCGACTGCAGGCGCGGGTGGTGATCCCCATGCACTACCGCACGGAGGCAAACCCCACGTGGCCTTTGGCACACGTGGAGGAGTTCCTGGTGGGCAAGCGGAACGTCACCCGGGTGGGCCACCGGGTGGAGGCCACGCCCCTTCCCAGCTACCGGGAGGTGTGGGTCATGGACTGGAAGGAGAAGGGCGCGTGAGCGACCGCAGCGTGCTGGCCCGGGTGGAGATCCCGCGGGGCAGCCGGAACAAGTACGAGTGGGACCCGGTCCGGGGCGTGCGGCTGGACCGGGTCCTGTACTCGCCCCTGCACTACCCCGCGGACTACGGCTTCCTGGAGGACACCCTGGCGGAGGACGGCGACCACCTGGACGTTCTTGTGTTCACCTTTGAGCCCACCTTCCCGGGCTGCCTGGTGGAGGTGCGACCCATCGGGGTGCTGGACATGCGGGACGAAAAAGGGCGCGACCAGAAGATCCTGGCCGTCCCCGTGGCGGACCCGCGATTCGACGGGGTTACGGACCTGCGCGGGGTGCCCGTCCACTTCCTGCGGGAGGTGGAGCACTTCTTTGCGGTGTATAAGGAGCTGGAGCGCAAGCCGGTCGAGATCTACGGCTGGGCCGGGGCGGAGGCTGCTTGGCGGCTGGTGGAGGAGGCGCAGCGACGGGTACCTGGTACCGGGACCTGGAACCGGTAGCAGGTACCGCAAGCTGGAACCGGTACCAGGTACTGCCACCGGGAACCGGTGGTGGCCCCGCTCCAGCTCACCGGTCGCGTGGCTTGCCTGGCTACGGTGGTGACGAGGGGAAGACTTCCGCAGACGCTCACCGGATTGAAGAGCTCCCCCACAGGGTGTATCCGGCCCGCGGGCTG
>PSLI01000042.1:0-15650 GCA_040289515.1 Candidatus Sysuimicrobiota bacterium
GGTGGCCCCCTTTTGTCAAGGCGTGCTAGCCCTGGGCCCTAGGGCCCACGGGAATTTACACCACCACCCGGGACTTTAACCCTCCCGGTTCAAGGTGGCGAAGAAGGCCTCGCAGAGGGCCTTGTCGTACGCATCCCCCTGGCGCCGCATGGACGCCAAAATCCCCGCTTGCTGGAGGCGAGCCACAGCTCCGCCGTGGTCAGCCCGTCGCTACGCAGCCCCGCGTCCAGCTCCGCCTGCTTCCCCCACGCACGCAGCGCCCCGTGCGCGATCCAGTAGATCCGCGGCCGCCTGCAAGATCGGCCGCCCCGAGGTCCGAACCCACTGCACCGCCTCCTCCCGGAACTGCCGCGGGTACGGGGGTCTACTCCTTGGCATCGTGGATCACTCCTTTCCGAGGCTGTCGCCTCCAGTCTCAGCGTGTCCACGAAACCGGGGCAAGTCCAACCACGGTTGGAGGCTTCGCTCTCCCCCGCAAGGCTCGTGGCCCGCGGCGGTTCACGGACCGGTGGCGTTCCGGGTCGCGGCAGTCAGGCGAAGCGGAGAGACAGGGGCGGGAACCCGGACATCTCCAGGGTCACCACGTCGCCCCGCTGCAGCGGTACTGCGCGGCCCAGGGACCCGGAGAGCACCACGTCCCCTTCGTCCAGGGCTTCCCCGAACTCGGCCAGCTTGTTGGACAGCCAGGCCACCGCGCGCGCGGGGTGACCCAGGGCCGCAGCCCCTACGCCTTCGGTGACCGCCTGGCCGTTGTAGCTGAGGACCATGCCCACCAGGCGCAGGTCCTGGTGGCGTGCCCGGGCCGACCACGGGCCCAGCACGAAGCCGCCGAAGGAGGCGTTGTCCGCCACCGTGTCGGTGATGCGGATCCGCCAGTCCGTGATGCGGGAGTCGATGATCTCGATCGCGCAGGTCACCGCGTCCGTGGCCGCCAGCACGTCCTGCAGGGTGACGTGGGGCCCCCGCAGGGGCCGCCCCAGCAGAAAGGCGATCTCGCCTTCCACCCGGGGCTGCAGGAAGATGTCGAAGGCCACCTCCCCGCGCCCGCCCGTTTGCGGTACGTGGCGGGAGGCCCACAGGCACCCGTAGTCGGGCTCGCGCACCCCCAGCTGGGCCTGCATGGCGGCGCTGGTGAGCCCGATCTTGCGCCCCGCCAGCTCCTCCCCGGCCTGTCGGCGCAGGGCGTTCCACCGCTGTTGAACCGCGTAAGCCTGCTGCACGTCCACCAGGCCTTCCTCGCTGAGGGGAGGAATGGGACGGCGGGAGTGCAGCGCCTCCTCCAGCCGCTTCGCCAGCCGGTCCGCGTCTAGTGGTTGCTCAGGCATACCGTCTTGGCCTCCGTGTAGAACTCCAGGCTGTACTGCGCGCCTTCCCGGCCAATGCCGCTGGACTTCATCCCGCCGAAGGGCACCCGCAGATCTCGCACAAAGAAGTCGTTGACCCACACGGTGCCTACCTCCAAGGCGTTGGCCACGCGCACCGCCCGGCCCACATCCTTCGTCTGCACCACCGCCGACAGACCGTATGGGACGCCGTTGGCGATCTCGATGGCCTCTTCCTCGGTGTCGAAGGGCAGGACGGTAACCACCGGACCGAACACCTCCTCCTGGCAGATGCGGTCGCTGGGCCGGACGCCGGTGATCACGGTGGGGTTGAGAAAGTTGCCGCCATCAAACGGAGCCGGCAGCTCCGGCTGGTCGCCCCCCAGCAACACGTGGGCCCCCTGGGATCGTGCCTCCTCCACGTAGCCCATGACCCGCTGCAGGTGTTCGGGCGCGATGAGGGCGCCCAGGGTGGTGCGAGGGTCCATGGGATCACCGGGGCGCAGCGCCCCGCAAGCGGCCAGAAACCGGTCCACGAAGGCCTGATACAGGGGCCGCTGCACCAACAGCCTCGGACCTGCCAGGCAGAACTCGCCCTGGTTGAAGAAGGCGGCCCGTACGCTTACCTCCACCACGCGGTCCAGATCCGCGTCCGCGAACACGATGTTGGGACCCTTGCCGCCCAGCTCAAAACTGAGTCGCTTCAGGGTGGGGGCCGCGGCTGCCATGATGGTCTTGCCCGTGGTGGTCTCGCCCGTGAAGGAGATGAGGCGCACCAGGGGATGCTTGGTGAGGAACTCGCCCGCGGAGTTCGGACCGAACCCGTGCACCACGTTCAGTACGCCCGGGGGTAGACCCACTCGGTGGGCGATCTGCGCCAGCTTCCACGCCCCAATGGGGGTGTACTCCGCGGGCTTCAGCACCACGGTGTTGCCGAAGGCCAGGGCGGGGCCGATCTTCCACGTCTCCAGGAGCAAGGGCACGTTCCAAGGGGTGATGAGCGCTGCCACGCCCACGGGCATCCGCTGCACGTAGTTCACGTACCCGTTGTCCATGAGGAACGCTTCGCTGCCGTGGGTGGCGGCGAAGTCCGCGAAGAACTCGATGTTGTTGGCCACCCGGGCGATGTACACCTGCGGGTTGTTCTCTCGGATGGGCCGGCCCACGTCCCAGGTCTCCACCCGAGCCAGCTCCTCCGCCTCCTCGCGGATGGCGCGGGCGAAGGCGTGCAGGATCCTCCGCCGCTCCGCCACGGGGGTACGGCTCCACGTGGGGAAGGCCCGGTGGGCAGCCTGCACCGCGGCGTCCACTTCGTCGGGGCCTGCCTCCGGCGCGGTACCGATCACTTGGTTCGTGGCGGGGTAGAAGACCTCGAACCGGTTCGTCCCCTTGCGGAACTCCCCGCCGATGTAGTGCTCCACCTCGAAGCGTGGCAGCCCCATGCTGGACCTCCTCAAGCCTCGAACCGCATCAGCAGCGTGGTAGCGCCGCCCCACACCTCCACGGTGCCTGCCTCTGCGGGCACCGCGGCTGCGGGGGACCCCAGAAAGACCACCTGGCCCGCTTCCAGGCCGCCCATACGGTCCGCCAGCCAGGCCACCCGCAAGCCGAGGTCTCCCAGGGACTCTACCGGGCCCTCTGAGCGCAGGACGCCGTTGACGAACAGGCGCAGCTGGACCGGCAGGTCCGGCTCCGCCAGGGACACCGGGCCCAGGGCGAACGCACCCCCGCTGGCGTTGTCCGCCACCACCTCCGGCGCGGTGAAGCGATAGTCCTGCCACACGCTATCCAGGACGTCCACGGCCAGGAAAAGGCCGCCGAAGGCGGCCCGCACCCGGCTAGGCGGGGTTCCCGGGACCACCGGAGAGCGCAGAACCACGGCCAGCTCGGGCTCCAGCCGGGGTTGCAGGAAGCGCCCCAACGACACCACGGAGTCCACCAGCATATCCGCGTACACGCGGCCGTAAATGGGCTCATGGATCCCCATCTGACGCTGCTTGGCTTCGCTCAGCAGCCCCAGCTTGTAGCCCCGCAGCACCTGGCCCTCCCCGAGGGCTGCCTGCACCCGGTAGGCTGCTTCCAGGGAAACGGGGGACGACCCTGCGCTGGACAGGAGGGTCCGCGCCGCGCGCGCGGACCGGATGCGGTCCGCCAGCTGCTGTTCCATGGCCGTGAGCACAGTACCCATTGGCCCGCCTCAGGAGGCCACGGCGGCCTGCTTCTGGCGCACGAGGTCCAGCGCCACGTCCAGGATCCAGTCCTCCTGGCCTGCCACCGCCTTGCGCCGACCCAGTTCCACCAGGATCTCCCGGGGATCCAGACCGAGCTGCTCCCCGATGCGCCGGGCGTGCAAGAGGAAGGTGGAGTAGGTGCCGGCGTACCCGATGGTGAGGGCGTCCCGGTCCGGCATGGGCTGGAAGGGCATCATGGGTGCGAGGACGAACTCCGCGGCGTCCATGAGCCTGAAAACGTCCAGCCCCGGGTTCAGCCCGGCCTTGTCCAGCACCGCGGCCAGCACCTCCGTGGCGGCGTTCCCCGCCCCGGCCCCGCAGCCCCGCAGAGACCCATCCAGCTGGTCGGCGCCGGCCTCCAGGGCCGCCAGACAGTTGCCGATCCCCAGCCCCAGGTTGTTGTGGGGGTGGAAACCCACCTGGATGCGCAGGGCCTGCTTGAGCTCCCGCACCGCGGCGGCCACCTGCCAGGGCAGCATGGCGCCCGCGGAGTCGGTTACGTACACGCAGTCCGCCCCGTAGGACTCCATGAGCCGCGCCTGTTCCGCCAGCTGCTGGGGCGAGATCATGTGGGCCATCATGAGGAGGCCCACCGCCTCCATCCCCAGCTCCTTCGCCAGCCCGAAGTGCTGCTCGGAGATATCCGCCTCGGTGCACTGGGTGGCGATGCGGGCGACCGTGGCTCCCCGGCGCACCGCCTCCCGCAGCTCCTTCCGGGTGCCGATGCCGGGGATGAGGAGGATGGCGATGCGGGCCCGGCGTGCCGCGGAGGCCGCTTCGTCCACCAGGTCCAGATCCGGCACCCGGGAGAACCCGTACTGGATGGAGGAGCCCGCTAGCCCGTCCCCGTGGGTGACCTCGATGACAGGCACCCCCGCCTCGTCGAGGGCCGCCGTCACCCGACGTACCTGCTCCCGGGTGAACTGGTGGCGAAAGGCGTGGGACCCGTCCCGCAGGGTCGTGTCGGTAATCCGAGGGGGCTTCATGCGACCGCTCCCGTCAGCATGTGCTGGGCGATCAGTTCGCCCACCCGTCGGGCTGCCGCGGTCATGATGTCCAGGTTGCCTGCGTAGGTGGGCAGGTAGTCGCCCGCGCCCTCGATCTCCAGCAGCATGGCCACCACCGTCCGCTCGCCCCAGGGGGTTTCCCGTCGGTCGAAGTGGGGCCCGTTCTTCAGCCGGTAGCCGGGCACGTATCGCTGAACCTCCGCCACCATGCGTTTCACCGAATCCCGGATGCGGTCGGGGTCCGCGTCGTCGTCCTCCGGGATGCAGTAGATGGTGTTGCGCATGATGATGGGCGGCTCTGCGGGGTTCAGGATGATGATGGCCTTGCCCATGGCCGCCCCGCCGATGACTTCCAGGCCCCGGGCGGTGGTGGAGGTGAACTCGTCGATGTTCTGCCGGGTGCCGGGTCCCGCCGACCGGCTGCCCACCGTCGACACGATCTCCGCGTACCGCACGGGGCTCACGCGGTTCACGGCGTGCACCAGGGGAATGGTAGCCTGACCGCCACACGTGATCAGGTTCACGTTGGGCACGTCCAGGTGCTCGCCCAGGTTCACGGGCGGAACCACATACGGCCCTACTGCCGCGGGAGTGAGATCCACCGCCACCTTGCCTGCTTCCCGCAGCACCTTGGCATGGCGGAGGTGCGCTTTGGCGCTGGTGGCGTCGAACACGATGCGGATCTCCGGATCCTCCAGGATGGCCTGCACGCCCTCCACACTGGTACGCAACCCGAGGGCCTGGGCTCGGGCCAGCCCCTGGGACTGCGGATCGATCCCCGCCACCAGTACCAGCTCCATGGGGCCCGGGTTCTTAAGGATCTTGTACATGAGGTCGGTCCCGATGTTGCCCGACCCCAGGATCGCCACCTTCACCTTGCCGTTTGCGCTCATGGTCCCACCTTCTCCCCCTGTGGGTTGCTACTCGCTCACCACCGTCACCGGCGCGAAAAGCTCCTCGAGGGGTTTCGGGCGTTCCACGAACCCCTGCTCTACCAGGTACCGCAGAAGGGTCTGGAGGGTCCTGCGGTTCTTCTCTAGCCCGTAGGGCCAGGGGTCCTCGCCCAGTACCCGCTCGGTGTCCTCCAGCTCCGCGTGCAGCCAGGGCAGGGTGTAGCGCAACGCCCCACTGAACCGCATCTGCTCCAAGCACCAGGTCTTGGCAGCCACGAAGGCCTTGTAGAGGCTGTGGGCGACCCACGGGTGCTGACGGTAGACGGACTCCCGGATCACCACCGTGTGCATGATGGGGAAGATCCCCGTGCGCTGGTAGGAGTCCTTCTCCACGGCGCGGTAGTCGGCGAACAGCCGTTCCACCCGCGGGTCCCGGCCCAAGGCGCGGGGAATGCGGGCACCGATGAGGGCGTCCAGGTCCCCGGCCACCAGCATGTCGTTCAGCGTGCGGTCGAACACCCGCTGGATCGGGGGGGCGGTCTTGGGCCACTCCACCAGGGCATCCGGCCGACCCAGGCCGTTCACGCCCCCTGTGTACCACTTGCACGAGGACCAGTCCACCCCGTACTCGTCCTGCAGGATGCCGCGAATCCACACGGCGGCGGTCTGGCTGTACTCGGGTACCCCCACCCGCTTCCCCTCGAGGTCCTTGGGGGTTTGGATACTGCTGTTTCGGTTCACGAACACGAAGCCGTGGCGAAACATGCGGGAGGGGAACACCGGGATGGCCACGAAGGGGAAGCCGCCCCGGTTGCGGCGGATGAAGTACAGGGAGCAGGACATCTCCGAGACGTCGTAGCACTCCGTGGCCACCATGCGGGCGAACAGCTCCGGTGGGGACTGCACGGGCACGTAAACAAGGTCGATCCCCTCGGGGCGCACCACGCCCGTCGCCAGGGCCTCGGTGCGGTCATAGGGGCCGCAGGCCAGGCTCAGACGCAACTCCGCCCCCACACACCTCCTTATAGAGGGTACACGAACACGTCCTGCAGGACGGCGATGTCCAGAACGACCCACTTGGACCGGAACCGAGGTCCGTGGGGCCCGAATTCCACCACGTCGCGGTACTCCCCCAGGGCCAGCAGACGTGGCGTGGGGTCGCTCACGGGCGTGACCCACACCGCGAAATTGGCCACCACGCGGACGGTGCCGTCCTCCTGTGCCTCCGTCCACACGGGACCGACCACGTGCCGTGGGCGCACCTGGTTGTAGTGACAGTCCTCCGCACGTCCGCCGGCGCCCCAGAACTCCCGGATGACCGTTACCCGGTCCCGGATACGGTCTTTCGTGTCGTCGCACACCACCGCCACGGGCAGCCCAGCCTCGAGGTTCTCTCGCGTGACCACCCAATACTCCGCCTGCTCTGCGAACAGGTCCGGCCACTCCTCGATGCGGTCGGGGTTGTCCACGACTCGCACATAGTAGCTCAGAAGCTCACGCGCTGCCTGCTGTCGGTGGTGCGTGTCATCCATCGTCCTCACGGCCGAGCCTCCTCCGCGGACAGGCCGATCAAGCGGCGGTACGCCTGGTAGAAGTGCCGGATGGTGGCCTCGTCTACATGGCGGTAGGGTGGGAACCGCTTGGGGGTCCCCTTGAGTACCACGTTGTCGCCCCGGGCCACGGAGCTCATCTGTACCCGCTCGAGAGCTGCAGCGTCCTCCAGGGTGATGGCACCCGCGGGGCCCAACACCGCAGGGCCCTGACGGACCCGGTGCCGTACTATCTCCTCCGGGTCGTCCGCCCGGGCGAAGAAAGCGAACTCGATGAGGGTCCGGTCGACCGCGAGAGGCTGCACATAGCGCAGCTGAAGGGTGTCGAAGTAATCGGTGACCACCCCGCAGGGGAACACCACCATCATGTTGTGGTCCGTGGTGGGCTTGGTCCGCACGTCGAACAGGCTCATGTCGCGGAGCACGGGCTTCAGCTCGTCCCTCCGGCTCGACCGGGACCGGCCCCACAGATGACCGTTCTGCTCGTAGTTGGGGACAAGCCGCTGGCCACCGTGAGACCGCAGGCGGACCACCTGGAACCCCGTGTGGAGGGTAGTCACGTGGTATCCGTCGTAAATGTTCTCCACGTACAGCTTCCAGTTGGTGTGGAAAATCACCTTGATGGAGCCCAGGTAGCGAAGCCGGCCATCCCCGAGCACCCGATCGAGCCCCTTCGTGAGCTCCGCCAGGTACGCTTCCAGAGGTGGGGTATCTTCGTGGAAGGAGGCGAACACCAGCCCTTTGTACAGGGCCACGCGGGCCCGGGGGAGGCCGTAGTCCTCCTTCCGGAACTCCGCGGGAAAGTCGTCCGGCAGGGATACCCCGAGCAGGGAGCCGTCGGGCGCATACGTCCACATGTGATAGATACAGCGGAACCCTCCCTTCAGGACGTTGCCCCGCGGGCCTTCGACCACTCGGGCGCCGCGGTGCGCGCAGGCGTTCACCAGCACCCGCGCTTGGCCGTCGGCACCTCGTACCACGATGACGGGGACCGTCCCCACGGAGATTGTCTTGTAGTCTCCGGGGGTGGGAACCTCCGCCTCGTGTCCTACCAGGACCCACACCGGGCCTGTGAACACCGCGTCCATCTCCCAGCGAAACAGGTCGGGATCCGTATAGATCTCCCTGGGAATGCGGTTGTCCTCCGCGGGCCACCGCAGGAGGACCGGCGGGCCTTCCGCGGTCCGAGGCAGTAGCCTTCTCATGAACCCCCTTCGTCCGACAGAAGCTCAGGCCCATTTTGAGCCGCGCTGCGGCGCCAGGGAAGGGGTCTGTTCAACCATCGTGAACAACGTGTGTGCGGGATAGTCGAACGGCACCCTTGTTCGCCGGCTGGGGCTGGGCCATCCTTGGGACGGAAGCTTTTCCGCCCACTCCGGCGAGAGGGAGGAATGGTCGTGGCGGTCAGCGAGGCCAGGCGCACCTACGGGGACCTGGTGGTGGACGACCCGAGGGAGTTCCGGGTGCACGGTTCCATCTACACGGACCCCCAGGTGTTCGAGGCGGAGATGCACCGGATTTTCGAACGCACGTGGGTATACGTGGGGCACGAGTCAGAGCTTCCGGCCCCCGGGGACTACAAGACGGTGCTGGTGGGGCGCCAGCCCCTCATCGTGTCGCGGCACGAGGACGGGCGCATCTACGCCCTGTACAACCGGTGCCGGCACCGGGGCGCGGTGGTGTGTCGGGAGGAACGGGGACACTCCAACTTCTTCCGGTGTCGGTACCACAATTGGGTGTATGCCAACAACGGGGCCCTCATCGGCATGGCGCAGGCCTCCGGGTACCCCGAGGACCTGGACCGGAGCCGCTACGGCCTGGTGCACGCGGCCCGGCTGGAGTCCTACCGGGGCCTGCTGTTCGTGAATCTGTCGCAGGACGGCCCCGGCCTGGCGGAGCACCTGGAGCCGGTACGGAAGTACGTGGACTACTGGTTCGGGCGCTCCCCCTCGAAGCGCATTCAGGTGATCCTGCCGCCCCACCGGTACGAGTACCCCGGGAACTGGAAGCTGCAGGCGGAGAACGGGTTCGACGGCTACCACGGGAACTACGTGCACTTGTCATGGCAGCGGGTCCTGCAGCTGTCCCGGGAGTCCACCGTGGAGGAGGTTCAGCAGTATCGGCAGGAGGGCTGTGTGCGGGGGCTGCAGAATGGGCACGGGCTGCTGGAGCGGCCCGGTAGCCTCAACCCCGCCTCTAGCTGGACCGCCCGCATGATGCACCGCTACCCGGAGTACGCGGAGGCTATGCGCAAGCGTTTCGACGACGCGGAGCTGGTGGAGATCTCTGCCCGCCGGAACATCTTCGTGTTCCCCAACCTGTACCTGTTCGACACCCACATCCGCGTCATCGTGCCGAGGGCGGTGGACCGCACGGAGGTGCAGCTGTACGTGTACGCCCTCGAGGACGTCCCCGAGGCCATCAACCGCAGCCGCTATCGGGGGCACGAGCGGTTCTACGGGCCCGCGGGCTTCGGTGCCCCGGACGACATCGAGGTGTTCACGGAGATGCAGACGGGCCTGGCGGCCACGGGGGACCCCTGGAACCTCCTGAACCGGGGGCAGCACCGGGAGCGGGTGGTGGATGGGGAGCACATCGGACACACCACGGACGAGGCACCGCAGCGGTCCCTGTACCGCGAGTGGAAGCGGATGATGTCGGAGGCGTAAAGGGGGGCGCGCATGCTCACCGTGGAACACGCGGAGCGGTTCCTGGTCGCAGAGGCGCGGCTGCTGGACGAGCGCCGGTTCGAGGAATGGGAGGCCCTGTTTACGAAGGACGCGGTGTACTGGGTACCCATGGACCCCGACCGGGACCCCGGGGAATGCGTCTCCATCATCTACGACGACCGCAAGCGCCTGCACGAGCGGGTCTACCGGCTCACCCGAACTCCCGTCCTCGACCAGAACCCGCCGTCCCGCACCGTGCGCATCGTGGCCAACGTGGAGGTGGAGCCCGTGGACGGGACGGGAGAGCACCGGGTGCGGTGCAACCAGCTGATCGCGGAGATGCGACCCGGTGGGCCTGGGCAGGTGGGCTTGAACAACCCCCGGTGGCTAGCGGCCCGTTGCGAGTACCGGCTCCGGGAGGTGGACGGGAGCTGGCGGATCGCCTACAAGAAGGTGGTCCTTCTGGACGCGGACCAACCGCAGTACAACCTGTCCTTTATCCCCTAGGAGGGCGTCCATGGACCCGTACGGTCGCCCGTGGAGGGTGGAACGTTCCCTGGGACAGGTGGGGGGGGTGGAGGTGAGCTGCTACGAGACCGCCACGGGGGCCCGGCTGCGTTTGCGGGATCCGCAAGGCAGGGAGGTGTTCCTGGACCCCCTGGAGCTGGAAGGGCTGACCCGGGTCCGGCACAAGCCCGTGCCCGGCCTCGGCATCGCTTCTGCGAATGGACGGGAGGATGGCCAAGAGGCCTGGCACCTGCGGGCGGAGTCCGCACAGCGCCTGCAGAACGAGTTCGCCCTGGTGTCCGTGGCGGTGGTGCAGGAGAAGGGACGGTCAGGGCTCCTGGTGCGGGACATGAACGGCGGACTGGTGGTGGTCCTGGCCCCGGAGGAGGTGGAGGAACTGCTGCGGGTGCGGCACATGGATCTCGCGCGTGCTCCTGGTGGGCTGGGAGGGTGAGGTGCTGGAGGGCTCGGGACGCCGGCACGCGGAGTACCCCATCCACACGGAGATCCTACGGGCGCGGCCGGACGTGCAGTGCGTGGTCCACACCCACGCACCCGCAGCGGTAGCGTTCGCCTCCCTGGGCGAACCCCTGCGGCCCATCTCCCACGAGGGGACCTTCTTCGTGCCGCCCGACGTGGCCCGGTTCACCCTTACAGGGGACCTGATCCTGACCCGGGAACTGGGGCAGGCGCTGGCGGAGACCCTGGGGCGGCGCAACGCCGTACTGCTGGTGCACCACGGCATCGTCACCGTCGGCCCCGACGTACCCACGGCGGTGGTGGGCGCCATTCTGCTGGAGCGGGCGTGTCGCAAGCAGCTCCTGGCCATGGCGGCGGGGTCCCTGCGGACGTGGTCCAGCGATGAGGAAGCCCTGCGCAAGCGCCAGCACTGCTACCCTCCGGAGCTGGTGCGGCAGGCATGGGATTACCTGGTGCGCCGGGTACAGGGTTTACGAGCTCAAGCCGGAGCGCCGGGCTAACAAGGAGGTGGATAGCATGCTGGAGGTGGGCGCGCGCCCCATGACGGGTGCGGAGTACCTGGAGAGCCTGCGGGACGGCCGGGAGGTGTACATCCACGGGGAACGGGTGCAGGACGTGACCACCCACCCCGCCTTCCGGAATGCGGCCCGCTCCATCGCGCGGCTGTACGACGCCCTGCACGACCCCGCCTACCGGGACGTGCTGACGGCGCCGGACCCCTTCGGCATCCTCACCCACAAGTTCTTCAAGCCCAGCTACTCCCCCCAGGAGCTGCTGGAGGCGCGGGACGCGATTGCCTGCTGGGCGCGGTTCACGTACGGGTTCATGGGCCGCACTCCGGACTACAAGGCCTCCTTCATGGCCACCCTGGGGGCGGCGCCGGAGTTCTACGAGCCCTTCACGGAGAACGCGGTCCGCTGGTACCGGGAGTACGCTGGCCGGGTGCTCTTCCTGAACCACTGTCTGGTGAACCCGCCGGTGGACCGTACCAAGAAGGCCCACGAGGTGGAGGATGTGTTCCTACACGTGGTGCGGGAGACGGATCGGGGCATCGTGGTGAGCGGTGCCAAGATGCTGGCCACCGCCTCGGCCCTGACCCACGCCACCTTCGTGGCGCAGAACAGCGCCAGCGCCGCCATGCTGGAGAAGGGCAAGGCGGAGGACTACGCCCTGGTGTTCATCGCCCCCATGGACACCCGCGGGCAGAAGCTCATCAGCCGGTCCTCCTACGAGGAGCGGGCGGACAGCCCCTTCGACCACCCCTTGTCCAGCCGCTTCGACGAGAACGACGCGGTGCTGATCTACGACGAGGCTTTCATCCCGTGGGAGCACGTGCTGGTCTACCGCGACGTGGACAAGGCCCAGCAGTTCTACGCGGCTTCGGGGTTCCTGAACCGGTACAACCTGCAGGCCAGCACGCGTCTGGCGGTGAAGCTGGACTTCATGTGCGGGTTGCTGGCCAAGGCCCTAGCAGCCAACGGCACGGATGCGTTCCGGGGCGTGCAGGCACAGCTGGGCGAGGTGATCGGCTGGCGGAACCTGGTGTGGGCCATGACCTCCGCCATGGCCCTGGACCCCCAGCCGGGGCCGGGCGGCAGCGTCATCCCGCGGCTGGAGTACGCGGCCACCGCGCGCCTGTTCGCCACCCTGGCCTGGCCCCGCGTGAAGGAGACCTTCCAGCTGGTCCTGGGGGGAAGTCCTCTGTACACGGTGTCCAGCTACCGGGACCTCCTCAGCGAGGAGTTGCAGCCTCTGCTGGAGCGGTACTACCGGGGCACGGGACTGCCCGCGCAGGAGCGCATCAAGCTGTTCAAGCTGGTGTGGGACGCTATCGGGACCGAGTTCGCAGGCCGGCACGAGCTGTACGAGCGCAACTACTCCGGCAACCACGAGCAGATGCGGCTGGATCTGTTGACCTTCGCCCGCCAGCGGGGCCTGCTGGACTCCTTCCTATCCCTGGTAGACCGCTGCCTGGAAGATTACGACCTGCACGGGTGGCAGACGGACACGTGGGTATGGGAACCCGAGCCGAAGGAGGGCAAGGCGTGAGGGAGGCACACCTCCGGGAGGAGGTGTTCGCCGCCTGCCGGGTGCTCGTGGGCGAGGGGCTGGTGGAAGCCTACGGTCACGTGAGCGCCCGCCTGGGGGACGCGGAGCGCTTCCTGGTGACGCCCCGGTACGCGCCGTCCCTCCTGGGCGGCCCCCAGGATTTGCTGGTGGTGGACCTGGACGGGCGGGTGGTGCGCGGGGAGGCGGCCCCGCCCCTGGAAGTGTGGATGCACACGGAGATGTACCGGCGGCGGCCGGACGTGGCTGCCTTGTGCCGCACGCACGCCTTCGCGGCCACCGCGTGGAGCACTCTGGGAGAGCCCCTGCGGCCGGTGCACGGTTTCGGGGCTTTCCTGGGGGTGGAGGTGCCCGTGTTCGCCACGCCCTTCCTCATCACCACGCCCGAGCTGGGTCGGGCCGTGGCGGAGACCCTGGGGGACGGGGAGGCGGTGCTGCTGCGGGGCAACGGCCAGCTGGTGGCGGGTGGGAGCGTGGGCGAGGCATGCGTGAAGGCCATCTTCCTGGAGCAGTCCGCGCGGCTGAACCTGGCGGCCCGGGCCGCGGGCACGCCTCGGGTATGGAACGCGGAGGAGGTGGCCCGGCGCACGGGCCCGGACGTCCCGTATGACCACTTCGGCAGGGCGTGGGAGTACTATCGCACCAAGCACGCGGTGTCCGCTCGGTCGAAACGGAACGTCCGCTGGCGCCCGTCGTCCGCAGGACAGGGGTGAGGGACCGGTGGCGGTGGATCGCCCTGCCCTTCTGCACGCTCGCCCTCACCATGGGGGTTCGCAGCGCCTTCGGCGTGTACGTGTTGCCCTGGGAGACGGAGTACGGGGCCACGCGTGCCCACATCGCTTCCGTATCATCCCTGAGCTTGCTGGTGTATGGGCTGGGCAACATAGCGGCGGGCTCCGTAGCGGAGCGCTTCGGGGTCGCCCGGGTGATGGCCACGAGCCTGATCCTGGTCGCCCTGGGGCTCGCAGCCAGCGCCCTGGCCCATGGGTGGGTCTGGCTGTACGTGTGGTACGGCGTGGTGGCCTCCGCGGGGTTCTCCGGAGCCTCGCACGTGACCGCGTCGCTGGCGGTGCGGCACCGTTTCCCACAGGGGCGACGCAGCTTCGTGCTCTCCGTGGCGGTGGCGGGAATGGCCGCGGGGCAGATGGTGGTGGTCCCGGCGCAGGTGCTGCTGGTGGGCGCCTGGGGCTGGAGGCCCGTGTTGATGGGGCTGGGGGTCGTGGCGGCTTTGCTGGTGGTGGCGGCGGTGGGGCTGTGGCCCGAGCAGGACAGCTCCCCGCGGGAAGGCGCGGTGCGCGGACCGGCTGGGGTCGGGGCGCTTGTTCGGGACCCCTGGTTTTGGGCTTTCCTGCTGCCGTACGGGGTGTGCGGGTTCACGGATTCCGGCCTGGTGGACAACCACTTCGTCCCGTATGCCCGGGGCGTGGGCGTACCGGAGGCGATGCTGGCCACGTCCCTGTCCGTGCTGGCTGGCGCGAACCTGGTGGGGACCGTGGCCGCGGGCTATCTGGCGGATCGGTGGGGCCGCGGCGCGGTGCTGGCCGGTCTTTACGCCCTGCGGGCGGTGGCGCTGGTAGTCCTCCTATTGGGGGGAAAGGACGCGCTGTGGCCCTTCGCGCTCCTGTTCGGAGCCACCCACTTTTCCACCATCGCGCCCACCAACACCCTGGCCCTGAGCCTGTTTCGGGCGTCCGCACCGGGGCTGGCGGTGGGATTGGCGTCCTTTGTGCACCAGCTGGGCGCCGCCGCCGGCGCTTTCGCGGGTGGCGCCACCTTCGACCGCTTTGGGACCTACCGGCCCGCTTTCTCGTCGGGCGCGGCGCTGCTGGTGGCCTCCGCCGCCCTGGCGGGGTGGATCCACCGCCGGGCGGAGAAAGGCGCCGCAGCCCCTGCTGCACCGGCCCCGGGCCACTCGAGGGGAGTACGCGAAAGACGGAAGGAGGGTGCGTAGGATCCGGTGGATGGCGTGGTGCGTGCTGGTGCTGACGGCGGCCGTGGCCGCCTCTGCCTAGGGCTCGCGGGACCTGGTGGCCGGGGCCCGGCGGGAGGGCCGCGTGGTGGTGTGCGGCTCCATGGAGTCAGACATCTTCGAGGTCGTCCGCAAGATCTTCGAGGGGCGCTACGGGGCGCCGGTGGAGTACTGGCGTGCCCCAACACGCGGGTGCTGGATCGGGTGCTCACGGAGGTGCGCGCGGGGCGGGTGGGGTTCGACGTGGTGCGCACCAACGCCGCGGCCATGAAGCTCATGAGGCGCCACGAATCCCTCACCCGCTATCTGTCCCATTCCTACGAAGCGTTCCTCCGCGCCAGCCACGACCCGGACGGTGTGCTGTCACCCATATCGCTGGACGCCCATCCGCATCCTGTACAACACCCGTCTGGTACGAGCCCAGGAGCTGCCCCGCAGCGTGACGGAACTGACGGAGCCCCGGTGGCGGGGCGGGGTGCTGCTCGCGGACCTCACGGCGAACGTGATCCCTGCCAGCTGGCTGTTGGGCCTGCGCGACAGCTGGGCGAGGGGTGGCGGGTTTTCGTGGAACGCCTGGCCGCCAACGCGGCCCTCGTGGAGTCGGTGCTGGAGGTGGTGCAGAGGGTCGTCTCGGGCGAGTACCCGGTGGGCGTGTCCTTTATCAAGCACGTCCACTCGTTCAGAAAGGAGGGCGCACCCCTGGACTACGCGCGGCTGGATCCCGTGCTGGCGCTCCCCCGCCACGTGGGGATGAGCGCCCGGGCCGCGCACCCGGCCGCGCCTAGGCTGTTCGTGGACGCGCTGCTGTCCCGGACGGCGCCGCTGGCCCTGGCGCAGGCGGGTGAGCGCGTCCTGGTCCCGGGCGTGTGCCCCCCATCCGGGACGCGGACAAGCTCCGGGTGGTGATGATGGAGGACCTGGACGAGCGGGAGTTCCAGCAGGCCCGAGACGAGCT
>PSLI01000043.1:0-15621 GCA_040289515.1 Candidatus Sysuimicrobiota bacterium
TACCGGAACAGGGCCTTCGATCTCGCCGTGGTGGTAGACGTGCCCGAACCGCCTTCTGGAAACCCCGAAGATTGGCTCGGCATTGACCTCGGGATCGTCAACATCGCCACCGATTCGGAGGGGATAATCCGTGATATCTGAAACCGAAAAGGCAT
Source organism: Candidatus Sysuimicrobiota bacterium (assembly GCA_040289515.1). GTDB lineage: Bacteria > Sysuimicrobiota > Sysuimicrobiia > Sysuimicrobiales > Sysuimicrobiaceae > Tepidifontimicrobium. Next base: position 156 of record PSLI01000043.1, read on the forward strand.
ATGCTGCTGGACTTTTCCATGGAGAGGGATCCATTAGTATAACCCCACCCAGAAAGAGACGCGGATATGGGCTTATGGTATCGTTGACCCAGACTTCTCCCGAAGCCGTTCGTCGACTGCACAGGATATGGGGAGGAAGTTTATGCAATGAGACACGACATTTAAAAAATCGTCCCTCACTCACCGTATGGCGCTGGATACTGCACACTCGTGCGGCAGCCAAGTTCTTACAGGACATTCTGCCGTACCTCACCCTTAAAAGGTCCCAAGCCGAGGTTGCCATTGAATTCCAAAGCCGCAAATGTAACGGACGCCGGTTGACAAAGGATCGTTTGATAGAAGACGAGTCATATCGTCGACGACTGCACGCTTTACGGTAGCGAGCAGGGCCGTCGTCATGCGGCCGTACGCGGCGGGCCAACCAGCCTAGCTGCAAGCCCCTGGCTTTAGCCATGGGGTTCATGACAGTTCCACCTCCCGGCCCGTGATGCGGCGGAACACCTCCAGGTACCGGGCCCGTAACTCGGCCACCAGGTCCGAGGGCAGCTGCGGCCCGGGTGGGGTCTTGTCCCAGCCCACGCGCTCCAGGTAATCCCGCAGCAGCTGCTTGTCGAAGGGCTCCAGCTGGCCTCGGGCGTACGCCTCCCGGTCCCAGTAGCGGGACGAGTCCGGGGTGCCCACCTCGTCGATGAGCACCAGCTCCCCAGCTACCAGGCCGAACTCAAACTTGGTGTCCGCCAGCACCAGGCCCCTTGATGCCACGTACTCCGCCAGGTGGCAGTACAGGCGCAGGCTGGTCTCGCGCAGGCGCTCCGCCAGTTCGGGGCCCACCGTGGCGCACAGGGCCTGGAAGGTTACGTTCTCGTCGTGGCCCGCCTGCTGCTTGGTGGCGGGGGTGAACAGGGGCTCCGGCAGCCGCGCCCCGGGCTGCAGCCCCGGGGGCAGCTGCACCCCGCACACGCTCCCGGTCCGCTGGTACTCCTTCCACGCGGATCCAGTCAAGTAGCCCCGCACCACACACTCGAAATCTACCCGGCGGGCCCGGCGCACCAGCATGCTGCGGCCCCGCAGGACCACCAGGTGCGCCTCCTCTAGGCCCGCGGCCTGCGCCACGTCCCGTAGGTCGGTGCTCACCAGGTGGTTGGGCACCTGTCGGGTGCGCGCAAACCAGAAGGCCGACAGCTGCGTGAGGACCTTCCCGCGGTCCGGAACGGGGGTGGGTAGCACCACGTCGAAGGCGCTGACGCGGTCCGTGGCCACCATCAGCAGGTGGTCGCCTAGGTCGTACACGTCCCGCACCTTGCCCCGACAGAACAGGGGCAGCGCCAGCGCGGTCTCCCTCACCGCACCACCTCCTGACGGCGGGGCACTCCCACGCGCTCCAGGATCTCGTCCGCGTAACGCAGGTAGGGGGTCGGGTCCAGGCACTCCCGCAGGCGGGCCTCGTCCGAGGCCTGCCGCACCTCGGGGTCCAGCAGCAGCTTCTGCACCAAGGCGTCCGGGGCCGGCGCGGGGTCTTGCCACACCGCCGCCGCGGCGCGCTGCACTGCCTTGTATGCCGCCTCCCGGGACATCCCTCGCTCCACCAAATGCAGCAGCACCCGATGGGAGTACACCAGGCCCCCCGTGCTCTCCAGGTTCCGCCGCATACGGTCCGGATCCACCCGCAGCCCGGCCACCACCTGACGGGTCTTGCGCAGCATGTAGTGCAGCAGCGCGGTGGCCCCCGACAGCACGATGCGCTCGTTGGAAGAGTGGGTGATGTCCCGCTCGCCCCACAGGGCCTGGTTCTCCAGCGCCACCACCGCGCAGCCGCGCAGCATGCGGCTCAGGCCCACCACCCGCTCGCTCAGGATGGGGTTGCGCTTGTGCGGCATCGCGGAAGACCCCATCTGCCCCTCCGCGAAGGGCTCCTCCAGCTCCCGGATTTCCGAGCGCTGCAGGGACCGCACCTCGGTGGCGATGCGCTCCAGGCTGCCCGCCACCACCGCCAGGGCCGTGAGGTACTGGGCGTGTCGGTCCCGCTGGATCACCTGGGACGAGGCGACCTCCGGCGCCAGCCCCAGCCGCTCGCACACGTACGCCTCCACCTGCGGGGGCAGGTGCGCGTAGTTGCCCACCTCCCCGGACAACTTGCCTACCCGCACGGCCTCCCGCGCCTGCTGCAACCGCACCCGCGACCGCTCCAGCTCCGCGATCCACGTGGCCACCTTGCAGCCGAAGGTGATGGGTTCCGCCTGGACCCCGTGGGTGCGGCCGGCCATGAGGGTGTGGCGGTGGCGATCCGCCAGCTTCCGCACGGCCCGGAGCAACCCGTCCAGCTCTTCCAAAAGCAGGTCTGCGGCCCGCACCAGGAGCACGCAGGTCGCGGTGTCCACTACGTCCGAGGAGCCCAGACCCCGGTGGAGGTAGCGGGCGTCGTCGCCCAGGTCCTCGGAGACCACCCGCAGGAAGGCCACCACGTCGTGGTGGGTCTGCTGCTCCTCCACCTCCCGCACCCGCTCGGGGTCCGGCACCCGGGCCCGGTCCCGCAGCCTCCGCGCCACCTCCGCGGGCACCCATCCCAGCTGCGCCTGCGCCTCCACCGCCAACAGCTCCACCTCCAGCCAGGTGGCCAGCTTGGCGCGCTCGCTCCACAGCTGCGCCATCTCCGGCGTGGTGTACCGGGGGATCACAGCACGCCTCCGGGGGTGTACACGGTGTCCTGCCGGCGCGGGCCGGTGCCGATCATGGTGACCGGCACCCCGCACAGCTCCTGGACTCGCTCCACGAACCGCCGGGCCTGCACCGGCAGGTCCGCGTACCGGGTCACCCCGTGGGTCGATGTCCTCCAGCCGGGCAGTTCCTCGTACACGGGCCGCACCCGCTCCAGCACCGGGGTGGGTGGGATCGTGGCAAGGCGCTGGCCCCGGTATTCGTAGGCGACGCACACCCGCACGGGGTCGAAGGGGTCCAAAACGTCCAGCTTCATCAAAGCGATCTCCGTGCAGCCGTTCAGGCGCGAGGCAAAGCGTGCGGCCACCCCGTCGAACCACCCGCACCGCCGCGGCCGACCGGTGGTGGCGCCGTACTCCTGCCCCAGCTCCCGCAACCTTGTCCCCTCGGGTCCGGCATCCTCCGTGGGCATGGGGCCGGAACCCACCGCGGTGGTGTAGGACTTGACAACGCCTACCACCCGCGTGATGCGGTGGGGCGGGATGCCCGCGCCGGAGCATGCACCCCCCGCCAGGGTGGTGGAGGAGGTCACGTAGGGGTAGATGCCCCAGTCCACGTCCCGCATGGTCCCCAGGTGGCCCTCCAGCAGGACAGGGTCGTCCACCTCCAAGGCCTGCTGCACCACCTCGAACCCGTCCGCCACATAGGGCCGCAGCCGCTCCGCCCACGCCTGGCACGCCCTCCGGACCGCGGCAGGGTCCAGCACCGGCTGGCCGTGCACCCGCTCCAGGTACGCGTTGTGCCGGCGCAGGGAGGCCGCCAGCTGGGCTTCCAGCATTTCCGGGTGGTACAGGTCCGCTACCCGCAGACCCACCCGGGCCACCTTGTCCGTGTACGAGGGCCAGATCCCCTGGCGGGTGGTCCCGTGGGCACCCGCACCCCGCGCTTCCTCCTCCAGCACGTCCAGCTGCACGTGGTGCGGCAGGGTGAGGTGGGCCCGGTCGGACAGCAGCAGCTGCCCGCGCGCCAGGCCACGGCGCGCCAGGTCGTCCAGCTCCCGCAGCAGCAGGTCGGGGTTCACCACACAGCCCGGCCCGATGAGGTTGCGGCAGCCCGGATGGAAGATCCCCGAGGGCACCAGGTGCAGCCGGAAGGTGCCCCACTCGTTCACGATGGTGTGGCCGGCGTTGGCGCCGCCGTTGAAACGCACCACCAGCCGCGCGTGCTGGCTGAGGGCGTCGATCACCTTGCCCTTGCCCTCGTCGCCCCAGTGCAGGCCTACCACCGCGGTAACGGGCATCAGATCTCCACTCCCGCCGCCTGCAACGCCCGCAGCCCGATGTCGGTGCGGTAGTGCATGCCCTCGAAGCGCACCCGCTCGAGGGCGCGGTAGGCGGCCTGCCGGGCGGCCCGCACATCCGGACCCAAGCCCACCGCGTTCAGCACGCGCCCGCCTGCGGTGACCAGCCTCCCACCCTCCTCCGCCACACCCGCGCAGAACACCAGGGCGTCCGGGGGCAGCGCTTCTCCAAGGCCCAGGACGTGCTTACCCCGCTGGGGAGAGTCTGGGTAACCCTGAGCCGCCGCCACCACGCACACCGCGGCCCCGGGCCTCCACCGCAGCCGCACCTCGTGCAGGCGCCCCGTGCACGCGGCCACCAGCACCTCCGCCAGGTCGGTGTCCAGCAGGGGCAGCAACACCTGCGCTTCGGGGTCGCCAAACCGCGCGTTGAACTCCAGCACCTTCGGGCCATCCCGCGTCAGCATCAGGCCCGCGTACAGCACACCCCGGAAGGGAGCCCCGTCCGCGCACAGGGCCCGCGCCGTGGGCTCTAGAACCTCCCGGGCGATCCGCTCCACCACGGAGGGGCCGAGGTGCGGCAGCGGGGCCACCGCGCCCATCCCACCGGTGTTGGGGCCGCGGTCGCCGTCCAGCAGCCGCTTGTGGTCCTGCGCCAGCAGCATGGGCACCACGCGCTCCCCGTCTACGAAGGCCAGCGCGGAGGCCTCCTCCCCCTCCAGGTACTCCTCCACCACCACCCGGCGGCCCGCCTCTGCAAACCTCCCGTCCACCATCAGCGCCCACACCGCGTCCTGCGCCTCCTGCACGTCCCTGCACACAAGGGCTCCCTTGCCCCCCGCAAGTCCGTCGGCCTTTACCACGCACCGGCCGCCCAGGAAACGCACCCACCTCGTTGCCTGCTCGGGCAAGTCGAAGGTGCGGTGATCGGGTTGCGGGACCCCTGCGCGGGCCAGCAGCTGCTTGGCGTACACCTTTGACCACTCGATGCGCGCGGCAGCTTGGGTGGGTCCGAACACACGGAAGCCCTCCGCCTGCAGGGCGTCTACCAGCCCCCTGGCGAGGGGCTCTTCCGGCCCCACCACCACCAGGTCCGGCCGCAGCTCCCGTGCCGTGGCCACCACCGCCAGCACATCGGAAGCCGCTACGGGCACCCGAACCGCTTCCCTCATGGCAGGGTTGCCGGGGGCACAGAACACTTCGCGCACCGACGGGCTGCGGGAAAGCGCCCACACGAGGGCGTGCTCGCGGCCGCCCGAGCCGACCACCAGGACCCGCATGCCACCTTCGGGTTCGTAAATTCCAAACAAATAGGTCTCCCGCGCACACGATAGCCCGAAGTGGCTGTACCCGCAACCTGGCCGACGAGGTTTCGTTCGAAACTGCCGTACGTGACGTGGCCGATACGCAGCCCGGGTACTCTGACTGAACGGGTGGGGTCCACGCAGTTCGCGCAGGAGCTCTTCTCGGGTGCCGCCCACCGGTACGACCAGGTGGCGTGGTGGCTGAGCTACGGCCAGTATCCCCGCTGGCACCGGGCGCTGGTGTCGTGCGTGCCCGCACACGCACGACGGGTCCTGGACGTGGCCACGGGCACGGGGGCCGTGGCGGCTCTGCTGGCCGCCCGGGGCTGCGAGGTGGTAGCCCTGGACCTCACCGAACCCATGCTGCGCCAGGCTGTGCACCGCCTGCGGGTCGCGCCCCTTGCGCACCGCGTCCACCTGGTCCGCGCGGACGCAGCGCGGCTGCCCTTCCGGGACGAGACCTTCTGCGCGGTGACGTTTACGTTTCTGCTGCGTTACGTGGACCACCCGCCCGCGGTGCTGCGGGAGCTGGGCCGGGTGGTGCACAGGGGTGGTTGGATGGCCTCCCTGGAGTTCGGCCTTCCGGACGTTCCATGGCGGTGGGGGTGGTGGCTGCACACGCGGCTGGTGCTGCCCCTCGGGGGTCGGCTGGTGTCCGACGGGTGGGCGCGGGTGGGCCGTTTTTTGGGGCCCAGCATCGAGCGCTTCTGGCACGCCTATCCGTTCCAGGAGGTGCGCCGGTGGTGGGGGGAAGCCGGGTTCAGACACATCCAGCGCCTGCGCCTGAGCCTGGGGGCGGCGGAGGTGGTGTGGGGGCAGAAGACCTGACCAGGCGGCCAGCCTTTTACGCCCTGGCCGCGGGTGGGTGGCGCGACTACGTGACGCTGCTGCACCTGCCGTACACCACCTGGCACCTCAGCTACGCGGCCCTCGGGGCGTGCGTGGCGTCGGAGTTCCACACTGACCGGCTGGTGCAGGTTCTCGCAGCGTTTGCCCTGGGCCTGGGGGTGGCCGCCCACGCCCTGGACGAGCTGCACGGCCGGCCCCTGGGCACCCGCATCCCCGACCGCGTACTACTAGGACTCGCCGCAGTCTCCCTGGCGGCTGCAGCTGCCATCGGGGTCCGTGCCGCGGTCGCTGTGTCTGCGTGGACCCTGCCGTTCGTGGCTGCGGGCGTTTTGCTGGTGCTGGCGTACAACCTGGAGTGGTGGGGCGGCCGGTTGCACACGGACCGCTGGTTCGCTCTGGCATGGGGTGCCTTCCCCGCCCTGGTGGGGCAGTGGGCGCAGAGCCTGACGCTGGAACCTGCGGGGGTCCTTTTGGCCTGCGCCGCTTACTTCGCCAGCCGAGCCCAGCGCCACCTGAGCCGCGCCGCACGCACGTGGCGCCGCCAGGTGGTGGAGCTCTCCGGATGGGCGCGCTACCGGGACGGCCGGGTGGAACCCCTCACCATCCCCGAGCTGTTGAAGCCTCCCGAGTCCGCCCTGCGGGCGCTGGCGTGGGCGCTCCCGCTGCTGGCCCTCACCTGTCTGGTCGCCCGCCTGCGCTAAATTTTCCGGCGCGCGGCAGCCCGACACGAGCCGTGACAGACCTGTGACCGAGCAGGCCTACGGTGAAGGTCGAAGTCGCACAGGGAGGTGGTGCCATGCGAGCTGTGGGTGTCGCTGTTCTGGTGGTGAGCCTGGCGGTGGCGGCGTACGCCGACTACGATTACGGCCAGCAGCCCGCGGGCGGAACGGAACCCGCCTGGAAGGTGCAGGCAAGGACCGCGGCCCAGCACGCCAATTTCGCCGCAGGCGCGGACTCCATGAGCTCCGCGGAGCAGCACTTGGGACACGCCCTGAACTGCATTGAGGGGCCACGCGGTCCCAACTTCAACCGCGCCTGGGGGAACCCCTGCGAGGGGCAGGGCAACGGTCTGCTGCCGGACCTGCGCGCGAGCCGTACGGGTTCCAGCTGGATCCTGGTGGCCGAGGCAGCCGGGGAGCTGGCAGTGAAGGGCGTCCGCAGCCGGGACCTGGCTCAGCGCAGGAACGCCGCTCGGGGTGTGGCCCAGCTTCTGCAGCTGGTGGCGGAAGGCCGGTAGCGCCTAAGGGGCTACCGGCAGGTGTGGGGGCAGCACCGTGGACTGAACCTCACAGGGGTCCTGCGCCAGGTCTACCTCCACAGGGTCTGTGGGCGAACCCCCCGGCCCGCTCACCAGGTGAACCACGGGCAGCTGGCCGCCCCGGCGGCTGCGCACCACCACCCCGGAGTAGCCCCGCCACCGCCCGGACAGGATACGCACGGGGATCCCCACGGGGAAGGTGGGAACCACCGACAGAAACAGCTCCACGATTCCCCGGTTCGCGTGCGGGCCCGCCATTTCCCCCAGCACCTGCACAGCGTGTTCCGGCGCCAGGGCCGGCCGCTACGGACGATCGGACCGCAGGGCGGAGTAGAGGTCCGCCACCTGCACGATCTCCGCGGCGAGGGTAATGCGGTCTCCCCGGAGGAGCTCCCCGGGGTCCCGGCGGATGCGGTTGGTGCCCCGCAGCCCCCGGGGGTAGCCCGTGCCGTCCTGCCGTTCGTGGTGCTACCAGGCGATGTGCTTGGGCAGGACCTCCGCCAGATCCAGCTCGTGGGTAACGGGCTGGACAGCACCTCGTCCACGATGCTCTCGGCTACCCGCGACAGGCGGCGCACGGAAGCCTGCAGCACCACGGGACTGGCCCCGGATGCCGCGGCGGCGTACAAATCGCGCACCTGACAGATGGCGGTAGCCCGCAGCTGGTCACACGACGGTCGCCGGAGGGTTACCGGGAGAGGGCACCCCACAGCGTATCGTTGAGGTACACCAGGTCGAACAGCATCACCCCCGCGGCACGAGATCGAGCCATCCGGAGCGCGTGCCGCAGACGCTGGGGGGTTTCCCCGACGTAGGGCAGGTACAGGGAGGCCACCACGGGCACGTGCTCCGCCACAAGGGACCGGGCCAGCAGGGCGCCGCCCTCCACGCTGTAGGTGGGGTCCACACCCGCGCGCAGGGCCTCCCACACGGTGATGGGTCGGTAGTACAGCCCCACCATGAGGAAGTCCAACAGGGGCGCGTACCCCGCGCGAGCCCACCCGGTTCCCATCCACGGGTACCGCACGTCCGCCTCGGGGTCTGCCCAGTTGGCACCCTCCTCGTAGTACACCGGGTACCACCCACCCACGTAGGCACCCACGGCGACCTGCGGCCGAAGCGCCCGCACCAGGCGCGAGGCGGAGAGGACGAAGCTGAACAAGGTGCGGGCCCGGAAGGCCAACCACTCCCTGTACAGGGGGCCCGGCTGGCGCGCTACCCACAAGCCCTGCGGGACGTACCGGTAAACGTCCTCCGGCCAGCGCGCCACCGGCCTGCCCAGGAACTCCTCGAAGGCCCGCCGGCTGAGGTCCGAGAAGTCCTGCGTGAGGTTCTCGTACCGCGTGCGGTCCAGGACCACCCCGTCCAGCGGGTAGCGGGTCAGCAGCTCGTACAAAATCGCCAGCTGGTACTGGCGCACCTCCGGGTGCGCGGGGTTCACGAAGGCAAACGTGCTGCGCCGCCACCCCGCCTTCCTCCGCACCCGGACCGGGCCCAGCTCCACAGGATCCCCCGCGCGCAACGCCTTGCGCAGCCACCCTGCAGCCTCCCCGTGACCCGCCAGAACGTAGCCGTCCTCCGGGATGTCCGCGGGGCCCGGGTCCGGTTGCACGCTCCGGCGGTCCCGCACCTCCACCACCTGGCCCCTCCGGACCACCACCTCCACTCCGTACGGGTTGGTGGGCACCGTGTGGCCCACGGACCGGGTGTACAGGACTAGCTGGTTGGGCCCGCGCGGGGTGTTGGCTCCGTCCAGCTCCCAGCTGGACCCGTCCGGAGCTCGCACCGGCCGGGTGGCCACGTACGCCACCGCCACCCACTCCGGCCGGTCGAAAGCAGGCCCCGCCCGGTACGCCGACAGCCCCTCCGAGAAGGTGTTCACCGCCGCGTACAGCCGCAGACCCCGAGCGTGGGCTTCCGCCAGCAACGTCCCCAACAGGTCGTAGCCCCTGGGTAGCCACGTGGCCGGAGCAGGGTAGCCGGGCGCGGAGGTGCGGGGGACCGGAGACTCGTTGAGGGTCGGCGCAAATTCGCTGGGGTACGTGACGTAGCCCCACGCGTTCTTCGCTTCGAACACCACGGTATCCACCCCCGCGGCCTTCGCCCGCTCCAGGACCCCGCGGACACCCTCTGGGCTGCTCAGCACCGGGAGGTTGGCCCCGGGTTCGATCCAGAGCGCAAGGCGCGGTGGACTCACCCTAGCGTGTGCCGGAACCGTCAGGGCCGCCACGACCCACAACACCAGCGCGGTACACACCTGCGCACCTCTGGTCCCATTTAACGGCAGCACAGGGCGGTGCCGGAGCTGAGCACGGTCAGCTACAGGCGGCCGGCTTTCGGCATGCTTCCTCCAGCAGGGGCAGCGCCACCTCCACCACCTGGGGGTTGAACTGGCGGCCGGCCTGATCCCGGAGGTACGCCAGGGCCTGCTCGTGCTTCCACGCCCGCCGGTCCGGCCGGTCGCTGGTGAGGGCGTCGTACACGTCCACCACCGCGAAGATGCGGGCCTCAACGGGGATCTGCTGACCCCGCAGCCCCTCCGGGTACCCGCTCCCGTCCCACCGCTCGTGGTGGTGCGCGCTCTAGGGCTTCCGCGTGCGCCCGCTCGTTCCGTCGGACACCTCCAGAACCCCCACGCGGTGCCGGACAGCGGTGCCGCGCGATCCGAGGCGAAGATCCACAGAGCTGCCACTAGCCCATAGGCCACCGCCACGCGGCCAGCCTCGCGCGCGGCCACGGAACGGTCCCGTATGTGGGTGCCGGGGGTCAACACACCACCCCCGTCGGGCCCGGGGCAAAATTTGTACCAGCCCTTGCCTACCCGTTCAAACGACCCTGGGCGGCAGCGGGCCCGACCAGGCGTCGCAGGGTCAGGGCGTCGCGCACCGCGCAGCCGCCCACGTCGTTGTTGAAGAACACGAACCCATCCCGGCCCGCACCCACCTGTAGCCGGATCCACCGCGCGTCCGCGCGCAGGCTGGAGGCTGGGTAGCTTCCCGCGTACGCACCGCCGGGGCCGTGTCGCCGCAGGTACCACCACCCCGCGGTCTGGGGGACCCGAACCGGGGATCGATCCAGCTTGCGGGCTCGCATGCCGGGCGGCAGGACCTGCACCGGCCAGTCCGCGCACACCACGGCCGCGTCGCAACCCGCCAGCAGCTCGTATACCGCGTCGCAGAACCAGCTCGGGTCGCGGAACTCAAAGGCGTGCCGCACGGCCCGGGGCAGAGTGTGCAGGAACTCCCGCAGGCGCAAGGGGTCCGCCTGGAAGCGGGGCGGCAGCTGCCACAGCAGGCAGCGCAGGCGGTCGCCCAAGGGGCGGCAAGCGTCCAGCACCACCCGCACGGGCTCCCGCGGGTCCCTTAGCCGCCGCACGTGAGTCACGTAGCGGCTCCCCTTCACCACGAACGCAAACTCCCGCGGTGCCCGGCGGCCCCACGCCTCGAAGGTACGGGAGGTGGGGAGCCGGTAAAAGGTCACGTTGAGCTCCACGGCGTCGAACACCGAGGCGTAGTGCTCGAACCACCTGCGGGGCGCCAGACCCTCCGGGTACAACACCCCCACCCAGTGCGGATACGCATAGCCGGACGTGCCCACCCACGCCCGCGCCACGGCCCACCCCGCGGCTAGCCCATGCGGACCCGTGCGAACCGCCGCTTGCCCACCCGCAGAAGCAAGCCTGTGTGCACCCGCACCCGCTCCTCGGGGTCCGAGATGCGGCGGCCGTCCACACTCACCCCACCCTGGGCGATGAGCCTGCGGGCCTCACTGTTGGACGGCACCAGGCCCGCCAGACGCAGCAGGCGCACGATCCCTACGCCGCCATCCGGCTCAACCTGCTCGGGTGGCACCACCACCTCGGGGACCTCCGAGGGTGCTTCCTCCCGTGCAAACACCCGGTCGAACTCCTCCTCTGCCTCCTGTGCCGCCTGCGCCCCATGCCACACGGCCACGATCTCCCGGGCTAGGCGGCGTTTGGCGTCCCGGGGGTGCCACGCGCCCAGAATCTCCCGCACCTCCTCCAGGGGCACATCCGTGCACAGCTCGAAATACGTGGCCATCAGGGGGTCCGGGATGGACATCACCTTGCCGTACATCTCCGCGGGCGAATCGTTGATGCCGATGTGGTTGCCCAGGGACTTGCTCATCTTCTCCACGCCGTCCAGGCCCGGCAGCAGGGGAGTTAGGAGGACCACCTGGGGCTCCTGGCCGAACTCCCGCTGCAGGTCCCGCCCCATGAGGTTGTTGAACTTCTGGTCCGTGCCGCCCAGCTCCACGTCCGCCTCCAGGGCCACGGAGTCGTAGGCCTGGCACAGGGGGTACAGCAGCTCGTGCAGCCCGATGGGGTTGCCCTGACGCCACCGGGCGGCGAAGTCGTCCCGTTCCAGGATGCGGGCCACAGTGGTCTTGCTGCACAGGCGCACCACGTCCGAAAAGTTCAACGCGGCCAGCCACTGACTGTTGAACACCACCCGCGTGCGGTCGGGGTCCAGGATGCGGCCGTACTGGGCCCGGTAGGTAGCCGCGTTGCGCTCCACCTCCTCCCGGGTCAGCATGGGCCGGGTCTGCTTGCGGCCCGTGGGGTCGCCGATGAGGGCAGTGAAGTCCCCGATCACCAGGATGGCCTCGTGGCCCAGGTCCTGGAACTGGCGTAGCTTCCGGAGGACCACCGCAAACCCGATGTGGATGTCCGGAGCCGTGGGGTCCAGCCCCAGCTTCACCCGCAGCGGACGCCCCTGCTGGAGCTTAACGAGCAGCTCCTGTTCGGTGATGATCTCCGCGGCACCGCGGCGCAGTAGCTCCAGCTGTCGCCTCGGCTCGGGGAAAGTCCGCACCAAATCCTCCTTCTGCAGCGTCGCTCCCAGCATAGCTACGCGGCCCCGCAGCCGGCAACACATCCGGGGCTTACCGCTCCCACCGCGGCGGCCGAGCCGTCGGGGTCGCAGTCGGCGTGGGAGCCGGTGCCAGGGGGCCGGTGAGCAGGCGGAAGGCGTCCAGGGTGTCAGACCACGGCCGGTCAATGGCCGGCCGCAGCTGCTCCAGGTTCTGGAACAGCTGCTGGCGTTCCTGTTCGCTGCGGTAGATGACCTGGTTGGCACCCTACAGAATGTCGAAGGCGCGGTAGTTGAGGGCCGCAAAAAGCAGGAAGGCCCGGAACCTCTCCTCCCGGGAGGGTACAGAGGGGCCGCCCGCCGTTGATGTACACCGCGAACTCGCTCACCACGGTGACGGAGGCCGCCTTGACGAACCGCGCCCCGCGGCTGCGGATCCGGCCCGCGTACTGGGACTCGTCCACCCTGTGCAGCACCTGCGTGTACGGAGCGAACTCCGAGATGGTGAACTCGGGCATGGGGACGTCCAGGATGGTGTAGGAGTCGGTCGTCTCGGACGGGTAGCCCGCCTGATACATGACCGGGTCACCCACCAGGTGGTTGGGATCCAGGCTCTTGATCTGGTTCCTTGTCGCGGTCCAGCTGGTGTAGCTGCTCGAGAGCTCGTGGAACTCTCCGTGCACGTTCCACCACAGCAGGGCTGGGTCCCGAGAATACCGCACGATGCGGTCGGGGCGGGCTTTGTCCAGGTCAGGGGAACCGGAACAGGAGGTGCAGCTTCGCAGGTTCCACGGGCACGCCCAGGCCGCTACCGCCCGGCAGCAGTCCGAATCCTTCCTCGCTGCGGGGATACCCCTCCGAAAGGTGCTCCAGGTTCCACTCGTTCATGAAGGAGGCCGCCAGCAGGTGCTGGGGTGGAGTGCTGGCGGCCAGGTGAGCCGTAGCCGCGGTCACCAGGTCACCACCCCAGGTGTCCTCCACCACCAGCTGCAGGCCCAGGGCCACTGCCAGATCCCGCAGCATCCGCGCTCGCGACAAACCGCCCACCCGGCTGACCTTCAGGTTCACCGCGGCAGCACCGCCCTCCCGGAATGCCCGCACCAGGGTGTGGACGTCCACCACCACCTCGTCGAACACCAGGGGAAGCGTGGTACACCGGCGCACGGATGCGCACTCCTCCAGGGTGGGGCATGGCTGCTCCAGCAGCACCTGCGGGTGGCGCTCCAGAAGCCGCGCCGCGACCACCGCCTGGGGGACCGTATAGCCGCCGTTGGCGTCCGCCAGGACCCAACCGGTGCCGAGCCTTCCTACCACCGCACCCACACGCTCCGCGTCCGCGAAGGGGTCGGAGCCTAGCTTCAGCTGGAAGATCCGCACGCCCCGGGCCCGCTCGCGCTGTGCGAACTCCGCCATGGCGGCAGGTTCGTCCATGGGCACCGCCACGTACAGGGGCACGCGCCGCCCGTACACCCCGCCCAGCAGCGCGCCCACGGGGAGTCCGGCCGCCTTCCCCAGCAGGTCCCAGCAGGCCACGTCCACCGGGCTCTTGGCGTATCCGTGGCCCGCCAGGGCGGAATCCATGCGGGCATGCACCTCCGCCAGGTTCGTGGGATCGGCCCCCACCAGGGCGGGAGCCAGTTCTCGTAGGGCGGCCCGGGCGCCGTCCGTGAAGGCGGGAAGGTACGTGGCACCCAGTGGGCACACCTCCCCCCACCCGTCCAACCCATCGTCCGTGAAAAGGCGCACCACGGTGCTGCTGAGGCGTTCCACGGCCCGGCCCCGGGACATCACGTACCGACCGTGGGCATAGGTGAGCTCGTACCCGTACACCTCCACCCCGCGGACCCGCACGAGCCCCTCCGCTATCAGCCAGGGTGGGCCACCACGGCGTTGCGCAGCACCCCGATCCCCTGCACCTCCGCCTCCACCACGTCCCCGGGCCGTAGGGGCCCGACACCGGCGGGGGTTCCCGTGGCGATCACGTCGCCGGGTTCCAAGGACATGTAGCGGCTCACGTATTCGATGATGCGCGGCACCGACAGGATCATCTCCGCGGTGGACGCGTCCTGCCGGACCTGGCCGTTCACCCGCAGGGTGATCCGCAGCCGGTCGGGCTCCGGCAGGGACCGAGGGGTAACTACCACGGGCCCCATGGGGCAGAAGGTGGCAAAGCTCTTGGCGCGGTCGAACGGCCGCCGCCGCTGGATGTCCTCGCGCTGAAGGTCCCGGGCGGTTACGTCGTTCAAGATCGTGTAGCCCCCAACCAGCTCCAGGGCGTGTTCCGCGGGCACCCGCACCCCGCGGCGCGCCATCACCACCGCCAGCTCCACCTCGTGGTGCACCTCCTGGCTCTCCGGGGGAATCACGATGGCCTCCCCAGGCCCCACGATGGAGCTGGGTGGCTTGAAGAAGATAACTGGGTCCTCGCTCGCCTCGTTGCCCAGCTCCCGGGCGTGCTCCACGTAGTTGCGGCCCAGCGCTACGATCTTCTGCGGGTTGGGAAGGGGCGCCAGCAGGGTGAGCTCCGACAGGGGGCGGACCTGTGTCCCCAGATCCACGCTGTCAGGGACGTCCTGGGCCTCCAGCCGAGCTACCAGTTCCTCCATGCGCTGCGCCACCTCCCGGCGCGCCAGCAGCTGCGGGATGCTCCGCACGCCGTCCAGCAGCACCGCGTGGCGGTCGAGTACCACCGCCACCGCCTCCCGCTCCTGCACCCGTACCCTCGCCAGCCGCATCCTCTCCTCCTACTCGGTGAACTCCACCACCGTGGCACCGTCCCCACCCTCCTCCGGGGGAGCGAGGGAAAACCGTATACCGGGGTAGCCGCGCAACGCCTCGTGGACCGCGCGCCGCAGGGCTCCGGTCCCAATGCCGTGGATCACCACCACCCGCAGCAGCCCGGCCAGCAGGGCGTCGTCCAGGTACTTCTCGAGTCTCGCCACCGCCTCATCGGACGTGAGGCCGCGCAGGTCGAGCTTGCTTTGCACGCGCGGCGCTTCCGGCCACGGCCGGCGCACCGTGTGGCTCCGCCCACCACCTGCGGGGGCTCGCAACTCCTGTCGCGGGACCCGCACCTTCGCAGACCCCATCTGCACCTCTGCGTGGTCGGCCCACAGCCCCACCAAAACTCCGTCCGCACCCAGGGACGCCACCCGCACGGGCTGTCCCACCTCCAGCCGGTCCAGGGGAGGGCTCGCCGCCTGCCCGCGCGCTGCCTCCAGGCACCGTGCCAGCTCCGCCAGCTTGCGCCGCGCCTCGGCCGCGGCCC
>PSLI01000003.1:0-85223 GCA_040289515.1 Candidatus Sysuimicrobiota bacterium
AGGTTTTGCGGCAGGCGTACGAGGCTACGGCGCGGGGCGGGGTGACGGTGACCGTGGGGCTGCCGCACCCCAGTCGCCTGTTGAGCCTGCCCGCGGTCTCCCTCACCGTGGAGGAACGGACCCTCCGGGGGTCGTACATGGGGTCTGCGGTGCCCCGGCGGGACATTCCCAGGCTCATCCACCTGTGGCAAGCAGGGCTCCTGCCCGTGGAGCGCCTCGCCACGCGGGAGCTGCGGTTGCAGGACATCAACGCGGGTTTCGACGCCCTGGCGGAGGGCCAGGTGGCCCGGCAGCTGGTGGTGATGTCTGAGGGCTGAAGACGGGGACCGTTGCGAGCGCGACAGAAGACAAAAAAAACAGAAAAGGAGGGGGATATGTGTAAATCGCTCGCGTGGGCTTTCGTAGCGCTGGTGGTCCTGACCATGCCCGCGTGGCCGGCGCCCGCGGGAGAGGTGCTGTTCACCTCCAACCAGCTCACTCCGGTGGAGGAGCAGGAGTGGGCGCGGAACACCCTGCTGGCCCGTTTCACCCAGGAGACAGGGATTGCGGTGCGCTTTGTCACGGAGCCCGAGGGCCCGTACGTGGACCGCCTGATGGCCGAAGCTCGGGCGGGTCGGGGCAGCATCGACCTCACCGGGACCCTGCACGGGATCTTCCCCGTGTTGGTGGCGGAGCGGGTGGTACAGGACATGGCCGACGTGCAGAGGCGGCTGGAGGCTCGCCGGGACCGCACTTTCTACCGGGACCTCGTGGCGGTGGCGCGCATGGAGGGGATCCAAGCCTTTGTGCCCTGGATGCAGGCCACCTACCTGATCGCGGCGCGCCGGGAAGCCCTGCGGTACTTCCCGCAGGGACGCAACCCCATGCGCATGACGTACGACGACCTCCTGCAGTGGGGTCAGAACATCCGGGAGGCCACGGGGCAGCGGCGGCTGGGCTTCCCTGCAGGGCCCCGCGGGTTGTACGGGCGGTTCCTGCACGGGTATGCGTACCCGTCGTTCACGGGCTCGCAGGTGAAGCGCTTCAAATCCCGAGAGGCGGTGGGGATGTGGCAGTACCTGCGCCGTCTGTGGGGCGTCACGCACCCCTCGTCCTTCCGGTACGAGTTCATGCACGAGCCCCTGCTGCTGGGCGAGGTGTGGGTGGCGTGGGACCACACCGCGCGCCTGCTGCCGGCACTGCGCCAGCGGCCCGAGGAGTTCGTGGTCCTGCCCTCGCCCGCGGGTCCCAGGGGTCGGTCGTTCCTGTCCGTGGTGGTGGGCGTGAGCTTGACCCGGTGGGCTCCGAACCCGGACGGCGCCGTGCGGCTCGTGGAGTACCTGACGCGTCCGGCCACCCAGGTCCTCACCCTGCAGGGGGTGGGTTTCTTCCCCGTGTCCCCGGAGGCCGCCCAGGTGGTGCCCACGGGGGGCCTGAAGGTGATGGCCGATGGAGTGGCGGCCCAGGCGAGCGCTCCGGACGCCCGGACAGCTCTGCTGCCCGTGGGTCTGGGAGCGCGCACGGGGGAGTTCGTACCCATCTACGTGGACACGTTCCGCCTGATTGCCATCGAGGGGCGGCCGATTGAGGAGGTGCTGGCGGGCCAGGCGCGGCGGCTGGAGGAGCTGTACCGCGTCACCAACGCCCCCTGCCCGCCGCCGGATCCTGCCGAGCGGCCCTGCCGTCCCGACTGACAACCGTTGATGGTGCATCGAGTCCGGGAGCCCAGACACCCCTGGAGGCCTGCGGCCCTCACGCCGTACCTGTTGGTGCTGCCCGTGTTGGCCTACCTGGGGGTGTTCCTCCTGTACCCCATGATGCAGGCGGTGCGGCTGGGTTTCTCGGACCCGGCGGGGACCTGGACCCTGGAGTACGTGCGCCGAATGGCCTCCGACCTATACTTCTGGCCCGCGGTGCGCTATACGGTCAGCATCACCGCCCTGGTGATTCCCCTGCAGGTGATTTTGGGCCTGTGCATCGCCTTGCTGGTGAACACCCGGTTTTTTGGGCACACCGCCTTTCTGTACGTGTGCGCCATCCCCCTAGCGGTTTCCGATCTGGCCGCGGGGCTCATCTGGCTTTCGGTGTTCACGGAGCGGGGCTACCTCAACACAGCTCTGGTGCAGTGGGGGATCCTGCGGGCGCCGTTGAACTTCCTCAGCCACGAACACCCGGGCTGGCTGGTGGGTGCGGTGGTGGCTACGGAGGTGTGGCGCGCCACCGCCATCGTGATGGTGGTGCTGGTGGCGGGGCTCCAGCTGCTGCCCCGGGACTACGTGGAGACTGCGGCGGTGTTCGGGGCCAGCCGGTGGCAGACCCTCCGCCACGTGCTGCTCCCCCTGCTGCGTCCGAGCCTGCAGACCGCCCTCATCATCCGTACCGTGCTGGCCTTCCAGCTGTTTGCCACGGTGGTCACCCTCACGGGACGATTGGTTCCGGTTCTCGCCGGGGAGACCTACTTCTGGTACACGCTTTACCGGAACCCGCACGTGGCCAGCGCCTACGCCACCCTGATCCTGCTGCTGTCGAGCCTTGTGACCTGGGTGTACCTGCGGGCCCTGCGTCCCGCGGGGGAGGGCGGTTAGCCGTGCGGGCGGTCGCCACCTACGCGGCCGTCGTGGTGCTGGGTGCCTGGGTGCTTCTCCCTCTCGCCCTCATCGCCCTCGCGGCGGTCACGCCGCGGGAGGAGCTGTATCGCTGGCCGCGTCCTGTGTGGCCGGAGCGCGTCTCGCTTGCCACCCTGGAGTCCTTCGTGCGGCAGGAGGGGGTGCTGGCGGCGCTGCGCAACAGCCTAGCGGTGGGGGGCTTGACCGTCGTCACCACCACGGCTCTGAGCGCACCCGCGGGTTACGCCCTGGCCCGCTACCGCTTCGGAGGCCGTGACGCGGTGCAGCTGGGGATCTTGGCGGCCAAGATGTTTCCCGCCACGGCTCTGGCCGTCCCCCTGGCGGTGGCCTTCCTTCGGTGGGGTCTGTACGATACCCTTTTGGGCGTAGCGCTGGTGCACACCGCCTTGAGCGTGCCCTTCGTGGTCCTCATCGTGGCCAGCGTTTTCCGCAGCGTGCCCGTGGAAGTGGAGGAGGCGGCCATGAGCCTCGGCGCCAGCCGGCTGGGGGCCTTCCTGCGGGTGACACTCCCCATGGCGGTGCCGGGGCTGGCCGCTGCCGCCATCTTCACTTTTATCCTGTCGTGGAACGAGGTGTTCGCAGCGACTCTCCTCACGGTGAACCATCGCACGCTTCCAGCCCTTGTGGTGCACGCGGTGATGGCGGAGGGGGCTCCCCTGCACTACCGTTATGCGGGGGGCCTGTTCCTGGTGCTTCCCGCCCTGGTGATCCTTTTCGTGATCCGCCGCTACCTGCTGACGCTGTGGGCCGTCACCGTGAGGTGACCCATGGCAGAGGTCTCTTTGGAGAACCTGCACAAGCGCTTCGGCCACGTGGTAGCCGTGCGGGACCTGAGCCTGCAGGTGGCGGAGGGGGAGTTCGTGGTGCTGCTCGGACCCTCGGGTTGCGGGAAAACCACCGTGCTCCGGATCCTTGCGGGGCTGGAGACACCCGACCGTGGGCGGGTGCGGATCGGGGGTCGGGACGTTACGCGGCTTCCGCCCGGCCGGCGCGACATCGGCATGGTGTTTCAGAGCTACGCCCTGTTTCCCCACATGCGGGTGTTCGACAACGTGGCCTTCGGGCTGCGCATGCGGGGGGTTCCGGAGCCAGAGCAGCGCCGGCGCGTGGAGGAGGTAGCGGAGCTGCTGCAGATCCGGGACCTGCTGGACCGGTGGCCTGCCCAGCTTTCGGGAGGCCAGCGTCAACGGGTGGCGGTGGCCCGCGCCCTGGTGGTGCGACCCCAGGTGCTCCTCATGGACGAGCCCCTCAGCAACCTAGACGCCCTGCTGCGGCTGCACTTCCGGGCGGAGCTCAAGCGTCTACAACGGGAGGTAGGTTCGACCACCGTGTACGTGACCCACGACCAGGTGGAGGCCATGAGCCTGGGGGACCGGGTGGCAGTCGTGCGGGACGGGCGGCTGGTGCAGTTCGGCCCCCCTGCGGAGATCTACCACGACCCCGTGGATCGGTTCGTAGGCTCCTTCATCGGCAGCCCGCCCATGAACTTCCTGCAGGCCGTCGTGGATCCGGAGGATGGCCGTCTGCGGGTGGAGGATGTGAAGCTACCCGCACCCCTTGCGTACGCGCATGCTCTGGCGGAGCGTCGAGGGCAGGCGGTCCTGGTGGGCATCCGGCCGGAACATGTGGTGGTGGACACAGGTCCCCTGCGGGGCGAGGTGGTGGTGGCAGAGCCTTTGGGTGCCCAAAAGCTGCTGACGGTGCGCACCCTCCGGCACGAGCTCAAGGTGACTGTGGGTTCGGACCGGCCTGCAGACGCGGGCCAGCGCGTGAGCCTGGACCTGCCCACGGGGCACCTCCGCCTCCTGGACGCTCGTACGGAGCGGGCGTTGCCACGGCTCTGAAACCGCCGTGCACGGCCCCCGGACGCCGGTCAGGAAACCGTGGGACGTGGGCGATGGACAGGTGGCCGCTGCGGTGGGCACCACTGCCCAGGTGCTGTCCGTCCACGGTCCCCACCCCCGCTGGGGATGGGTGCACCTGAGCAGCTTCCTCCCCTTCGACGAATCCAGCCGCCACGATCCCGATGCGGTGCGCGCGTACCGCCGCCGCCTCGAGGATCCGGACGGCCCGGGCCTGCGGCTCACAGTACAGGATCTGGAGCTGGTAGGCCGGCGGTGGAAAAAAGGGGCCGTGCCGGAGTTCACGTACAGAGGTCCGCACATGACCGGGCAGCTCACAGTCTTCGCCGCCGACGGCCGGCTCCTGCTCTGGATGCGGGTTCGCCCTGCGGGAAGCTGCGCTCCCAGGCGCGTGCGGGCGCGGTTTGAGGCAAGCTGGTGGGTGCACCGGGCGGCTTACGCGCAGATCACCGAGGGCGGGCCGCTGCCCCGCCCCGAGGCCACCAACTACCTCCGCGGGGCAGGGGGTGCGCTGGTGTGGGAGTCACCGGGCCTGCCCGCCTGGGGGGTGGTGTGGCCGGTACACACCTGCCTGGCACAGCAGGGACGCGGTCCCCTACGGGTGACTTGGGAGGAGGAGTGGAGCCTGGATGCCGGTGAAGTCCATCGGGTGCTGGCGGTGCAGCTGTTCAGCCGACGTCCCGAGCTTTGCCTTCCAAAGCCGCAGGTGGAGGAACTCGAGGCGATCCTGGAGCGAGTGGTCCGGGACCGCCTGTGGGTCGCACCGCTGCCCCGCAACCCTCGCCTCCGGAGGTTCGTCCACCGGCAGCTGGTGTTCGTGCTGGATGCGTGCGCGGTGGGTGTGGACGGGGCGACGTGCCTGGTGACCGACCCGGTGCTGCTACCGCTGTCGTGGAACCGGGACAGCTACTACATGGCGTGTCTGCTGGGCGCCGCGGTGCGAACCGGTCAAGGGCCCCTGTGCCAGCGAGCCCGCTCGGCGCTGGTGGGACACCTCCGGTGGCTGTTCCGAGTGGCTCAGCGGCCCTCGGGCTGGTGGGCTCGCAGCTACCTTACCGGTGGGGCGGTGAAGGACCCTGCCTACCAGCTGGACCAGCAGTGGTACCCGATCCTGGAGGCGGTACGGGCGGCGCTGGACTGGGGAGTCGCCGAGGCGTGGCGGGAGCACGGGCGGGAGGTCGTGGATGCGGCGCGGCGGCTGCTGGAGGCAAGACACCCCAACGGCCTGTGGCCCACCTCCGAAACTCCCGCGGACGACCCCCTTCCTCTCCCGTACCACTTCTCGTCCCACGTGCTGGCTTGGAGGACCCTGAATCTGCTGGCAGAGCTGGACCCAGGCGGTCCGTGGCGGTGGGAGGCCGCCCGCGTGCGAAAAGCCAGCCTGGCCGCCTTCCGTGCGCCCGATGGCACCTTCGCCTATGCCACCGACGGAAAGCGCTACCTGAGCTATCACGACGCCAACGACCTGCCCGTGGCGTGCGCGCCCCGTTGGGGCTTCTGCAGTTCGAAGGACCCGTGGTGGCACAAGACGGTGGCCTTCGCGTGGAGCACCGAAAACCCCGGGTTCTTCGCGGGACCGTACGGGAGCCTGGGGTCGCGCCACGCGCCCGGTCCGTGGACGCTAGGCGACCTGCAGGCGTGGATCGTAGGCATGTGCACCGCAGATCGGGCCCGCCTCCGCCAGGCGTGGCACCGGCTCCGCCGCGTGGCCTTCGACGATGACCTTTTGTGCGAGTCGTACGACCCGCACACCGGTCGGCCCCGCACGCGGGCGTACTTCGCGTGGCCGGGCGCGGCGGCAGCGGCCCTGCTTTTGGGCGATCCGCTGTAAGCGGCCTCGGACATGCGCTGCTATCATGGGGGCGGAGGTGGCAGGATGGCACGCGTGGCCGTCGCCATGAGCGGTGGTGTGGACAGTTCCGTGGCGGCTGCCCTACTGGTACAGCAGGGCCACGAGGTGGTGGGCTTCACCCTGCACCTGTGGCCGCCGTGGCTCCCGGATGACCACAACCCCCGGGCGTGCTGCGGGGTGGGTGCCGTGGAGGACGCGCGGGCGGTGGCCCAGGATCTGGGCATCCGCCACTACGTGCTGAACTTCCGGGAGGTCTTCGAGAAGGCGGTGATCCGCCCCTTCGCGGAGGGGTACGCTTCTGGCCGCACTCCCAACCCCTGCGTGGCGTGCAACCGGCACGTGAAGTTCTCCCTGCTCCTGGACCGAGCCCGCAGCCTCGGGATGGAGTTCCTGGCCACCGGGCACTACGCCCGCACCCGCAGGGACGGGGACGTGGTGCGCCTGTTGCGTGCCGCAGACCCCCGCAAGGACCAGTCGTACGTGTTGTACGGACTTACGCAGCGCGAGCTCCCGCACGTGCGTTTCCCCGTGGGCGAGCTCACCAAGGATCAGGTGCGCGGGGTGGCCCGCGCCCTGGGGCTGCCCGTGGCGGGGAAGCCTGACAGCCAGGAGATCTGCTTCGTGCCGCGGGGACACTACACGGACGTGGTGGCCCGCTACGCGCCGGACGGCCTGCGGCCCGGTCCGGTGTACGACCTGAGGGGTCGGCGGCTGGGCACGCACGCGGGGCTTGCCCGCTACACCCTGGGGCAGCGGCGGGGTCTGGGCCTGGCTGCGGGCCAGCCCCTGTACGTGGTGGCCGTGGACCCGCAGCGCAACGCGGTGTTCGTGGGGACCGCGGAGGCCGCGCGGGCGTCTGAGGTGGTGGTAGAAGAG
The DNA here is from genome assembly GCA_040289515.1 of Candidatus Sysuimicrobiota bacterium. Classification (GTDB taxonomy): domain Bacteria; phylum Sysuimicrobiota; class Sysuimicrobiia; order Sysuimicrobiales; family Sysuimicrobiaceae; genus Tepidifontimicrobium. Next base: position 7,197 of record PSLI01000003.1, read on the forward strand.
GTCACCTGGACCACACAGCCCCCGGAGCAGCCCCGCGTGCGGGCGGAGGTGCGGGTTCGGCACGGCGGCCCCCTGGTGCCCGCATGGCTGGAGGTGGGCGAGCGGGTGCGGGTGCGGTTCAACGTGCCGCAATGGGCTCCCGGCCCCGGGCAGGTGGCCTGCTTCTACCGGGGCGAGGAGGTGCTGGGCGGTGGGATCGTGGCGGAGGTCAGGAGCCCCGCAGCGGAGCGCGTGGCGGAGCTGGTGGCGGTGTAGGGCAGCGCGGGTGCGCCCGCGGCGGGAGGATGCGAAAAGGAGGGGATCGGAATGAGCGAGGAGCGCCTGGAATTGCTGGCAGGCTTGGTGGTGGGTGCCCTGGTGGGGATGGGCGTGGGCATTGGGTTGGGTTTCCTGTTTGCTCCCAGACCGGGCCGGGAGACGCGGGAGCTGGTGCGCAAGAAGGCCAGTGAGGTGGGCGAGCGGGTGCGGGAGCGGGCTCAGGAGGCTACCGACCGCGTGCGTTCTGCAGCCGCGGAGGCGGCGGAGAAGGCTAAGGAGGCGCTGCAGGAGGGCGTGGAGCGGGTGCGGCACGCTTACCAGCGGGGTGCGGAGGCGGCCCAGGAGACCCGGGAGGAGATGCTGGGCCGGCTCGAGGAGCTGCAGGGGAGCTGAGCGCGCCCCCTTGCGCCTGCCTAGGGACCCGCAGGCTCAGGCGGCCGTTCACGTGGTCGAGCGGCTGCGCCAGGCCGGGTTCGAAGCGTACCTGGCTGGCGGCTGCGTGCGGGATCTGTTGCTGGGCCGGTCCCCAAAGGACTACGACGTCGCCACCTCCGCCGCACCCGAGCAGGTGCAGGCCCTTTTTGACCGCACGGTGGCGGCGGGACTCACCTTCGGAGTGGTGCGGGTGGTGGTGGATGACCCGTCCGCGCCGGTGTCTGTGGAAGTGGCCACCTTCCGTACCGAGGGCCCCTACGAGGACGGCCGGCGCCCGAGCTCCGTGCGCTTTGCGGACGCGCGGGAGGACGTCCTGAGAAGGGACTTCACCATCAACGGCCTCCTGCTGGACCCCACCACCAGCCAGGTGCTGGACTGGGTCGGCGGCATGGAGGACCTGCAGCGGCGCGTGGTGCGCACCATCGGGGAGCCCACACAGCGCTTTGCGGAGGACCACCTGCGCATGCTGCGGGCCGTGCGCCTGAGCGCGGAACTTGGCTTCCAGGTGGAGGCGCAGACCCTGGAGGCCATCCGCCAGATGGCCCCGCTCATCCGCCGGGTGAGCGCGGAGCGCGTGCGGGATGAACTTGTTAGGCTGCTGACCGCGCCGGGCCGGGGCGAGGGCCTGCGGCTGCTGGAGCGCAGCGGCCTGCTGGAGCACCTGCTGCCGGAGGTGGCGCGCCTGCGGGGAGTGCCTCAACCCCGGGAGTTCCACCCGGAGGGGGACGTGTTCGAGCACACGGTGCGGGTGCTGGAGTTCCTCCAGGATCCGTCGGTCAGCTTGGCTTTCGGCGCCCTTCTGCACGACGTGGGCAAGCCCGAGACCAGGGAGGACGCCGAGCGCATCCGCTTTCCCCGGCACGACGCGGTAGGCGCCCGCATCGCGGAGCAGGTGGTGCGACGATTGCGTTTCAGCAACGAGCAGGCCGAGCGCATCGTGGCCCTCGTGCGGGGTCACATGCGGATCAAGGATTTCCCCCGCATGCGGGAGGGCAAGCGGCGCAGGGTCGCGGCTGCTCCAGAGTTTTCTGAACTGGTAGAGTTGCTGCGGGCGGACTGCCTGGCCTCCCACGGGGATCTGAGCGTCTACCGGTGGATCCAGCAGTGGCTGCAGGAGCGCCAGGCCGAAGGCCCGCTTCCTCCACGCCTGGTGACGGGCCACGACCTGGTTGCCCTGGGGCTGCAGCCGGGTCCGGTGTTCCGGGAGATCCTGGAGGCGGTGTACGAGGCGCAGCTGGAGGGCCGGGCGCGGACCCGGGAGGAGGCCCTGGCGCTGGCCCGCCAGGAGGCAGAGCGCCGGGGTGCCGGAGGAGAAGCCTCCGTCGGGGTCGAACCCCACGGTTGATGCCTGGCCAGGAGCGGTCGCAGGTTATTGCCCTGGTGAACCAGAAGGGCGGGTGCGGGAAGACCACCACCGTGGTCAACCTGGCCGCCTGCCTGGCCGCCCTGGGCCACGAGGTCCTCCTGGTGGACCTGGACCCGCAGGCCAACGCCACGGTGAGCCTGGGCCTGGACCCAGCGGCGTTGACGTCCACCCTGTACCACGTACTGGTGGACACCCCCACGGACGGCGGCGGGATACCGATGCAGGACATTCTGCACCCGAGCACGGTGGAGCGCCTGGTGGTGGCTCCCTCCTCCATTGACCTGGCGGGCGCGGAGCTGGAGCTGGTGGCCCGCATGGGCCGCGAGCACGCCCTGCGCCGCAAGCTGGCACCCGTGCGGGACCGCTACGACTTCGTGCTGGTGGACACCCCGCCGTCGTTGGGGCTGCTGACCCTGAACGCCCTGGTGGCCTGCGACCAGGTCATCATCCCCATCCAGACCCACTACTACGCTTTGCTGGGGATGCGGCAGCTGATGCGCACCCTGCAGATGGTGCGGGACGAGGTGGGCCACGCGGTGGAGATTCTGGGGGTGGTGGCCACCATGTACGACGCGCGCAACAACATCAGCAAGGAGATCGTGCGGGGAATCTACGACTTCTTCGGGGACCGGGTGTTCCAGACGGTCATCCACTTCAGCATCAGGCTGGTGGAGTCCGCCATGGTGGGGGTTCCCATCTACCTGCACGAGCCCCAGTCCCGGGCAGCCCAGCAGTACATGGCGTTGGCGAAAGAGGTGATCGCCCGTGAGCAGGTCGCGGGAAGAGCTGCGGCGCGGAATTAGAGCCCTCATCCAGGACACCCGTCGGCGCATGGAGGAGCTGGAGTCCGGCGCCTCCCCGGTACCGGCGCGGCCCCTGCTCCCACGTCCGGAGGACCTGCAGACTCTGCCCCCGCAGGGGGAACCACCCGAGGAGGCGGAGGTGCGACGTCCGGCCGTACGGGTGCTCCGACCGCAGGCGGAGCCGCAGGAGCCGCCTTGGGCAGAGCTGGCCCGCTACGACCCCCGCCGGGGCGTCTGCCAGGCGTACTTCGTGAATCGGCGGTGCTGGGAGCTAGCGGACGCCTACTGCAACCACGCCCTGCACGTGTGCATGCTGCGGGCCTGCCCCGTGTACCACCTGCACCGGGAGGAACTGGAACAGCGGTACGCCGCCCGCTTCAGGCACCTGTGGTAGCAGGCAGCTCCGCCACGTGGCGGAAGCGCCTGAAGAACTCCTCCGGGCTGGTCCGGGCGGCCTCCGCCAGGCGCTGCAGCTGCTCCGGATCTTCCAAGTCCTGCCTTTCGAGGCGGATCATGTACTTGCGGGCCACCCGGTAGCTGGTGGAGTTCACGTCCACCAGGCGGGTGCGGGGCCGTCCGGTGTGCGGATCCAGCAACTCCCGGAAGTCCAAAAAGCGCAGCCGACCCGCCTCCAGGCACACGAGGGCTCCGGGGCCCGGGTGGTCGCCCAGCAGGTACTCCACCGCTCCGTAGCCCAGGTCGCGTACGTACTCCGAGTCCGAGGCCACGGGGGGCGCGCAGCGCAGCTCGTAACCCAGACTCTTGTGCACGATGGTCAGAGGGTCCCCCCGCTGGGCGAACCGGGATTCCACCATGGTCTTGAGGATGTACGCCAGGTCCAGTTCCGCCAGCCGAATGTGGCCGTAGGGGTCCCGTACGATGCGCACCCCCTCCAGGGCTGCCAGCTCCTCTTCGGGGACCCGCTCCAGGATTCCCTCCGCGATCACGGCCACCCCGTCCTGCCGGCCCATGACCCGGCGCTTCAGCATGGACCCCTCCAGCACGTCACACACCGTCTGCAGGGACACCCGAGACCCGAACTCCTCCGGGATCACCACCACCGTGGCGCCCGCAGCCTTGCCGATCCCCAGGGCCAGGTGGCCCGCGGACCGCCCCATCACCGCCACGAAATACCAGCGGTTCATGCTGCGGGAGTCCTCCATGATGTTCTGGAGGAGCTGGAAGCCCAGGTGCCGGGCCGTGTGGAAGCCGAAGGTGGGCGCCCCGCCCGGCAGGGGCAGGTCGTTGTCGATGGTCTTGGGGACGTGGGCGAACCGTACAGCACCCCCGGCCCGCTCGGCCACCCGGCCCGCGGCAAAGGCGGTGTCGTCACCCCCGATGGTCACCAGATAACCGATGCCCAGGGCCTGCAGGTTGCGCACCACGCGGTCCAGGTCCTCGGGCCTGCCGGTGGGGTTGGCCCGGGAGGTCCGCAACACCGAGCCCCCGTCGAAGTGGATGCGGGACACGTCTTCGATGTGCAGCTCCCGCACCAGCCCCGCCTCCCGGAGGGTGCCTGCTTCGTGTTGCATCAGCCCCTGCCAGCCGTCGTAGATCCCCCACACGCGCAGGCCCCGGTTGCGGGCCTCGATGGTCACCGCGCTGATGACCCCGTTGATGCCCGGCGCGGGTCCCCCGCCTACCAGGATCCCGAGATCCTTCATGGGACACCTCCGCATGCGGAAGCCTACAGGGAGTAGGGTAGCAAAGGGCGGCCGGCGGGGCCCGCTCTTGCACCCCCGCCGGGGCTGGGTGTATACTGGCGCAGCGGGGCCGAAAGGCCCATTTTTGCTGAACCTGCCGCGCAGGAGTGGGTGGACGGCCCACTCCTTCGTTTTGCGGGTGGGTCGTGGGAGCGGGGCGGTGCGACGAGAGGACGTGGCCCGGCGGGTTCACCAGCTGGCGCTGGCCATCACGGATCGGCTGGGCCTGGAGCTGGTGGGCGTGGAGGTCACCGGGGAGGGTGTGCGGACCGTGGTCCGGGTGCTGGTGGACCGCGAGGGCGGGATCGACGTGGAGGAGTGCGCGCGGGTCAGCGAGATGCTGTCCCGCCAGCTGGACCTGGAAGATCCCCTCCAGCACCGCTACACCCTGGAGGTGGCCTCCCCGGGCCTGGACCGACCCCTGCGCGGGGTTGGGGACTTTGACCGGTTCGCGGGCCGGCTGGCAGAGGTGGTTACCAGCCAGCCCGTGGAGGGCCAACGGCGGTTCGTGGGCCGCCTGGGCGGGATCGTGGGCGGCCGGGTGGTTTTGCACCTGCCCGACGGACGGGACCTGCAGGTGCCCTTGGGGGAGGTGGCGGAGGCGCGGTTGCGGGTGGACCCGGAGGAGATCCTCCGGGACCTGAAGCGGAAGCGGCGTTGAGCGAAGGGGTGGACGTATGAACGGCGAGCTGATCCGGGCGCTGGAGCAACTGGAGGAAGAGCGCGGGATCTCGAAGGCGGTGCTCCTGGAGGCGGTGGAGTCCGCGTTGGTGTCCGCCTACAAGAAGAACTTCGGCGGCACCGGGCAAAACGTGCGCGTGGAGGTGGACCCCAAGACCGGGGAGATCCGGGTGTTCAGCGTGAAGACGGTGGTGGAGAAGGTACAGGACCCCGCTACGGAGCTGTCGCTGGAGGAGATGCGCAAGGAAGACCCCACCGCGGAGGTGGGGGACGTGGTGGAGGAGGAGATCACACCCCGGGACTTCGGCCGCATCGCGGCCCAGGCCGCCAAGCAGGTGGTGGTGCAGCGGATCCGCGAGGCTGAGCGGGAGATGATTAAGCGGGAGTTCGAGGAGCGCGAAAAGCAGGTGGTCACGGGTATCGTGCACCGGGTGGAGAAGGGCAACGTGTACGTAGACCTGGGTCGCATCGAGGGGGTGTTGAGCAAGACGGAGCAGATCCCCCGGGAGTCCTACCGGCAGGGGGAACGCATCAAGGTGTACGTCATGGAGGTGCGGGACACCCCCCGGGGGCCGCAGATCCACGTGTCCCGGGCGCACCCGGGCCTGGTGCGGGCGCTTTTCGAGCAGGAGGTGCCGGAGATCCGGGAGGGCATCGTGGTGATCCAAAACGTGGCCCGGGAGCCCGGAGCCCGAACCAAGATCGCGGTGTACTCCCGAGACCGGAACGTGGACCCGGTGGGGGCCTGCGTGGGCCCCAAGGGCTCCCGGGTGCAGGCGGTGGTGGATGAGCTGCGGGGGGAGAAGGTGGACATCGTGCCGTGGAGCCCGGACCCCGCCCAGTTCGTGGCTGCGGCCCTCCAGCCTGCCAAGGTGGTGCGGGTGGAGATCGACGAGGACACCAAGACCGCTCGGGTCATCGTCCCGGACAACCAGCTGTCCTTGGCCATCGGCCGGGAGGGGCAGAACGCCCGGCTGGCAGCCAAGCTTACGGGCTGGCGCATCGACATCAAGAGCGAGAGCCAGGTGCGGGAGCAGGAGGCGGCGAAGCTGTTCGTGGATCTGTCGCCGGAGGAGCTGGCGCAGTACCAACACCCGGCGGGGGACGGTGGAGGCCAGCCCGCGGAGGTGCCCGGGGGCTCCTCGCAGACCGCGCAGGGCTGAGGAGGAAGGCCGGTGCCCAAAACCCGCAAGATCCCCATGCGCATGTGCGTGGGCTGCGGGGCCATGCGGCCCAAGACGGAGATGGTGCGGGTGGTGCGGACCCCGCAGGGGGAGGTCAAGGTGGACACCACCCGGAGCGCGAAGATGAGCGGCCGCGGGGCGTACGTGGAGCCCAAGGAGGAATGCCTGCAGGCGGCCCGCAAGGGGCGCAAGCTAGACCGCGCCTTGGAGTGCGAGGTGCCGGAGGCCGTGCTGGCGGAGCTGGAGCAGGAAATCCGGCGCAGGGCCGCAGCTCTGCAGGGTGCCGGCGGCTAGCGGGAGCCGGAGGCGCGCATGCGACTGTACGAGCTGGCAAAAGCGCTGGGGGTCAGCACCAAGGAGGCCGCGGACCGGTTGAGCGCGCTGGGCCACGAGGTGAAGGCGAACCCGCAGGCCGCAGTACCCGAGGCGGCCCTGCGCGCCCTGCAGGTGCAGCATCCGGACTTGCAGCGGACCGTGTCGGGAGCCTCCCCGGCCAAGGCCCCACCAAAGGCCAAAAAGGCGCCCCCGCCTCCCCCTGAGCCGACGGGCCCCAAGCGCCGCATCATCAAGCGCGCGGAGGAGGTGGCCCGGGAGCGGGAGGAGCAGGAGCGCTTGGCCGCGGAGGCCGCCCGCCGCGCGGCGGAGGAAGCCGCGCGCCTAGCGGCCGAACAGGTGCGTCTGGCCCCGGCACCAGCTCCGGCTGCACCCCCTGAGCCCGCCCCGGCCGCAACTCCCGAAGCTCCCGCACCACCCCCGGAGCCAGCCAGGCCCTCCAGCGTACCCCTGCCTGAGCGGCACGCGGAGCCGGCGGTGACCATCTCCCCGGAGGTGCTGCGCAAGGTCAGCCAACCCAGGCCGGAGGTGCGCAAGCCGCCCCCGCCTCCCCCTTCCCTGCGCCAGGTGCGCAGGCCCCCTCCACCCCCACCCGCGCCCCGGGTGAAGCCGCAGCTGCCCGAAGCGCCGGCACCACCGCCCATGGTGGCCTCCGAGGTCCACCTGGAAGGATCTCTGACCGTAGGGGAGCTGGCCCAGCGCCTGGGCGTGTCCGCCGCGGAGGTGGTCAAGCGCCTGATCGCGGTGGGCGTTTTGGCGGGCGTGAACCAGCAGATCCCCCTGGAGACCGCAAAGGCGGTGGCTGAGGCCATGGGCGCCCGCGTGGTTACCGAGACACCGAAGGCGCCCACCCCAGCACAACGGCTACAGGTGGCCAGGGAGGGCGAGGTGCGGCCACCGGTGGTCACCGTGCTGGGACACGTGGACCACGGCAAGACCACCCTGCTGGACACCATCCGGCACACCAACGTGGCCGCGGGGGAGTTTGGCGGCATCACCCAGCACATCGGCGCCTACCAGGTGGAGCGGGGCGGCCGACGCATCACCTTCATCGACACCCCCGGCCACGAGGCCTTCACCGCCCTGCGGGCCCGCGGCGCACAGGTGACGGACATCGCGGTGTTGGTGGTGGCCGCGGACGACGGGGTGATGCCCCAGACGGTGGAGGCCATCAACCACGCCAGGGCTGCGGGCGTTCCCATCGTGGTGGCCATCAACAAGGTGGACCTGCCGCGGGCCAACCCCGAGAAGGTCAAGCAGCAGCTGGCGGAGCTGGGCCTGGTGCCGGAGGAGTGGGGCGGGGAGGTGGTCATGGTCCCGGTGTCCGCCCGCACGGGCCAGGGCATCGACGATCTGCTGGAGATGATCCTTTTGGTGGCGGAGCTGCAGGACCTGCGGGCCGACCTTCACAAGCCCGCCCGGGGCACGGTGCTGGAAGCCAAGCTGGACCGCGGCCGCGGGCCCGTGGCCACGGTGCTGGTGCAGGAGGGCATCCTCCGGGTGGGCGATGCGGTGGTGGTGGGCGAGGTGTACGGCAAGGTCCGCGCCATGACCGACGACCGGGGCCAGCGCCTGCAGAAGGCAGGCCCCTCCACCCCCGTGGAGGTGGAGGGGCTGTCGGACGTACCCACCGCGGGCGACCCACTGGAGGTGGTGGCGGACGAACGGCGGGCCAAGGCCATCGCGGAGGAGCGGCGCGAGCGGCGACGCGCTGCGGAGCTGCCGCAGCGCAAGGGCAGCGTGGAGGAGCTGGTGGAGGTCCGGGAGCTGCGCCTCGTGGTCAAGGCGGATGTCCACGGATCCCTGGAGGCCATCACGGGAGCCCTGCAGCGGCTGCAGACGGAGGAGGTCAAGATCAACGTGCTGCACGCGGCCGTGGGCGCGGTCACGGAGTCGGACGTGATGCTGGCCGCGGCCAGCCGGGCGGTGGTCCTGGGCTTCAACGTGCGCCCCGACCCTCCGGCCCGAAAGCTGGCTGAGCAGGAGGGCGTGGACGTGCGCCTGCACCGCATCATCTACGAGGCCCTGGACGACGTGCAGGCCCTGGTCAGAGGCCTGGTGGCCCCCAAGGTCACGGAGGTGGTGCTGGGCCGCGCGGAGGTTCGGCGCATCTTCCACATCTCCCGCGTGGGCACCGTGGCGGGCTGCTACGTGGTGGAAGGCCGGATCCCGCGGTCCGGCTCGGTGCGCCTCCTTCGGGACGGAACGGTGGTGTACGAGGGGCGGCTGGCCTCCCTGCGGCGGTTCAAGGAGGACGTGCGGGAGGTGGCCGCGGGGTTTGAGTGCGGCATGGTGCTGGAGAACTTCCAGGACATCAAGGAAGGGGACGTGATCGAGGCGTACGCCCTGCAGGAGCAGCCGGCCTCCGGTTGAGGTGGGGCGCATCCTGGCGTGGGGCGTGCGCGGTCCCCCCCGGAGGGGCTCGGCCATGGTGGTGGGGACGCTGCGGGTTACCCTCAGCCTCGACGGCGCACAGAGCCTCAAGGAGAAACGCAGGATCGTCCAGAGCCTGGTCCGGCGGCTGCACAACGAGTTCCCGGTGTCCGTGTCCGAGGTGGCCGACCACGACGTGTGGACCCGCGCCACCCTGGGCGTGGCGTGTGTGACGAACGACGGGCGCCACGCGGACCGGGTCCTGGCCCAGGTGGTGCGCTACCTGGAGCGGGAGCGGGAGGCATACCTGGTGGACTATGAGGTGGAGATCCGCTGAGGGGCCTGCTACCGGCCCCCGGCACGAGGACGGTGGTCACCATGGCGTCGCCGCAGCGGGTGCAGAAACTCCGGGAGTTCATCCGGGAGGAGGTGAGCGACATCCTGCACCGCGGGGCCAAGGATCCGCGCATCGGGTTCGTCTCCGTGACGGACGTGGAGCTCAGCAGCGACCTGCGGCACGCGAAGGTGTACGTGAGCGTGCTGGGCTCCGAGGAAGAACGGGCCAGGACCATGGAGGCCCTGCAGCACGCCACGGGCTTCGTGCGCACGGAGCTAGCGAAGCGGATGCGCACCTACCACACCCCCGAGATCCAGTTCCGCCTGGACACCTCCATCGAGCGGGGCACCCGGGTGCTCCAGCTGTTGCGCCAGATCAGCACGTCGCAGGGAGGAGGGCAGGGTGAGGGCAGCGGTGGCTAGCGCCCTGCGGCTAGCCCGCCGGGTTCTGGTGGCCGGCCATGAGAGCCCGGACGGAGACTGCCTGGGAGGGAGCCTGGCCCTGGGTCTGGCGCTCGAGCGCATGGGCAAGAAGGTGGTGGTGGCAAGCACCGACGGCGTGCCCTCCACGTACCGGTTCCTCCCGGGCTGGGAGCGGGTCACGGACCGTGTGGAAGGACTCGGGACCTTCGACGTGGGCGTGGCGTTAGAATGCGCGGACCTGGAGCGGGCGGGCCGGTTCGCCCCCCTGCTGGCTGCCTGCCCGGTGCTGGTGAACCTGGATCACCACCGGGACAACACCGGCTACGGGCAGCTGGTCTGGCAGGAGCCGGAAGCAGCGTCCGTGTGCGAGATGGTGTACGGGCTGCTGGTGGAGCTGGGCGCGCAGGTGGACGAACCGGTGGCCACGTGCCTGATGACGGGGCTGGTGACCGACACGGGGTCCTTCCGCTACAGCTCCGTGCGCCCGGAGACCTTCGAGCTGGCCGCGGAGCTGCTCCGCCGCGGCGCCCGGCCGGACCGCATCTACGAGCGGGTGTACGAGGCCCGGCCCGCCCCGGCTTTGCGCTTGCTGGGGTTGGCCCTGTGGCGCCTGCAGCTGTCTTCGGACGGCCAGGTCGCCTGGACTGTGGTGGACCAAGCCATGCTGGATCAGGCGGGCGCCCGGTGGGAGGACACGGAGAACATCGTGGAGACCCTGCGTTCCATCGAGGGCGTCCGGCTGGCGCTGCTGTTCAAGGTGGAGCCCTCGCGGGTGAAGGTGAGCCTGCGGGCCCGGGACGGGGCCCGGGCCAACGCGGTAGCGGTGCGGTTCGGGGGTGGAGGCCACCTGGGTGCGGCGGGGTTCGTGGTGCAGGGGCCGCTGGAGGACGTCGTGCGGCAGGCGCTGCAGGCGGCCTCCGCGGAGGTGCACAGCGCCCCCGCCGGAGGGTAGTGTGGACGGCGTCATCAACCTCCTCAAACCGCCCGGGATGACGTCCCACGACTGTGTGGACGCTGTGCGTCGCATCCTGCGCACGCGCCGGGTGGGCCACACGGGCACCCTGGACCCCGGGGCCGCGGGCGTGCTGGTCCTGTGCGTGGGGGCTGCCACCCGGCTCAGCGAGTTCCTCATGGAGGCTGACAAGAGCTACCGGGTGGAGCTGATGCTGGGGGTGAGTACCCACACGGGCGACGGGTACGGCGAGGTCCTGGAGCGGCGCGAGCCGGAGCGGGACTGCGCCCGGATCCAGGAGGTGCTGCAGGGCTTCGTGGGCCGCATCCAGCAGACACCCCCCATGGTGTCCGCGGTGCACCACGAGGGCCGCCGGCTGTACGAGCTGGCCCGCAGGGGGGTGGAGGTCCCGCGCCCGCCCCGGGAGGTCACGGTGTACGAGCTGAGGATCCTGCGCTGCGACCCGCCGCGGGTGCTGTTGGACATCACGTGCTCCAAGGGGACCTACGTGCGGCAGCTGTGCCACGATGTGGGCGAGAAGCTGGGCTGCGGGGCCCACGCGAGCTTCATGGTCCGCACCCGGGTGGGTGCGTACACCCTGCAGGAGAGCGTCACCTTGGAGGAGCTGCAGGAGGAGGTCGCCTCCGGCCACCTGGAACGGGTGCTGACCCCGGGCGTGGAGGCACTTCCGGGCGTGCCGGACGTGGAGGTCACGGGCACCCTGCGGGCCGCCATCGTGCACGGCCAGGCGGTGCCCCTGTGGAAGGTAGCCCCACACCTGCAGGTACCTCCCCGGTCCCTGGTAAAGGTGCTGGACGAGGAGGGGCGGCTGCTGGCCCTTGGCCGCGCGGAGGGCGGCAAATTGCGGCCCCTGAAGGTGTTCCGCTCGCGGGCCTCCTCATGAAGGTTTACCGCCGGCTGGACGAAGTCCCCCCGCACCCCGCGGGAAGCTGTGTGGCCCTGGGGGTGTTCGACGGCGTGCACCTGGGGCACCGGGCGGTGCTCCGGCTGGCGGCGGAGCAGGCTGCGAAAACGGGCTGGCGCAGCGTGGCGCTCACCTTCGACCCGCACCCGCAGCAGGTGGTAACCCGCGCGCCGGAGCCCTTGTTAATCTTGCCTCTGGAGGAGCGGCTGCGGCGCATGGCCACCCTGGGGCTAGACGCGGCCCTGGTGCTGCACTTTGACGATCAGGTGAGGAGGACCGAGCCGGAAGCGTTCGTGCGGGCGGTCCTGCGAGAGGGGCTGCGGGCACGCGCGGTGGTGTGCGGGCCGGACTTCCGATTTGGCCGGGACCGAAGGGGAGATGCGGACCTGCTGCGGCATCTGGGGGACCAGCTGGGGTTCGCCGTGGAGGTGTGCCCGCCCGTGGAGGTTGGGGGTGAACGGGTGAGCAGCTCCCGCATCCGGGCTCTCCTGCGGGAGGGTCGCATGGAGGAGGCCTGCGACCTACTGGGCCACCGGGAGGCCGTGGTGTGCGCGCTGCACGCAGGGCGGGTGATGCTGGACGAGGCGGGCCGGCTGCCGAAGGAGCCGGTGCTGCCGGGTGAGCTGACCGAGCAGGCCGTCTGGCGGGCCGTCTCACCGTGGGGGCTTCGCCCGGACGGATGGTACGCACAGCTCCTGGCGAGCCTGCGGGTGCCCGAGACCCTGGAGGTGTGGGCGGTGTATCGGGTGGCGGCGCGATCCAACCCGTCCCCCACGGCGGGCCAGTGGGAGCGTGTGGAAGCGGTGCAGCTGGAAGCCCCGTTCCGCCGTGCCCTGGAACTGGTGCTGGCGGGTGCGTAGGGAAGTTTGCCCGCGCCGAACGGGCGTGCTACCATCGGGTTGAGCCTGGCCGGGGGTCCCTCGGCCCGGCGACTTTTTCGTGTTCGGAGGAAGACGGTGGCGCTCACCAAAGAGGCCAAGCAGCAGCGGATCGCGCAGTTCCAGCGGTCGCCGGTTGACACGGGGTCGGCGGAGGTGCAGATCGCCCTGCTCACGGACCGCATCAACAGCCTGTCCGAGCACCTCAAGGTGCACCGGAAGGACCTGCACTCGCAGCGGGGGCTGATGAAGATGGTGGGCCAGCGACGCCGGCTGCTGCGGTACCTGCAGCGGGAGGACCCACAGCGCTACCGGGAGGTCGTGGAGCGGCTGGGACTTCGCAAGTGAATTCGGGGCCGCGAGCGGACTCCGGTCAGGACGCGGGGGTCTGTCGATCATCGCGATGCACACTCCCGGCGGGAGTGTGGTTCCCGGTGATCGATCCCCTCCTCCTGGGCCCGGATCCGGTCGGCCCTGTAGACCAGGAGGGGAGGCACAGCAATGGAAGTGGCGTGGTGCGTACCCGACGTCCGGAGCGTGCGCTTCGAGGTCGGGGGCAAGGAATGGGTCATCGAAACGGGTAAGCTGGCCAAACAGGCCAACGCCGCGGTCACCGTCCGGTACGGGGAGACCGTGGTGCTGGTCACGGCCACCGCCTCGGATCAGCCCCGGGAGGAGGTGGACTTCTTCCCCCTTACGTGCGACTTCGAAGAGCGGCTGTACGCGGCGGGCAAGATCCCGGGAGGATTTTTCAAGCGGGAGGGGCGTCCGGGGGAGAAGGCCATCCTCACCTCCCGCCTCATGGACCGGCCCATCCGGCCCCTGTTCCCCAAGGGCTTCCGCAACGATGTGCAGGTGATCGCCACCACCCTGTCTGCGGACCAGATCCACCCGCCGGACGTGGCGGCGGTGGTGGGGGCCTCCGCGGCGTTGAGCCTGTCCGACATCCCGTGGGCGGGCCCCATCGGCTGCGTGCGCATCGGCCTGGTAGCTGGGCAGCTGGTGGTGAACCCCACCCTGCAGCAGATCGAAAGGGAAAGCCAGCTGGACCTGGTGGTGGCCGCCAGTGAGGACGCCATCATCATGGTCGAGGGCGGCGCCGACGAGGTGCCCGAGGACCGCATGCTGGAGGCCCTGGAGCTGGCCCACCGGGAATGCCGCAAGGTGGTGGCCGCCATCCGAGAGCTTGCCGCGCAGGCAGGCAAGCCCAAGCGGGAGGTTCCCCTGGCCCAGCCCGACCCGGAGCTGGCCCGGGAGGTCCGCGAGGCCGCGGAGGAGAAGCTGAACGCGGCCCTGCGCCACCTCGACAAGCTGCGCCGCGAGGAGCAGACCCAGCGGGTGATCCAGGAGGTCACCCAGGAGCTGGCGCAGCGCTACCCCGAGCGGGTGCAGGAGATCTCGAACCTGTTGGTGGACCTGCAGAAGGAGCTGGTACGCCGCATGATCCTCCAGGAGGGGGTGCGACCGGATGGGCGGAAGCCCACCGAGATCCGACCGCTGTACATCGAGGTGGGCCTGATGCCCCGCACGCACGGCAGCGCCCTGTTCCAGCGGGGTCAGACGCAAGTGCTCACCCTATGTACCCTGGGCACCGGCGAGGACGAGCAGATCCTGGACGATTTGGGCATCGTGGAGAGCAAGCGCTTCATGCACCACTACGTGTTCCCGCCCTACAGCGTGGGGGAGGTGCGTCCCCTGCGGGGTCCCGGCCGCCGCGAGGTGGGCCACGGAGCCCTGGCGGAGCGGGCCCTTGCCCGCATGATCCCTCCGGAGGAGGTCTTCCCCTACACCATCCGCCTGGTGTCCGAGGTGCTGGAGTCCAACGGGTCCACGTCCATGGCCTCCGTGTGCGGCAGCACCCTGGCCCTCATGGACGCGGGGGTGCCCATCAAGGCCCCGGTGGCGGGCATCGCCATGGGCCTCATCACGGGAGAGGACGGCCGCATGGCTATCCTCACCGACATCCAGGGCATGGAGGATGCCATGGGGGATATGGACTTCAAGGTGGCCGGGACCCGGGAGGGCATCACCGCCCTGCAGATGGACATTAAGATCCCGGGTTTGAGCCGCGAGGTGCTGCGCCAGGCCCTGGAGCAGGCGCGCCAGGCGCGGCTAGCCATTCTGGACGCCATGCTGCGGGTGCTGCCCGCCCCGCGCACAGACCTGTCCCCATACGCGCCCAGGCTCCTCACCCTGCACATCAACCCGGACAAGATTCGGGAGGTGATCGGCCCCGGCGGGCGGGTGATCAACCGCATTACCTCGGAGACGGGGGTGAAGATCGACATCGAGCAGGACGGGCGGGTGATCATCGCCTCCGCGGACCCCGAGGCGGCCCAGAAGGCGGTGCGCATGATCCAGGACATCGCGCGGGAGGTGGAGGTGGGCCAGACCTACCTGGGCCGCGTCACGCGCCTGATGAACTTCGGCGCCTTCGTGGAGGTCCTGCCAGGCAAGGAGGGCCTGGTGCACATCTCGGAGCTTTCAGACCGCCGGGTGGACAAGGTGGAGGACGTGGTGAAGGTGGGCGACGAGATCCTGGTGCGGGTCAAGGAGATCGACTCCTTGGGCCGCATCAACCTCACCCGCCGGGGCCTCACCTCCGACGATGGGGGGCAGGCAGCACCCAAGTCTGCGGCGCGCGCGGACCGTCCCCGACAGGACCGGGCTCCGCAGCGGCCGCCCCGCAGGCCCGGACCGCGCCCGGAGCGCTGACCCTGTGGGGATCCCGGTGGCGGGACGCGACACGGAATACCGCAAGACCGTGCTCCCTTCCGGAATTCGGGTGGTCACGGAGGCCCTCCCGGGGGTGCGCACCGTGGCCTTGGGCATCTGGGTGGAGACCGGTTCCCGGTTCGAGCCGCAGGGATGGAGCGGGATCGCCCACTTCACGGAGCACATGATGTTCAAGGGCACCCGCCGGCGCACCGCCCAGCGCATCGCGGAGGAGGCGGACTCCCTGGGCGCGCAGCTCAATGCCTTCACCGACCGGGAGCACACCTGCTACTATGTGCGGGTGCTGTCCGAGCACCTGCCCAAGGTCACGGACCTGCTGGCGGACATGCTCACCGGCTCCCTGTTTGAGGAGGAGGCGGTGGAGTGCGAGCGGCAGGTGATCCTCGAGGAGATCAAGATGTACGAGGACAGCCCGGACGACCTGGTGCAGGACCTGTTCCTGGAGACGGTGTGGGCCCACGACTCCCTGGGCCGGCCCGTCATCGGCTTCCGGGACACCGTGGAAGCCCTGCGCCGGCCGGACTTCGTGGAGTTCGTGTCCCACGAGTACCGGCGCCCGCGCCTGCTGGTGGCGGCGGCGGGCGACGTGGACCACGACCGCGTGGTGGAGCAGACCGCGGAGCTGCTCAGCCCCCTACCGGAGGGAGCCCAACCCCGCGAGACGTACGCCCCCTCGGTGTCGCGAAATGCCACCTACCGAGCGAAGGACACCGAGCAGGTGCACCTGTGCTTCGGCTACCCGGGTCTACCGCAGGGGCACCCGGACCGTTACGTGCTGTCGGTGCTGGACCACCTGACCGGGGGCGGTATGTCCTCCCGCCTGTTTCAGGAGGTGCGCGAGAAGCGCGGGCTGGCTTACAGCGTGGGCACCGTCTCGGTGATGTACCGGGACGCGGGGGCCTTCGCGGTGTACGCGGGCACAAGCCCCGAGCGGGCCCGGGAGGTGCTGGAGGTCTGCCTGCGGGAGCTGGACCGCCTGCGGCAGGAGCCGGTCCCTGAGGAGGAGCTGCGCCGCGCCAAGGAGGCCCTGAAGGCCAGCCTGATGCTGTCCCTGGAGAGCACGGCAAGCCGCATGTTCTTCCTGTCGCGGGCGGAGCTGTACTTCGGGCGGCGCGTGAGCCCGGACGAGGTTCTGCAGGAGCTGGAGGCGGTGACCCCCGAGCGCCTTCAGGCGCTGGCGCAGAAGCTGGTCACACACCGGCCTGCCCTGGCCGCGGTGGGCCCCGCGGACGCGGAGGCCACCACCCGGGGCGCCCTGGAGGCGGTGGCGTAATGAGCGGGGTGGTGCGGGTGGCGATAAGCGGCGCCGCAGGCCGCATGGGCCGCGCGGTGGTGCGGGCGGTCCGCCAGCAGCCGGACCTGGAGCTGGTGGCTGCCTTCGGCCGGCACCGGCATCTGGGCGAGGACGCCGGTGAGGTGGGGGGGGTGGGCCGCGTGGGCGTTTTCATCCAGCCCGCAGAAGCCATCGGCGAGCTGCGGGGACGGGCGGACGTGCTGGTGGAGTTCAGCATCGGGGAAGGGGCCATGGCCAATGCCGTCTCCGCCGCGCGGGTCGGGGTGCGCCCCGTGGTGGGGGCCACGGGCTACACCCCCGCCTCCCTGGAGGCCCTGCGGGAGGCGTGCGCGCAGGCCGGGGTGGGCGGCGTGGTGGCACCCAACTTCGCGCTGGGCGCAGTGCTCCTCATGCGGTTCTGCCAGCAGGCAGCAGCCTACTTCCCCCACGTGGAGATCGTGGAGCTGCACCACGACCGCAAGCGGGACGCGCCGAGTGGCACCGCCCTGCGGACCGCGGAGCTCATCGCCCGCTGCCGCGGCGAAATTCCCCCTCCGGCGGTGGCCGAGGAGGAGAAGGTAGCGGCAGCCCGGGGAGGTGTGTATGAGGGCGTGCGGGTGCACAGCGTGCGCCTGCCGGGCCTGATGGCGCACCAGGAGGTCCTGTTCGGCGGGCCCGGACAGCTGCTCACCCTGCGCCACGACGCGTACAGCGAGGAGTCGTTCCTGCCGGGCGTGCTGCTGGCGGTCCGGCGGGCCGTGACCCTCCGGGAGCTGGTGGTGGGCCTGGAGCACCTGCTGGCATAGACGAACTCTGGGAGGGGCGAGGTGAGGTCGTGCGGGACGGATACGTGGTGGCCGTCGTGGGAGCCACGGGCGCCGTGGGACGGCAGGTGGTGGCGTTGCTGGAAGCGCGGCGTTTCCCCGCGCGGGAGCTGCGGCTGGCAGCCTCCCCGCGCTCGGAAGGCAAGCGGGTGGACGGCCACCGGGTGGTGGCGCTCTCCGATGCCGTGTTCGACGGGTGCCACATCGCCATTTTCGATGTGCCGGACGAGGTCTCTCGGGAGTGGGCGCCGCGGGCTGCCGCGCGGGGAGCGGTGGTGATCGACAACGCCGCCACCTTCCGCCTGGACCCGGGCGTGCCCCTGGTCATCCCGGAGATCAACGGTCCGCGGGTGCTGGACAGGCCCCGGGGGATCGTGGCGAACCCCAACTGCACCACGGCCACCTTTCTGGTGCCCCTCGCGCCCCTGCACCGGCGCTACGGCCTCCGGCGGGTGGTGGCGTGCTCGTACCAGTCCGTCTCGGGCGCGGGTCAGGCGGGGGTTGAGCAGCTGTGGCGCGAGCTGCGGGCGGCTGCGGAGCGCGGCGAGCCCCTGCAGGAGTCCTTGGGCAGCGCCTTTACCTACCCCATCGTGTTCAACGTGATCCCCGCGATCGGGTCGGTGCAGGACGGCGGCCACACCAGCGAGGAGCTGAAGGCCCAGGCGGAAAGCCGCAAGATCCTTGAGCACCCCACCCTGGAGGTGGGGATCACCTGCGTGCGGGTCCCCACCCTGGTGGGGCACGGGGTCGCCTTACACGTCACCTTTGAGCAAACGCCGGACCTGGGCGAGGTGCGGGAGCTGCTGCGCGCGGCCCCGGGGGTGGAGGTGATGGACGACCCTCGCGCAG
Organism: Candidatus Sysuimicrobiota bacterium; assembly: GCA_040289515.1. GTDB lineage: Bacteria > Sysuimicrobiota > Sysuimicrobiia > Sysuimicrobiales > Sysuimicrobiaceae > Tepidifontimicrobium. The sequence continues at coordinate 25,529 of PSLI01000003.1, forward strand.
GCCGGTACCCCACGCCCCTTCAGGCCGCAGGACGCGACCCGGTTTACGTGGGCCGCATCCGGTTCGACGGCGCGGGCAACCTGGCCTTCTTCGCCGTGGGGGACAACCTCCGGAAGGGCGCGGCCCTGAACGCGGTACAGATCGCGGAAACCCTGGTGGCGCTGCAGCCAGACCTGCGGGGTGCGGTCCGCGTATAGCGCGCGGGCCAGCTCCCGCCCGGTGCCGGCTGCTCAGCTTACCTCCAGGGGCGACACCTGCACCAGGGCGTCGCCCACCTCCACCTCCAGGGTGTAGCGGCCCCGGGGCACGGCTTCAAACGCGAACTGCCCCACCGAGTCTACCTCCGCTTCCTGCTCGTAGTGGAAACCCACCAGGCGCGCCCGCGCCGGCTGCTCCGGTTGCGTTTCCCACGACACAATCCCCGCCACGGTACGCAGGGAAGCGTCCTGGGGCTCCTCCGTAACGGACACCGTGAGGGCGTACTCGCCCGCCTGGTACGTGGCCGCAGCAAGCTGCGCGGATCCCCGCACCGCGTACGCCGCCGCGGGCTCCGCCACCCGCAGCTGCGGGGCCCACTCCGCCACCAGGATCCGCCAGTCCGGGCGGTCCCGGGCGCGCAGGAACCGATTCAGGATGGCCAGCTCCTCCTGACAGCGCGGGCACTCCCGGACGTGGGCTTCCACTTCCTCCCGTCCGCTGTCCAGCAGGCCCAGGTGAAGCTCTCCCAGCACGTGGGGGTCAGGGCAGCGGAACCTGTAAAGCTGCCCCGCTACCGCGCGTTCGAGGGCGTCGTGTGCTTCCATGCCTGCCTTCCTCCTATCTGAGCAAACGCCGGTGCGGACCGTTTTGGCACGCGCAGGATCGGGGGTTTGGTTTTTCCCCCTGTTTGCGAACCCAAGTACGCCATCGGATAGAACAGCTCTTAGCTTCGAATCAGTGGAATCTGCAGGATGCTAGACTGGATCAAACGACTGATTAGAATAGATCTAGACATGGGGAGGCTTTTGGGCGAGGTGCGCAAGACGTTCGGGTTGCGGGTGCACGAGGCCCGCACGTCTGCGGGGCTATCCCAGCGGGAGCTGGCCCGCGCCCTGGGGCTGCGCAGCGCGGTGGGGGTGGGCGACTGGGAGCGGGGCAAGGCCTTCCCCAAGTTCGAGACGTTCCTGCGGCTGTGCGAGGTCCTCAACAGGCCGCCTGCCTTCTTCCTGGAGGGCTACACCGAGTCCCCCCGGGACGAGGACCCCCTGCAGGCCTTGGAGCGGCTGGAGCAGCGCATGCAGCAGCGCCACCTGGAGCTTCTGCACCGCCTGGAGCAGCTGCCCGCCGAGGTGAGCGGCTGCCTGCCCCCGGACGAGGTGGCGCGCTTTTTGGAGTCCATGGACTTCGAGAGGGACGTGCTGCCCCGGCTGCCCCTGGACGTGCAGGGTGCCCTGCGGGCCCAGAAGCTCCCCGCGTCCCTGGAGAACGCAGCTTACGGGATCGCCCGCAACGCCGCTTGGCACGCGTGGGAGGTCACCCGCGAGGTCGTGCGGACGTGGCTGCGCCGCCAGCGGCGCCCGTAGGGGAAGAAAAACGTCAACGGGAGCCGCCCCGAGTGACCTCTCGGCTTTCACCGGTTCGACCTCTCGGGACCTTACTCCCGTTGACACCTTGATTATACGCGTCTGGCCGCGGCAGCGCAATGGGGAACAACGGTTCTTGGTACCGGTGCCAGGTACCCGCAGGCGCGAACTCGCGGGGTCGGCCCCGGCGAGCCTCCCGGTGGCGGTGCGCCAGCTGCCCAGGGCAGAGGGGCCGGCACCTGAAAAATGCCCTTCCGGGTACGTCTAGCCAGGCGGTGGCTGGGGTATAAGTCCCGGTAGACGGGTTTACGGAAGGAGGTGGTGGCACAGGTCTTGCTCTAGTTCATAAGGCCCGCGGCGCGGGAGGACGTTCAAAGACTACTGTGGAGGAGGGAAAGCGATGTTGGAACGGATCTGGAGGGCTCGCAGGGACCAGAGGGGCTTCACCCTCATCGAGCTCATCATGGTGCTGGTGATCCTGGGGATCCTGCTGGCGCTGGCGCTTCCTGCCTACCTGGGCACGCGGAGGAAGGCGTACCTGGCGGAGGCGGACCAGAACCTGCAGGAGATGAAAACCCAGGCGTGGTTGTACTACGTGGAGAGGGGGACTTTTACCGGGGTAAGTGGCACAATCCAACCACCGGCTGCCACTGCAAACTGGAGTTTCGCCTGGGGCACCTGCGATGGTACTACGTCGTGCACAATGAGCGCGACCGGACAGGGGCCCGTTGCCGGTGCCTCGGTGACTCTGGTACTCTCCAACACCGGCTCTGCCACGGTCACGTCGAGCGGCTTTTAGGCCGCGCGCTTGCTGCGGTACGCTCCGGGTGGCCGGCGCGGGCCGGCCACCCGGAGCTCGACCGGGTTGAGGGCAGCTGTGCCCGTCCGCGGATGGTTTGTTGTTGCGGCCTTCCTTCTGGCAGGGTTGGCCCTGCGGGCGGAATCGCTTGCGGGCCGCGTGCTGTGGTACGACGAGGTGTACAGCCTGTGGGTTTCCGAGCAGCCGGCAGCAGCCATCCTGCAGGCATCGGCTCTCTCAGACCCTCACCCGCCGGGCTACTACCTCTTGCTGAAGGCCTGGAGGAGGATTGTGGGGCCGACCCCTCCGGCCGCCCGGCTGCTTTCCTTGGTGGCGTGGCTTGGGTCTGTGGCCGTGGTCGCGTATCTTGCGGCCAAGATCTTCGGCTGGCCCGCGGGGGCGGGTGCGGCGTGCCTACTGAGCGTGCACGCTTTCCAGGTGATTGCCTCCACAGAAGCCCGTATGTACGCCCTGCTGCAGCTCGCCGCGGCGGTAGCTACCGCCCTGCTGTGGCGGGCCAGGGAGCAGGACCGACTGGGGCTCTGGGCCGCGTACGGCGCGAGCGCGGCTGCCATGGCCTACCTGAGCTATTACTCCGCGCTGCTGCTCCTGGCACACGGGCTGTGGGTGCTGGCCACACAGCCCGGCAGATCCTGGGCAGGCCCTGCGGTTGCGGTGGCCAGCGCGGTTGCCGCTTACGGCCCGTGGCTTCCTTTCCTGCCGGGCTCGGTTACCGCCAACACCGTGCCGTGGAGGCCGCCCCCGGACGCGGGGCTTGTCGCGGGGCTCCTGGCGAGCCAGGTGTACGGCGGCCACTGGCTTGGCGCTGCCGGCTACTATGGAAGCGGGGTCCTGCAGGCCTGGCAGTGGCTGGCCGGCCTAGCGCCCGTGACGCTGCTGGTACCCGGCTTTCTGGCTCTCCGACAGCGGAACGCACAGGCCGGCTTTCTGTTTACCCTGTGCTGGCTGGTGCCGGTGGGGGCGGCGGTGGCCGCCTCGTTTCTGGTGGGGAAAGTGGCCGCCTATGCCTACCACCTCACGTACGTGCAGCCCGTTGCGGCCGTCGCGGTGGCCGCCGGGGTGGCGGAAGTGTGGTCCCCGCGCGACCGATCACCCCGGTGCGTGACCCAAGTTCTAGCCGCCGTAGGGGTGTTGGTTTACGCAGCTTCAGCAGCCGACGGGGCCTGGCGGGATCTCCGCTACCAGCCCTTCCGGTACGACCTGGCGGCCGACTACCTGCGCAGCCTCCATCGGAAGCAGGACATGGTGCTGTACGTGCCCCAGGGTATGCGGCGGGTCATGCGCTACTACTTCGAGCCCACCGGGCGCGAAGTTCAGCTTGCGCTGCCCCTGGCTGCCTGGGGGCCCAAAGCGCACCAGGCGCGGCAGCGTTTCCGCGACGCCGTGGCCGCGGCGCTGCGGGCCAGCAGCCAACGTGTCTGGGTAGTGGCAAGCCCCCCATACCCGCCGTGGGTGCCCGAGATCATCGAGCAGGCGGCCGTGGAGAGCGGTTACCTGCCCGGCCCGGTAGCCCGCTTCGGGCATGTTACGGTAGGACTGCTCGTGCGCCGTGGTCGCTGACCCCGCGGACCGGGGGCGTTTTGCGCGGCTTCTGCCTCCACTCCATGTGTGGATCTTGGCGGGGCTCCTCCTGGCCGCCGCGGTGGTGCGTTTGGAACTGCTGGGCTGCGGGGGTACGCTGATTCGTTGTGGCGAGGTGGCACGAGAGGGTGCGAGAGGTGGATGGAGACCGGATGACGTAACTTAACCCCAGGCACCCGGATGGCGGGTCCCCACCAAGGGAGCTGCGAACAGAGAGTCAGCTGGGGGAAGATGCGGGTGAGGGTGTCAGCGGAAGTCAAATTGGTCGGTGCGTGGCTGGTCGCCACGCGAACGGTGCTCTGGGGAGTCGGACTGGTGTCGCGGGAGATCCTGCAGCCGTTCCTGCCGGTTCAGGAGCCAGGCGCGCCATTTACCACCAACCAGGCTCTCGCAGTATGGGGCCACTGGGACACGCGTTGGTACCTGGACATCGCTCGCCGGGGGTATTCGGCTGAGCCGATCCCGGAAACAGGCGAGGCGAACTACGCCTTCTTTCCGCTGTATCCACTGTTGGTGAGGGCGCTCGCGGTGTTCCTGGGGGATGTTTACCTCGCGGGCTTGATCGTGTCCAATGCTTCCCTGCTGGTCGCCGGGATCCTGCTCTACCGTCTGACGGCATTCGAGGACGACGAAGTGACCGCGCGCCGTGCCGTCAAATACCTGTTTTTGCTTCCTACGGCTTTCGTGTTTTCTGGCGTTCTGTCGGAGTCGCTGTTCGTGGCTGTGAGCGTGGGTGCGTTCTACGCAACGCGGAGAAACCGGTGGTGGCTAGCGGGGCTGCTGGGAGGGTGCGCTGCCTTGAGCCGCCCCCAAGGGGTGCTGCTCATTCTCCCACTCGCGTGGCTGTGCTTCGCAGATCGGGACCGGCGACAGCGGTGGTTAGACTACTTGCCCCCGCTGGTTTTGGTGCCGGCAGGCTTGGCAGGTTGGGTGGCGTACACGTGGAGCCTTACAGGCGATCCCCTGGCCTTCGTAAACGTGCAGCGAGCGTGGCGGAAGGTGCCATCGAACCCCGCAGAGGTCCTGGTGCAGGGCCTGCTTGCGCATGCTCCTCAGCTGCGTGTGGGAGCGTGGTTTGGGGCGGTCGCACGGGCGCTCGCGTTTTCTTTCTGGAGGCTGTTGGGTTTTCCGTACTTCCTGGTCTGCCTTGCCGCTGTGTTGCCAGCCCTGAGCAGCGGATGGACGTCGCTGTACAGCACCCCACGGTACGTTGCAAGCGCTTGGCCGCTCGCGATTCTGTTCGCCAAGCTGGGGAGACGGGGAGAGGTGGACGGGGTGGCTGCGGCTTCCTTGGCGCTTCTTCAGGGCTTTTTGATGGTTTTTTGGAGCAACGGCTCACGCATGGTGATGTGAGTCTTGCAAGAGGACGGGCTGTGGAGTGCCGGCTGGCGAAGCAGGCGCTGAAAGAGCGGGGCCGGTGGTACCTGGAACCGGTACCAGGTACCGTCCTGTGGGGGCTGGCGTTGCTGGCCGTCCTGGCGGTAGCCGCAGCAGTCCGCTGGGAGCTGCTGGCCACCCGCAGCTTGTGGTACGACGAAGGCTACAGCCTGTTTGTGGCCCGTATGGGCGGGCGGCAGATCCTGCAGTTCCTCAAGGCCAACGACGCGCACCCCGCAGGCTACTACGTCCTCCTCTCCTTCTGGATTCAGCGCTTCGGCGAGGGGCTTCTGGTTGCTCGGCTGCCGTCCTTCGTATTCGGGGTGGCCGCGGTGGCTCTCACGTGGTTGGTGGCAAGCCGCCTGCACGGGCCCGCTTCAGCCGCGGTCGCCGCGCTGCTCGTGGCAATTCACCCGTTCCAGGTGATGGCGTCCAACGAGCTGCGGATGTACTCGCTGCTGACGGTGCTGGTGCTTGCCGCCGTTCTTGCCGCGGTGCGGGCCATCCGGGGAGGGGACAGTTGGGCGCTGCTGCTGGGCGTGCTGTGGGCTGCGGTGGGGTACACGAGCTACTACGGGCTGCTGGCCGTGGTCGGGATGGCTGCCGCGCTGTGGACGGGCGGCCACCGAAAAGTCGCGGGCCTCGCGGCGGCTACAGGGCTGGCCCTGTACCTTCCATGGCTCCCGTACCTGGCGGGGTTCTGGCGTGCCAACCCGCAGCTGTGGACGCGGGAGACGCTGTGGTGGGGGTATCCGGTGGAACTACTCGCCGCGCAGGCCTTCGGAGGGTACTGGCCGGACACGTTCACGTACCACACGTCCTTCCGGGGCTCCGTGTTCCTGTATGTCCCGCTGCTCGTTCCCTACGGGCTGTTTGCCGCGGCAACGGTGGCACTGGCGGGCCGCGAACGCTCCGAGGGGCTGCGGCTGGTGCGGTGGACCTGGATGACGGCTTTCGTGGCGATCCTGGGGTTGTCCCTGGCGATGGGCTGGGCCGCTGCTTACCCCCGGCACCTGACTTTCCTGCAGCCGCTGGCGGCGTGCTGGGTGGCCGTGGGGCTGGTGGAACTCAGCCGGGCGTTGCGGCTGCGGTCCCGGGCGGCGGGGTTGGGGGTGCTGTGGCTTTTGAGCCTGCAGGGTCCTGCGCTGGTGGCCATGCAATCCGACCCCCGGTACCAAAGCTACCGGTACGACCTGGCGGCCCGGTTCGTGCAGTCGGCCTTCCGCGCCGGGGACGCGGTGGTGTACGTCCCGGGCGGCACCTCTCTGGCGTTCGAGTACTACTTCCGTCCGCCGGGCCCGCGGGTGGAAGTGCGGATCCAGCCGCGCCCGTACCGCCCGGAGGAGTGGCGCCCGCGGTTCGACAGGGGGCTGCGGGCTCTGGTAGGGCAGGTACAGCGGGTGTGGACGGTGACCACGGCGCCCGCGCCCCCCGCAGCGGAGGCGGCGCTGAAGGAGGCGCTGGGGGCACGGGGCTATCGGGTGGTAGGCGAGCGCGCGTTCCCCGGCCTGAAGGTGAGCCTCGCCGTGCGCGCGCGCTAGGGCCGCCCCAACGGTACCGAGAACCGGAGTTGACAAAATGGCTAAACCAACTAGGCTGAAAACTGGCGGACCAAGTGGGGAAGATTGTGAACGTGCACGGGGAGAAAGCGCGTTTGCCGGGGCGGGGAGGAGATCGTAATCGCCAAGCGCGGGAAGCCCTACGCGAGTGTGGTGCCGGCAGGCGAAGACCGGGTGCTGCGGAGCTTTCTGCGGTTACGCGTCCCGAACACATTTGTCGGGACCCTTGTCGAGCGAGGAGCTAGATCGTCTAGTCTGGTAGCAAACGCATCATGGTGGTTGCTCTCGACCACCCCAGAACAGGTCGGTGGTTGTTGTAGAGCTCCGGGTAGCGGTCGAGGGGGGCCTGCAGGCGCGGGAGGCGGGTGAAGAACCGGCGGCTACTGTTAACTTAACGCAACAATTCCGAAGCAGTTCAGCCCCAGGCGGGGAGAAACGCGACCCGGGAGGTGATGGCGGTGGACCACAGGCGATGGGTGGCGGCGGTCGGGCTGGCGGCGTTCGTGCTGCTGGCGCTGGCTCCGGCGCAGGCCCAGCGAACCGTGACGCTGGTAGCCTGGACCGTTGGGCCGGATAACCCGTCGGTGACTCGCTTCACTAACCTGCAGGCGGCGGTCGAGCGCCTGAACAGGGACCTGCAACGAGAGGGGGCGGGGGTTCAGGTCAAGCTGGAGGGGTTCTTCGATACGACCGAGTGGGACCCGTACCTGCGGCGGGTGCTGCTGGCGTTCCAGAGCGGGAACCCACCCGATCTCGTGCAGGCGTCCCACCCGCTTACCGCCACCTGGGCGGCCGCGGGATTCATCACGGCCCTCGACGACCTCATTCCCCGGTACCGCCAGTTCGCCGACGTGGTGGAGTCCCTGTGGGACGCGGTGCGGTATCGGGGAAAGATCTGGGGCATTCCGCAGGACACCGAAGCGCGCCCGCTGTACTTCAACAAGACCCTGCTGAAGCAACTCGGGTGGACCGACCACCAGATCGCCTCCCTGCCCGAACGGATCACCAAGGGCGAGTTCACCTGGGAGGACGTGCTGACCACCGCCCGGGAGGCCGTGCAGAAGAAGGTGGTGGAATCCGGCAAAGGCTACTACCACCGGCCGCGCCCGGGTCCGGACTTCCTTCAGTGGTACCGGTCTTTCGGCGGTCGGGATTTTGACGCCGGCAGCGGCAAGCTGGTCTTCACTCGGGAAGCGGCGCTGCGGTACTTCCGCTGGCTGCGGGCGGCGGTGGACGCCAGCGTGCTGGAGCGGAACCGCCTCGACGGTGATTGGAGCCGCTTCCACCAGACCGTCACCGACGGCAAGGTCCTGTTCTTCTCCGGCGGCACGTGGAACTGGGCGGAGTGGGAGCAGCAGTGGGTGGCCGGCAAGGGCGGCCAGGACTGGCTGTTCGCCAACTTCGGCTTTGCCCCGCACCCGACCTGGCGGCGGGGAGGCCGGCCGATCACCCTGTCCCAGCCCCAGGCCTACATGATTTCGGCGGCGTCCAAGAACAAGCCCCTCGCGATGCGCCTGCTGGCCTACACCACGGTGCCGGACCTGGACGCCAAGCATGCCGTGGGCAGCGCGCACCTCCCGGTGCTGCGCACCACGGCCCGGTTGATCAGGGACCGCTTCCTCCGGGAAGTGAGCTACCTGCTCACCTACACGACGTTCCAGCCGCCGCATCCGGACCTACCGCGGTGGCAGGACGCCCTCTTCCGGGGAGTGTCGGCGGTGGAGGCCGGCCAGGTCACACCCGAACAGGCCGTGGACCTGGTGGCAGCTGAGATGCAGCGCGCCATCGGGGATAAGGTCGTCATCGAGTAGAGGGTGCGGCGGGCGCAGGCGGCTGCGCTGCCTGCGCCCGCCCAAGCCTGGCGACGTCATGGGAGAACCGGAGCGGGTCGCCGGGAGAATGCAGGTACAGGCCCGGCTTGCCAGGGAAGCGACCATCGGGCGGGCCCGGACGTGGGCGCGGCGCCATCTGACGCCGGCGGCGTTCCTGGCTCCGGCCACCATCCTGATCGTGCTGTTCTTCCTGGTGCCCGTGGTGGCCACGCTGCTGCTGTCCCTCACCGATATCTCCACCGTCACCTTCCGCGCCCCCCGGTGGGTGGGGCTGGAGAACTACCGCTACCTCTTCCGGGATCCCTTTCTCCCCAGGATCCTGCTGAACACCGCTCGGTACGTGGGGCTCACGCTGCTGTTTAACGTGGGGATGGGGCTGACCCTGGCCCTGCTGAGCACGTCCGTACGCCCGGGGTACGGCAATCAGGTCCGCGCCCTGTGGCTGCTACCCCGCATCATGCCGCCGGTGGTGTACGTGCTGGTGTGGCAGGGTCTCACCCGCGAGGCTCCCTACGGGCTGGTGGGGATCCTTACCGGCAGCTCGCGCAGCTGGATTACCGAACATCCGTGGACGACCATCGTGCTGGCCAACGGCATGGTGGGGGCGTCTTTCGGGATGCTGATCTTCACCTCGGCGATCCGCTCGATGTCGCCCGAGTTGTTCTACGCGGCGGCGGTGGATGGCGCCACCACCTGGCAGACGGTCCGACGGGTGGTTCTACCCTTGCTACGCTGGCCGATCCTGTTCGTCACGGCCTACCAGACCCTCTCGCTGCTCACCTCCTTTGAGTACATCCTCCTGCTGACCGACGGCGGACCGGGGTTCTTCACCACCACGGTCTGGTCGCTGCACGCCTACAAGCTGGCCCTGTCCAACTACTACGGCAACGTGCAATTCGGCCTGGGGGCGGCGATGGCCGCGGTTTTGGTGGTGATCGGCGTGGTGGTCTCTGTTTTGTACCTGCGCATCTTCAACTTCCGGGCGCTGATCGGCGAGCCAAAGATCGAGGTACCGTGATGCCGCTGCTCCCGCCCCGGTGGCGCTTGCTCGTGCTGGTGCTGGCCGTGCTGACCCTGCCCATCGTCACCGGGGTGCTGTGGCTGCTGCTCACGGGATGGTTCGACGTGGTCCATGGGTTGCTGCCCGTCGGCGGGGGGTCGTTGGAGAACTGGCGCTTTCTGTGGACATCGGTGGGCGGCCGGCCCCCCCTGCGGATCCCCTTGATGAACTCCTTGATCTTCGCCGGCGTGGTGGCGACCCTGGAGGTGGTGATCGCGTCCATGGCCGGCTACGCCATCGCCCGCATGGCGTTTCCCGGGCGCCGGGGATTGCTGGGGCTGGTTCTGGTCCTGCACGCGTTTCCCGCGGTCAGCCTGCTGATCGCCATCTTCTACATTCTGCGGATTCTCGGGCTGTTTGATACCTTGCTGGGTGTGATCCTGGTGAAGGTCGCCCTGGAGCTGCCCCTGGGGATCTGGTTGATGAAGGGATTCTTTGACTACCTGTCCTGGGAAATCGAGATGGCGGCGCTGGTGGACGGCATGTCCCGGTGGGGGGTGTTCTGGAGAATCGCCCTGCCCATGGCCCGGCCAGGCTTGCTAGCCTTGGGCACGTTTGCGCTGCTGTCGGCGTGGGGAGAGTTCATCTTGCCCTTCACGCTGATCGTCTCCAGCCAACGGTGGACCATGGCCATGTACATGCAGAGCTTCTTGAGTGAGGCGTTCACCGACTTTGGAATGATGGCCGCGGTGGGCCTGGTGTATGCGGCGCCGGTCCTGATCCTGTTCGCTCTGGGTCAGCGCTACTTGCTGAACATTTACACGGGAGGCGTGAAAGGGTGAGGGGAATCCGGGTTCGTCTGGAGCGGCTGAGCAAGCGTTTTGGCCACGTGGTGGCCGTCCAGGCACTGGATCTGGAGGTGGCGCCGGGCGAGTTGCTGGCGCTCTTGGGACCGTCGGGATGCGGTAAGAGCACCACGTTGCTGATGATCGCCGGTATTTACCAGCCCACCGCCGGTGCCATCTACTTCGGGGAGCGGCGGGTGGACCACCTTCCCCCCCGGGACCGCGACGTAGGGATGGTCTTCCAATCCTACGCCCTGTATCCCCACCTGACCCTTTTCGAGAACATCGCGTTCCCTCTGCGGCTGAAGCGGCGTTCTTCCGTTGAGGTCACCAGGGTGGTGCGCCGCACAGCGGAGCTCCTGGGGATCGCGCCGGTGCTAGACCGGTATCCGGCCCAGGTGTCCGGCGGCCAGCAACAGCGAGCGGCTCTGGCCCGGGCGCTGGTGAAGGAGCCACAGGTGTTGCTGCTGGACGAGCCGTTGTCGAACCTGGATGCTCAGATCCGGGTGCAAGCCCGGGGAGAGATCCGTCGGCTCCAGCAGGAGCTGGGCATAACCACCATGCTGGTCACCCACGATCAGGCCGAGGCGCTGGCCATGGCCGACCGGGTGGCGGTGTTCTCCATGGGCCAACTGCTGCAGGTGGCCACGCCTGACGAACTGTACCGGCGGCCAGCCAACACCTTCGTGGCCCGGTTTGTCGGCCACCCACCCATGAACGTGTTGGAGGGCACCTTCACCGACGGGCAGTTCGTCGCTGGGTCGCTGCGGTTTCCGCTGCTGGTGGCGGCGCCCCCGGGCCCGGGATACCTGGGCATCCGTCCCGAGGACGCCCACCTGCGGGGTTCCATCCCTGGCCGTGTCGTGGTGGTGGAGTCTCAGGGGCGCCACGCCCTGGTGACCGTGGACGTCGGGGGGGTCGAGCTGAAGGTGCTGGTGGATCAGGGCGACCGCCCGGCGGTGGGAGCACAGGTCGGGGTGGGAGTGGAGCCCCCCGCCGTCCACCTGTTCGACATGTCCGGAGTACGCATCGAACCGTAGGAGGTGGCGGCGATGGGTACGGGGAACGCGGTGCCCAAACGGTACCGTACCGGCTCAGGTGGCTGCTGGAGGAGAACCTGGACGGGCTGACCCGCACCGAGATCTTCGGTCCCGTGCGGACCCTGGTCCGTGTGTGGACGGTGGGGGAGGCCGTCGCGGTAGTGGAACGCACCGGCTACAGGCACACGGCCAACGTGGGCATCCAGGTCGGGGGGGCAGCCCTCATGACCTTCTTCTCGTGTGCCGGGTGGGAGGAGAGCGTCCTTGGCGACCTGCACGGGCAGGAGCGCGGCGCGATGGAGTTCTATACCGAAAAGAAGGTGGCCGTGGAGGCTTGGCCCGAGTCCTGGGCCCGTCGGTGACCGTGGCTCCCGCCCTGCCCGCAAACCTGACGTATGCTGGTCGCCAGGTGACCCTTAAGTACCACAAGCTGCTGTCCGGCCTGGGACGCCACCCCCCCAACAGCCTCGCAGCGTTACGGGAGGTGCTGGACGGCGGCGCGGCCGCCATCGAGTTCGACATCCAGCCTTTGGCCGACGGCGACTACGCGCTGCTGCATGATGGCCGCTTGGAGAGCGAGACGACCGGATTCGGAGCCGTGGACAGGACCGTTACCCGTGCGCTGAAGGCGCTACGCCTGCGCGGGTCGGACGAGCCGCCGACCACCCTGTCCGAGGTCGCGGCGGTCCTGGCGAGCCACCGGGCGCCGCTGAAGGTCCAGGTGGACTGCAAGGAGCAGCGACCATGGTCGGAGGCGGACGCGCGGCGCCTGCTGAAGGCCCTCGAGCCGATCCGCCGCAACCCCCATCTCCGGGTGGTAGTCGGATGTTTAGCGGACTGGAACCTGCGCCTGTTACGCCGCCTGGACCCCACGGTGGTGGTCGGGCTGGATTTCATGCTGTACCTGGACAGCCCGGTGGACGATGCGATCCGGCTCCCCACTCGGGTGAACGCGTACGGCTACCTGGATGACCACCCCGTGGGCTACCGCCGCGCCCTGCCGGTGGCCGACTACCTGGCCGACCGGGTGGAGAGCCTCAGCATGATGGTGGCTGGGGCCGAGGAGTTCTACCTGAGAAAGGAGTTCATCCTCCAGGCGCTCGGGGACGGGTTCAATCCCGTGGTATTCCTGCGGGAGCGCCTGGGCCGGCCGGTGGTGATCGACGCATGGACGGTAAATGCCCATCACCCCGGCGCCCGGGACGAGCTGGAGGCGGTGCTGCGGGCGGGGGTGGACCAGATCACCACCGACACGGCCACTGCGCTCGCAGCGCTGGCGGAGGGCCTGGGATGAGTCCGTGGCTGACAGCCGGCCGTCGCTTGGTCCTCACTCGCCGCGGTGCCTCAGCTGTCGCGCCGGAGAACAGCCGGTTGTGAACGCCTTTCTCCCGCCCCACAAAGGCAAAAGCCTCTGCGGCTTCGACGGTTTTTGAAGAAGGCCAGCGCCCTGTGCGCGATCCAATAGATCCCGGGCCACCTGCGAGATCGGCCGCCCTGAGGTGCGGATCGACTGCGCCGCCTCCTCCGGGAACTGCCGCGGGGAAGGGGGTCTGTTCCTGGGCATCGTGGATCCCCCCTTGCACCGGGGACGGGCCTTAGGGGAGGGCCGTGCGCGTGGAGGGGCTGCCCGCGCGGTCCGGGCGCCCGGTTGCCAGGGTTTCGGCCCCCTCCGTGCGGAACGGGCCCGCTGGGGCGCGGAGCAGCTCGGCAAGGATCTCCAGCCCGCGGACGATGCGGGGGCCGGGCCGGTTGAAGTAGGCGGTGGCGTTCGTCAGGTACACGCGGCCCGAGCGCACCGCGGGCAGAGTGTCCCACCCCGGCCGGTCCGTGAGCAGGTGGACCTCGCGCCGGGCGCGCTCCAGGTCGAACCCGCACGGCATAACCACCAGCACCTCCGGCCGGGCTGCGCGCACTGCCTCCCAGCTCACCACGTACGAGGGTTCCCCGGGACGTCCCAGCACGTCCTGACCTCCTGCCAGCTCCACCATCTCCGGGACCCAGTGCCCGGCGACAAATAGGGGGTCGAGCCACTCCAGGCACACCACCCGCGGCCGCGGCTGTGGCGGGGGAAGCCGCCTTACGGCCTCGATCCGGGCTTCCAGCTCGGCCACTAGCCGGCTCGCGGCCCCTTCGGCGCCCGTGCGGCACCCCACTTCCACAACCGTCTGCAGGATGTCGTAAAGCCCCTTGGGCTCCAAAGACACGATGGTGGGATTCCCTTCCAGGACCCGCGCCGCGCGCTGCACCTCGTGGAACGAGGGGGCGCACACCGGGCACAGCTCCTGGGTGAGGATGAGATCCGGACCCAGCGCGGCGAGCCTGGCAGCGTCCAGGTGGTACACGCTGGTGCCCCGGTGCAAAGCCTCACGCACCGCGGCGTTGATGACGTTGCTGGGTGCTTGAGGATCCACCACGGCCTGGCTCAGCACGGGCTTGCCCGCCACCTCCGGCGGCCAGTCGCAGTCGTGGGAAACCCCCACCAGATGGTCGGCCAGTCCGAGGGCGCACACGATCTCGGTGGCGCTGGGCAGCAGGGAAACGATCCGCACAAGCCCCTCCGCTCAGGGCCAGGGTACCCTGGGCTGGGGTGGGCTGCAACCGCCACCTTTGCACGGACGGCACCGGGTCGTGCGATCCTTGAACCGGGGGCACCCGACGGCCCGTGGGGGGGAAGGCAGCCTGGGAGGCAAACATGAAGACCGTGGCAACGATGCTGGCGGTGGCGTTGGCGGCGGCCTTTGCGGCGGCGCAGCCGGCGCGGACGGTGGCGGTGGCGCCGTTCTGGGATTTGAGCACGGACGGGGCCCTCGTGGACGCCGACCGGCTTAACGTGGAGCTTTCCTCCCTGCTGGCGGCCACCGGGCGGTTCCGCGTCGTCAGCGCCCACCTGGTGGCTCACGCCATGCGTTCGCTGGGCTCCTTTCCCGCTCAGCTGTTCCACCCCGCGCGGGCACGGGAGGTCCGGGAGGCGGTGGGTGCGGACTGGCTGGTGGTGGGGCGCTGGACCCACCTGGCATCCACCGCGGACGGCGAGTTCGACGCTGGCCTACCCCGCAGGGGAGGAGGCGGGGCGGTGGCTGTCCTGGACGTGTGGGTGTGGGAGCGGGCAAACCCCCGGCCCCGGTACGAGGCCACCTTCGACGCCTTCCGGCCCGCGGTTTTGGGCACCCTGAGCTTGAAGGACGCCGCGGAGGAGGTGCTGCGCAAGGCAGCCGCGGCCCTGGGACGCCTGTAGGCAGGCCGTGGGGCGGCCCTTTACACAACCGCGTCCGCTCCCTATAATCAACCGGGCGCCCAGGTGGGGCGCCGTCTTGTGTTTGAACGCCGTGGAGGAGCGCCACGGAGGGGCCGGATGGCCCGTATGACCAACCTGATCCGGAAGCCGGACAAGCCCGCGCGGCCCGCAGTACGGGCCCCGGGCCGCCGCGGGCCGTCGTGGGTGGAGCGCGCCGGCCGTTACCTCCGGGAGGTCCGGGCGGAGCTGAACCGGGTTACGTGGCCCAGCCGCCAGGAGCTCATCGCCAGCACGGTGGTGGTTCTGGTGGTGGTGGGGGTGACGGCCGCCTACCTGGGCGTGTGGGACGCCCTGTTCACGTGGCTGTTCCAGCGCGTGTTGCGGTGATGGAGGCAGAACGCGAGACTCCCAGGGCTGAGGGAGCCGCCGAGGGTGCGGTGGACACCGCGCCCCGGGATCCGCGTCGGCGGTGGTACGTGATCCACACGTACTCCGGCTACGAGAACAAGGTGAAGACCAACCTGGAGAAGCGGGTCCAGTCCATGGGGATGCAGGAAAAGATCTTCCAGGTGCTGATCCCCACGGAGGACGAGATTGAGATCAAGGAAGGCAAGCGCCGGATCGCCAAGAAGAGGATCTACCCCGGTTACGTGCTGGTGGAGATGATCCTGGATGACGACTCCTGGTACGTGGTCCGCAACACCCCCGGGGTCACCGGCTTCGTGGGTGCCGGGAACCGGCCCATCCCCCTGGAGGAGGAGGAGGTGCGGGCCATCCTGGGTCAGGTGAAGGACGAGACCCCGAAGCTCCGGATCCATTACCACAAGGGGGACACGGTGCGCATCACCTCCGGCCCCTTCCAGGAGTTCACAGGGGTGGTGGACGAGATCCTGCCGGAGAAGGAGAAGGTGCGGGTGCTGGTGTCCATCTTCGGCCGGGAGACCCCCGTGGAGCTGGACTTCACGCAGGTGGAACGAGCCTGACGTCTGCGAGGAGAGCGTGCATGAAGAAGGTCGTGGCGCAGGTGAAGCTGCAGATCCCCGCGGGCAAGGCCACGCCGGCCCCACCGGTGGGCACCGCCCTGGGCCCGCACGGGATCAACATCATGGAGTTCTGCAAGGCGTACAACGAGCGTACGGCCTCGCAGGTGGGCATGATCGTGCCGGTGGAGATCACCATCTACTCGGACCGCAGCTTCACCTTCGTCACCAAGACCCCGCCCGCCTCGGTCCTCCTCAAGAAGGCGGCGGGGCTGGAGGTGGGCTCCCCGGAGCCCAACAAGAAGAAGGTCGGGCGGGTGACCCGCAAGCAGGTGGAGGAGATCGCCCGCCTGAAGATGCCCGACCTCAACACCAAGTCCCTGGAGTCGGCGGTGCGCATGATCGAGGGCACCGCCCGCAGTATGGGGATCGAGGTGGTGGGTTAGGAGGAGCGCATGGCGCGGCGAGGCAAGCGGTACGAGGACGCGCGGAAGCTGGTGGACCGCACGCGGCTGTATGATCCGCAGGAGGCCGTGCGGCTGGTGAAGACCGTGGCGCGGGCCAAGTTCGACGAGACGGTGGAGGCGGCGGTACGGCTGGCGGTGGACCCCAAGCACGCGGACCAGGTCGTGCGGGGGACCGTGGTGTTGCCCCACGGGACCGGGCGTTCGGTGCGGGTGCTGGTGTTCGCCAAGGGAGAGAAGGCGAAGGAGGCGGAGGCCGCGGGCGCGAACTACGTGGGTGCGGAGGACCTGATCCAGCGGATCCAGCAGGAGGGGTGGACGGAGTTCGACGTGGCCGTGGCCACCCCGGACCTCATGGGTCAGGTGGGACGCCTGGGCCGCATTCTGGGCCCGCGGGGGCTGATGCCCAACCCAAAGGCCGGCACGGTGACCTTCGACGTGGGCCGGGCGGTGAAGGAGATTAAGGCGGGCAAGATTGAGTTCCGGGTGGACAAGGCCGGGATCGTGCACGCACCCATTGGGAAGGCTTCTTTCTCCGAGGAGGCGCTGCTGGAGAACTTCGCGGCCTTGCTGGACGCGGTGGTACGGGCCCGCCCCGCAGCGGTCAAGGGCCAGTATATCCGGTCCATCGCCCTGAGCCCCACCATGGGCCCCTCGGTGCGGGTGGACCCGGCCCGGGCCGTGGCCCTGGCGGCGGGCCGGGCTGCGTGAGTGGGGCTGTTGACCCGGCAGGGGTGGGACTGGTAGCATAGCGGCCGTCGACAACCCAGCGAGCCGTCCGCAGAAGGCAGGTCCCAACCGGGGTAAAGGCCACCCGGGCCGCCTGCCGAGGACGTCCGGCTCACCCGAACCGGTGGGTCCCCGGCGCTCCATCTGCGGGGCGCCGCTCGTTTTCGTAGGTCTGCGTAGCCTGTAACCGGCGGGAGCAGGAGATGGCGAAGCCCGAGAAGGTGGAGGAGGTCAAGCGGCTGAAGGATCGGCTGAGCCGGGCCCGCGCCGTGGTCCTGACCGACTTCCGGGGGCTGAGCGTGCCCGAAATGGAGGCCTTGCGCCAGGCTCTCCGAAAGGAAGGGGCGGAGTACCGGGTGGTCAAGAATACCCTGCTTGGTATCGCGGCCTCGGAGCTGGGGCTGCAGGGGTTGGAACCCTTCCTGGAAGGGCCCACGGCGATCGCGGTGGGCTACGACGACCCCACCACGCCTGCGCGGGTGGTCCACGAGTTCATCCGGCAGTACCGGAAGCTGGAGGTCAAGGGAGGTCTGGCGGAAGGCAGGGTCCTGGACCCCGCGGGCGTGCGGGCTCTGGCGGAGCTGCCCGGCCGGGACCAGCTGGTGGCCAAGCTGATGGGCGGGCTGCAGGGCCCCCTGTACGGACTACTGGGTGTGCTGACCGCACTGCAGCGCAAGCTGGTGTACGCCCTCGACCAGGTACGGCAGAAGCGCGAGGGTTCATAAGGCTGGTGCGAAAAGCGGAGGAGGGAGGGAAGATGGCGAAACTCAGCACCGCGGAGATCGTGGAGGCCATCGGGAACCTGACGGTCCTGGAGCTGGCCGAGCTGGTGAAGGCCCTGGAGGAGAAGTTCGGGGTCACGGCCGCCGCCCCCGTGGCGGTGGCCGCGGCCCCGGCCGCAGCAGCCCCTGCTGCCCCGGTGGAGGAGGAGCAGACGGAGTTCGACGTGATCCTCAAGGCGGTAGGCCCCAACAAGATCCAAGTGATCAAGGTGGTGCGGGAGCTAACGGGCCTCGGCCTGAAGGAGGCCAAGGACCTGGTGGACGGGGCTCCCAAGCCGGTGAAGGAGAAGGTGTCCAAGCAGGAGGCTGAGAGCGTCAAGGCGAAGCTGCGGGAAGTGGGAGCGGAGGTGGAGGTCAAGTAGGCCCGGGGGTCCCCGCGGGCCCGGTTCCAGGTGGCACCCGGTTGACGGGGGCCGCCGTGGTATGTTATTCTGTCCTGCGATTTGCGGCTACCGGGACGAGCACACGATCGAGTGTTTCCCCTGCGCCGGGCGTGCGTGGTCCGTTCGGTCCAACCAGGTGCATGGATTTGGTTGGCGGGAGGTTCGCAGGCCCGTGGAGGCCTGCGCTTCCCGCCCTTCTTGTCCTGCGGGCCCGGTGCGGGGGCGGGAGGTGCGGGTTTAGCTGGCCACCGCCCCTGGGGCGCGGCGGGGCCGGTGCGCCGGGTTTAATCCGTCCCCGCGTTAGGCTTCCAGTCCGAAGACGGTGCGACACGTGCCACGGGAGACCGCTGAAAAAATGGGGGTGACCGCCACGAAAGCGCCCGCCGAGCTCACCAAGAGTTTCGCCCTGGGCCCGTTCTCCTTCGAGCGGGCCCCCCGCCTGGGTTTGGGCCGCGTGGTCAAGCGCGGCCGGCGGGAGCGGGTCAGCTTCGGGAGGCTGCCGGACATCCTGGAGCTGCCCGACCTGGTGGAGGTGCAGCGGAAGTCCTTCCGGTGGTTCGTGGAGGAGGGGATCCGAGAGGTTTTTGAGGAGATCTCCCCCATCCAGGACTTCACGGGCAACCTGGAGCTGTACTTCGGGGTCCCGGACGAGCGCAAGCGCCGCAAGACACCCGAGGGGGTGGACCTGTTCCACTTCACGGAGGGGGTGCTGGACTTCGGGGGTTACTACCTGGAAGCCCCCAAGTACACGCCTGAGGAGTGCCGGGAGCGGGACGCCAACTACAGCGCGCCGTTGAAGGTGCGGGTCCGGCTGGTCCTCAAGGATACGGGCGAAATCAAGGAGCAGGACGTGTTCATGGGGGACCTGCCCCTGATGACCCGCAACGGGACGTTCATCATCAACGGGGCGGAGCGGGTAGTCGTCAGCCAGCTGGTTCGCTCCGCAGGGGTATACTACAGCTACCTTACGGACAGCAGCGGCCGCCGGTTCCCCGCGGCCACCGTGATTCCTACCCGGGGAGCGTGGCTGGAGTTCGAGATGGACGCCACCGGCGGGGTGTACGTGCGCATCGACCGTACGCGGAAACTACCCGCCACGGTGCTTCTGCGGGCGGTGGGGTACGAGAGTGACGAGGTCCTGCGGAAGCTGTACGAGGCAGACCGGGCCATCGAGGCCACCCTGGACAAAGACCCCAGCCGGGACCGCAACACGGCCCTGATGGAGATCTACCGGCGGCTGCGGCCCGGGGACCCGCCCAACGTGGAGTCCGCCACGGCCCTGCTGCACACCCTGTTCTTCGACCCCCGCCGGTACGATCTCGGCAAGGTGGGCCGGTACAAGCTGAACAAGAAGCTGAACCTGGACCTGCCCCTGAGCCAGCGGACCCTGACGCCGGAGGACATCGCGCAGATCGTCCGGTACCTGATCGCTCTCAACAACGGGGAGGGGCAGGAGGACGACATCGACCATTTGGGCAACCGCCGGGTGCGGGCGGTGGGGGAGCTGCTGCAGAACCAGTTCCGGATCGGGATGCTGCGCATGGAGCGGGTCATCCGGGAGCGGATGACCATCCAGGAAACGGAGCAGGCGACCCCGCAGGTGCTCATCAACATCCGGCCGGTGACCGCGGCCATCAAGGAGTTCTTCGGGTCCAGCCAGCTGTCGCAATTCATGGACCAGACCAACCCCCTGTCGGAGCTGCGGCACAAGCGGCGGCTCAGCGCCCTGGGCCCGGGCGGGTTGAGCCGGGAGCGGGCGGGGTTTGAGGTGCGGGACGTGCACCCGTCCCACTACGGCCGCATGTGCCCCATCGAGACCCCGGAGGGGCCCAACATCGGGCTGATCTCCTCCCTGGCCACCTACGCCCGGGTGAACGACCTGGGGTTCATCGAGACGCCGTACCGCCGGGTGCGCAACGGCCGGGTGACCCGGGAGATCGTGTACCTGACCGCGGACGACGAGGAGAGGTACACCATCGCGCAGGCCAACGTGCAGACGGACGAGCACGGGATGCTTCCGGAGCGGGTGGTGGCGCGGCAGGCGGGCGGCCACCCGGTGGTGGTGCCGCGGGAGCAGGTGGACTTCATGGACGTTTCCCCCAAGCAGATCGTCTCCGTGACCACGGCCCTCATCCCGTTCCTGGAGCACGACGACGGCACCCGGGCCCTAATGGGCTCCAACATGCAGACCCAGGCGGTACCCCTGATCCGGCCGGAGGCACCTCTGGTGGGCACGGGGGTGGAGCACCGGGTGGCGGTGGACTCCGGGGCAGTGGTGCTGGCGGAGGAGGACGGGGTGGTGGAGTCGGTGACCGCGGACGAGATCATGGTCCGCGGGCAGCGGCGCATCACCTACAAGCTCACCAAGTTCCGCCGGAGCAACCAGGGCACGTGTATCAACCAGCGGCCCGTAGTGCGCAGCGGCCAGGAGGTGAGGAAGGGGCAGGTGCTGGCGGACGGGCCTTCCACAGAGGGCGGGGAACTGGCTTTGGGCCACAACGTGCTGGTGGCCTTCATGCCGTGGGAGGGCTACAACTACGAGGACGCCATCCTCATCAGCGAGCGGCTGGTGCGGGAGGACCTGTTCACCAGCATCCACATCGAGGGGTACGAGGTGGAGGCCCGGGACACCAAGCTGGGCCCGGAGGAGATCACCCGGGACATCCCCAACGTTTCGGAGGACGCCCTGCGGGACCTTGACGAGCGGGGCATCGTGCGGATCGGGGCGGAGGTGCGGGCGGGGGACATCCTGGTGGGCAAGGTCACCCCCAAGGGGGAGACGGAGCTCACCGCGGAGGAGCGCCTGCTGCGGGCCATCTTCGGAGAGAAGGCCCGGGAGGTGCGGGACACGTCCTTGAAGGTCCCCCACGGGGAGAAGGGCACCGTGGTGGGCGTGAAGGTGTTCAGCCGGGAGCAGGGCGATGAGCTGCCTCCCGGCGTGAACCAGATGGTGCGGGTGTACGTGGCCCAGAAGCGCAAGGTCACCGTGGGGGACAAGATGGCGGGCCGCCACGGCAACAAGGGGGTGATCAGCAAGATCGTCCCCGTGGAGGACATGCCGTACCTGCCGGACGGCACGCCCGTGGACATCGTCCTGAACCCCCTGGGGGTGCCCAGCCGGATGAACGTGGGGCAGGTGCTGGAGACCACCCTGGGGTGGGCGTGCGCGCAGCTGGGATTTTATGCGGAGGTCCCGGTGTTCGACGGTGCCCGGGAGTCGGAGATTGAGGCCCTGCTGGCTCGGGCCGGGCTGCCCCCGGACGGCAAGATCACCCTGTACGACGGCCGCACGGGGCTGCCCTTCGACCAGCCCGTGGTGGTGGGCCAGATCTACATGATGAAGCTGCTGCACCTGGTGGAGGACAAGATCCACGCCCGGAGCACGGGGCCCTACAGTCTCATCACCCAGCAGCCCCTGGGCGGCAAGGCCCAGTTCGGCGGGCAGCGGTTCGGGGAGATGGAGGTGTGGGCCCTGGAGGCGTACGGGGCCGCCAGCACCCTTCAGGAGCTCCTTACGGTGAAAAGCGACGACGTGGTGGGCCGGGTGAAGACCTACGAGGCCATCGTGAAGGGCGAGAACATCCAGGAACCCGGGGTGCCGGAGTCCTTCAAGGTGCTGGTGAAGGAGCTGCAGGCCCTGTGCCTGGACGTGAAGGTCCTCAGCGCGGATCACCGGGAGATCGAGCTGCGGGAGATCGAGGAGGACGTGGTGGAGGCGCAGCGCGCTCTGGGCATCAACCTGGAGGGCGAGGAAGCCCTCCTGGAGGAGCCCCTGTAAGGGCGCGGGGAGGAGCCCATGCAGGACGTGAACCACTTCGAGGCGGTCAAGATCAGCCTGGCCTCCCCCGAGCAGATCCGGATGTGGTCCCGGGGGGAGGTGAAGAAGCCGGAGACCATCAACTACCGGACCCTGAAGCCGGAGCGGGACGGCCTGTTCTGCGAGCGGATCTTCGGGCCGGTGAAGGACTGGGAGTGCCACTGCGGCAAGTACAAGCGGATCCGGTACAAGGGGATCATCTGCGACCGGTGCGGGGTGGAAGTCACCCGGGCCAAGGTGCGCCGGGAACGGATGGGGCACATCGAGCTGGCCGCCCCCGTGGTCCACATCTGGTACCTGAAGGGGGTACCCAGCCGCATCGGGCTGCTCCTGGACGTGTCCCCCCGGGCCCTGGAGCGGGTGGTGTACTTCGCCGCCTACATCGTCATCGACCCCGGGGACGTGAAGGAGCTGCAGAAGAAGCAGATCCTCACGGAGAACGAGTACCGGGAGCTGCGGGAGAAGTACGGAGGCCGGTTCCGGGCCGCCATGGGGGCGGAGGCCATCAAGGAGCTCCTCATGGAGCTGAACCTGGAGGAGGAGTCCAGGCGCCTGCGGGCGGAGCTGAAGAGCAGCACGGGCCAGAAGCGTATCAAGATCCTCAAGCGGCTGGAGGTGGTGGAGGCCTTCCGGAAGAGCGGCAACCGCCCCGAGTGGATGGTCCTGGACGTCATCCCCGTGATCCCCCCGGACCTGCGGCCCATGGTGCAGCTGGACGGCGGCCGGTTCGCCACCAGCGACCTCAACGACCTTTACCGCCGGGTCATCAACCGGAACAACCGCCTCAAGCGCCTGCTGGACCTGGGGGCGCCGGAGATCATCGTCCGCAACGAGAAGCGGATGCTGCAGGAGGCGGTGGACGCCCTCATCGACAATGGACGGCGGGGCCGGCCCGTGACAGGACCCAACAACCGGCCCCTGAAGTCCCTGTCGGACCTGCTGAAAGGCAAGCAGGGGCGGTTCCGCCAGAACCTGCTGGGCAAGCGGGTGGACTACTCGGGCCGGTCCGTGATCGTGGTAGGCCCCAAGCTGAAGCTGCACCAGTGCGGGCTGCCCAAGGAGATGGCCCTGGAGCTGTTCAAGCCCTTCGTGATGAAGCGGCTGGTGGAGCGGAACCTGGCGCAGAACATCAAGAACGCCAAGCGCATGGTGGAGCGGCAGCGGCCCGAGGTGTGGGAGGTGCTGGAGGACGTAGTGCGGGAGCACCCGGTGCTGCTGAACCGCGCCCCCACCCTGCACCGGCTGGGCATCCAGGCTTTCGAGCCGGTGCTCATCGAGGGGAAAGCCATCCAGATCCACCCTCTGGTGTGCACCGCCTACAACGCGGACTTCGACGGGGACCAGATGGCGGTGCACGTGCCCCTGAGCGCCGCAGCACAGGCGGAAGCCCGGCTGCTCATGCTGAGCGCGTACAACATCCTGCTGCCCGCCTCGGGGAAGGCGGTGGCCAGCCCGCAGCGGGACATCATCCTGGGCTGCTACTACCTGACCCTGGAGAAGCCGGGTGCCCGGGGAGAGGGGAAGGCCTTCAGCACGCCGGCGGAGGCCATCCTGGCATACGAGCACGGGGTGGTGGAGCTGCACGCGCGGGTGAAGGTGCGCCTGGCTCCCGGCACGGAGCCCATCGAGACCACCGTGGGCCGCATCCTCTTCAACGAGGCCATCCCGGAGGAGCTGCGGTTCGTGGACCAGGTGTGCGACCGGAAGGTCCTGAGCCAGATCGTGTCGGACGCTTACTACCGCCTGGGTCCCACGAAGACCGCCCAGCTGCTGGACGCCCTGAAGGACCTGGGCTTCCGCTTTGCCACCCAGTCCGGGCTGAGCCTGTCCATGCGGGACATCGTGCAGCCTCCGGAGAAGGAGCAGATTCTGGAGGAGGCCCAGAAGCGGGTGGACGCCATCGAGCAGCAGTACCGCCGGGGCCTCATCACGGACGGGGAGCGGTACCAGAAGACCATCGACGTGTGGATCGAGGCTACGGAACAGGTCACCAACGCCATGCTGAAGCAGTGCGGCCCCTTCAACCCCCTGTACATGATGGCCCAGTCCGGAGCGCGGGGGAACATCCAGCAGATCCGGCAGCTGGCGGGCATGCGGGGCCTGTTCACCGACCCCTCCGGGCGGATCATCGAGATCCCCATCAAGAGCAACTTCCGGGAGGGGCTCACGGTCCTGGAGTACTTCATTGGCATGCACGGCCAGCGCAAGGGCCTAGCGGACACCGCCATCCGCACCTCGGAGTCCGGCTACCTGACCCGCCGCCTGGTGGACGTGGCTCAGGACGTCATCGTGCGGGAGGAGGACTGCGGGACCTCTCGCTTCATCGTGCTGGAACCGGTACGGGAGGGCAACCAGGTGACCGTACCCCTGCGGGACCGCATCGTGGGGCGGGTGGCGGCGCAGGATGTCGTCCCGCCTGGGCAGCGGCGGCCCCTGGTGGCGGCAGGCCAGGAGATTACCGAGGAGCTGGCGGAGGCCATCGAGGAGGAGGGGATCAGCCGGGTGCCGGTGCGCAGCGTGCTCACCTGCGAGACCCGCTACGGGGTGTGCAGCAGGTGCTACGGCCGGAACCTGGCCACGGGCAAGATGGTGGAGGTGGGGGAGGCGGTGGGGATCATCGCGGCCCAGTCCATCGGGGAACCGGGCACGCAGCTCACCATGCGCACCTTCCACACGGGCGGCGTGGCGGGGTTCGACATCACCCAGGGGCTGCCCCGGGTGGAGGAGCTGTTCGAGGCCCGCAAGCCCAAGGGCCAGGCCCTGATGGCGGAAGTGGCGGGCCGGGTGCGCATCGTGGAGGATCGTCGGGCCCGGCGCATCGTGCTGGAGGGCAAGGACCAGACGGTGGAGTACGTGGTACCCCCGGGCCAGCGGCTGCTGGTGCAGGACGGGGATGTGGTGGAGGCGGGGCAGCGCCTCACGGAGGGCAACCTGAACCCCCACGACATCCTGCGCATCCGGGGCGTGGAGGCCGTACAGAAGTACCTGGTGCAGGAGATCCAGAGCGTGTACCGATCCCAGGGAGTAGAAATCAACGACAAGCACATCGAGATCATCGTGCGCCAGATGCTGCGCCGGGTGAAGGTGCGGGACGAGGGGGACACGGATCTGCTGCCGGGCGAGGTGGTGGATGTGTTCACCTTCCGGGAGGAGAACCGGAAGGTGGAGGCCCGGGGCGGCCGGCCCGCGCAGGCGGATCCCGTGCTCATGGGCATCACGAAGGCCAGCCTGGCCACAGAGTCGTGGCTGTCCGCGGCCAGCTTCCAGGAGACGGCCCGGGTGCTGGCGGACGCAGCCACCAAGGGGAAGGTGGATCCCCTGATCGGGCTGAAGGAGAACGTCATCATCGGCAAGCTCATCCCCGCTGGTACGGGGATGCCCCAGTACCGGCAGGTGCGCGTCGTGGCGGAGTTCTGAAGCTCGCCGGCGCGGAGCGGTTGCTGGAGTCCGCCTCCCTCAGCTGGCGCAACTGGCAGTGGAACCCGCCCCTGGTGGCAGCCCTGGCCGCCTGCGCGGTTCTGTACCATCTGCACCCCCGGGTGCGAGCCAACCCGCGCCAGCGGCTGTTCTTCTGGGCCGGCATGTTGGCGCTTGTTGTCGCTTTGTGCTCTCCTCTGGAGGCGGGGGCGCGCTTGCTTCTGTGGCTCCATATGGTCCAGCACCTGCTCCTGATGCTGGTGGCCGCACCTTTGCTGGCGGCCTCCCTCCCCGCTCCCCTGCTGGGCTGGCTCACCCGCAGACCCGTGGTGGGCGGGGTGCTGTGGTGGCTGTGGAACCCGTGGGTGGCCACGGCGCTGTACAACGGGGCGGTGCTGGCCTGGCACCTGCCCACCCTGTACGCGTGGGTGCTGCGCTGGGAGCCCGCCCACGCCCTCCAGCACCTGAGCTTTCTGGGCACCGGGGTGGTGTTCTGGAGTGTGCTCCTGAGCCCCGCGCCCCGCAACCCCACCCCAGGGCAGCGGCTGGTGATCGTGGGCACGAGCGCCGTGGCGCAGTTCCTGCCCGGCTTCGTTCTGGCGGTAGCGGACCGGGTGCTGTACGCGCCGTACCTGGAGACCCCGCGCCTGTGGGGCTGGTCGCCCCTCGATGACCAGCGGTGGGCCGGGGTGATGATGTGGGTGAGCATGAATTTGGCCTACGCCGCCGCCGCCCTTTGGGTGGCCACGCGCTGGCTGCGCTCGGACCGGGCGGACCGGTAAAAGCTCAGAAGATCTGGCTGTCCAGCACCAACGCTACGAGCAGGGCCACCAGGAGCACCGCGATGGGCACGCTGAACAGGGTGGCCATCACGGGCCGCTCCCACCGCAGGTGCATGAAGTACGCCATGATGAGGGCGGCCTTGCCCAGAGCCAGGATCACCAGCCCAAAGATGAGCAGACCCCGGGGCAGGTGCAGGAGGGTGATGCCCACCTCCACGACGGTGATCACCAGCAGCCAGAACCACGTGACCCCGTAAATGCCGTACCCGTGCTGCGCGTGTTCCCGGTCCGACACGTCTGCCTCCTAGTGCGCGGCTCCCGCCACCACCGCGGGCGGGACCAGGTACATGAGGGTGAAGATGAACACCCACACCAGGTCTACGAAGTGCCAGTACAGCCCTACGTTCTCCACCCGCTCCGCGCGGGTCTGGGCGTCCACGGGAGGAGGCGGCGGGGGGACCTCCTCCACCACCTCCACCGCGTCCGCGGGCAGCATGGCCGCGTTGTTGGCCGCCTTGCCAGGCAGCAGCACCACCACCCGCCCGATGCGGGGGTGTGTTTTCTCCACCACTGTCTCCGGCTGGTCCGGCAGGGCCAGGACCCGCACCCGGCAGCCGGGGTACAGGAGCCGGCCGCCGCGGTCGCGGAGGGGCCGCTGCCAGTCTTCCAGAGCGCGGCGCTCCCGGCGGGCCTTGAAGAACACCGCCATGAGGTAAAAAACTCCGCTGGTGACGTGGCCGCCGTGGAACCCCGTGATGATAAAGAAGCTGGCGCTGAAGTTGGGCACGCCCCACGGGTTGGTGTGCAGGCGGGCACCCTCCTGGAGAAAGTGGGTCCACTCGTACGTCTGCATGCCCAGAAAGGTGAGGCCCCCCAACACGGTGAGGAGGAGGAACCACTCCACCAGGAGGTGGTCGCCCCGCTTGGCCGCGTTCACCGCCACCGCCATGGTGGCGCTGCTGCAGATGAGGATGAAGGTCATGGCGCTCACCAGGCCGATGTTGAAGATCCCCAGGGGGTTGGGCCACGCGGCCGCGGTCATGCGGGCCGCCCCGTACGCGCTGAGCAACCCCCCGAAGGTGAACGCGTCGGAGAGCAGGAAGATCCACATCATAAACTTCCCCCAGCTCATGCCAAAGGGGGACACGCCTCCACCCCACACGCTGACCTTCTCTTCCACCACCGCCTGCACCATGCTCCGACCTCCTACGGGTTAAACAGCACCGCGAACAGCCACACCCACACAGCCGTCAGGAAGTGCCAGTACACCGCCAGGATGGACACGGGGGCCAGGCTCGCCCGCCGGGCCACCACGGCCCACCCAGCCAACCCGCCCAGCGCATGCACGAGGTGAGCCCCCGAGAGTACGTAGAAGTAAGACGCGCCAGGACTTGCAGCCAGTCCGACCCCGGAGGAGGCCAACCACCTCCACGCGCTCACCTGGCACGCGAGGAACAGGCCTGCGCTGAGCGCACCCCAGCGCAGGCACGCCCGCCCGCGGGCCCAGCCGCCCCGAGCCAGAGCCCTCCGGGAGGCCTCCAGGAGCACGCTGCTAACCAGCAGGGCTGCAGTTCCCGGCCACAGCACCGCGGGCCTCGGCACCGGGGTCCAGCCCGCAGAGGCCATCCGGCTCAGCAGGGCCGAGGTGAGCCCTAGGAAAAACATGCCCACCGCCACCACCGCCAGCCAGACGAACACGCGGCCCGCATCCGGCAGGCCCTGCGGGCCGCGACCACCAGGGGACCTTCCGGGGAGCCCCTGCGGCGGCCGGGGAGGAGCGGGGCGTTCCAGGGTAACGGCCATGGCTTAGTGCTTGGCCGTCGGTACGGTGGAGGGTTCCCACTGCGGGAGGTAGTCCTGCTTCGCTCCGGGGACGCTGTACTCGTACGGCCCGCGGTACACCTCCGGCACGTCCCCGTGCCAGTTGTGGTGGGGCGGGGGGCTTTCGGTGGACCACTCCAGGGTGGTAGCCCGCCAGGGGTTGGGCCCCGCGGGCCGGCCGGCGCTCAGGCTGCGCAGCACGTTGTAGGCCAGCACCAGGCCACCCAGAAAAATGAGGAAGGCGCTCAAGGTGATGAACACCTGCACGGGCTGCAGGTGGCTCAGGTACGGGAACGCCCGGTAATCGTAGATCCGGCGGTGCATCCCCGCCATACCCAGGTAGTACATGGGGAAGAAGGCCCCGTACACCCCCAGCAGGCTCAGCCAGAAGTGGACCCGGCCCAGCCGCTCGTCCAGCATGCGGCCGAACATCTTGGGAAACCAAAAGTAGATGCCCGCGAAGATGCCGAACACCGCCGCGGTACCCATCACCAGGTGGAAGTGGCCCACCACGTAGTACGTGTCGTGCAGGGGGATGTCCACGGGCGCGTTGCCCAGGTGGATGCCCGTGAGCCCTCCCGCCACGAACAGGGACAGAAAGCCCAGGGCGAACAGCAGGGCGGTGGAGAAGTACAGCTTGCCCCGCCACAGGGTCGCCAGCCAGTTGAAGGTCTTCACCGCGGAGGGCACCGCGATGAGGAGGGTGGTGACGGCGAACCCCATCCCCAGCAGGGGGTGCATGCCGCTTACGAACATGTGGTGGGCCCACACGAGGAAGCTGAGGAGCCCGATGGCCAGCATGGAGGCCACCATGGCGGGGTAGCCGAACACGGGCTTGCGGGCGAAGTTGGCGATCACGTCCGACACGATCCCCATGGGGGGCAAGATGACGATGTACACCTCAGGGTGGCCGAAGAACCAGAACAGGTGCTGCCACAGGAGGGGGTTCCCGCCCGTGTGGGAGATCACCTGCCCACCCACCACCAGGCCCCCGGGCACGAAGAAGCTGGTGCCCGCCAGCCGGTCGAACAGGAGCAAGATCCCCGCCGCCATGAGCACGGGAAAGCTGAGCAGGGCCAGCACCGCGGCCACAAAGATCCCCCACACCGTAAGCGGCATGCGCAGCAGGGACATGCCCCGGGTGCGCAGCACGAGAATGGTGGTGATGTAATTGAGGGAGCCCAGCAGGCTGGAGATGCAGAAGATGGCGATGGACACCAGCCACAGGGTCTGTCCCAGCCCGCTCCCGGGTGCCGCCTGGGGCAGCGCGCTCAGGGGCGGGTAGGCGGTCCAGCCCGCGTTGAGGGGCCCACCGGGCACGAAGAAGCTGGCCAGCAGCGGCACGATGGACAGGGCGAACACCCAGTAGGACAGCATGTTCACGAAGGGGAAGGCCATGTCCCGGGCGCCGATCTTGAGGGGGACCAGGAAGTTGGCAAATCCGCCCAGCAGCGCCGGGGTGAGGACGAAGAAAATCATGATGGTCCCGTGCATGCTCACAGCCGCCAGGTACTGGTCCGCCTTCAGCACGCCCGACTGGGGCCAGGCCAGCTGGACCCGGAACAGCATGGCCAGCGCCCCGCCCACCAGGGCCATGAACAGGGAGGTGAACAGGTACTGCAGCCCGATGACCTTGTGGTCCTGGCTGAACACGTACCGGGTCCAGAAGCTTTCGGGGCGCGCCTCCGCGTGCACGTGCGCTTCTACCGGTGCAGCCATCTTCCGCCCTCCTACCGCCGTACCTGCTGGCGCATCCAGCGGTCGAACTCTTCCTGGGTGACCACCCGCACCTTGCCCGCCATGGTGTAGTGACCCACCCCGCACAACTCCGCGCATGCCAGGTCGAACTCCCCCGTCTGGGTGGGGGTAAGCACCAGCTCCGTGGTGGCCCCGGGCAGCAGGTCCTTCTTCAGCCGGAAGGCCGGGACCCAAAAGCTGTGCTGCACGTCCCGGGTGCGCAGCAGGATGCGGTTGGGCCGGTTGGCCACCAGGAGGATGGTGGGGCTTACCACGTCGTCGCGGCCCGCGGGATCCTCCGGGTCCACGTTGAAGGGCTTCGGGATGCGGTTGTCCACCCGGCCCAGGCGGCCGTCCGGACCCGGATACCGAGCAGACCAGGCGAACTGCTCGCCGCGCACCTCCACCACGAAGGCGCCGGGGGGAGGTGCCGCGTGCACCCGCGCCCACAGAGCCAGACCTGCTACGCTGAGGGCCACCATCACCACCGCGGGGACGGCCGTGTACGCGACCTCAAGGGCGGTGTGGTGCGGGAAGTACAGGGCGGATTCCCGACCCCGCGCGCGGTACCGGATGATGAAGTAGCCCAAAAGCAGGTGCACCAGGACGAAGGCCACGAGGATAATGCCCAGGATCATGTCGAACAGGCGTTGGATACTGGATCCCTCCCGCGTGACCGGGTTTGGAGTCCAGACCCACCGCGCGTACAGCATCCCGAGGACACCGGCCAGGGAGAACAGCCACACCGCTAGGCCGAGGGCAAGCCCGGACCGCTGCGTTTCCTCCAAGGGACTTGGCGTGTTGGGTGTCGCTTCCATTCCGACCTCCCGCCGTACCGTTCGCGCACGCCAGGGGAAAACCCTTCCGGCCAAACAATGCCAAGCAATAAGGAAGGGCGCCACGCGCCCTCCCCTCCGTCGCTCGCTTCAGCCCCCGCCAGAAGTATAGACTTCTCCGGTACCGCGGGCCAACCCCATTTGACACACCGGGCGGGATTGTCTATCCTCTGGAAGGTTGCCTGGAGCTTCGATGAGGGGCTATTGCCCCGAGGGATGCCGGTGACCGATCTAGAGGCCCTGGGCCGCGCGCAGGCGCGCGCGGTGGGAGCGAACCAGACCGCCAAGGCCATCCGGAAGGGGAGGGCCGAGGTGGTGTTCGTGGCCCGCGACGCGGACCGGCGGGTGGTGGAGCCGGTGTTGCGGGCCGCGCAGGAAATGGGCGTGCCGGTGGTGGAGGTCGCCTCCGGCAGGGAACTGGGTCGGGTATGCGGGATCGCCGTGGGGGCTTCCGCCGCGGCGATCCTCAGACGCGAGTAGCCGCAGCGAGGGGCCAGCGGGCCCTGCCTTCTGCACTTCGCGGAGGGCTGCAGCGCTGCGCCGTAGGGACGGGCAGGGTCATGAGCCCCGGTGCCGGCCGGTGGCTCCGCTGACGCAGGTGGCCCGGTCCCGGAGGGCGCGCGGGTATCCGGCACGAGGTTCAGGTGGCGCGTGCGCGCGGGGCGTCGGGCCCCGGTGGGGTATGGAGCCTTTGGGAATCGGGAGGGAGAGATTTCATGCCGACCATCAACCAGCTGGTGCGACGGGGTCGTGAGCCCCTGAAGTACAAGAGCAAGTCGCCGGCGCTGCAGGGGAACCCCTTCCAGCGCGGCGTGTGCATCCAGGTGAAGACCATGACACCCAAGAAGCCCAACTCCGCCCTGCGGAAGATCGCCCGGGTGCGGCTGACCAACGGGATCGAGGTCACCGCCTACATCCCGGGGATCGGGCACAACCTGCAGGAGCACTCGGTGGTGCTGGTCCGGGGGGGACGGGTGAAGGACCTGCCCGGGATCCGGTACCACATCGTGCGGGGTGCCCTGGACGCGGCCGGGGTGGCCAACCGGCGCCAGGGCCGCAGCAAGTACGGGGCCAAGCGGCCCAAGCAGTAAGGGGGGACGCG
Organism: Candidatus Sysuimicrobiota bacterium; assembly: GCA_040289515.1. Classification (GTDB taxonomy): domain Bacteria; phylum Sysuimicrobiota; class Sysuimicrobiia; order Sysuimicrobiales; family Sysuimicrobiaceae; genus Tepidifontimicrobium. The sequence continues at coordinate 57,230 of PSLI01000003.1, forward strand.
CATGCCACGCAAGGGACCGGTTCCGCCGCGGGTCGTCCCGCCCGACGTGGTGTATGGCAGCGTGATGGTCCAGCGGCTCATCAACAAGGTGATGACGCGGGGCAAGAAGACCCTCGCAGAGCGCATCGTGTACACGGCCCTGCGGAACGTGGAGCAGCGCACCGGACAGAACCCGGCGCAGGTGCTGGACAAGGCCCTGCAGAACGTCATGCCGCTGCTGGAGGTGAAGCCGCGGCGGGTGGGCGGGGCCAACTACCAGGTTCCCGTGGAGGTGCGCCCGGAGCGGCGGGTGTCCTTGGGCATCCGGTGGCTGGTGGAGTACGCCCGCCAGCGGCCGGAACGGGGCATGGTGGAGAAGCTCACCCGGGAAATCCTGGACGCCTCGCAGGGCCAAGGCGGGGCTGTGAAGCGGAAGGAGGAGGTGCACCGCATGGCGGAGGCCAACAAGGCCTTCGCCCACTACCGCTGGTAGTGCGGTGCCGGGAGGTCGGGATTGGCCGTGAAGGTACCGCTGGAGCGGATCCGCAACATCGGAATCGTCGCCCACATCGACGCGGGCAAGACCACCACCACGGAGCGCATCCTCTTCTACACGGGGCGGGTGCACCGGCTGGGAGAGGTGGACGAGGGTTCCGCCACCATGGACTGGATGGTTCAGGAGCGGGAACGGGGGATTACCATCACCTCTGCGGCCACCACCTGCTTCTGGCGCGACCACCGCATCAACATCATCGACACGCCGGGGCACGTGGACTTCACCATTGAGGTGGAGCGGTCCCTGCGGGTGCTGGACGGGGCCGTGGTTCTCCTCAGCGCGGTGGAAGGGGTCCAGCCCCAATCGGAGACGGTGTGGCGGCAGGCGGACCGCTACCGGGTGCCGCGGATCGTGTACGTGAACAAGATGGACCGGGTGGGCGCGGACTTTCTGCGGGTGGTGGAAATGGTGCGGGAGCGTCTGGATGCCCCCGCGGTCCCCGTGCAGCTGCCCGTGGGTGCGCAGGAGTCCTTCCAGGGCGTGGTGGACCTGGTGCGCAGGAAGTCCATCCTGTACCTGGACGACCTGGGGACGCGATCCAGCGAGACGGCCATTCCCCCCGAGATGCAGGAGCTGGTGCAGACGTACCGGGAGCGGCTGGTGGAGGCGGCCGCGGACTGCGACGACGCGGTCATGCTGCGTTACCTGGAGGGGCAGCCGATCCCGGAAGCGGACCTGAAGCGGGCCATCCGGGCGGGCACCCTGTCCGGCAGGCTGGTGCCCGTGCTGGCCGGATCCTCCTTCCGCAACAAGGGGGTCCAGCCGCTGTTGGACGCCGTGGTCGACTACCTGCCTTCCCCCCTGGACGTGGGGGCCGTGCGCGGCACGAACCCCCGTACGGGGGAAGTGGAGGAACGTCCCGTGGACGAGCAGGCGCCCTTCTGCGCCCTGGCCTTCAAGATCATGACCGACCCCTACGTGGGCAAGCTCACGTACTTCCGGGTGTACTCGGGCACCCTGCGGGCGGGCTCGTACGTGTACAACGCCAGCCGGGGCGTGCGGGAGCGCGTGAGCCGCATCCTCCTCATGCACGCCAACCACCGGGAGGACATCCCGGAGGCCAGCGCGGGCAACGTGGTGGCGGCGGTGGGGCTTCGGGAGACCACCACGGGGGACACCCTGTGCGAGGAGTCCGCCCCGATCGTTCTAGAGCCCATCCAGTTCCCGGAACCCGTCATCTCCGTGGCGGTGGAGCCCAAGACCGAGGCGGACTCCGACAAGCTGTCCGCGGCCCTGGCCAAGCTGGCGGAGGAGGATCCCTCCTTCCGGGTGCGGTTCGACCCGGAGACCGGGCAGACCCTGATCTCGGGCATGGGGGAGCTGCACCTGGAGATCATCACCGACCGGCTGGTGCGGGAGTTCAAGGTGGAGGCCCACGTGGGCCGGCCTCAGGTGGCGTACAAGGAGACCATCCGCCAGCCTGCCCGGGGAGAGGGACGCTTCATCCGGCAGACGGGGGGGCGGGGTCAGTACGGTCACGCCGCGGTGGAGATCGAGCCGCTGCCGCGGGGCAGGGGGTTCGAGTTCGTGGACCGCATCAGCGGGGGAGTGATCCCCAAGGAGTTCATCAAGCCGGTGGAGGAGGGGATCCGGGAGGCCATGGAGTCAGGGGTCCTGGCGGGGTATCCCGTGGTGGACGTCCGGGTAACCCTGGTGGACGGCTCCTACCACGAGGTGGACTCCTCGGAGCTGGCCTTCAAGATCGCGGGGTCCCTGGCCTTCAAGGACGCGGCCCAGAAGGCCAAGCCGGTCCTCCTGGAGCCCGTGATGAAGGTGGAGGTGACCACGCCCGAGGCGTACATGGGGGATGTCCTGGCGGACCTGAATGCCCGTCGGGGCCGCATCCAGGCTATGGAGCAGCGGCAGGGCCTGCGGGTCATCACGGCCCTTGTGCCCCTGGCGGAGATGTTCGGGTACGCCACGGAGCTGCGGTCCCGCACCCAGGGCCGGGCGGTGTACACCATGGAGTTTTCCCACTACGAGGAGGTCCCCGCAGCCGTGGCGGAGGAGGTCCTCCAGGGCGGACTGGCGGGGGCCCGCAGGTGACGCAATCCATGTGCGGAGGGGGCGAGGAACATGGCCAAGCCGAAGTTTGAGCGTCGGAAGCCGCATGTGAACATTGGGACGATTGGGCATGTGGATCATGGGAAGACCACGCTGACGGCGGCCATCACGCATGCGCTGGCGCGTCTGGGGTTAGCGGAGCCGAAGGGGTACTACGACATTGACAATGCTCCGGAGGAGCGGCAGCGGGGTTTGACGATCAACATCAGTCATGTGGAGTATGAGACGGCGAAGCGGCACTATGCGCATGTGGACTGTCCGGGGCATGCGGACTACATCAAGAACATGATTACGGGTGCGGCGCAGATGGATGGAGCGATTCTGGTGGTGAGTGCGGCGGATGGGCCGATGCCGCAGACGCGGGAGCACATTCTGTTGGCGCGGCAGGTGAACGTACCGGCGATTGTGGTGTTTTTGAACAAGGTGGACCTGGTGGAGGATCCGGAGTTGTTGGACCTAGTGGAGGTGGAGGTGCGGGAGCTTTTGAGCCGGTATCAGTTTCCGGGCGATGAGATCCCGGTGGTACGGGGGAGTGCGTTGCGGGCGCTGGAGGCGTTGCAGGGGAATCCGCAGTTGAAGCGTGGGGAGGATCGGTGGGTGGATGGGATTTATGAGCTGATGGATGCGGTGGATGCGTACGTTCCCACGCCGGTGCGGGATGTGGACAAGCCGTTTTTGCTGAGTGTGGAGGACATTTTCACGATTACGGGGCGTGGGACGGTGGCGACGGGGCGTGTGGAGCGGGGTCGGGTGAAGGTGGGGGAGGAGGTAGAGATTGTTGGGTTTCGGCCGGAGCCACGGCGGACGGTGGTGACGGGTCTGGAGATGTTTCGGAAGGTGTTGGACGAGGCGGTGGCGGGGGACAATGTGGGGGTGTTGCTGCGGGGGGTGGAGCGGGAGGATGTAGAGCGGGGGATGGTGCTGGCGAAGCCGGGGAGCATCAAGCCGCACACGAAGTTTTTGGCGGAGGTATATGTTTTGACGAAGGAGGAGGGGGGTCGGCACACGCCGTTTTTCAGTGGGTATCGGCCGCAGTTTTACTTTCGGACGACGGATGTGACGGGGACGGTGAGGCTGCCGGAGGGGGTAGAGATGGTGATGCCGGGGGACAACATCAATTTGGAGGTGGAGTTGATCAGTCCCATTGCCCTGGAGGAGGGGCTGCGGTTTGCCATCCGGGAGGGGGGCCGGACGGTGGGGGCCGGGGTGGTGACCAAGATCCTGGAGTAGGGGAGGGACCTCCGGGATGGCCCGTGACATCATCACCCTGGCGTGCACGGTGTGCAAACGCCGGAACTACGTAACCACCAAGAACAAGAAGAACACCCCGGACCGGCTGGAGCTGTCGAAGTACTGCAAGTGGTGCCGCAGGCACACGCCGCACCGGGAGACGAGGTGAGGGGGCGATGCGGGAACGCGACCGGGAACTGAGGCGCCGACGCCACCGCCGGGAGAAGATCCGTAAACTGTTGCGCCGCATCCAGGCGGCGCAGACCCGGGAGGAGAAGGAGCGGCTGGTGCAGAAGGCCATCCGCATCGCCCCGTGGAGGTACGCGGAGTTCCAGAAGTACCTCGCCTGATCCGGCCCGGCCGCCTGTGACGCGACCCCCGCCCGGTACGGCCTCCGGCCGGGCCCCCACCGAGCTGCAGGTCCTGTTGGGGTTCCTGGTGAGTCTCGGAGCCTTCGGGGTGGATGCCATGCTGCCTGCCCTGTCCAGCATGGCGGCCGACTTCCGCGTGACCGAGACACAGGCCCAGCTGGTGGTGGGCGCCTACCTGCTGGGTTTTGCCTGGGGGCAGCTCCTGTTCGGACCCGCAAGCGACGCTTGGGGGCGCCGGCGGGTGCTGCTCACCGGTCTCCTGGTCTTCTGGGCCTCCAGCGCCACCATCCCCTTCATCCGGGACTTCGGGGCGCTGGTGGTCGCGCGGGCGCTGCAGGGGGTGTTCGCCTCCAGTCTGCGGACGGTGGGTACCGCATGGGTACGGGATCGGTACCGGGCAGAGGCCATGGCCCGGGTCATGGCCCTGGTGCAGAGCGTGTTCGTGGTGGCACCCGTTCTAGCCCCGTGGGTGGGGGCGTACCTGGTGCGGCTGGGCTGGTCGGCGGTGTTCGCCTTCCTGGCCGCGGTGGGCTGCGTGCTGTGGGGGTGGGCCCTGGTGCGGATGGACGAGACCCTGCCGCCCTCCGCACGCAGGCCCCTTGCCTGGCGGCCCCTCTGGGAGGCCGTGATCCTCGTGCTGCGGACCCGGGAGAGCCTCCTGGGCGCGGCGCTGCTTTCGGCCACCTACGGCATGCTGTACGCGTACCTGGTCTCGGCTCCCCAGCTGTACAAGACGCACCTCGGGCTGTCCAACGAGGCTTTCGCCCTGGCCTTCGCGGGTACCGCGGTTTTCCAGCTGCTGGCCATGCTGGCGACCCGGGTGTGGGTGGTCCGGCTGGGAGTCCGGGGTTTGGTGCGGGCTGCGGCCGGGTACCTGTGCGCGCTGACCCTGCTGCTACCTCTGCACGCCGTGTTTTTGCCGTCCGTGGCGGGCTTCTGGTTGCACGTGAGCCTGGTTTTCTTCGGGATCACCCTCACGTTTCCCAACGCCACGAGCCTCGCGCTGGACCAGTTGGGTAGGGTGGCGGGCTTCGCCAGCAGCGCCGTGGGCTTCACCGGCACGTTCCTGGCGGGTCTGGTGGGGAACGTCCTGGGCCAGTGGTCCGCTGGCGACCCGCTGCGTTTTTCCCTGGGCTGGCTGGTCCTGGGGGTGGCTGCGTGGGCGATCAGCCGCGGTGTGAGCGCCCCGTAGCACCCTGCTGGCAGGGGCGCGGGGATTCGAACCCCGAACCTCCGGTTTTGGAGACCGGCGCTCTGGCCGTTCGAGCTACGCCCCTCCGCCCCCTAATCCTACGGTGGTCGCGTCCTCCGCGCAACACTCCCCCACCTGAGGGCAGGGGCAGGGTCGCTGCGCCGGCGTCCGCCGAGGTGAACGGGAAGCTGGGGATGGGCCAGACGATGGCGCCCGGCCGGGTTACGTCTTGATGAGCGTCTGGAAGACCACCATGGCCAGGCTCGTGAGGGTGACGGCGGTGGCCACCGCGCCGTGGGAGGCATCCTTCAGAGCATCGGGAATAAGCTCGGAGAACACCATCCAGATCATCGCCCCCGCCGCGAAACCCAATCCGGTGGGCAGGTGGGCGCGGAAGGTCTCCACGAAAAGGTACGCAGCGGGTGCCATGAGGGGCTGCGGGAGGCTGCTGAACACGCTCCACCCCGCAGCCACCCACACCGGCACGCCCCGCGGCACCAGCACAAGGCTGATGGCCAGCCCTTCTGGAATGTTGTGGACCGCGATGGCCAGGGTGATGAAGGTACCCAGGCTCTGGCCCCCTCCGAAGGAGACACCGACTCCGACCCCTTCCGTGAAGGAGTGCAGGGTCATGATGCCGACCACAAGAAACGCCTTCCGGGCGTCCAGGCCGTGGAGGTTCCCCAGGGTGAGGTTGCGGTACCGATGCAGGACCCGGGAGCTCCAGGTGATGAAGGCTAGCCCGAGCAGCGCTCCAAAGGTCAGGCGGGCCAGGCTGTAGCCGATCCCCTCGTACACCAAGCCGAAGCTGGCGGCCAGCATCAGGCCAGCGGCGGTGGCGTTCATGGTGCCGAGCCAGCTCCTGGGCACGCTGCGGGCTGCAAGGAAGGGAATCGCGCCAAGACCGGTGCACAGGGCCGTGCCCGCGGCGTACAAAAAGACCGTGAGAATAGAGCTGTGGGCCATTGGCGTCGGCCGCTCGGGCCCAGGGTAGCCGGTAGCCCCCGTTTTCGTCGATGGGGAAACCCGGCCGTTAGGACTCCCGTCCTTTCCTCCGTCGGCAACCCTACGCGCGTTCCGGTTCCCTCTTAGGCTGAGCGGCTTTGGTTGGACCCCATCCGGGAACCGTAGCTGGCTAGCGTCGGAGCAGGTTGCGAAGCACGAACCCCACGTTCGCGGGCCGCTCTGCCAGGCGCCGCATGAAGTACCGATACCAGTCGGGCCCGAAGGGAGTGGCCACCAGCACCCGGTAACCGCGAGCCAGCAGGTCGGCCTGCAGGCCCGGGCGCACGCCGTACAGCATCTGGAACTGAAAGGCCTGCGGCGGAATCCCATGTCGGCGCGTAAACCGCATGGCGTGCGCGTGCAGACGCTCGTCGTGGGTGGCTACGGCCACCCGGCAGCCGCCCAGGAAGGCGGTCTCCAGCAGCCGCACGTAGTTGCGATCCACGTCCGCCTTGCGGGGGAAAGCAACGGTCGGCGGCTCGAGGTAGGCACCCTTCACGATGCGCACGTCAGGTTGGAGGGGTAAAAGCGCCCGCAGATCCTCCTCGCTGCGGTACAGGTAGCTCTGCAGCACCACCCCTACGTTGTCGTAGCCTTCGCCCCGCAGGCGGCGGTAGATGCGCAGGGTGGCGTCCACCCGCCACGACTCCTCCATGTCGGTGCGCACGAGCCGGCCCGTGCGCGCGGCGCGGTCCACCAGACCCCGCAGGGTCCGGTAGGCCAGCTCCTCCCCGAGGTCCAGGCCCAGCTGGCTCAGCTTCACCGACAGGTACGTGCGCAGCCGCTCCCGTTCCAGACGGTCCAGCACCTGCCGGTACGCCTCGGCCACCCGGGCCACCTCTTTTTCGTCCGCCACCCGCTCACCGAGGAGCGTGGTGTTGGTGAGAAAGCCGCGGTCCTCCAGGGAGCGCAACACCCGGACGCATTCGTCCAGGGTCACACCGGCCACGAACCGGGCAGCACCCAACCGGAGCCCGTGCCGCTGGACGAACCCCGCTACGGAGGGGTGCTCGGCCGCCCGGAGGATGAAGGATCGGCTGACCGCCTGCAGATTCACGACGTCGTTGGGGCCCTCCGGTAACCATGGTAGATGTGCTGGGCTTCGTGCTACGCTATTGGCGAAAACTCGGGCAGATTCACGACGTCATTGGGGCCGTCCGGCAGGGTGATATCCTTTTAGGGAGTCTGGCATGAAACATGCTCTGAAGCTTCGGTGCGCATGGTCCCGGCAGGACAGGGCAAGTTAGAGACGCTGGTGACTCCGCCGCGCAAGGGGAAGTCCGCGCGCCTGGGGGAGTTGCTGCTGGAGCGGGGGCTGCTGACTGCAGAGCAGCTGGAGGATGCCCTGGCGGAGCAGCGCCGAACAGGCGAGCTGCTAGGCCGCATCCTGGTGGAGCGGGGTTACGTGTCCAAGCAGGCCCTGGGAGAGGTGCTGGCGACCCAGAAGGGCTACGAGTACGTAAGCCTGCCGGAGGCCTCCCTGGACGAGGGCCTCGCACACGCCCTGCCGGAGTGGGTGATAGCGCAGTACCGTGTGATCCCCCTGAGCCGCTCGCAGGACGAAGTTGTGCTGGGAATGGTGGACCCGGGGAACGTGGAGGCCATGGACGTGGCCGCTGCGCACTTCAGGGGTCAGGTCCGCCCGGTGCTCATCACCGAGGCAGACTTCGACTGGGTCTTCACCCAGATGTTCGGCGCGCGCCACCGTGCTGCTCAAGCCGTCCCGGACCTGAGCGCACAGCCCGACATCCGGCCCGGCGCGGCGGTGAGCCTGGACGAGGGGGGCGAGGAGACCCCGCTCAAGCGGCTGTTCAACTCCCTCCTGGCGGACGCCATCCGCAGCGGTGCCACGGACATCCACGTGGAGATGGGCCCCGAAGATGCCGCCGTGCGGTTCCGGGTCGACGGGCTGCTGCGGGAGATGGTGCGCCTGCCGCACGGCCTGGCTTCCGCCCTCATCTCCCGGGTGAAGGTTCTGAGCGGGATGGACATCGGGGAGCGGGTGCGGCCGCAGGACGGGCGGCTTGTGCTCACGTACGGCGGAAGGGAGTACGACGCCCGGGTGGCCACCGTGGGTGCGGCCTTCGGCGAACGGCTGACCGTGCGGTTGCTCAACACGCGCCAGGTGCTGCTGGGACTCGACCGCCTGGGCCTGGAGCCGGAGCAGCAAAAGCTCCTAGCCGGCCTCCTTTTGCGTCCCTATGGGATGGTGCTGGTCACGGGCCCCACGGGCAGCGGCAAGACCACCACCCTGTACGCGGCCCTGAGCTGGATCAACGACGGCACGCGGAACATCGTGACCGTGGAGGACCCCGTGGAGTACCGTATGGCGGGCATCACCCAGATCCCGGTGCGGGAGAAGATGGGGGTGACCTTCGAGGTGGGGCTGCGGGCGCTGCTGCGCCACGACCCGGACGTGATCATGGTGGGCGAGATCCGGGACCCGGCCACCGCGTCGCTGGCGGTCCACGCGGCCCTCGCCGGGCACCTGGTGCTAACCACCCTGCACACCAACGACGCCCCGAGCGCTCTGGTGCGTCTGGTGGACATGGGGGTAGAACCGTTCCTTCTGGCGTCCGCGGTAGCCGGGGTGGTGGGGCAAAGGCTGGTGCGGGTGCTGTGTCGTGCGTGCCGGCGCGCGGGGACCCCGGACCCCGAGGCCAGGAAGCTGTTGGGTTCGCAGGACGGCACCGTGGTGTACCGGCCCGTGGGCTGCCCGGAGTGCGCTCATACCGGCTACCGGGGACGTGTGGGCGTGTTTGAGGTTCTGCTAGTGGACGAACCGGTGCGGGAGCGCGTGCTGCAGCGCAGCGCATCCGCAGCCATCGCGCAGGCCGCCCGGGACGCCGGGATGCAGACCCTGTGGGAGTCCGCGGTGCACAAGGTGCTGGGCGGCTGGACCAGCGTGGACGAGCTGCGCCGCTTAGGAGCAAAAGGGGCGTTGTAGGTGCCGACCTTCGAGTACGTGGCGCGGGACTCCGCCGGGTGCGTGGTTCGGGGCCGAATCCTGGCCGACGACCCAGGCCAAGCGGCCGCGGCCTTGCGGGCCCGGGGCCTGTACCTCACTTCCGCGCGGCCTTCGCAGGACCGGTGCACCCAGCAGGCTCTGTCGACAAGCCAGCTCGCGGAGTTCGCCCACCACATGGCCATCCTTCTGGGTGCGGGCTTCACCGCGTCGGCTGCATTACAGGCCCTGCACGAGCACCTGGAAGACCCCTCCTTGCGAGCCTTCACCCGGGCTCTGCAGGAGGAGGTGGAATCGGGCCGGTCTCTATCCAGGAGCCTGCAGCGGGTGGGCGCGAACCTGCCGCCGGTGCTGGTGGGGATCGTGGAGAGCGGGGAGGCCACCGGGAGGCTGGACCTGGCCTTCGGCCGCGCTAGCGCGTACCTGGAGCGGGAACTGCGCTTCCGCCGCAGGGTGCGCGATTCCCTCGCCTACCCTGCGGTGGTGCTCGGGGTAGCGGCTCTGGTGGTGACGGCTTTCCTGCTGTACGTGGTCCCGGCCTTCGAAAGGGTCTACCGCGCCGCGGGGGCCAGCTTGCCTCCCCTGACGCAGGGCCTGCTGGGCGTAAGCCGCGCGGCGCGGTGGCTGGTTCCCCTGGTGGTGGCCACAGGTGCCGTGGGGTTGGTCCCCTCGGTGCGCCAAAAGGTCGGCTCGCATCTTGCGGGCTTGCTGGGCCCTATGGCGGAGCGCACCCCGCACGTGGGCCGGCTGGTGCGATGCGCGCGCTCTGTGCGCTTTTTACACAGCCTGGGGATGGCCCTCAGCTCGGGGGTGCCGCTGCTTTCTGCCCTGGAGGTGGCGGTGCGCAGCGCCGGATGCGCCAGGTGGTTGGAACCCCTCAGGGAGCACGTGCAGCAGGGTGGCAGGCTCAGCGAGGCCCTGCGGGCTACCGGGGAGCTTCCCGCGGTGGCCATCCGGCTGGTGGCGCTGGGCGAGGAGTCCGGGCAAGTGGGCGAGCTGATGCTGCAGGCCGCCGAGGTGCTTGACCGCGAGTTCGAGTTCCGGGTGCGCCGGCTGCTGCTGGCCCTGGAGCCCGCGCTGACCGTGGCCCTGGCCGCGGTGGTGGGGGTGCTGCTTTTGGCCCTGTATCTGCCTATTTTTGGCCTGGGTAGGGCAGTGCTGCGGCACTAGACCGCCGGCACAGGAGCTGCTAAAACTGCGGTATAGAAAAACAGCCGGAAAGGAGGAACGAACCGTGCGATACGTGAGGGGCGAATGGGGCATGACGCTGGTGGAGCTGCTGGTGGTGATCCTCATCCTGGGGATCCTGGCGGCCGTAGCGCTGCCCAACTACTTTGGGGCGGAGAACGACGCGCGCGTGTCGGTGGACAAAGCCAATGTCCAGGCGATCAACACCGCGCTTGCGCTGTACCGGTTTCGGAATAACGGGAGGTGTCCCGGCCAGACCGGTCAGCCTACATTCCAGCAGTTTCTGGACGACACAACGTACTTCCCGGACGGGGCGCCCACCGACCCCATCGACGGGACGAGCACGCTGCCGGGGGACCCTGGCTACACCGACTACCCGGCCGATTACAACGCAACCAACTGCCGCCTGACCCGGGACTAGCTGCGTGACCCGGCAACCGAAGAGATGAGGGCCAGCGCGGGGCTTTCACTAGTGGAAGCGCTGAGTGTGCTGGCCCTCCTCGTTGTCCTGCTGGCAGTGGCCGTGCCGCACCTGCCCCCAAGCCCGGAGCTTTCCGCCCGCGCGGTGGCCCGGCAGCTGGTAGCCGACCTGTACTTGAGCCAGCGGCTTTCGATCGCGCGTGGGGAGGACTACGAGCTGGCGTTTGCCACGCCCCCGCCCTACCAGGCGTACACGGTGCGCAACGCGCGCACGCAGGTCCCGGAGCCCGACTTCCCCAAGCAGGTCCCGTCGGAAGTACAGGTCACCGGGCCATCGGGAGTGTACTACACGCCGCCGGAAGGGATGGTAAGGCTACTTGGTGCGGGCCCCATCACGGTTCGCGGGGGGACCCAGACGGTGCTTATCGAGGTTTTAGAGCCCAGCGGCTATGTACGTGTCACGCCACCCTGAAGCACAGAGGACGGCGGTGGGGCTTGTAGAACGCGGGTTGAGCCTCGTGGAGGTGCTCGCGGCAATGCTCCTGGTGGGCATCGCTCTTTTGCCCCTGTTCCAGCTATACCCTGTTCTCCTGGGTGCAAGCGGCCAGCGGGATGACCTCACCCTCGTTGGGACCGCGGCCACAAGGCAGATGGAGGCGCTGGTGGCCGACCTGGTGCGAGGGGCGACCCCTCCCGATCCTCCTGCGGGCGGGGGGGCCTGCGACCCTCCCCCGAACTGCAGGCTTACCTGGCAGGTGACGCGTGAGAACTTGTACGGGGCGCAGCTGTGGCGGGTGTGGGTGGAAGCGTGGGTGGACACCAACGGGGATGGCCTGCCCTCCTCGAGCGAGCTGTATGCCTACCACACGACCCGCGTGTGGAGGAGGTAGGCGGTGCGGGCGGAAGCGGGCCGCCACGGACAACTGGGGTTCACCTGGACAGAATTGCTGGTGACCCTGGCCCTGCTAGGCCTGCTGGCCGCAGGTCTGGCGCCGGTACTGTGGATCGGCGTGGAGGGGTACGACGAGGCACGTAGACGGGAGGCGATGTATCGCCAGGCCCGGCTGGCCCTGGATCGGTTGCTGAGGGATTTGCAAGCTTCTCACAGAGTTCAGACAGGAGGGGAGGACGCATTGGAGATGGACGTGCAGAGCACCTCCGGACAGGTGCTGCGCGTCCGGTGGGAGCGGGACGCCTCCGACGGGCTACTGTACCGGCGTTCGTTCCCGGTGGAGGGTGTTTTCAGCTGGCGGTACAGCCGGCAGCTGACGGTACAAACCGGCTCAAGCGCCGTGCCAAAAGGCTACTCGGTTAGCTTCCTCCTGGACCATCGGGCTCTCGTGGCAGCCGGAAAGAGCTTGACGAGTGGCGATGATGTGCGGGTCTTCTACCGGTTGCCTTCCGGTGTATGGGTGGAGCTCCCCAGGCTCCTCGATCCCCTTTCGGCGTGGGGTACCACCGGCACCCGCTTGTGGTTCAAACTGCAGGAGCGCTTACCGGCCAACAGCTCCACGGATCGGTACCAGGTTGTGTACGGGAACCTCAACGCAGCCCCCCCCGCAGACGAAGAAACCCGTGGCGGGGCAGTATTCCTGGACTACGAGAACGGCCGCGACATTGCCGAGTGGACGCCAAGGCTTGGGTCTTCCGGGGGGACGTACCAGGCTACCCCTACAGAGGGCGTGCGGTTCTTCGCCAGCAGCGGCAGCGGGTTGAGGGAGCTTACGCGGCGCATCGCGGACCCAACGAGCAGCGATCCGAGCCGGGAGCACCGGGACGTGGAGGTGTTCTGGATCTTCCGCAGCGCCGCAGGCAGCTCCTCGGACACCGCGAACCGCCACCTGATGGGGGCGTCCTTGCGCCGGAGTGATTTGGGTGCGGGGTACCTGGCGACCCCGTTCGAGCGCGTACGAGGAGCCTGGCGCCTGCGCGTGCGGAGAACTACAGGCTGGGGCGACGTGGGTAGGACTCTGACTACGGGGAGTTTCTCGTACACACCTACCTCGACGTACGCTGCGCGGTTCGACGCGGTCGGCGGTCGTCTGCGGCTGAAGGTGTGGTCTTTGGGAGATACAGAGCCGGGAGGATTCGCCGCCTGGCCCTGGTGGACGGGAACCCGGTGCACCGTCCTTTCCCCACCGCCTCCCGGAGTTCTGTGTGTAGAGGACTCTAGCTATGCGTCAGGGCGGCACTACGGCCTGGTAAACGGGTTGAGTGCTACGGCTACGCTCCCCATTGATCAGCGGCACGTGGTGGCTTTCGTGCGCCTAAAGGTGGAGCCCGAACCGTCCGTCACCGTGGGGCCGGAGGCAACGAACCCGCTCACCGAGGCACCACGCTCGCCCGTGGCGGGCCCATACCGTCGGTTCGAATCACAGTGCTACGCCAACGCAAGGGAAGTCCCGTGCGGAGCTAGCGCCCAACTAGTCGCGGTGAGATTGCAGGCCCGCGACCCGGAGGGCGCTACTCCGGATGTCGCCCTGGAAGGCCAAGCTCGGCTGCGTGTCCAGAGGTGACCGCGATGTCGGAAGTCAAGCCAGGGTCCCCGGCTGGCGAACGCGGCGTAGCCATGGTGGTGGTCCTCGCGAGCCTTGTGGTTCTGGCGCTGCTGGCTGCGGCCCTCGCTCAGGGGGTGCTGGTGGAGGTGGAGTCCGAGCGGCTGGTACAACAGGACCAGCGGGCCGCGTACCTGGCAGAGGCCGCGGTGGAACACCAGATCGCGCTCCTGGCCCAGGACCGCACCGCCGGGCGGGTACAGATGACACAGCTTGCATCCCCCGCGATGGCAAGCGGGGCCGAGCACCGCTACCAGGTGCAGCGGCTCCGGTGCCTGCCGCACCTCTCCGTCGAGTGCACACCGCAAGATAGCCCCGGCGAGCGGCGGTGTCAGGCGGCCTCCCCCCAGTGCGGGTGGGGCATCGAAGCGACGGGCGAGATCGCGGTAGACGGTAATGTGGTGCAGGCGCGGACGCTGTGCGTCGAGGCTGTCCTGCAGTATCCCTCGTCCGGCCAGGCGCTTCCGGTGAAGGTCTGGCGGTGGCTGCGCGCAGCAGGGAGCACCTGCCGCATCCCTGAGTGGGACCTGCCGTGATTCCCCTGGCGTCGCCTGAGCCCCCCAGGTACAATGGCCCTTGCGATGGCCAGTCGGGGTAAGGCACGACAGGCTGTTTTGCAGATCCTGTATCAGGCGGAGGTGGGCCGGGTTCGGGTGGAGGACGTGGTGGCCCGCTACGCGGACGGCTGGGTACCTCCGGAGGACGGTCCCCCCGAGCCGTGGAGCGAGGAGGATTGGCGTTTTTTGGTGCAGCTGAGCCGGGGGGCGTGGGAAGGCCGGGCGGAAGCGGACGCCCTCATCGAGCGTTTCTCGGAGGGCTGGCCCGTGGACCGGCTGGCCCGCGTAGACCTGTGCATCCTGCGCATGGCCCTCTACGAGCTGCTGCACTTCGACACGCCTCCCAGTGTGGTGATCAACGAGGCAGTACGGCTGGCCAAGCGCTACAGCACCGAGCACTCCGGCCGGTTCGTGAACGGGATCCTGGGGCGCGTGTTTCGGGAGGTGGTGCGGCCCAGGCTGCCCGCTAGCTCCCCCTGAAGGCCGTGGCGAACCCTCCTCGCGTCGCAGGTCAGGTGCTAACGTAACCGCGGGAGCCATGCCCGGGGAAGGCCCTGCACGCGCCCAGCGGACGGTGCGGGCCCGAGCGGTGTTGTCGGGCCGGGTGCAGGGGGTGGGGTTCCGTTTCTTCGCGGAGGACTGGGCTGCGCGGCTGGGCGTGGGGGGCTACGCCCGCAACCTGCCCGACGGCCGGTTGGAGGTCGTGGCGGAGGGACCGGAGGAAGCGGTGAGGGAGTTCCTGGATGTAATGCGCCGGGGACCCCGCAGCGCGGTGGTCACCGAGATGCAGCTGCACTGGGAGGAGCCCGCCGGTGAGCGGCACTTCCGAATCCGGTACTCCTAGGAGGACGGTCCCGGTGCCTCCTTCACGCGGAGGGTCGTGCTGATCGCGACACAGGTGGAGGCGTTCCTGGAGGAGGTCGGGCGCCGGGTGGAGACGGCCCTGGACCGGTTGCTGCCGCCTGTAGACCAGGAACCCAGGATCCTGCACGAGGCCATCCGGTATACGGTGTTCGCGGGCGGGAAGCGGTTCCGTCCCGCCCTGGTCCTGGCTTCTGCGGAAGCGTGCAGTCTGGAACCCGAAGTGGCCCTGCCCGTGGCCTGCGCGGTGGAAGCGGTGCACACCTACTCCTTGATCCACGACGACCTGCCAAGCATGGACAACGCGGACTGGCGCAGGGGCCGTCCCACCTGCCACGTGCGGTACGGGGAGGCCATCGCGGTGCTGGCAGGCGACGCCCTGCACGACCTGGCCTTCGAGTGGGCGGCAGGCGCCGCGGACCGCCTGAGGGCTCCCGAGCGTGTCCTACGGGTGATCCAGGATCTGGCGGGGGCCCTGGGCACGCAGGGGATGGTGGGCGGGCAGGTGCTGGACCTGCTGGCGGAGCGCGGGGGAATTCCCGCGCACTGGGTGCCGGAGATCCACCGCAGGAAGACGGGGTGTCTGATCCGTGCCTGCGCGCGGGTGGGGCCTCTGCTCAGCGGGCGGGAGGAGGATTTGAGTTGCCTCAGCGCGTACGGGGAGCACCTCGGGCTGGCGTTCCAGATTATGGACGACGTCCTGGACGTGGTGGGCGACACCAGCAAACTGGGCAAGCCCACGGGCACAGACCAGGCGTCCTCGAAGGCCACATACCCGAGGGTGTTCGGCCTGGAGGCCTCCCGCCGGATGGCGCAGGAGGAGGTTTCGGCCGCGGTGGCGGCCCTGCGCCCGCTCGGGCCAAGGGGGGAGCTGTTGGCCGGCCTGGCCTGTTTCGTGGTGGAGCGGGAGCGGTAGGTGCGGGTAGCGCTGCAGAGGTCCAGGGCGAAAAGCGGGCCGGAAGCTGCGCGCAAGCGGTTGGACGCGCTGCTGGTGGAACGGGGGCTGGTGCCCAGCCGGGAGCGGGCTGAGGCGGTTATTCTGGCAAGGCTCGTGCGGGTAGACGGCCAGCGGGTGGACAAGCCCGGTACCCGAGTGCGGGAGGACGCCCTGGTGGAGCTTTTAGGTCCCCCGCACCCGTACGTGAGCCGGGGGGGTCTGAAGCTGGAAACCGCCCTGCGCCGGTTCGGCCTGGACGTGCGGGGGGCGGTGGCCCTGGACCTGGGAGCCGGCACGGGCGGGTTCACCGACTGTCTGCTGCAGCACGGCGCGCGGAAGGTGTACGCGGTGGACGTGGGACGGGGCCAGCTGCACCACAAGCTGCGGTGTGATCCCAGGGTGGTGGTGTTGGAGCGCACCCACGCACGGGATCTGGACCGCAGTCTGGTCCCCGAACCGTTGGACTTCGCGTGTGCGGACGTGTCGTTCATCTCCTTGCTGCGTGCCCTTCCGCCCGTGGTCCCCCTCCTGAAGGACGGGGCGCCGGTGGTGGCGTTGGTGAAGCCGCCGTTCGAAGCGGGGCGGGGCGTGGCTCGGCGCGGGGTCGTCCGGGACCCCGAGGTGCACCGGGAAGTCGTACAGAAGGTAGCCTGGGGGCTGGAAGCGCACGCGCTGGGAGCGCAGGCGGTCGTGCCCTCTCCCATCCGCGGGGACCGCGGCAACGTGGAGTTCCTCCTGCTGTTGCGCAAAGGCGTTCCCCGGAGTCTGGACGAGCGCGGTGTGGAATCTGCGGTGGCGGAGGCCCACGGGGCGGGGAGGGGCTAGCGGATGCGGGCCGTGGGCGTTGTGGTGAACCCCGAAAAGGTGCAGCAGGACCCGGGGGTGGCCGTGCGGGTGCGCGAGGCGGCGGCGCAGCTGGCCGGGCACGGCCTCGGGGTGCGCCTGAACAGCGAAGGGGCGCGGGCGGTGGGACTGGAGGAGCTCGCCACCAGCGATGCGGAGCTGTCAGAAGTGTCCGACGCCCTCGTGGTGGTGGGAGGCGATGGGACCATCCTGCGGGCAGCACGCACCGGCGCAGTTCGCGGGGTGCCGGTGCTGGGCGTGAACGTGGGCGGGTTCGGGTTTCTGGCGGAGGTAGGGCTGGAGGGGCTGCCGGAGGCCCTGGAGCGGCTGGTGAGCGGACGCTACGGGGTGGAAGAACGCATGATGCTGGCCGCGGAGGTGGTGCGGGAAGGGCACACCGCGGAGCGGTTTTTGGCCCTCAACGACATGGTGATCACCAAAAGCGGCTATGCGCGCCTGATGCCCCTCCGCACCACCGTGAACGGCGAGCACCTGGCCACGTACTTGGCGGACGGGTTGATCGTCTCCACGCCCACGGGCTCCACGGCGTACAACCTGTCCGCGGGCGGCCCCATCCTGAGCCCCGGAGTACGCGCCCTGGTCATTACGCCCATCTGCCCCCATACCCTCACCGCCCGTCCGGTGGTGGTGGATGCGGACGACGTGGCCACCGTGGAGGTGGCCCTGGACGTAGAGGGCGTTCTGTTGACCGTGGACGGGCAGGTGGGCTGCCCGCTTCGGGGCGGTGACGTGGTCCGGCTGCGCCGCGCGGAGGCGCGGGCGCGGCTCGTGCGCCTGCGGCCGCCGTCCTTCTACGAGCTGCTGCGGCACAAGTTCGCGTGGGGGGAGCGATAGCGCGTGCTGCGCGAGCTGCACGTACGCGACTTCGCCCTGCTGGAGGACGTTCGGGTGGAGTTCGCCCCGGGGCTCAACGTTCTCACGGGGGAAACAGGGGCGGGCAAGTCCATGCTGGTGGATGCTCTGAGCGCCGTGCTGGGGCAGCGCACGCCTACGGACGTGGTGCGAGCGGGTGCCAGCTGCGCGCGCGTGACGGCGGTGTTCGAGGCCCGGGGCCTTGCGCAGGCGCGTGCGACGGTGGAGGAGTTGGGCCTGCCGTGGGAGGACGGCACCCTGGTGTTGGTACGTGAGATCGGCGGCCGGGCCCGCGCGTACGTGAACGGCGAGCCCGCCACCGTGGGTGTACTCCGGAGGCTGGGCACGGTGCTGGCGGAGATCCACGGCCAGCACGAGGGGCAGCGGCTCCTGGAGCCGGCCACGCACCGGGAGCTGCTGGACGCCTTCGGCGGTGAGGAGATCCTCCGTCGGCGCGCGGAGGTGACGGAGCTGTACCGATGCTGGCGCGCCCTCCGGGAGGAGGTGCGGGCCCTGGACATGAGCGAGCGGGAGCGGGCGCAGCGGGTGGACCTGTTGCGCTTTCAGGTCTCTGAGATCGACGCGGTGCGCCCGCAGCCGGGAGAGCTGGAGGTGCTGGGGGCGCTGCGGATGCGCCTGTTGAACGCCGAGCGGCTACAGGAGGCCTTGGCCGCGGCCTACGGCCATCTGTACGGAGAGGAGGGGGCCGCGGCAGACCGGGTGGGCCGTGCGGTGAGCTTACTCCGGCAGGCCGCGGTGTGGGATGCTGCCCTGCAGCCGGGGGTGGAGGCCCTGGAGGGGGTCGCCTTTCAGCTGGGGGAGCTGGCGCGGGAGGTGCGCGCGGCCGCAGAACGCGCGGACAGGGACCCCGCGCGGCTGGAGGAGGTGGAGGGGAGGCTGGCCGCGCTGCGGTCCCTGCTGCGCAAGTACGGGGACACCGTGGAGGCGGTGCTGGAGTACCGCAGCCGGGCCGCCCGGGAGCTACAGGCACTGGAGAACGCCGACAGCCGCCGGGCGGAGCTGGAGCGGGAGCTTGAGCGGGTGGTAGACAACCTCGCCTCCGCTGCAGGGGAACTGTCCCGGGCTCGGGCGGCTGCCGCTCGGCGGCTGGAGAAGGCGGTGCTGCGGCACCTCCGGGACCTCGCCATGCCCTCCGCCACCTTCCGGGTGCAGCTGGAGGTGGAGGAAGACCCGGACGGGTTACCGGTGGGGACCAGACGCCTAGCGGCCGGACCCTGGGGCGTAGACCGCGTGGAGTTCTTCCTGTCTGCGAACCCCGGAGAGCCAGCCAGGCCGCTGCAGCGGGTGGCTTCCGGCGGGGAGCTGTCGCGGGTGATGCTGGCCCTGCGGACGGTGCTGGCTAAGGCGGATCCGCCCGCCGTGATGGTATTCGACGAGGTAGATTCGGGGGTTGGCGGCCGTACCGGGCACGTGATCGGGTCCAAGCTTCGGGACCTGGCGCAGTGCTGTCAGGTGCTGTGCGTGACCCACCTCCCGCAGATCGCAGCGGTGGCTCACCGCCACCTGGTCATTCAGAAGGTGGCCGAACACGGCCGCACCCGGACCCTGGTACAGGCCCTGGACTCAGAATCCCGCGTGGAGGAGATCGCGCGGATGCTGTCAGGCCCGGCGCCCACCGAAACAGCCCGCCGCCACGCCCGAGAGCTGCTGGGTTGGTAGCCGGCCGGGAAGGCCAAGGCCGTGGTGACGACGCATCCGGGGCCCCGCCGCAGGCCCTTCACGGCCTGGCAAGGGGCCCTTCGACGGTCCACGGCAGAGGATCCACCAACACCCCGTTCACCCAAACGCCCCAGTGCAGGTGGGGCGCCGTGCTGAGCCCCGTGGACCCTACTGCGCCCACCACTTGGCCTGCACGCACCGGCTGCCCGACCCGCACGGCCACGGACTCCAGGTGGAGGTACGAAGTGAACACCCCTGCCCCGTGGTCCACCAACACCGTGTTGCCCCCGAGGGGCAGCCGTTCTGCCAGGACCGTCACGCCGTGCTGGGCGGCGCGCACCGGTGTTCCTCTCGCAGCCTGCAGGTCCAGCCCCAGGTGGCGGCCCCACGGCACGCCGTTGTACACGCTGCGCACCCCGTAGGCGGAGACCACTCGGCCGGGGACCGGGAGCCGAAAGGCTCCGTCCCACACGGGCTGGCCCAGCGGCGCGGCCATGGCCTGCCGCACGCGCCGCCTCTCGTACGCGGCCAGCTGCGGATCCAGCATCTTCGGCGGGACCCGCAGGTACCGGACGCCGAACCGACCCAGCCTCACCCGCACCGGGTACTGCAGGTGCACCTTGCGGCCTGCAAGCCCCACCTGCACCCGCACCAGCGCGTGGCCGGGCGGGGTGTTCGGGCCGGTGCCCGCAAACCCCCGGTACCCACCGGGGATGCGGTACAGGATGACGGGACGTCCGCCAAACACTGCCCGCGCTCCCCGGACCGCCCCCGAAACCCAGACGTCCACCCGAACGCTCCCTCCCTGGCTCACCTCCTCCGGCGTGATTTGCCAGCGCACGGGCCGGGCTTTTTGCGCTGCAACCGGCAGTAGCGCCGCACACAACAGCCACAGGACCGCCCTCACCTGAATGCCTCCGGTGTGAGTGTGTCACCTCCCGCAGCTCACCCAGCCGGAATTATGGCAACATGGAAGCCGGTTGCCCGTGCTCGGAGAGCTGTTCGCGTTGCTGGCGGCAGTAGCCTTCGCCCTTGCCACGGTCCTGTCACGCCGGTTCATGGTGGGGAAGAACCCCGTGACCCCCGAGGCTGGAGTGCTGGTCAGCATCGTGACCAACGTGGTGGCCTTCGGCCTGCTGGCCTGGCTGGAGCGCGCGGGCAGCGGTGGTGCGCCCCTTTCGCCCCGGTCGCTTGCGTACTTCGTGCTGGGCGGGCTGTGCGGTACCCTGGCGGGCCGGAACCTGTCCTACCAGAGCGTGCTACGGATCGGGGCGGCCCGCTCCACCGCGGTGCGGCTGTCCAACACGCTGTTCGCCGCCCTCATCGGGATGGTGCTGCTGCGGGAGCTGCCGCGCCCGGGGCAGCTGCTGGGCGCCGGTCTGATTACGGGAGGTTTATGGTTGGTGGTGCGGGAGCGTGGGGACGGCGGTCGGCCGGACCCAGCGGGCGTGCTGCTGGCCGTGGGCGGGGCGGTTGGGTTCGCTTTGGGGGACAGCTTCCGGCGGGCGGGCCTGCAGATCACCCCCTCGCCCTTTCTGGGCGCCTGGATTGGCGCGTGCACCGCCCTGGTGGCCCACAGCATCTGGTTGAAGATGCGCCGGGGGAGGGCGTCCTCCTGCTCCCCGTGGCGGGCGGACGTGCTGGCCAGCGCTCTGGCCAACACCGCGGCCATTTTGCTTCTGTTTTTGGGGCTGCAACGCAGTCCCGTGGCCAACGTGGCGGTGCTGTACAACCTGCAGGTGCTGCTGGTCATCGTCCTGAGCCGCTGGATGTTGCGCGGTGACGAGGGGATCGGGCCTGGCCTGGTGGTGGGAGGCGTGCTGTGCGTGGCGGGCACCGCTGGGGTCCTGTTCGGCTGAAATGTTGCAAGCCCGTGAAGCAGCTGCGGTACGCTACAGGTTAACATGGCCCGGCTGGTGTGGGGCGGGGTGTTGGGGTGGCTGGCCTTCGGGGCCTGGATGCTGGGGCCGTACCCGGTGGGGCTTCCCCTGTGGTTGCGGCTGCTGCTGGAGGTGCGCCCTCCGGTGGAGCTGCTGGGCGAACGGGCCTTCCGAGCCCTACCCCCGGAAGCGTTCGGGCTACTGGTGAACCTCCTGGAGGCTGCAGGACGCCGCTACCTGGGGGTGACGCACCTGGCTAAGCATCTGACGCTGGGGGCGGCCAACCTGGCGGTGTTCGTCCTCGGAGTGGCAGGAGCGGTGGTGTGGCGGCACCTGGCGCCACAGGGGAAGTTCGTGACCCGCTGGCTGGTGGCTTCCGGCCTCACGTGGCTGGCATGGGCTGCGGTACTACTGCCCACCCTCGGCGGGGGGTGGCTGGGTTCCCGGCTAGGCCCCGTCTCCCACGTGGCAGCCCTGCTGGCGCTTGCCAGCTTGGTGTACGGGGCTGGGCTGGCGTGGAACCCCGCGTCGCCGAGGACCCAAGGGGGCCGTCTCACCCGGCGGCAGGCCCTGGTCCGCGGCGCCCGGCTGCTGCTGGCAGCGCTGGCCGCCTCTGCGCTGGTTACCTGGCTGGAGCGGGCTTCCGCCTGGGCGCAATCGCTGTTTGACCGGATCCGGGGGCTCCCTCCGGAGGTCACTTCCAACCGCGAGTTCTACACCGTGAGCAAGAACTTCTTTGACCCCGAGGTGGACGCGCGCAGGTGGCGCCTGGAGGTGGTCGGGCTGGTGGAACGGCCCCTGCGGCTCAGCCTGGAGGACCTCCAGGCCCTGCCCGGCTACACCCGGCCGCACACCTTCGAGTGCATCAGTAACCCCGTGGGCGGGGACCTCATCGGCAACGCGATGTGGAGGGGCGTGCGGTTCCGCGACCTGCTGGAGCGGGCACGCCCCAGGCCGCAGGCGCGCAAGGTGGTGTTCCGGTGCGCGGACGGCTACCACACGGCCCTGCCCCTGGAGGACGTGATGCACCCGGACAGCTTCCTGGCGTACGAGATGAACGGCGAGGCGCTCCCCAAGGCGCACGGGTTCCCGGTACGGGCGGTGATCCCGGGCGTGTACGGCATGAAGAACCCCAAGTGGATCACCCGCATCGAGCTGACGGATCGGGACCACCTAGGCTACTGGGAGTCGCAGGGGTGGAGCGACGAGGCGGTGGTGAAGACCACCTCCAAGTTCACCACCCCGGCGGACGGTGCCACTCTCCCAGCGGGGGGGCTGGCGGTGGGCGGCGTGGCGTACGCGGGCGACCGGGGGATCTCCGCGGTAGAGGTGAGCTTCGACGACGGCCGTACCTGGCAGCGCGCCCACTTGAAGCCGGCCATGGGTCAACACACGTGGGTCCTGTGGGCGCTGGTGTGGCAGGCGCGGCCGGGCACCTACGTTCTGAAGGTGCGGGCGCGGGACGGGGTCGGGACCCTGCAGGATGGCCGCCCGCGCCCGCCCCTGCCGGAGGGGGCTACGGGATACCACACCATCCGGGTCACGGTCCGCTGACGCCAGGCCGGGTCGTTTTAGGGGTCTTGCGCATCCACCCTAAAATAAGAATGAGTCTCATTGCAATGAGGATGACCAGGCAGCGGCAGCAGATTCTGGCCGTGCTGGCAGCCAGCAGGACGCACCCCAGCGCGGAGGAGGTGCTGGCGCAGGTGCGCAGGGTGCTCCCGAGGGTGAGCCTGGGATCCGTGTACCGCAACCTGCGCCTGCTGAAGGAGGCGGGGCTGGTGCGGGAGATCGTCACCGGGGATGGCCGCCGGTACGACGCGGTGACCGCACCCCACCCGCACTTCGTGTGCGACCGCTGCAGCCGAGTGTACGACCTGCCGGAGGGCCTGCCCGCGGACCTGCTGCAACAGGTGCTCCCTGTAGGGTTCGCGGTCAGCCAGATCTACCTGGAACTGAGAGGGACATGCCCAGAATGCGGAAAGCTGGCCTCGTGAACTCCTCCAGGACCGAGGACTACCTCCGGGCGGTGCTGCACCTGCGCGCCCAGGGACGCGTTACCCTCACAGTCCTGGCCCGCCGCCTCGGGGTGTCCGTGGCGTCTGCACACGAGATGGTCGCGCGCCTGCAGCAGGCAGGGCTGGTCACGTACTCGCGGGCGGAGGGGGTGCAGCTGACCCCCGAGGGTAGCCGGGTGGCCTTTGGGAAGGAGCGGCGCTACCGCCTGTGCCAGCGTTTTCTGCAGGACGTCCTGGGCCTGGACCCGCAGACCGCAGAGCGCGAGGCGGTGCGGTTCGAGCAGGGGATGACGCAGGTGGTGGAGCAGCAGATCATCCGGCTGTTCGCCCACGCCCGGGCTTCGGGGGCCGGCGGGTGAGGCGGTTTCTGTCCTACGAGGAGGCCACCGCGCAGTTGCCTGTGGTGCGGGAAGCGGTCCTGGAGCTGCGACAGCTGCGGGAGCGACTGCGGGCCGTGCGCGCGGCCCTCCAGGCGGAGCCGGGGCTTTCACGGGCCAGCCTGGAACAAGATCCCCAAGGGATCCTGCACAGCATGTCCGAGGTGGTCCGGCGCATCGAACAGGCGGGCGGCCAGTTCAAGGATCTGGATCTGGGGCTGGTGGACTTCCTCACCCTGCGGGGCGGGCAGCCCGTATACTACTGCTGGCGGCTCGGCGAGCCGCAGATTCAGTACTGGCACGGCCTGGAGGAGGGATTCGCAGGCCGCAAGCCCCATCGATCCGGAAGGCTGGACAGGAGAGCCCTGTCACCTGAGCGCACCGGGTGGTCTAGCTGGCCCCGCGACCCGGCTGTGAGCCCGGGCGCGGGGCCAGCTGGTGTCGTACGGGGAAAGATCTGCCCGGCACGACCAGGAGGACACGATGCAGGGGATCTACGACCTCGTGGTGATTGGAGCGGGCCCGGGCGGCTACGTGGGGGCCATCCGCGCCGCGCAGCTGGGCATGCGCACCGCCGTCGTGGAACGGGACAAGCTGGGGGGCACGTGCCTGCACTACGGCTGCATCCCCACCAAGGCCCTGCTGCACGTGGCAGAGGTGGTGGAGCTGGCGCGTAACGCCGGCCAGGTGGGGGTGCGGGTCGAGTCCGTGTCCGTGGACTTCGCGGCGGTGCACCGCTATCGGGAGCGCACCGTGAACACCCTGTACCGCGGGGTGGAGTACCTCATGCGCAAGAACCGCGTGGCCACCTTCGCGGGGACCGCGCGCCTTCTGGGCCGCGACCGGGTGCACGTGAGCCTGAACGACGGGTCGGAAACGGAGCTGCAGACGCGCCGCGTCCTGGTGGCTACCGGTTCCCGACCCCGCGGCTTGCCCAACCTCACCCTGGACGGCGAGCGGATCCTCAGCAGCGACCACCTGGTGTCGTTGCAGGAGCACCCCGCCAGGCTCGCGGTGCTGGGTGCGGGGGTCATCGGGGTGGAGTTCGCCAGCGCCTTCGCCAGCCTGGGAAGCCAGGTAACCGTGATCGAAATCCTGCCCCGGGTGCTGCCTGCGGAGGACGAGGAGGTGAGCGCGGCACTGGAGAAGGCCTTCGCCCGCCGGGGCATCCGGGTCCTCACCTCGGCCACCCTGAAGGCTGTGGAGCGTACCCCTGGCGGGCTGCGCCTGTCCGTGGAACAGGCGGGGAAGACGGAGGAGGTGGAGGCGGACCGGCTGCTCGTGGCCATCGGCCGCGGCCCCTTCACGGACGGGCTGGGCCTGCAGGAGGTGGGGGTGGAGCTGGACGGGCAGGGGTTCGTGCGCACGGAAGGCCCGTACCGCACCACCGCACCCGGTATTTGGGCCATCGGGGACGTGATCCACGCGCAGCCCATGCTGGCCCACGTGGCCGCCGAGGAGGCTGTGCGGGCGGTGGAGGACATGGCCGGCCAGGCCAGCGCGCCTCTGGATTACGACGCGGTCCCCCGCTGCACGTACTGCATCCCCGAGGTGGCGTCCTTCGGCCTCACGGAGACCCAGGCCAGGGAACGGGGCTACGAGGTAAAGGTGGGCCGCTTCCCCTTCTCCGCCAACAGCAAGGCCCTTATCCTGGGTGAGCGGGAGGGGTTTGTGAAGGTGGTCACGGACGCCAGACACGGTGAGATCCTGGGGATGCACCTGGTGGGACCTCGGGTCACCGAACTGTTGCCGGAGGGGATCCTGGGGAAGAGCGTCGAAGCAACCATCCACGAGCTGGCAGCGGCGGTCCATGCCCACCCTACCCTGACGGAGGCGGTGCACGAGGCCGCTCTGGACGCCCTGGGACGGGTGGTGCACGTGTGAGGCCGGGGGAGGGTCGAGCATGAGCGCGAGGGAAGTGCGGGCGCAGGTCCGGCACGTGGAGCTGGGGCTTTCGGACGAAGACGTCCTGCGGATGTATTACTACATGGTGCTGGCCCGGAGCCTGGACGAGCGCATGTGGCAGCTGCAGCGGGCGGGCAAGGCCATGTTCGTCATCTCCGGGCCGGGCCACGAGGGGGCCCAGGTCGCCATGACGTGGCCCCTGGACCGGGAGCGGGATTGGTTCGTGCCGTACTACCGCTCCGTGGCCGCGGTGCTGGTGAAGGGGATGACCCCCACGGAGATCCTGCTGGCGGTGCTGGCGAAGGCCACGGATCCCAGCAGCGGCGGGCGCCAGATGCCCGGCCACTACGCTCACCCCAAGTACCGCATTCTTTCCACCAGCAGCCCTGTGGGCACCCAGTACCCGCACGCCGCGGGCCTCGCGTACGCGGCGAAGGTCCGCAGGACGGGGGAGGTGGTGCTGGTCACCATCGGAGACGGCGGCACCAGCCAGGGAGACTGGCACGAGGCGCTGAACTTCGCGGCCATCCACAAGGTGCCGTGTCTGTTCGCGGTGGAGAACAACCGGTACGCCATCTCCGTGCCCCTGCACAAGCAGATGTCGGTTCCCAGCGTGGCCCTGCGGGCGCAGGGCTACGGCATGCCGGGCGTGAGCGTGGATGGCTCCGACGTGCTGGAGTGCTACCGGGTTGCCAAGGAGGCCTACGACCGCGCGAAGCGGGGCGAGGGGCCTACCCTGCTGGAGTTCCGGGTGGAGCGGCTGGGGTCCCACAGCAGCGACGATCAGCAGGAGCGCTACCGGCCCAAGGAAGAGATCGAAGCGGCGCGGCAGCGGGACCCGCTGCCCAACTTGCGCCGCTACCTGGAGTCGGTAGGGTTGTGGGACGACGAGCAGGAGCGTGCCCTGCGGGAGCGGGTGCGGAACGAGGTGGACGCGGCCACGGACGAGGCGGAGCGGGCCCCGGACCCCGACCCCGCCACCGCCGCCCGCCACGTGTACTACGACCCGGACCCGCACAACCCCGTTGACCCGGTGTGGTGGACGGGCGGGGCCATTGCCTGAAGGAGGGCCGCATGCCGGAGCTGCGCTACGTGGACGCGCTGAACCGGGCCCACCACGAGGAGATGGAGGGGGACGAGCGGGTGGTGGTGCTGGGAGAGGACGTGGGCCGCAAGGGTGGCGTGTTCGGGGTCACCCAGGGGTTGTACGAGCGCTTCGGGGAAGACCGGGTCATCGACACGCCCCTGGCGGAGTCCTCCATCGTGGGGTGTGCCATCGGCATGGCCTGCAACGGTCTGGTGCCCATCGCGGAGATCCAGTTCGCGGACTTCATCCACCCCGCCTTCGACCAGATCGTGAGCGAGGCGGCCCGCATGCGGTACCGGTCCAACGGGGCCTTCGAGGTGCCCCTGGTCATCCGCGTCCCCTACGGGGGTGCCCACGGGACAGCCCTGTACCACTCGCAGTGCGTGGAGGCCTTCTACGCGCACGTGCCGGGGCTTAAGGTGGTGGCCCCCAGCACCCCGTACGACGCCAAGGGGATGCTCAAGGCTGCGGTGCGGGACCCGGACCCCGTGCTGTTTTTGGAGCACAAGCGCATGTACCGCTTGATACGGGGCGAGGTGCCTGTGGAGGACTACACGGTCCCCCTGGGGCCCGCGGCGGTGCGCCGGCAGGGAAAGGACCTGTCCCTGTTCACGTACGGGTGGACCCTGCACGAGGCCCTGCAGGCCGCAGAGGCGGCCGCCCGGGAGGGCATCGAGGTGGAGGTGGTGGACGTCCGGTGCCTGAGGCCCTTGGACAGGGACACCATCCTGCGCAGCGTGGCCAAGACCAACAAGGCCCTGGTGGTGTACGAGGACAACCGGTTCGGCGGGTTCGGAGCGGAGATCGCCGCCCTCATCGCGGAGGAAGCCTTCGAGGACCTTGACGGGCCCGTGATGCGCCTGGGGGGGCCGGATGTGCCCGGCATCCCCTTCGCGCGGCCCCTGGAACAGTGGTACTGGGTCAACCAGGAGAAGATCCTGGCCGCGGTACGCAGGCTGGCTCACTACTGAGGTGCGCATGGCCACGGACGTTTGCCTGCCCCAGCTGGGCGAAAGCACCTACGAGGCCACCATCGGCCGCTGGCTGAAGTCTCCCGGGGACCGGGTGGAACGGTTCGAGCCCCTGGTGGAGCTCATCACCGACAAGGTCAACGTGGAGATGCCCTCCCCTGTGGCCGGCCGGCTGGTGGAGATCCTGGCGCAGGAGGGCCAGACGCTGCCCGTGGGGTCGGTGATCGCGCGGGTGGAGGAGCAAGCCGCACAGCCGGCCACTGCAGCCGGGGCTCCCGCGCCGCCCGTGGGCCGGCTGTCACCCCTGGTGAGCCGCCTGGTTCAGGAGCACAGCATCACCCCGGAGGAGCTGGCCACCATCCGCGGGACGGGCGCGGGCGGCCGCATCACCAAGCAGGACATCCTGAGCTACCTGGAGCGCCGTCAGCAGGCGCAGCAACCCGGCCCGCCGCCCGCGCCTGCGGCGGCCGAGGCACCCCC
>PSLI01000044.1:0-14037 GCA_040289515.1 Candidatus Sysuimicrobiota bacterium
CGGCCCCTTTCGTGTGTGGCTCTGTGCTGGGGGCACAGGCAACTCCAGCGTAACCCACGTGCCGCGAAACGGGGCTGGCCTCGTTCATTGTGACTGTTGTACAGGGGGAGGGACCCTGTCAACTGCCTGCCCTCCGGGGATCCGCCGCGGCCGCACCCTTAGGATCGAGACCCGGGCGGCAGGGGGACGGGCGGAGCAAAGGGGTTGCCCCTGGGGCTCGGCCAGGGAATACGGGGCACCGGTGCGGGCTGGAGGGGAATCAGCTCCTGCGGCCCCTTGGGCCTCCCGTCCGGTCCCAGCCCGGGAGCTGGCCGCATCTCGTAGAACCGGCCGTTGTAGAACAGGTACACGCGCGGCTCGCAGTGCTCCCCCTGTCCGGGCTGTCGCCGCGTGCCGGGAAACTGCTGGCCGGGGCCCGGCAGGGGGATCAGCTCCTGCAGGGGTGCCTGCACGGGCAGCGCCGCAGGGTGCCGTACCGCGGACATCCCCGCGGCGTACCCCGCAGCCCACACCACCGCGCCGCCTGCTAGCCCTGCCACCACCAGCACCCAGCGCCAGGTCCTCATGCCGCGCCCCCTGTCTGCGCTCGTAGTTCGACTGTACCACGGTCCGTGACGGGCGTGCGTAGGCACTTCAGCTACCGTGCCGCTTGTCCAGGTTCGCGAAGCGGGAGGTCTCCTTGTGGAAGAACAGCTCCAAGTCGTCCGTGGGGCCGTTGCGGTGCTTGGCCACGCGCACCAAAGCCACGTTCTCCTTGCCCTCCCGCCGGGCCCGCTCGGGGTCGTAGTACTCCTCCCGGTACAGGAACAGCACCAGGTCCGCCACCTGCTCCAGCTCTCCGCTTTCTCGCAGGTGGCTCAGCATGGGAATCTTAGAACCGCCCTGTTCTGCGGCCCGGGAAAGCTGCGAGACGGCCAGGATGGGCACGTTCAGCTCCTTGGCCAGGGACTTGATGGCACGGGCGATCTCGCTGAGCTCCTGCGTGCGGTTCTCCGTGCGCTTGTAGGACTGGATGAGCTGGATGTAGTCCACCACGATGAGGCCGAGTCCGTGCTCGGCCTTGAGCTTGCGGGCCTTGGCCCGCATCTCCACCACCGAGAGGTTGGAGGAGTCGTCGATGAACACGGGAGCCTCCACCAAAACCCCCATGGCCCGCGTCAGCCGGCGCCAGTCCGCCTCGGACAGGTATCCCCGCCGGAGCCGCTGCCCGTCCACCTGTGCCTGGGCGCACAGCATCCGCTGCACCAGCTGCTCCGCGCTGGTCTCCAGGGAGAAGATGGCCACGGGGATCCGGTGCTCCACCGCGGCGTGCTGCGCGATGTTCAGGCAGAAGGTCGTGTTGTGCACGCACAGGTCGTTGGCCACGAAGTTGTGGGTCCCCGGGACGGTAAGGTCGTAGACGGGATGATCGCCCGTGTACTCCACGGAGACGATGGGGTCCCACACCACGTCGGGCTCCGGCAGCAATGGCTCGGGGGCGTACCGGGCCCACTGACGCAACCGCTCCCAGCCCAGGACCCCGCACGTGCGCAACAGTTGCAGGGCCGCCGCACCCCGCACGTCCAGGCCCACACCGCCGTCCCACGCGGCCCCAACACCCAGGCGCAGAAGCAGGTGCTGCACTTGGCGTGCAAGGGTGGGGTTCGCCAGCTCGGCCCGGATGCTGAACGCCTCCGTCCCGTCCGACTCCGGCCGGGCCCACGGGTCGGGATCTCCCTGCACGGCAGCCACGCAGCCCAGCAGGCACCGCAGCAGCAGGCAGAGTTTGGCCCGGTTGAGCTGGAAGACCACAGGGGGAAGCTTCCGGCCGGGGTCGGGCTCGCTCAACTCCGGGTAGTCCTGGAGGAACTCCGTCACCACCCCGCCCGCGTCCTGCGGCCGCACGTCCGGGGGGTTCGGCCGCAGGCCCAGGGAGCCCACCAGGGCGGGGATCCGGGAGGCGCGGAAAGCGGCCACCGCGCAGACCGCGTCCAGGAAGTCGCTTCTCACCTCCGGCCGCACAGGCAGCCTGCCCGAGGCCAGGTACGCCATCAGCCGCACCTCCGCCCCGGGCAGGTCCACGGTCCCGAACACAGGGAGCCGGGCGGGTACTGCCACCAGGTGTCCGGGTCGCAGGCAGGCAAGCGGCTTCCACCCTTCGGGCGTCAGGAAAGGGTGGCTGGCCGTCACCTCCACCTCCCGCCCCAGGGCGGTACGCACCCGGAAGGTGGGCTTGACCCCGTCCTGGACGAAATGTGACGGCCTCGCCTCCCGGAGCCGCTCTCCGTCCAGCGTCAGGACCACTCCCTCGCCCGACCGCACCACCTCCTCGATGGTGCGCAGAAGGCCCGTGCGCGGGTCCACCACGAGGCTGTCGTACTTCAGGCACTTGCCCATGGAAGGGCGCGCGGCCACGATCACCAGGTCTCCCCGCTGCAGGCCTCCCGTGAGCTCATCCAGGTCCACGAACCCGGTGGGTACCCCCGTGATCATGCCCCGTTCGTAGTGGGTGTCCAGCCGCTCCATGGTTTCCCGGATCAGCTCCCGGAGGGGCTGGAAGTCCTGGCGCATCCGGCGGTTGGCGATCTCGAACACAAGGCGCTCCGCGCGGTCCACCAGAACCTCCACGTCCTCCTCGCCCTCGAACCCCAGGTGGGCGATCTGGGTGCCCACGCGGATGAGCGCCCGCAGCATGGCCTTCTGCAGCACGATGCGGGCGTAGTACTCGGCGTTCGCGGCAGTAGGAACTGCGTTCAGCAAACTAGACACGTAGGCGGCTCCGCCCACATCCTCCAGCTTACCGAGGTTGCGCAGGCGGTCGGTGACCGTGATGAGGTCCACGGGCTCGCCGCGCTCGAACAGGTCCACGATGGTGGAGTACACGATGCGGTGGGACTCCCGGTAGAAGTCCTCGGGCCTCAGCAGTTCCACCACCGCGGCGATGGCGTCCCGGTCCAGCAGCATGGAACCCAGGACGCCCATCTCGGCCTCCAGGCTCTGGGGCGGGACCCGGTCTACAGCCACAGCCATCTCTGCACCCTATTGTATCAAACATCCGTTCGCGGCCTTTTGTACAGACCCCGTCCGGGGGCCGCTGGTGGTCTAACACCTACGGGCTGTGGAAGGCTGCAGGGAAAAGCTGTGGATTGCCGTTCCGTGGGGTTGAGGTGTGGGTTCTCCTGGGATTTCGTGTGGGCTGTCTGTGGACAGCGTGTTGAGATCTTGGGTTGTGGATGATGTGCACAACGCGCGGGCTAGCGCCGCCGGGCGGGGACCAGGACGTGGGGGAGAGCCTCGTCCACCGTCTGCACCAGCACCACCTGCAGGCCGGATACCTCGCCCGGCAGGTCGTTCTGGTTCTCCTGGGGCAGCACCACCTTCTTCATACCCGCCTGCCGCGCTCCGTACAGCTTCTCGGGGATCCCGCCCACGCCCCGCACCCGTCCCTGGATGCTCACCTCCCCCGTGAGGGCCACGGTCTGCAGGGCGCCCCTGTTCTGCACCGCGCTGGCTAAAGCCGCGGTGATGGCGAGCCCCAAGCTCGGCCCATCCACCAGGCCGCCACCCACCACATTCACGTGCACGTCGTAGTTGGCCAGGTCCACCCCCAGCAGCCGCCGCAGCACCGAAAGCGCGTTGAACACGGAGTCCTTGGCCATGGTGCCCGCGGTCTCGTTGAACCGCACAGTCCCCCGCCCCTTCTGTGCGGCCGGAAACACCGCGGCCTCCACCTCCACCACGGATCCCAGGTAGTGGGCGACCCCCAGGCCGAACACCTTGCCCACCTCGGGCGCCTCAGACGCCCGGGTGCTCGTGAAGGGAGTCAGGCGAGAGACGCGGATCACCTCCAGCATGTCCTCCTCGGTGATGCGCACGCGCCCGCCCCGGCCCTTGCGCCGGTACAGGGCCATGCCGTAGGCGTCCGCCAGCAGGTTCACCGCCTTGCGGCCCTCCACCGTGTACGCGGAGATGAGCTCTGGGACCTTGGGGTCCAGGCTCACCCGCAACCGCTGGGCCGCCTGCACCACGATCCGCTCGATGTCGGCCTGCGAGAGGGGATCCAAGAACACCTCCGCGCACCGGGAGCGCAGGGTGGGGCTGATCTCTTCCGGGTCGCGGGTGGTAGCACCGATGAGGACAAAGTCCGCGGGCGCACCGTGTTCAAACAGCCGCCGGACGTACGCCGGCACGTGGGGGTCGTCGGGATCGTAGTAGCTGGACTCGAAGGTGACCCGTTTGTCCTCCAGCACCTTCAGCAGCTTCGCCTGGAGGAGAGGATCCATCTCCCCGATCTCGTCGATGAACAGCACCCCCCCGTGGGCCCGGGTGACCAGCCCCAGCTTGGGTTCGGGGATGCCGCCCTCCGCAAAGTCGCGCCGGGAACCTTGGTAGATGGGGTCGTGCACGGAACCCAGCAAGGGGTTGGTCACCTCCCGAGGGTCCCAGCGTAGGGTCGTCCCGTCCACCTCCACGAACGGCGCGTTCTCCGGGAAAGGGGTGTAGGGCAGCTTGCGAGCCTCCTCCAGGGCCAGGCGCGCCACCGTGGTCTTGCCCACCCCCGGGGGGCCGTACAGGATGACGTGCTGCGGGTAAGGCGTGGCCAGCTTTGCCAGCAGGGCTCGGATGGCACGGTCCTGGCCCACCACCTCCCGCAGCCGCCGAGGCCGCAGCGCTTCCAGCGCCGACTGGGACAGCCGCACGTGTTCCAGGGCCTCCAGCTCCTCCAGCTTCTTACGGGTGCTGGCGTTCTCCGGGCCGGCGGTCTCCTGCAGAACCTGCAGCCGGATCTCCTGCAGGTAGTCGTCCTGGCGCCGGTTCATGCGCTCGGCTACCTTGCGCTCCAGCTCCTCCTCCACTCGGCGCTGGGCCACCAGGTCCGCCAGCTCGTCCTCGATCTCTGCCAGCACCCGCGGGATCTCCGCTTCGGACGGGGCGCGGTCCACGGTGGGGTCGTCGTACACCAGGCGCTGGAGGGCCACCACACGGTCGGACAAGCGCGGGGAGCGCATGAGCGTCAGGGCCTCCAGCTTGCCCGCTTTCACGATGAGACGCTCCGGCCCGTACACATCGCTGAGGACGTTAAACAACGCACCCACGCGACGCTTCAGCTCTGTACGGTCCACGCGGCCCCGGATCCGGATCGCTCGTGCCGCCTGCCGCTCAGCCATCGCCCGTCACCTGTATCTCCACCTCCGCCTGCTGGCCGTGCGGGAAGCGCACGGTCACCCGGTAGGTGCCCACGGACTTGATGGGTTCCTGCAGCTCCACCTGCCGGCGGTCCACCGGAAACCCCATCTGGCGCAGGGTCTCCGCCACATGTTGGGCTGTCACGGCCCCGAACAGCCGTCCGCTAGCTCCCGCCTTGGCGCGGATGCGCACCGCACGGGTGCGCAGGGCTTCCGCCAGCTCCGCCGTACGTTCCCGTTCCCGGGCCAGCCTGCGCTGCCGGGCGGCCCGCTCCTGCTCCAGCGCCCGCAGCTGCCCCTCGGTGGCTTCCCGGGCCAGCCCGCGGGGTAGTAGGTAATTTCGGGCGTACCCCTCCCGAACCTCCACCACGGAGCCCGCCTTGCCCAGGGAGGGCACGTCCTTGAGCAACACCACCTTCATTCCAAACGCTCCGCCGGGGGCCCCACCTTCCGCAGGTCCAGCCACAGGTCCACCAGCCCGAGGGCCACCATGGCGAAGGTCCCCAGGTCGCCCATCAGAACTACCGCCACCACCGCCAGTGCCCGGCCGGCCCGCGGCACCTCCCGCGACTGCAGGTAGTGCAGCATGGTGAGCACGCCGAAGAAGGCAAACACCATCACGCCCGCCATGAACCCGTTGGCGGCCAGCACCCGGGCCAGCTGGGGCACCCAGGGCTGCAGCACTGCGCCTGCCAGCACGGGTAGCGCCAGCACCACGGCCCCCACGGGTGGGAGCCTCCAGGTGAGGATGGGCGGGAACCCCGGAAGCTCCGTGCCCAGGCGCCGCATCACGTGCCGCGCCAGGGCGTACGCGCCGTACGCCCACACCAGCACCCCCAGCACCACCGCCGCGGGCAGGATGGTGCGCACCAGCTGCGGCATCTGGTGGGCCAGCTGTTCCATCTGCTGCACCTGCTGCGGCGGCGCGCCCAGCCGGCGGCTGAGGTCTGCTGCGGCCTGTGCGGCCTTTCCCTGAGCCTCCACCAGGGCCTGCAGGGGGTCCAGGCCTACCACGTAGCGAGTCACCACGAGGCTCAGCACCGTCACAACTAGGCCCACCGCGGCCCCGAGGAGCACGGCACGTCCTGCCACCCCCTCCCCACCCCTGCGGGCCACGACCCCCTGCACCAACCCAACGGGGGCGAAGGCGGCTACGAACAGCAGCCCCTGAGGGAAGCCGAAGAACGGGGTGAGCACCAGGCCGGCCACAACCGCGCTCAACAAGGCGGTGCGGATCCCACGGCGGTAGGTAAGCACGAACAGGGGCAGCGGCGCGGCCACCAAGCCCGGGGACCCAAACAAAGCCACCAGCAGCGCCACGAGGGCGGTGAGTGCCGCCAGCAGGGCGCCTTCCGTCAGGCTCGCAGTGCGCTCCCGCACCGCCCAAACGCCTCCGCCTGCCCTGCTCATGGGCCTCCGGCCCCGCCAGGGGCCCGTTCCTCCGCGCGTCAGTCCGCCGTGTACGGCAGCAGCGCCAGCTCCCGGGCGCGCTTGATGGCCGTCGCCAGCATGCGCTGGTGCTTGGCGCAGGTGCCTGTGACCCGCCGGGGCAGGATCTTTCCACGCTCCGACACCAAGCGGCGCAGCCGGTTGCTGTCCTTGTAGTCCACGAAACGGGCCCGCTCCGAACAGAACACGCACACCTTCTTGCGCGGCCTGCGGGGCCGCCACTCCCGCTTCTCTTTCTTCTCCTTTTCGGCCATTCCCAAGACCTCCCGCTAGAAGGGCACGTCCTCTTCGTCCTCCGGCTCGGCGGCGGGCTCGAACTCCTCCGGGGCCGGCTCCGCGGCTCTGCGATCCAGGAACCTCACGTGGTCCGCCACCACCTCCACGGCCCGGCGGCGCTGGCCATCCTGCGTCTCGTATTCCCGGATCTGAAGCCGCCCTTCCACCGCCACCAGCCGGCCCTTGGCCAGGTGCTGGGAGACCTGCTCGGCCAACCTCCGCCACGCCACCACGGGGATGAAGTCCGTCTTGCGCTCCCCCTGCGCCCCGGAGAAGGGGCGGTCCACCGCCAGGGTGAAGGTGGCCACCGGCTGTCCACTGGGCAGGTAGCGCAGCTCAGGATCCCTCGTCAGCCGTCCGATCAGCACCACCCGGTTCAGCACCCCCGTCACCTCCTCCCGCGGGTACCGCCGCGGCCCCCGACGGGGCAGCCACAGGCGTGGCGGTTTGTGTGAGCAACGCTTCGCACACCAAAAACCGGATGACCTCCTCCACCAAGCCCACCGCGTTCTTCAGGTCCTGCACCCGGTGCCCATCCAGCTCAAACCGCATCAGAACGTAGATGCCCTCGCGGTGCTTGGCGATGGGGTAGGCCAGGCGGCGCTTCCCCCACGGCTCCGTAGACAGGACGATCCCCTCCCGCTCCGTGATGCGGCTGGCCACCCGTTCGATGGCCGCCTGAACCTGTTCGTTGGTGAGGTCCGGCCGCAGGATGAAAACGATTTCGTACGCCTTCCGCACGTACAACCTCCCTCGGTCAGGGTAGCATCCCCGGTCTCCCGCAGGGAGACAGGAGGTCCGGTTCCGCTGGCCGCACACCAGCCGGTTGATTCTACCAGACCGAACCTGACGCTGTCAGGCCGGCTTGGGCTCAGTCCTCGTCCCGAAACAGACCGGCGGGCGGCACGGGGGCGGATCGGCGGCGCGGGCGCGGAGTCCGGTTCCCGTTGGCGCGGCGGGCCAACAGCTCCCGCTTGGTGCGGTACAGCTCCTCCAGCTCCGCCTCGATAGCGGCCAGGGCCCGTCGACCGGTCTCGCCCGTCCCCGTGTGGGGTACGCTGCCCTGCCAGATCCGGCGCCTCTGCTCCGCCAGCTCCGCGATCCG
This sequence comes from Candidatus Sysuimicrobiota bacterium, assembly GCA_040289515.1. Classification (GTDB taxonomy): domain Bacteria; phylum Sysuimicrobiota; class Sysuimicrobiia; order Sysuimicrobiales; family Sysuimicrobiaceae; genus Tepidifontimicrobium. The sequence goes on from PSLI01000044.1 coordinate 7,996, forward strand.
GCGGTCCACCTCCTGCAGGGTGAGCTCAAAGGGGTCTACGAAGTCTCCGGGCACTCCCATCCTCGCTCCTTCCTCAGGGTCAGCGTTGCCGTCACAACATCCCAGGATACCAGACGGGTTCCACGGGCGGAGTTCGGCGCAACTCCCGTGCCACGAGCGGCCTTACCCCTGGAAACGGAAGGTGATCACGTCCCCTTCCCGCACCTCGTAGTCCCTCCCCTCCAGCCGCACCTTGCCTGCTTCCCAGGCCGCCTGCCACGACCCCGTTTGAACGAGGGCCTCGAAGCTCACCACCTCGGCCCGGATAAAGCCGCGCTCCATGTCCGTGTGGATGACCCCCGCGGCCTGAACCGCCCGGGTGCCCCGGGGGACCGGCCACGCCCGAACCTGCCGGCTCTCCGTGGTGAAGAAGGTCACCAGCTCCAGCAGTCGGTAGCCCGTGCGCACCACCTGATCCAGCACGCCCTCCCCCAGCCCAGCCAGGAGCCGGTACTCGCGGGCTTCCTCCTCCGGCAGGTCCGCCAGCTCCTCCTCCACCCTCAAGCTGGCCACCACCACGGGGACTCCGCGGGCCTGTGCCAGGGCCCGCACCGCCTGCACGTCCCCGTCCGGCTGCCCTTCGGCCACGTTCACCACGTACGCGACGGGTTTGTCCGTGAGCAGGCACAGGTCCCGCAGCGCTGCCCGCACCTCCTGCGGCAAGCTCCGGGCGGGACGACCCTCATCCAGAGCCTCGAGGGCCTGCTCCAGGGCCACGAGCTCCGCCCGCGCCTGGGCGTCTGCGGCCCGCGCCCTGGGTCGGACTTTGTCTGCCCGGCGCTGCAACGTTTCCAGGTCCGCCAGCAGCAGCTCCGTCTCCACCACCTCGATGTCGCGGAGCGGGTCTGCCTCCCCCTCCACGTGCACCACTTCGGGGTGGTGAAACGCCCGCACCACGTGCAGCAGCGCGGCCATGTCCCGCACGTGGCTCAAAAAGCGGTTGCCCAGGCCCTCCCCGCGGTGCGCACCCCGCACCAGACCCGCGATGTCCACCACCCGCACGGAGGCGGGAACCACCTGCTCCGCCTTCGTGAGGCGTGCCAGCTTCTCCAAGCGGTCATCCGGCACCGCGGCCACGCCCGTGTTGGGGTCCACAGTGGTGAAGGGGTAGGGCGCGACCGCTACCCGCGCCCGGGTCAGCGCGCGGAAGAGGGTGCTCTTCCCCGCGTTGGGTAGCCCCACGATCCCGACCGATAGCACCGTGGCCTCCGGGCCGTCCTGCGGCCCCACGTACGGCTCAAACGGATGATGGGGAAAACATGGGCTTTCAGCAACCCGGCGCCCTCCCTACAAGAGGACCGTGGCCTGGGAACAGGTGGTCACCGTGGTGCTGGCCGTTCTGGCCGCCATCCTGTACGCCAGCGGTTCGACGACGTACCCCGCTGCATCGCCGACCTGCGCGCGGACATGAACGGCCACCTCGCCCCGGTGGATGCCAGACGCACGGAGCTCCGGGAGATCCGAACCCTCCTGCAGGACACCCTCCGAACCTGGACCAGCGGAGCGCTCCTGCCCGCGCGAGGCACCTTACGGAACGCCTGCCGCAGGAGGTCAACGCCCGGCTGCTTTTGCCCGCTTCACGATGCGACGTCGCGGCCGCGGCTGTGGGGGCGGGGGGCTCGGCTTCCGGAGCTTCGGCTCCGGGGCCTCCACCCGGGGCGGCTCCGGCTCGGGAGGCGGCACCTCGTTGCCCCGCTGCAGGAACGCCCGGATCCTGCGCTCCAGCTTGATGCGGTCCATGAGCACGAACCGCCCGCAGGTACGGCAGCGGATCCCCACGTCCGCTCCCAGCCGCTCGATGACCCACACGTCGCCGCCGCACGGGTGGGCCTTGCGGGTCCGGATCACGTCACCCACGTACAGCTTCACGTAAGGGGCCGGCACCTAAGATCCCTCACCGTACTGCCAGCAGGGCGTCGGTGGGTGCGAAGTCGTCCGTGAGGACAGGTACGTCGTCGGTCCGCACGGGCCGCGCGTACAGGTCCAACACCGCCGCCCGAAACCCCTCCACCTTGACCCGGGATCGCAGGCGGGCCGCCTGCTGCCGCACCTGTTCCGGTGACCACTGTCGGTCCGCCCCCACCACCACGATGTTCCGCAACGCCCCCGCCCAGCCGCCGGGCCCGAAGTCCACGGGGAAAACGTGCACCCCTGGGTACACCTCCCGCAGGGTGCGGTACACGGCCCGGAACAAGCGGCTGTGGGGACCCTCCAGGGCCCCGATCACGTTGACCACGAACACGCCTCCCAAGCGCAGCTTCGCCCGCACCTCCTGGAAAAACTCCCGCGTGGTCAGGTGGAAGGGCAGGGTGTCCCGCAAGTACGCGTCCATCAGTACGTGGTCATACCGCTCCGGGGCTTGCTGGACAAACCGTCGGCCGTCCTGCGCGAACGCCCGCAAACGGCCGCCCCGGGGCACGCCGAAGAACCGGTGGGCCACCTCCACCACCTCGGGGTCGATGTCCACCACGTCCACCCGCACTGCTGGGTAGTCCTCCAGGTAGCGCTTGGGGATCGTCCCACCCCCCATGCCGATCACCAGCACCTGTTGCGGGTAGGGCTGGAAGAGCATCCCCACGTGCATGTAGTCCGCATACCGGAACACCGTGCGCCGCGGGTCCTCCAGGTCCACGGCGCTCTGCCAGTAGTTGTCCAGCTTCAGGTACCGCACCCCGCCCTCGTCGCTCACCGTAATGCGGTGGTACACGGTGTCCCTGGCGTACACCACCTCCGGGCCCTCCGGAGGGACGAGGTGCGCGGCGGTGAGGCCGGCTCCCACCAGGGCCACGGCAGCCAGGGCGGCCACGCCCGCGCGCCGCAAGCCCGCAAACCCCACCACCGCCAGGGCCATCTCCACCACGCCCAAAGCCAGGATGATGTCCCTCACCCCGAGGACCGAGATGAGCCAGAAGGCTGCCGCGAAGCACCCCGCGATGCTGCCCAGGGTGGACAGGGCGTACAGCCGACCCGCGGTCCCACCCACGGTGGCCACCGAACGGGCCGCAAGCCGCACCGCGTAGGGGGAGATGGTCCCCATGACCACGCTGGCGGGGAAGAACAGCACGAGCGCGCTCACCAGCGGCCCCAGACGGCTATCCAGGTCCGCGGCGGCCAGGGCGGACAGTAAGGGGGCTGCAGCAGCAGGGATGGGCACCGTGAGCAACCCCGCCAGGAACACCAGCCCGCACAACACCCCCTGGCTGGGGTAGCGGTCCGCCACGCGCCCGCCCAGCCAGTACCCCACACTGAGGGCCGTGAGGAACACCCCGATGAGGCTCCCCCACACGTAGATGGAGTTCCCGAAGGTGGGGGCTAGCACCCGGCTGGCCACGATCTCCAGGGCCAGCAGCACGCCCCCGCTGGTGAACACGATTAGCTCCAGCACGGCCCCTCCCTTACTACCCCAGGGTATACCCCGTCGGCCTCAGTCGCCGTGCAGCTGCCGCAGGCGCGGGGACAGCCGCAGCAGCAGCTGCACGCGTTCCACCTCGCAAAGCCACTCCTCCGTCACGCGGTGCAAAAGATCCTCCCCGGGAGGCTGCACCCCCACGGGGCAGGCAGGTCCCAAGCCTTCCGCGGCCATCTGCCGGTACAACGACAGGGTGCGCTCTCCGTACCGGGCCACCTCCGCGAAGTCCTCACTCAGGAAGACCACCACGGGGATGCGGTAGCCGCGGTTGAAGGCCAGCAGCTCCCGCAGGTCCGGGTGCTCCTCGCGGTCCAGAAACCGCAGCTGGATCCGCGGGGTGGCCTCTGCGAACCGCTGCAGGATGGGGCACTGGCGGGCGCAGTCTCCGCACCATGCGCCCGCCAGCACCAGGAGGTTGACCTGGCGCTGGAACCCCGCCAGCAGGGCGCGCTGCTGCGCCGTGAGTCGCACCGCCTCGTACACCCGGTGCCACCGCTCCCGGTGCACCTCCGTCCCGTACCGGTGCAGGAATTCGTGGTACGGCAACGCCGCCTCGAATTTGACCTTCCAGTCCACGGCTTTTACCTCCCCTTAGGCCTTTTCGTGCGGGCCCCAGGACGCATCGCTGCCGCAGCGAGGCCGGCCATCACCATCCCGACCCCCGCGGAGGCGAAGCTAGCCCCCTCCCCAACAGCTCCCAGGACTCCGTTCCCCCACACCGGGCCCACCATCCGCCCGAGGCTTTCCAGGGCGCCAGCCACCCCCTGCACCGCTCCCTGCTCGTGCGCGGCAGCAGAACGGCTGATGAGGGACACCAGGGCCGGGTTGGACAGTCCCGCACCCACGCCGGCCGCGAGGGTGCTCACCACGAACACCCAAAGACCCCGGCTTGCGGATGCGCCCAGTAGACCCAGCCCGGCCACCAGCAGGCCACCGGTCAGCACCGGCAGCTCGCCCCAGCGCCTCACCACGGGGCTCACCAGACCTACCTGCACCGCCGCGCCCACCGCGCCCCAGACAGCCAGCAGGTAGCCCGTGTGGGAAGGGTCCAACCCGAACCGCTGGCTCACGAACAAGGCAAAGGTGGTCTGCACCACCGCCGCGGTGGCCCAGTACACAAAGTCCACAGCCAGCAGAGCCCGCAGGCCCGGCCGCCGCAGTACCACGGGCAGCTGCCGCCAAGGGGACGGGCCTGCCGCCCGCACCCGGTGCACCGTCTCCGGTAGCCACCGCCACGCCAAGGCCATGGCCGCCACCGTAAGGCCCACCGCCGCCCATGCGGGCGCCGCGTACCCGAAGTGCGACAGCGCCCCTCCCAGGGCCGGTCCCACTACGAAGCCGACCCCGAAGGCTGCGCCGATGAGGCCGAAGCTGCGGGCCCGTTGGCCCTCCGGCGTCACGTCCGCGATGTAGGCGCGCGCGGTGGAGATGTTGCCGCCCGAAAGCCCGTCCACCACGCGCGCGGCGAACAGGGTTGGCAGGTTCCGGCCCACGGCCAGCAGGGCAAAGCTCACCGCGGTACCCGCCAGGCTGACAAGGAGCACCGGCCTGCGTCCCCACCGGTCCGACCACGCGCCCAGCAGCGGCGCCGCCACCAGCTGGCAGGCGGAGTAGGAGGCGAACAGCAACCCCACCTGAAGGGGGGAAGCGCCCAGGCTGCGGGCATAGAAGGGCAGCAGCGGGATGACGATCCCGAAGCCGATCAGGTTCACGAGGATGGTGAGGAAGATGGCCCACAGCGGCCGGCTCACTAGATCATTATGCCACCCGCTTCCCCCTCCGGCCCGCCCCGGCGGGTACAATGCGGCGCTGGAGAATGTCCAGCCTGCCGCGTCTGCGAGCCGTCGACCTGATCCCCACACGGGTCGGGGGACAGCCCGTGGTGGCCGTTCGGGACCCGGAGGGTCTTGTGGAGGACACGCTGCTCTTACCCTGGAGGTAGCGGAGGTGGCGGTCCTGCTGGACGGCGGGAGCTGGTGGACGTCCAGGTGGAGTACGCCCGCCGGCACCGCGGTGCCCTGCTGTTTAGCTCGGATTTGGCCCACATCGTGCAGGAGCTGGACCAACTGGGGCTGCTGGAAAGCGAACGCGCCCACAATAGCCGTCCGGAGCTGGAGGAGGCCTTCCGCCGGGCACCCGAGGTCCAGGAGTGCCTGAGTAGAGACGAATGTTTCGTGCCAGAACACCAGGTGTACCAGCACCTCCGGCGGCCCCCAGGCGGCGGGAGCCAGTTGCTCCGGCGGCAGGCTCCGAATGTAGGATCTGAAGGACTCGACCGTCTGGCGCAGTTTGGCCAGGGCGGCATTCACGGCACCGGCACCTGCGTGGCCCTTGCCCGCTGCTCCAGTTGCTTCTTTGATGTGGTGCAGCGTCACCTCGTGCCAGACCTCAGGTGGATCCGGGCGTTACCCGCACGGCGGGCTCCGCAGTGTCGGTACTTTCGGATTCGATGCGGCCACATCGCCGCGCGAATTGTTTTCCCTAGATCTTCTAGATCGGCCCAGATCGGAATTGGTGGTGATCAATTCAAAGTCCGGGCGGGGCCGCGGCACCTGCGGGCCGCGGCCGCGGGCGGGTTACCGCGCCAGCCGCCA
>PSLI01000045.1:0-13960 GCA_040289515.1 Candidatus Sysuimicrobiota bacterium
CAGGGCTGTGCGACCACCCGGAGGACTACCCGTGGACCAGCTACCACGCGTACGCCCTGGGGCGGTGGGACCTGGCGAACCGGGAGGAAGCAGAGTCGCTCTGCCCCGCAGAAGCGGTCGTGGGCCTGCCGCCCGGGCAGAAGGCGTACAAGCCGGCTGGAGGGGGGTCCCGGGCGCAGAGGGTACCTCGCGCAGGGGGAGCTGTGACGCGCAGGCGGCAGCTGAGGGATGCAGCCCCTGGGCCGGACGGACCTTCAGCCGTTACCGGACCTGGCGGCACGCCGGCCTTTCCTGAGCTGCCGCCGGTGCTTGCCCTACCTACGCTGGCAAACGCGTGCAGCACGGGAAGGGACCCCGCACGATCCTGGATGCGTGCTGCGCCAACACCCGCAGCACGCCCTCGCACCCCTGCGGGCCCGGTTCCACGTAGCGGTACCCGCTACCGGTTCCAGGTACCTTAGGGGAGTGCCCGGCGGTAGGACCCCAGGGCGAGCCATTCTCCCACCCGTCCGTCCCGCTGCCAGGTTAGCTGCGGGGCCGGAACGCCCTGCGGAGTTCCGCGGTCGGTCTTCCACCAGCGGCTTCGGCCGGTCAGGGCACCGTATGCGTAGTTCACCAGCGCCAGGGGCGTGGACAGCAGGGGGTGGACCGCCAAAACACCGTAGGCCAGGAAGCCTCCCAGGGCCTTGGTGGTGTTCCGCAACTCCACCACGGCCGCAAGTCCGAGGCTGGCCGTCAAGGCACCGAAGGCGGGCGCCACGAGGGGCTCCGGCAGCGCCCGCGGCACCGGTAGCAGATAGTAGGGGAGCAGCGCACCCCGGAGAAACGCCGCCAGCCCGTACGCGTAGCTGGCGAATACCGCCGCGGGGATTAACACGGAGCCCGTAAGAAACAGCAGCACCTCGCCCTTCTGCAGCACGGGCAGGTGACCCCGCACGATGCTCAACGCGTGCTGCACCAGCACCCGGAGGACCCCCTCGCACCATCGCGCCCGCTGTCGCACCAGGGCGGGCCAGGTGGGTGCGGCTTCCTCCCACACCACCGCCTCCTCGCAGTACCGCACCCGCCAGCCGGCAGCGTGGAACCGGATCGCCAGGTCGATGTCCTCCGTGAGGGCGTCCGGGTTCCACCCCCCCACCGCCTCCAGGGCAAACCGGTTCACTACCATCCCGTTGCCCCCCAGCAGCACGCGCGCCCCCAGCCAATCCCTGGCCCGCTGCATGGAGGTCTGGTACACGTCGAACTCGTGCTCCTGCCCGCGTGCCAGCACGCTCCCCCGGCCGCCGTACAGCCGTCGCCGCCCCTGCACCGCAGCCACACCCGGCTCCAGAAGGTGGGGAACCGCCTGCAGGAGGAAGTCGGGCTCCGGGCGTGCGTCCGCGTCGAAGATGGCCAGCAGCTGGCCTGAAGCCACCTGCGTGCCCACGTTCAACGCCGCCGCTTTCCCCCCAGGGGCACCTTCGGACACCCGCACCACCCGCAGCGGGACCGGAAGCTCCGCGCGCGCCGCGCGCTGTCCGGTTCCGTCCTGCGACCGGTCGTCCACCACGATCACTTCGAAGGCGGGCCGGCCGTCCGCGTGATGGTAGCGCAGCTGGCCGATGCAGCGCAGGGTGCTCTGAATCACCGCCGCCTCGTCCCGCGCGGGCACCAGGACCGACACAAACGGTAGGTGGTAAAGTTCGCGCTTGCGCTCGCGGACTCTTCGGGCCGCCACTCCCGCGAGCTGGATGGCGGCACCGTAGGCGGCATACACCACGAGCGCCGCCTGCACCGCCACCAGGTCCCGGCTGCGCACCACGTAGGCCACCGCCACGACCCACGCCGCCAAGGCCGCCACCAACCCCAGGAGGACCCACGCGCCGTGGCGCTTCACACTCGCGCTCCCTCCTTCAGAGCGCGCAGGGCGGGGCCGAAGGGAGGACGCACCAGCCCCGCCTCCGTCACCAGCGCGTCCACCAGTTCCGCGGGTGTGACATCGAAGGCGAAGTTCAGGGCTGGCGCGTTCGGTGCAGCCACCGCCACCCCCGCCAGGTGGGTCACCTCCTCCGGTGCCCGCTCCTCGACCCGAATGGCCTGTCCGCACGGGGTTTGCAAGTCCACGGTGGAAAGCGGCGCTGCCACCCAGAACGGTACCTCGTGGCGGCGCGCCAGCACCGCGAGGGTGTACGTGCCGATCTTGTTGGCCACGTCCCCGTTGGCGGCTACGCGGTCCGCGCCCACCAGCACCCGATCCACCAAGCCCCGCGCCATGAGCCACCCCGCGGCGGCGTCCACCACCAGGTGGAAGGGGATGCCCAGCTGCTGCAACTCCCAGGCAGTCAAGCGCGCTCCCTGCAGCAGGGGGCGTGTCTCGCACGCGTACACGTGCACCCGCTTGCGCATTTCCCAGGCCACCCGCAGGATGCCGAGGGCGGTGCCCACCCCGAGGGTTGCGAGACTTCCGGTGTTGCAGAGCGTCAGCACCCGCTCCCCGTCCCGCAGCTCCCGAGCCCCCGCCTCTGCCAGGGCCCGGCAGGCTCGCGCGTCCTCCTCCGCGATGCGGTGGGCCTCCTCCAGCACGCGGGTTGCCGCGGCCACGGGATCTTCTGCCCCCTGCGCGGCCTGCAGGGCGCGGTCGGTGGCCCAGCGGAGGTTCACCGCGGTGGGCCGCGCGGAGCGGATCACCTCCGCTGCCTGCTCAAGCCGCGTCCAGAAGGTCTTCGGTTCCTGCTGAAACTGCCGCGCGGCCAGCGCCAGGGCGTAGGCGCCCGCGGCTCCCAGGGCGGGGGCGCCCCGCACGCGCAGCGCCCGGATGGCTTCCACCACCTCCTGCCAGTCCTCCAGGCGCAGCACCCGGGCGGTGTGTGGAAGGAGGGTCTGGTCCAGGAGGTAAACAACCCCCTGCTCCCAGAACAGGCTGCGCCACGCCATCCGGTTCCTCCCCGGCGGTCCAGGGGAGGCGTCAGGAGACCGGGAACGCGGGGGAATCCCCGCCGAAGGTGCGCGAACGCTCGGCGCTGATCACCACGTGGCTGGGCGTGAACAGGAAGATGTCCTCCGAGACCCGCTGCAGGTGGCCGTCCAGCGCGTAGTCCACCCCGCACAGGAAGTCCACGATGCGCTGTGCCACCTCCCGGTCCGCCTCCCGCAGGTTCACCACGATGGGCCGACGGCCCTTCAGGTACTCGGCCGCGGCCCGCGCGTCGTCGAAGGTGCGCGGCTGGAGGACCACGATCTCCATCTGCCGCGCCGCGTGCAGACGCAGGATGGGCGCCCGGCGGCGCTCCTCCCCTTCCCCCAGAAACTCTTCCTCGGCCTGTTCTTCGAACCCGAGGAACCCCATCAGGCGCTGGATGGCTCCCACGGCGTCACCCCCGCTGTTGCGTCGTGCCCCCTCCGGTGGGGCCCGGGCCTTGGCCCGGGTGCTCCTGCTGCGCTGCGTTGGGTCGCTCCCCGAACAGGGCGCGCCCCAGCCGGACCAGGGTCGCGCCCTCCTCAACCGCCACCTCGTAGTCCTCGGTCATCCCCATGGACAGTTCCGGCAGCTCGAGGCCGCGTTCCAGGCGTATTCTATCACGCAGCTCTCGGAGTTCGCGGAACACCCACCGCACCTCTTTAGGGTCCCGGCTCTGGGGGGCCACCGTCATCAAGCCCCGGACGTGCAGCCCCGGCAGGTAGGAGGCCAGTTCCACCAGTTGGCCCGCCCGCTCAGGGGTCGCCCCGTGCTTGGTGGGCTCTCCGGCCACGTTCACCTCCACCAATACCTTCAAGGTGCGGGCGGCGGAGGTGGCGCGGCGGCTGAGCTCGTGCGCCAGCTCGGGGGAGTCCACGGAGTGCACCCAGTCGAACAGCTGCACAGCCCAGCGGGCCTTGTTCCGTTGCAGGTGCCCCACCAGGTGCCAGCGCACGGAAAAGCCGCCTGCGAGCGCCTGCACCTGGGGGATCTTCGCCCGCGCCTCCTGCACCCGGTTCTCCCCAAGGTCCCGCAGGCCGGCGCGCACCGCGGCCGCAGCCACCTCCGCGGGAAACCCCTTCGTGATTCCCGCCACCCGCACCTGCGCGGGGTCGCGGCCCGCACGGGCGCAGGCTGCGCGGATGCGTTCCCACACCCGCTGGAGGCGCTCGTGGATCTGGTGCTCCAGCTGCGTCGCTACCGCCCCCACGGCCCGCCCTCCCGGCTCACCAGGGCCCATAGATGACCCGTCCGGCCCTCCCTCCGGTACGAGTAGAACCAGCCGGGCTCGCACGCGGTGCAGGCAGCGCACACCGCTAGGTGCTCCGGCCGCACACCCTCCGATCGCAGCTGCGCGGCCCCCACCGCCCGCAGGTCCAGCCGCCAGCGGCCGAGCCGACCCTCCCGGAATGCGCGGGGCCAGTCCCGCAACGCGGCACGTACGGGCGCGTCCACCTCGTAACAGCACGGCCCCACGGAGGGGCCCACCGCACAGCGCAGGTCCTCCGGCCGGCTGCCGCCCTCTTTTAGCATCCGTACCGCGCGGGCCAGGATGCCCCGGGCAAGCCCGCGCCAGCCCGCGTGGACCGCCCCGACACGACCGCCGCGGGGGTCCGCCAGCAGCACAGCGAGGCAGTCCGCGGAACGCACCCGCAGCACCACCCCCGCGCGCTGCGTCCACAACCCATCCGCACCGGGCACTCTTCCAGGGAACACCCCGTCCACCTGGGCCACCACGCCCCCGTGCACCTGCTCCGCCTCCACCACCGCCTCCGGGCGGAAACCCAGGGCCCGCAGGATGTCCGCGTCGTCTGCCTGGGGGTACCGACGGGTGCTGAAGGCGTGGCGGACACCATCCACCTCCAGCACTTCCGCCTGCAGCACGGGTACGCCTGCCACCCAGCGTACCCGGAAGCCCGGACCCAGCTCCCGCATCGGATCCCGGGTCGTCATCAAGAGGATCGCGGCAGGCTGCCCGCTCGCCCACGGGTCGGGGTGCCTTTTGCGGCTGTGGCGACGGGAGCCTGCCCCATCCCCACGCTACGCCGGGTGAGGGGAATGAGCAACCTCTAGGGTTCCCGTCCCCACTTCTCCGCGAAGGCCTCGCGGCTGAGCTTGTAGTAATCCGCGTTCATCTCCTTGTAGTCCTTCCACTGTTCGGGGACATCACCCTCCGGGAAGATGGCCTGCACCGGACAGACGGGCTCGCACGCTCCGCAGTCGATGCACTCGTCGGGGTTGATGTACAGCATCAGCTCCCCCTGGTCTTCCTCCGCCCGGGGGTGGATGCAGTCCACAGGACACACCTCCACGCAGGCCCGGTCCTTGGTCCCGATGCAGGGTTCCGCGATGACGTAGGTCATGGTGCGCCTCCTTTCGTGTGGTTTGGCTTCAGCCCGTCCGGCGTTGCAGGCGCTGCTGCTCCCACCGCGCCAGCAGGAACTCCCCGTAGCTCACCAGCGCCTCCACCACCTCCGGAGGCGCCCCCCGCATGCGCTCGACCACCTGCTGGAGCCGGGCCCAAGGCCCTCTCCCTCCCCGCAGAGCCCGAAAGTACGCCACGTCCTCCTGGGTCACCAGGTGCGCCACCCTCTTCATGACCGTGACGGGAACCCCGAGGGCGGGGGCCAGCCGCTCGATGTAGCCGGGCCGCCGAAGATCCAACAGTCCCCGCTCGCCCCGGGACAGCACGCTGGGAGGGATGCCCGCCTCCGCGGCCAGCTGCCGCAAGCTTTTTCCCTTGCCCCGGCCGTACAGGTTCTGCCGCAGGGTCCGGATGTAGTTGCCGAACGCCCGCGCCTGCTCGCGGGAGCTTTCTGTTCCCGTTCCCATCATGCAACACCCAGCTCATTTTAGACGGGGTTACTGCCCGCCATGCAAGCGATCTGTGTTCCCCATCGGGAACATGGCAGGGACTCTAATGCGGGACGTGGAAGCCTACCTCGGCATGCCAGCCAAACAAGCCCAAAGTATCGAACGTGCGCTCAGATCCGTGGTCCGGGGGGAGGTCCGGTTCGACCCCTTCTCGCGCGTGCTGTACAGCACCGACGCCAGCCTGTACCAGGTGATGCCCGTGGGCGTGGTGATCCCCCGCGATGAGGAGGACGTGGCCAACACCCTGCAGGTGGCGGCGGAGGCGGGGGTTCCGGTGGTGCCCCGGGGCGGGGGGACCAGCCTGGCTGGGCAGTCCATCGGCGCGGCCGTCGTTCTGGACTTCTCCAAGTACGTGGACCGAATCGTCCAGCTGGACCCCTCTGGGCCCTGGGCCCTGGTGCAGCCTGGAGTGGTGCAGGACGAGCTGAACCGGGCAGCGCAGCCCTACGGCCTGTGTCTGGGGCCTGATACCTCCACCAGCAACCGCGCCACCCTGGGGGGCATGATCGGCAACAACTCCTGCGGAAGCCGGTCGCTGGTCTATGGCAAGACCATGGATCACCTGCTGGAGCTGCGGGTGCTGCTGGCCGACGGGACCGAGTTGACCTGCCGACCCCTGGATCCGCCCAGCTACCAGGCCAAGCTGCAGGACCCCGGCCGGGAAGGGGAGATTTACCGCGGTGTGCGGGACCTGGTGGCCCGCCACGCGGAAGAGATCCAGCGCAGGTTCCCTAAGCTGCTGCGGCGGGTGAGCGGGTACAACCTGGACAGCCTGCTGCAAGACCCGTCTGACCTGACGCAGCTCGTGGCAGGCTCCGAGGGGACCTTGGCAGTGGTGCTGGCGGCGCGGGTGCGGCTGGTGCCCCGGCCCCGGCACACAGCCCTGGCCGTCCTGCACTTCGCCGACGTGTTCACCGCCCTGGACGCCACCCCGGCCATCCTGCACCACGGTCCCACCGCGGTGGAGCTGATGGACCGCATGATCCTCGACATGACCCGCCGGCAGCCGGAGTACGCCCGGCGCATGACCTTCGTGCAGGGCGACCCCGGGGCCCTTCTGGTGGTGGAGTTTTCCGGCGAAGCCCAAGACGACCTGGCCGACCACGTAGCCGCTCTGGAACGGGAGCTGGTAGGCGGCGTTGCCCACGCCTGCGTGCGGGTCCTGGACGGGCCGGGCCAGGACAACCTGTGGCGGGTCCGCAAGGCGGGCCAGGGACTTTTGCAGGGGATCCGGGCAGCGCGCAAGCCCCTGGCCTTCGTGGAGGACACCGCGGTCCCGCCGGAGCGCCTGGGTGCGTACATGCGGCGGTTCCACCAGGTCCTGGAGCGGGAAGGAGTCCAGGCCGCCTTTTACGCTCACGCCAGCGTGGGTTGCATCCACGTGCGCCCCCTGCTGAACCCCAGGGATCGGGAGGACGTGCAGCGCATGGTGCGCATCGCCCAGGCGGTCGGAGAGCTGGTGCTGGAGTTTGGCGGGGCCATGAGCGGGGAGCACGGCGACGGTATGGTGCGCTCGTGGTTCGTGGAGCGGTACTTCGGCCCACAGATCTACGCCGCCTTCCGAGCCGTCAAGCGCCTGTTCGACCCCGGCAACCTCCTGAACCCGGGCAAGATCGTGGACGGTCCTGCCATGGACGCCTCCCTGCGGTACGGGCCGGACTACCACACCGTAACCGTCCGGACGGCCTTTGACTGGTCCCGGGAGGGGGGGTTCGCCGCGGCGGTGGACCATTGCAGCGGGGTAGGCGCGTGCCGGAAGAAGCTGGACGGGGTCATGTGCCCCTCCTACATGGTGACAAAGGAGGAGGAGCACTCCACCCGGGGGCGCGCCAACCTCCTGCGGGCAGCCCTGTCGGGCCTTCTGCCGCCTGGCGAGCTCGCGGGGCCCCGTATGCGGCAGGCCCTGGATCTGTGCCTGGAGTGCAAGGCCTGCAAGGCAGAGTGCCCCGCGGTGGTGGACATGGCCAAGATGAAAGCGGAGGTGTTGTACCAGCACCATCGGACCCACGGGACGCCCGTGAAGGACTGGCTGTTCGGCCACGCGCGCCTGCTGAACCGCTTGGGTTGCTCTGCAGCGCCCCTCAGCAACTGGCTGGTTCAGCGGCCCCTGGCACGCGCTTTGCTCCACGCCGTGGGCGTGGACCGACGCAGGCCCCTGCCCCAGTTCGCTTACCCCACATTCCTTGGCTGGTGGCGCCGCCACGCCCCCGCAGGAAATTCAGCTGGCGGGGTGGTCGCCTTGTTCGCGGACACCTTCACCCTGTACAACGACCCGAAGCCGGGGATGGCGGCCGTGGAGCTGCTGGAACACCTGGGCTATCAAGTGGTGCTGGCCCCCACCGTGTGCTGCGGCCGACCCCTCATCAGCCGTGGCTTCCTGGACCAGGCGCGGCGGAATGCTCAGACGGCGCTGCAGCGCCTGGCGCCCCTGGCGGAAAGGGGCGTGCCGGTGGTGGGAGTGGAACCCAGCTGCGTGCTGACGTTCCGCGACGAGGTGCCGGACCTCGTACCCGGCGAGGCGGCCCGCGCGGTGGCGTCCAATACCCTCCTCTTGGAGGAGTTCTTGGACCGTCAAGGCGGCTTGGCCTTCCCGCCCGTGGAAGGTGACGGCACCGTCGTGGTGCACGGCCACTGCCACCAGCGGGCCCTGGTCGGGATGGGGCCCCTGCTGCGGGTGCTGCAGGGCGCGGGGTTCCGGCCGCAGGAGGTGGACTCCGGCTGCTGCGGCATGGCGGGTTCCTTCGGGTTCGAGCGGGGCCACTACGACCTGTCCATGGCCATTGCGGAGCGCCGGCTGTTACCTGCCCTCCGCCAGCTCACAGCGCCGGTCCCCGTGGTGGCCGCGGGGATCAGCTGCCGGCAGCAGATCGCCCACGGCGCAGGCCGTCGCGCCCTCCACCCGGCGGAGCTCCTTGTCGCCCGGACCCGAACGTTGAGCCCGCCCGGGGCAGGAAGGACGCGGTAGTTCGTCCTATTCCAGTTGGTGAGGCGACTTGTTGTCAAGGGGGTGAAGGTCGTGCACGCACGGCGATGGATCATTCAGCTGGCGGCCGCCCTGCTGGTAGCCGTGGTGATGACGTCTGGCACCGTGGGAAGTTCCGCCCCCGCCCCGCAGCCCCGGCGGGGAGGCACGCTGAGCTTCATCGTGTCCGCGGAGCCGCCCTCCTTCGATGCCCACCGGGAGACCACCTTCGCAATGATCCACCCCATCCGGCCTCATTACAACCTGCTGGTGAAGTTCGACCCCTTCAACTACCCAAAGGTGGTGCCGGACCTCGCGGAGAGCTGGACGGTGTCGGAGGAAGGGCTCACTTACACCTTCCGCCTCCGCAGCGGCGTGCGGTTCCACGACGGGAGCCTGCTCACCTCCCGGGACGTGAAGGCGAGCCTGGACAAGATCATCTTCCCGCCGCAGGGGGTCGTGAGCGTCCGGCAGGCCATGTACGAGATGGTGGAGAGCATCACCGCCCCCAGCCCTAACACCGTGGTCATCCGGCTGAAGTGGCCGTCGGCCACCTTCCTGGAGAAGCTGGCCTCGCCCTTCAACTGGATCTACAAAGCGGACATCCTGGAACGGGACCCGCGGTGGTACGAGCGCAACGTGATGGGGACCGGGCCGTTCCGCTTCAAGGAGTACGTGCGGGGTTCCCACTGGGAGGGGGTTCGGTTCGAGAATTACTGGAACCCCGGCCGCCCCTACCTGGACGGCTACCGGGCCCTGTTCATCAGCAGCCCCGCGGCCCAGACGGCGGCCATCAAGTTCGGCCAGGCCCTGGTGGAGTTCCGCGGGTTCGCCCCCGCCCAGCGCGACGAGGTGGTGCAGTTCTTGGGCGACCGCGTCACCGTGCAGGAATCCGGGTGGCTGTGCAACCTCCTGGTGGTGCCCAACAACCAGCGCAAGCCCTTCGACGACTTCCGGGTGCGGCGGGCCCTCACCCTGGCCATCGACCGGTGGGGCGGCTCCCGCGCGCTGTCGCAGATCACCTTCATGGGGCCCGTGGGCGGCGTGATGCGGCCGGGCGGCCCCTACGCCACCCCCGAGGCAGAGCTCACCAAGCTGGCGGGCTTCGGCCGCGACATCCAGGCGGCACGGCAGGAGGCGCGCCGGCTGCTGCGGGAGGCGGGAGTGCCCGAAGGGTTCGAGTTCACCGTAAAGAACCGCAACGTCCCCATGCCCTATATCCCTGCGGGCATCTTCCTGGTGGACCAGTGGCGGCAGGTGGGCCTCAACCCCCGCCACGTAATCCAGGAAACGGGGCCGTACCTGGCGGACCTGCGGGCGGGCAACTACGACGTGGGGGTCGACTTCACCTGCGACTTCTTCGACGATCCCGACGTGCAGCTCACCAAGTTCGTCTCCAGCGACCGCAGCCCTCTGAACTACGCCCGCTACACGGACCGGCTGCTGGACGGGCTGTACCGCCAGCAGAGTCGGGAGCGCAACCCGCAGCGCCGCCTGCAGATTGTCCGCCAGTTCGAGCGGAGGGTGCTGAGCGACCGCGCGTACCAGTTCCACCTGCTGTGGTGGCAGCGGATCATCCCGCACTGGAAGAAGCTTCAGGGCTACAAGGTGGGCCCCTCCCACTACCTGGAGGACCTGGAGGGGGTCTGGCTGAGCGAGTAGCATGCTGCGGTACGTGTTGGCGCGCCTGGTCCTGGTGGTGCCCACCCTGTGGGCGGTGGCCACCCTCATCTTTCTCCTGGTCCGCGTAATCCCCGGGGACATCGTGGAGCTGCGGTTCGTGAGCGGGGGCGCGTACGTCACGCCTCAGGTGCTGGCGCAGGAGCGGGCGCGGCTGGGCCTGGACAAGCCCCTGTGGGTCCAGTACGCGGACTGGATCGGGGGCTTGGCACGGCTGGATCTGGGGACCTCCATGTGGACAGGGGGTTCCGTGTCCCGGGAGATCGCCCTGCGGCTGGAGCTTAGCCTGCAGCTGGCGGTGATGGCCACCCTGGTGGCCGTGAGCCTCGCCATCCCCCTCGGGGTGTGGGCGGCGGTGCGCAGGGGCACGTGGGTGGACCACCTGGTGCAGGTGTTCAGCGTGGCAGGCCTGGCCACACCGTCCTTCTGGCTGGGGATCTTGCTCCTGCTGTTCCTCCTGTACACCTTCCGGTGGTTGCCGCCCATGACCTTCACGTCCCTGTGGGTGGACCCAAGGGCCAACCTGAGCCAGCTGGTGTGGCCCGCGCTGGCGGTCGGCTACCGGTACTCCGCGGTGGCCACCCGTATGACCCGCTCCGCCATGCTGGAAGTGCTGCGGGAGGACTACGTACGCACCGCGTGGGCCAAGGGGCTGGCGGAGCGTACGGTGGTCCTCCGCCACGCGCTCCGCAACGCCCTGCTCCCCGTGGTGGCCGTCATCGGCCTGGAGTTCGCGTTCCTCATGGGCGGCCTGGTGGTCACCGAGCAGGTGTTCAACCTCAACGGGGTCGGTAAGCTGTTCGTGGAAGCCATCAGCCGCCGTGACTACACCCTCATCCAGGGGCTCCTGCTGCTGGTGGCGGCCACCTACGTGGGGGTCAACGTGATCCTGGACCTTGTGTACGCGCGCCTGGACCCGCGCATCCGCTACGCGTGAAACCATGGCCGGACGCGCCAACGCGCTGGACGCCCGCCCCTGGCCGGTCCTGAGCGCAGCCCGGTCGCCCAGCCGGCTCTGGCGCTTCGCACGCCGGTACCCCCTCGCCGTGGCCAGCGCCACGTTCCTGCTTCTGCTAGCGCTGGCCGCCCTGCTGGCGCCCTGGATCGCGCCCTACGACCCCCTGGCAACCGACTACCTGGCCATGTTCAGCCCGCCCAGCGCGAAGCACTGGCTGGGCACGGACAGCTTCGGCCGCGACATCCTCAGCCGGCTCATCTTCGGCGCGCGCACCGCGCTGCTGGTGGGCTTGGCGAGCTCCGCGGTGGGTGCCACGGTGGGTGCGGTCGTGGGGGTGGCCTCCCCCTACTTCGGCGGGGTCACGGACCTCGTGATCCAGCGCATCACCGACATCCTGGTCTCCTTCCCCCTCATCGTGCTGGCCATGGCCATGGTCGCCATCCTCGGCAGCGGCACCACCAACCTGGTGGTGGCCATCGCCCTGTCCTTCGCGCCGCGGGCGGAGCTGGTGGTGCGCAGCAGCGCCCTGCAGGTGCGGCAGACCACGTACGTGGAGGCTGCCCGGGCCGTGGGAGCCAGCCCCTGGCGCATCATCCTGCGCCACATGCTGCCCAACGTGCTGGCACCGTACCTGGTGATGCTGACCGCCTTCCTGGGGCAGGCCATCCTGCTGGAGGCGTCGCTAAGCTTTTTGGGACTGGGTGTGGCGGAGCCAACCCCTGCGTGGGGTCTGATGCTGAGCGGGGCCGCGGTGGACTTTGTGCAGAAGGCCCCGTGGATGGCCATCTTCCCGGGGCTGGCCATCACCGTGACGGTGCTGGCCTTCAACGTGCTGGGGGACGCCCTGCGGGACGCCCTGGATCCTAAACTGCGCGTGTAGCCGGCTGACGGAGCCCGGCTCGTCCCGTAGACTGAAACCGTGCGCTCTTCGCACGTCGCCGTCCTGGCCCTGCTCATCGTGGGACACGCCGCGGTGGACGTGGGCGCGGGCGCCCTGCCGGCCTTGGCCCAGTACCTGCGAACCGAACTGCGCCTCACGTACACCCTCACCGGCCTCATGGTCACCGCCGCATCCCTGTCGGGGGCCCTCGTCCAGGTGGCCGCGGGCTGGACCGCGGACCGCCGCCCGAGCCTGTGGATGGTGCCCGCGGGGGTGGCCCTCACGGCTACCGGGCTCGCGCTCGCTGGGTTCGCCACCGGTCCGGTGCTGGCCGCCTCCTCCCTGGCGGTGCTGGCCCTGGGGCCCGCCCTGTTCCACCCGGAGGCGGTGCGGACCGCGTACCAGCTGGCCGGCGAACGCCGGGCCACGATGATGGGGTACTTCACCGTGGGCGGCAGCGTGGGCTGGGCTCTGGGTCCCACGGTGGTGGCGGTGCTGGCGGGTGCCTTCGGCCTGCGGGGGCTGACCCTGTGGCTGGCGGTGGGGTTGCCCATCGCGCTGCTGCTGGCCACAGCACAGCTGCGGCCTGCGGGGTTTCCCCACCCACAGGCACACCGACGCGAGGGGGAGGATCTGTGGACTGCGTACGCGCTGTTGTTGACGATTGCCCTGCTGCGGGGCGGCGTGCACGTGGCCCTCACGGTGTTTTACCCCGGCTTCCTCATCGACCGGCTCGGTCAGTCGCGAGAGGCCGCGGCCACCGCCCTGTCCCTCCTGCTGGCCGGCGGCGTGGTGGCCGCCCCGGTGCTGGGCCGTCTGGCAGACCGGTGGAGCCGCAAGGGCGTGCTGGGCGGCACCATGGCCGTGTTGGGGGCTATCGTGCTCCTGCTGCCGCTTTTGCAGCCACCGTGGATGTACCCCGCGGTGCTGCTCCTGGGCGCCTGCTCCCAGGGGGTGCTGCCCATCACCCTGGTTCTGTCGCAGGAGCTGCTGCCGGCTCATACGGCGCTGGGCGGCGGGATGCAGGTGGCCGCCAGCTCCGTGGCTGCGCTGCTGGCCGCCCCCTTCGGGCTGGTGGCCGACCACTGGGGCACACCCGCCGTACTGCGACTGGCAGCTGTCCTGGCGGCTGCAGGCGCTGTGTTAAGCGGGTGGCTGCCCGCCGTGCGCGCGCGGCGTTGTAGCCTCGCTCTCACAGGAGGGAAGTAGTGCGATACCTGATGGCAGACCTTCTGGCCCTGCTGCTGTTCTCGGTGTCGGGCGCGGCTTTCCACGGGGCGGAGCTGGGTGCGGAGCTTGTGGCCCGCACCTCCCTTCCCCTGGCCTTGAGCTGGCTTGCGGTGGCCGCCCTTGTGGGCACCTACCGCGCCGCCAGCTGGAAAACCCTGACCGTCACATGGATCACGGCGGTGCCCGTGGGCCTGCTCCTCCGCCAGCTGCTGCTCGGGCGGCTGGCGAGCCCGGCCACGGTCCAGTTCCTGGTGGTCGGCACCCTCACCAGCGGCGCGGTGCTCCTTTTGGTGCGCCTGGCCCTGCACGGCGTACTGCGGGGGCGGTCGAGGGAAGGTGCCGGGTAGCGCCCTGGAGCGCCTCGTCGCGCGCGGGCCCCAGCTCCGCGCGCGGCTTCTCCGATGGTACGCCCGCCACCGCCGCCGGCTGCCGTGGCGGGGC
>PSLI01000046.1:0-13873 GCA_040289515.1 Candidatus Sysuimicrobiota bacterium
AGCGGGCTGGCCCCCGGGTAGGCCAAGCTCAAGATGGCCCGCTCGGCCTCCACGCTCAGGGTGGGAGGCCGCCCGCGGCGCCGCCATCGGTAGAACAGGGTGTGGGAGATCCCGAACTCCCCGCAGGCCTGGCCCACGTTGCGCAAGGCCTGTGCTCGGGCGATCACCCACAGGCGGAATGCGTGTACACGGGACTCCCCCTCTCCCCTACCGGGGTTGGCTTCTTGTTTTGACGGGTTGTTTTGACGGGTAGGACCCGTCGTATGACCCTCGTTCACGTCTACACCCGCCGGCTCCGGCCGGACATCGGGCGGGCACCGGATCCTGCACCCCGGCCCCTCGGTTCGCTACACTAGGCGCGAGGGGGACCGTATGGCAGGAGCAAAGATCCGCATCCTGATCGCAGACGACCACGGGATCGTGCGGGAGGGGATCCGCATGATCCTCGCCACCCAGGAGGACTTCGAGGTGGTGGGGGAGGCCAGCACGGGCCGGGACGCCGTGGAGCTGGCGCGCCGCATGAAGCCGGACGTGGTGCTAATGGACATTAGCATGCCCGACATGAACGGCATCGAGGCCACGCGGCGGATCCGGGAGGAGCTACCGTCCGTGCAGGTGCTAGGGCTCACCATGCACGAGGAGGAGAACTACGTGTTCCAGATGCTGAAGGCGGGCGGGGCCGGGTACGTTCTGAAGCGGGCTGCCGCGGAGGACCTGGTGGCAGCGGTGCGAGCGGCTTACCGGAGGGAGGCCTTTCTGTATCCTTCCGTGGCCAAGCTGGTCGTGCGGGACTACCTCGAGCGGGCCAGCCGCCGGGAACAGGACACCTCCCTGGACGGGCTGACCGAGCGGGAGCGGGAGGTGCTGACCCTGATCGCGGAGGGGCTTACCAACCAGGAAATCGCCCAGCGGCTGTACATCAGCGTGAAAACCGTGCAGACCCACCGGGCCCACATCATGGAAAAGCTGAACCTGCACGACCGCACCGAGCTGGTGCGGTACGCCATCCGCAAGGGGCTCATCGAGCCGTAGCCGGGGACTGAGCCGGGCGGTCCCGCACCTGGGGCAGCAGCAGCCCGAGGCGGGGCTTGGGGACCCACTCGTCTGCGGCGAAGCTGGCGACGGCCCGCCCGTACTCCCCCCTCGTCACCGGGTGTGGTCACCACCAGCCGCAGGGCCTGCAGGTTCTGCCGGAACACAGGCTCCACGCAGGCCGCAAAGTCTACCACCACCACGTCCAGGGGCTCCCTCAGGTGGGCCAGCTCCCCCCGGGAGGAGGCACCACCAGCCGGCCCCGACTCCGCAACAGCTCCGCGATGGCATCGCGGACAGCCCTGGACTTTTCCACCACGGCAATCCGCATGGGCTCGGCACCCCCTCGCCACCCGATTCCCCAGCTTCAGGCTACCCGCCCTGCCGAGGCCCCCGCCATCGGTCTGCGCACCGATCCTGGCCTGCCAGGCCCGGACAGAACCCTCCCGCCGGGCGGGCGCATCGGTTCCGCACCCAATGGTGCGCGTTGCTGTCCGGGGCCATGGTGGAAGCGGACGTGCGCCATGAGGATCGGGAAGAAGGAGCCGCAGGACTACGCGGCGGTGTGCGGGCTGTACTGGGTCGGCAGCGCGTGGTACGAGGTGCTGCCGGCCACCTGTGTCACGCAAGAGGAAGCTGAGGCGCAGCTGGTGAACGTGTGCCCGGTGTACCGGTGCGCCCGGGACCGTGGGGTGGCGACTGCGGGGTGTGCCCTCCCTTCCCCTGCCCGCTTCTGACCAACCTGGCTTCGCTGAGCCGCGGCGATCGGCGCATCGAGTCGGCGGCGCTGCGAGCCCGCCTGGGGGACGAAGCGTGGGCGGAGTGGGCCCGGACGCAGCACCTGTGGCTGGCCTTCTGCCCGCTGCGGGACCGCACGGCCCGCGTGGCGCCCGCGGCGGCGGGCTAATGGGCTACTGGACCACCAGCGTGCCGGTCGTCCCGGCTTCCTTGTGCCCGGGCACGCTGCAGTAGTACTGGAAGGTGCCTTTGGCGTTGGGCGTGAGGGTGACCGTGCCGGTCTTTCCCGGCTGGACCACACCCATCTTCACGTTGAACCGGTCCACCACGAAGTCGTGCTCGATCACGCCCTTGTTCTCCAGCACCAGCTGGACGGGCTGGCCGAGCTTGAACGTGAGCTTGTTGGGTACGAATGCGAACTCCCTGGCCGTGAATGCCACCCTCTGAGGCGCGGGCCCTGCCTGCAGCCCCGCAACTCCTAGGACCACTAGACCCAGGACACCAGCAAGCCTCCATCTTTTCACCGACATCACCACCTTGCGCAGTACTACCCGAAGCCAGCCGTTCGGCGACATCGGTCACAAAACCGATTCTGTCACGGAGTTGTCAAGCCCAGCGACCGCTCCGGAGGGCTGTAGTTTCACCGGCCCACGGCTACACTGGAGGGGGTCCAGGCGACGGTTCCGGACGGGCCCGAAGGGGGTGTCCCAAATGCAGGTGCAGATTCGCAGGATCCTGGCTGCCACCGACTTCTCACCGGCTTCGGAGGGTGCCCTGCGCTGGGCGGACTTTCTGGCCAGCCGGTTCGGCGCCGAACTCGTATTGTTCCACGCCCTCCAGGTGGACCCCACGCTGCTTCTGGGGCCTACGGGGGTGGCGGTGGACCTGGCCGCGCGCCTCGCGGCGGACGCGCAGCGGGCTGCGGAGGCGTCCATGCGGGAGCTGCAGCAGCGGTTTCCCTCCGCCCAAACCGTAGTGGAGGAGGCACCGGCCCGGGACGGCATCGTGCGGGCCGCCCGGAGGGTGGGGGCTGACCTGGTTTGCGTGGGCACCCACGGCCGCACAGGGCTGCCCCGGGTGTTGTACGGCAGCGTGGCTCAGCACGTGGTGGTGCACAGCCCCGTCCCGGTCCTCACGGTCCGGCACGACCCCGACCGGCCGGCCCGCGTCCGCTGCGTCCTCGCCCCCACGGATTTCTCGCCCGCCGCGGATGCCGCGCTCCCGTGGGCAGATCTGCTGGCCCGCACCTTCGACGCGCGGCTGATGTTGCTACACGTGGTGGAGGTCACCTACGAGACCCTGCTGGACGTCGCCTGGACTGCCGGCTTCGAGCCCGTAGGCGAGGCCATCGCCCGTCAGCTGGAGGAGCGCGCCCGGGCGGAGCTGGCCGCCCGAGCCAAGCAGCTGCCCCCGTGTGAGACGGTGGTGCGCACGGGCCTGGGCTCCGGGTTGTCGCGGCAGCGCATCCTGGAGGCCGCCGCGGAGGTGGGCGCGGACCTGATCGTGATGGGCACCCACGGCCGCACGGGGGTAGACCGCATCTTGTTCGGTAGCGTGGCCGAACACGTGGTACGCACCAGCTCCGTGCCGGTCCTCACGGTCTGCCACCGTCCGTAGCGCCGGGCGATCCCGGAGGGCACTCCGGCCCGTACGCGATCCTGCACCGAGACGACCGGCACCGCCCGGCAGCAATTGCCTGGCGTGAGTTGGTGGATTGCAGCGAGACCCTCGCCACGCACAGCTACGGTGGCCGACCGGTCCTGCCGGTAGTGGAATCTGCCTATGCGAGAGTGCGTTCCCGAGGTTGCCTCCGCCATCCACGTGGACTTTGCCGCGCAAGGATTCTGCCTGGTACCCGACGCGAGCTGAAGCCAGGGACGGAGAGGAGGCGAGGCTGTTGACCCCACGCGATCTGACGTTGTCTGCTGTGCTAGCGGCCCTGACCGCGGTGTGCGCCCAGCTGAGCTTCACCCTGCCCGGGATCTCCAGCGTGCCCTTCACGCTGCAGGTGTTCGCCGTGGTGCTGGCAGGTCTGTGCCTGGGCGCCCGCCGGGGCTTCGTCTCCCAGCTGGTGTACCCGCTGCCTGGGGTGGCAGGGCTGCCGGTGTTCGCGCAGCTCCGGGGCGGGCTGTCTGTGTTGGTGGGCCCCACCGCGGGTTACCTGTGGGCCTTTCCGCTGGCCGCGGCGGTGGCGGGCGGGGGGGCGCGTACGGCCGTGGCTTCCGTGGCGCGACCCCACCTGGTCCGCTAGCCGATGCTTGCACATTGGGGGCTGATCTGAGCCCGGTCAGCCGGGCAGGGCCTGGCCGGGATGGCTCGGGTACCTGGAATCGGTACCAGGTACCTGGGGCATCCATTCATTACTTGAGCCCCCTCTTTGACCATTCATGGCAACTCCAGCGGCACTACAGGTTCCCCATGCACGCCTAGGACTTGCATCTCACGCCAGCCCCCGTCCATCAGGTTGCGGGGTAGTGCCAGGACGAAGGTGCGCGGGGAGAAGTCCGCGGTGCACATCCCCGGCCCGGTGGGCCGATCCAGGCGAATCCGGAGTCGACCGCTGGCACCATCGAAGGTGATCTCCCCGACCCGGAACGGACAGGTGCTGGATTCACCGGTGCCCAAAAGCAAGATCACTTCCCGATCCCAACGGACCGACGGCACCTGGACCTGGAGGCCGAAGTAGGACCACAGTTCTTGAAGTTTGTCCTGGTCCGTTGCTACGCGGATCAGGACGTCCTTTGGCGCAATGCTGAAGAAGTCAGCGGGCAGCGTTTTCTCCGTGGCCACCACGCGGAACGTAATCTGCATCAGGTCCCTTCCGTCCGCAGCATCCCTCCCGCTGCCCGTATCCGAGCCCCTGCAGGCGCTGGCGAGGGCCGCAAGCAGCACCAGCGCCATCCCCAGGATTCCGAAGGCGCGGCGTTCAACCATAGTGCGTCCTCCTCTCCTGTCGGCACGCTGCCTATTGCAGCGCCGTGCGCAGCAGATACTACTGCTCGCCATCCCGCACCTCCACCTCTGGTCAAAAAGGGGGCCGGGGAGCAACCCCGGCCCCGCCATTCGGATCGCTTAGTGAGTCACCAGGTTTCCCACCTCCTCCTCGATATTGGACATGGCACGAAAGTAGGCGATCTGCAGGCCTCCGGCCGTAGGCCGCACGTAGTCGCGCCAGGTAGCCGTGAACTTAAAGGGTTCGACCTCGGAAACAATCACTGCTTCCTGAGGGACACCCAAGCGGGCCGCAAGCCTCCGGACGGCTGTTGCGTCCGTGCCGGGTTCGATCCCCACGTGCACTCGGTTCAGCCGCTCATCGGCGTCAACGAACACTACGCCAGGGATGCCGAGCGCTTCGCGTCGCGCGTGCTTCCACGTCAGCAGCTGGGCGACGTCGTATGTGCCCAGGCGCACTTGGACATCATCCGGGCCGACTGCGCGGGCGCTAGCCACCCGGCCTGCCTTGCCCCCGGCCAGAAGCCCGGCCACCGCCGCCCGAGCCGCTGCGGCTTTACTCATGTCCCTCAGGTACACCGTGGGCCTACCTTCAACCACCCGAGGCGGGTCTCCGAAGGTGACCAGGAGGCTGACCACCCTGGGGTTGTACAGGAGCCAGCGCACCTGTTCCGCCAGAGCAGCGTCCGAGACGCGGGTGAAGAAACGGTACACCAGGGCCGGATCCGACAGCCCGTGGTAGAAGGCGATCAGGGCGTCCTCGTCCTGCGGTCGGGCTGCCCGCACGCGTACCGCGGTGCCATCGCGCAGCACCACCTCTGTCTCCCACGCGAGGGAAGCGGATCGGTCGCTCACGACCCAGCCTCCGCTGCCTGCAGCTCGCTGGCGTCCACGCCCACCACCCCGTCCAGGCCCCGCACGCACAGAGCCACCAGGCGCGCCTCCGCGGCCGAGCTCAGGGTGCCCTGCAGCCGCATCGCCCCCTCGCGAACCTCCACCTGCACCGAGCTGGTGGGGACCTCCAGCGCCCGCAGGCGGGACGTCACCGCACCACGAGGGTACCGTGCATCCCCGACTGTTTGTGGCCCCCCACCGTGCACTCAAAGGGGTAAGTGCCCGGCTTGAGGTCCAGGGCCACCACCTTCTCCTTCTTGGCCGCGATGTACTCCGTCTGGACCCCGAGGGCAGGGATGGCGAAGTCGTGGGGGATGACGCCCTCGTTGCGCAGCACCAGCTCCACCCGCCCCGCCTGAACCTCCAGCCGGGCCGGCTCGAACCTGAACTCCCTCATTCGCACCTCGAGCCGCTGGGCCCCGGGCCGGGCCGCCTCTGACCGGGTGCCCTCCGTGGCCGGAGCGCGCAGCAGCGTCCACACGACGCCCACCACGCCCAGGAAGGCGGCCAGGCTCAACCACCACGCGGTGCGTCCCAGCAGGCGGTCCGTGGCGTCCATGTCAGGGCTCCACCACGAACACGCCGATCATGCCCGCGTCCGCGTGGTTCACCACGTGGCAGTGGAACAGCCACAGCCCCGGGTGCTTGAACTCCAGCAGAAGGGTGTCCACCGTCCCGCTCAGCAACGGGACCACGTTGCCCGGCCACGGGCGCCCCTGCAGGACCGCCAGGGACACGTGCGGCACCTCGTGTGCGTGGAAGGTGTGATCCAGGTTGCCGATGTTGTACACGTGCAGCTTGATGGCCTCGCCCGCCTTCAGCTTGAAGTACGGGACCGTCTTCCCCAGCTGGGCCACCACGCCCTGGAGCCCCTGCGTCTTGAAGATCTCCTCCAGGGCGAGCTCCCCGCCGGGGATGCCCTTTCCGTTCATGATGTAAAAGGGCGGGTTGGGGCCGGCCCGCAAAGGACCGGTCTCCGCCATGAACACCACGCCCTCCCGCATGGGCTTGAGGGCGGGGTCCTCCACCAGGAGGGCGCCGTACAGGCCCTGCAGGATGTGCTGGTTGATGGGGAACTCGCGGTCCGCCGCGTGGCAGTGGTAGTAGGTGGCCCCTGCCTCCTCTGCCACGAATTCGTACACGTACTCTTTCCCGGGCGGGATCATCGCTTGCGGAGCACGGCCCGTGATCACGTTGGCCTGCGAGCCGTCCATCTCCAGGGGGTAGCGGGCCAGGTGCGCGTGAAAGCTGTGGGTCCGGTTGTGCCGGTTGACGATCCGGACCCGCAGGATTTCGCCCTTCCGCACCCGCAGGGTGGGGCCGGGAACGGTGCCGTTGAACGTCCACGCGCGCCAGCGGTTCCCGCCGCCCATGTCGAGCACCTTTTCCTGGATCACCAGGGTGTACTCCCGCACCGTCCGCCCGTTCCTCGTGGAGACCTGGGCCTGCAGTTGCTCTGCGTCATCGGGCAGCACCCCCGCCACCCGCGCCGCGGCCTCCGCGGCCCTCGGCCCGCCCATGAGCAGATCCATGAACATCCCTTGCGCTCCGTGCTGGTGTTGTGTTGCCGGCCCCACGCGCCCCGGCCCTGCCAAGAACCCGCTTAGGACGAGCCCTGAGGCCACCAGCACCGCACCCGCTGTCCTCCACCACACGGGGATCCCTCCTTTCCGCACGAATCTGCGCCGGATGCTAGCCCACAAGGCCGCGCCCCGTCATCCGGCGCACGCCTGATTTTCCTGCAAGCGCTCTCTCCTGCCGACGCCGGAGTGCCTCCTGCCGCGAACTGCTGCATCCCCCTCTATGGGGTCGCCTACGCTGGAGCCGAGGGGGCTCGCCATGGGCAAACGCGCAGAGCACCGCAAAACCGCAGGGGAGTGGCCGGTCCCCCGGGAGCGGACGCTTCACCGCCGCGCGTATGAGCAGAACCGATGGTGGATCGAGCTCGCCCTGCGGTGGTGGCGGGCCCGTCACGCCGCCTGAGCCACGCCGCCCGGCTGTGTTTACACTGGACCCAAACGGTACGGGAGGCGTGTATGGTGGAAGGGTTGCTCGCGCAGGTGCGGCAGATGGTGGAGCCGTTGGGGGTGCGGGCGGTGTTCGGCGAGCCGATCCACGCGCACGGCCGGACGCTGGTGCCGGTGGCCAAAGTCACGGGCGGGCTCGGCTTCGGAGTCGGGAGCCGGCAGCGGCACGAGGACGAGGAGGGTGAGCACGAGCGGTCCCACGGGGAGGGCGGAGGTGCCGGCGTGGGTGTGGTGGCCCGGCCGGTGGCCGTGGTGGAGATCCGTGAGGACCGCACGCGGGTGCTGCCCGTGTGGGACGCGAACCGCCTGGTGCTGGCCGCGTTCGCCCTGCTGGCGTGGGGGGTGTTCTGGCTGGCTCGTTCGTTCCGGGCGCGCTAGCTGCGGGACGCCTAGGCCCAGGTGACGCCGAACGATCTTCCACTCGTGCGGGCGGCACAGCGCCTGCGCTACAGCGTCCGCGCTTCCTCCAGCAGCTCCACGAACGCCCGCACCACCGCGGGGTCGAACTGGGTCCCCGCGTGGCGCTGCAGCTCCTCCACCGCCTCCGCGTGGCTGCGCGCGACCCGGTAGCGACGGTGGCCTGTCATGGCGGTGTAGGCGTCCACCACGGCGAGGATGCGGCTGCCCAAGGGGATCTTCTCGCCCTTCAACCCGTCGGGGTAGCCGGTCCCGTCCCACCGCTCCCGGTGGTGGCGGACCAGCTTGGCCACCTCCTGGAAGCGCGGTACGGCCTGCAGGATCTGCTCTCCGACAACGGGGTAGCGCT
Organism: Candidatus Sysuimicrobiota bacterium; assembly: GCA_040289515.1. Classification (GTDB taxonomy): domain Bacteria; phylum Sysuimicrobiota; class Sysuimicrobiia; order Sysuimicrobiales; family Sysuimicrobiaceae; genus Tepidifontimicrobium. The sequence continues at coordinate 8,410 of PSLI01000046.1, forward strand.
CGATGAGGGTCCGCTCAGCTGGCCCGAGAGGCCCGGCCTTCCGCAGGATCTCCTCCGGGATGGCCACCTTGCCCACGTTGCGCAGGAGGGCCGCCCAGCGCACCTCCCGAGCCTCCGCGGGGCTGCGGCCCAGGCGCTGGGCCACCGCCTCCGCCCAGTGCGCCACCACGGTGCCGTGGCCGGGGCCCATGCCGTCATGCGCGTCCATCGCCCGTGCCAGCGACAGCACCACCTCGGTGTAGGCGCGCTGCAGCGCCTCCGTCTCCTCCCCCCGGCGAAGGAAGTCCGCCGCCGCCTCCGCAAGCCGCCCCAGGCGCGCGGCGTCGCCCTCGTGGTACGTGCCCAGGGGCGAGATGCTTTTCCGAGCCACCAACAAGGAGCCCAGGACGCGGTCGGCGACCCGCAGGGGAGCCGCCAGGACCGGGCCCAGGCCGCGCTCCTGAAGCGCCAGGTCGTCCGAGACCTGGTCTGCCCGGAAGGGTTCTCCGGTGGACAACACCTGGCCGTGCACGCCCACCAGGGGGAAACTGGCCCCGGCTAGCTCCGACAGGACCCCGTGCACGGCAGTCACCGTGTAGGAGTCGGCGTCCGGATCCAGCAGGGCCAGGGAAGCGTGGTCCGCGCCCAGCAGGCGGGCCGCGTGCTCCACCATGCGGGGTGCGGCTTCCCCGGCCGTCTGGATCGCCCGTAACGCCGCACCCAACGCGTCCACGGCCTCCAGGTCCGCCACGCGCCGAGCCCACGCCTCCTCGGCCTGCTTTTGGGCGGTGACGTCGCGCAGGGACAGCACGAGCCCTGTGAGGCCCGGCTCATAGAGCCGGTTGGACGCCACCACCTCCACCCACACCGGACTTGCGGCCTCACGCACGAGGCGCGCGGCGAACGTCACCACAGCGCCCGGTTCCGCGTAGGCACGGCTCAGGGCGGCGGCAACCTCCGTGCGGTCGTCGGGGTGGAACAGTTCCAGTACGGGCTGGCCCACCAGCTCCTGCGGCCCGCAGCTCAGCAGCCCGCCGGCGGCTGCGTTCGCGTAGCGCAACAAGCGACTCCCGTCCAGCACCATCACACCCACGGGCGCCGCATCCAGCAGCCTGCGGTACGCTTCGGCTGAAAACGCATGGGTGGCTGCGTGGTCCTGCCAGCGTAGGAGGGCGGCCAGCTGGCCCGCGGAGGCCTCCAGGAGCTGCAGGTTTTCTTCGGAAAAGCCTCCATCCGGCGCGCTTTCCACCGCCAGCAGGTACGGCTTCGCCCCGGGCATGGGCAAGAGCACGCCCTCCGCGCCGTACCCCACAAAGGCGGGGTCCCCCCGGGTCGGTGCTACCCGCTGGAGCCGGCGCGTGCGTGCAGCCTGCGCCGCCGCACCCTCCTCCGCGCCGAAGGTGGCAGCGGGCTGCCGTTCCCCCACCTGGTGGAGTCGAACCCACACGTCCGCCTGCGCCCCGTACACGGAAACCCCGCTTGCGCGCACCGCTTCCTGGACAGCGCGGATCCAGCGCTCCACGGCGTCTTTGGGATCCGGGGCGTCGGTGCCCGAAGAAGCCAGACGCTCCTGCCAATGCAGCATCTGGACCTTCTCCTGCAGCCGACGCTCCCGGGCCTGGGCGGACACCACAAAACCTGCCAGGCGGGCCAGCCGCACCACGGGGCCCGCGTCATCCGGCTGCGGCTCTTGTGCCTCCCATGCCAGGAGCAGCACCCCACCCGCACCTTCCCCGCGCACAGGCACCAGGAGGGCCTTGCGGAAGCTGCCGGGCGTCAGCCCCAGCGCGCGCGCCTCCTCCTCCGTGACCGGCTTTAGCCACACCGCTTCGCCCACGGAGACGTGCTCGCGGAGCCGTTCCCAATCAGGTTCTGAGACCGCCCCGCTTCGCTGCTGGGCGCACAACCTGCCCGCGCCCCACAAGGCCACCGCCCCGTGCTGGGCGGAGGCAAGCTGTTGCGCTCGCTGCAGCAGCCGCCCGGCCAGGTCGTGAGCGTCCCGCGCGGCTCCCACCTCCGCCGCGGCCCGGGCCCACACTTCCCACTGCTGCGACTCCCGCTGGGCGGCCGCCAGCCGCCCCACCGCCTCCGTGACGTCCCAGCCGACCAGCAGCACGGCCCGACGGACTCCCTGCGGATCCAGTTCGAGGGCCGCCTGCCAGTGCAGCACCCGATCCTGCCCGGGCACCGGCAGCTCGCCGGAAGCCGCCTCACCCAGGTGCCACGCCCGCCGCGCGAGTTCTTCCAGCGGCGCCAGCGCCGGCACCTCGCCCAGACCCTGCTCCTCGGGGTCCTCCAGACCCAGCGCGTGAAGGGCCGCGGGGTTGGCAAAGGTCACCCGAAGCTGCTCGTCCAGCCGCAGCACGCACACGGGCAACGCCTCGAGCGTGCCCCGGGAAGCGGCTCCTTTGGCCTCCGCCTCCAGGGCGGTGATGTCCGTGGCGCATCCCACCACACCCACCACGCGCCCGATGGCGTGCCGGATGGGTCCTACGGTCACGTGGAACACGCGGCCGCCGTACTCGAACCGGTAGCTTCCCGTGTGGCCCTGGAAGGCCTGCAGGTGCGCGGCCAGGGGCGGGTAAGCGGGGTCGGTACTCTGGAAGTAGTCGTAAACCGTGATGCCCAAAACCTTGTCGGGCTCCAGCCCCAACTCCCGGACCGCGGTCCCTCCCACCACCACGAAGCGCAGCGCACCGTCCGTCGCCCAGATGGCCAGGGGCATCTGGGCGACCAGCCACTGGGAGGGGATGCGGCCCTGGACGAACATGCGCGGTTCCATTCCCGGATCGCCCACCATTCCCGTGTATTCCCAGATCCCTGTCCCTCGCGCCGGTTTTTCCGTAGCAAGCCGCGTGCCACCCTTCCCCACATGGTCGAACACCTGTGCGCCGCCGGCGGGTGTATGATCGGCCCAGACGTGTGCACCACGGTGCGTGCCGTTCAGCCCGCCGTGCGCAACCCCGGGGTGGCGCTGGACTTGGCGTGGCTGGCGTCCGTGCGTGTCAACCCTCCTGCCGCGGAGTGGCGCGCGCGGACCCTGGTCGCGCGCCGCAGCGTGAAGGGTCCGTGGCAGGTGGGTTGGCTGCTGCGGGCGGTGCAGTGCCTCGACCTCACCACCCTCAGCGGCGACGACACGCCCGGCAGTGTGCGACGCCTGGCGGCCAAGGCGCGTCAGCCGGTGCGGCCCGACGTCCTGCAGGGCTACGGAGTCCCGCCGGAACAGGTGCGGGCGGCCGCCGTGTGCGTGTACCCGCGTCTGGTCCCGGTGGCCCGCGAAGCCCTGGCAGGATCGGCGGTACGCGTGGCGTCCGTGGCTGCCGGCTTCCCCGCGGCGCAGACCCCGCTGTCTACACGGCTGAGCGAGGTCATAGAGGCCGTGCAGGCCGGTGCGGAGGAGGTGGACGCGGTGGTCTGCCGCGCCCACATCCTGCGTGGGGACTGGCAGGCGCTGTACGACGAGGTGCGGGCCCTTCGGGAGGCCGCGGAGGGGGCTGTGCTTAAGGCCATCCTGGGTACGGGCGAGCTGCCCACCCTGCGCCACGTGGCCCAGGCAGCTTTGGTTTCCATGATGGCCGGCGCGGACTTCGTGAAGACCAGCACGGGCAAGGAGGCAACCAACGCCACCCTGCCCGCCGGCCTGGTCATGCTCCGTCAAGTGCGCGACTACCTCCAGCGCACGGGTTTCCGGGTGGGCTTCAAGCCCGCGGGAGGCATCCGCACTGCCCGCCAGGCTCTGGAGTGGCTCCTGCTGGTGCGGGAGGAGCTGGGCGAGGAGTGGGTCCGCCCCGACACCTTCCGGCTGGGTGCCAGCGGCCTCGTTGCGGATCTGGAGCGGCAGCTCAGCTACCACCTCACCGGCCGCTACGCCGCGGCCTCCTATCAGATGCTGCCGTGAGCGGCGAGGTGCGCGAGGCGTTGGCCAGCCTGGCGTACGGCCCGGCCCCGGAGGATGCCGGGCCTGCCCTTCGCTGGCTGGACGCCCACGGACGCCGCTTGCGGCTGTTCGTCGCCAGCCGGTGGGCCGAACCTGCAAGCGGGCAGTGGCTGGAGGTGCGTAACCCGGCCACGGCCGACCTGCTGGCCCACGTACCGCAGGCGGGACCTGAGGACGTGGAACACGCGGTGCGCTCGGCCCGGCAGGCGCAGCCCGCGTGGGGCCAGACGCCCGGTGCGGTGCGGGCCCGGTACCTGGTGGCCCTCGCACGGCAGGTGCAGAAGCACGCGCGAGTGCTCGCTCTGCTGGAGACCCTTCAAAGCGGCAAGCCCATCCGCGAAACCCGCGATGTAGAGCTGCCCCTGGTGGCCCGCTCCTTCTATTACCACGCGGGGTGGGCGCAGCTGCTGCACCAGACGTTCCCAGGTTACCTGCCCGTGGGGGTGGTGGGGCAGGTGGCCTCAGGCGACGCGCCCCTGCTGGAGGCGGCGTGGAAGCTGGCGGTCGCCCTGGCAGCGGGCTGCACGGTGGTGCTCAAGCCCGCGACAGGCACGCCCCTCACCACCCTGGCCCTGTGCGAGTTGGCGCTGGAAGTGGGCCTGCCGCCGGGGGCGGTGAACGTGATCACAGGGGACGGCCGCGCGGGAGAACTGCTGGTGCGACACCCGCAGCTGGACCAGATCTCCTTCACGGGCTCTGCCGAGGTCGGACGCCGCATCCGCCAGCTCACCGCGGGGACCGGCAAGCGGCTGTCCCTGGAGTTGCGGGGCTACCCCGCCTTCGTGGTGTTCGAGGATGCGGACCTGGACGCCGCGGTGGAAGGCGTGGTGGACGGAGCGTGGTCGCACCGAGGGCGGTTCTGCACGGGGTGGCGGCTGCTGATCCAGGAGAGCGTGGCGGAGGGCTTCCTGGGCAAGCTGCGGGCCCGCATGGAAAAGCTGCGGGTGGGCGATCCCCTTGACCGAGGGGTGGACATGGGGGCGCTGGGCGCATCGCACCTTGAGAATGCCCGCCGCGTGTGCGAGCAGCTCGTGGCCCAGGATGCCCGCCTGTGGCAGCCTTCCTGGGCGAGTTCCCACGACGGACCGTACTTCCCCCCCACGCTGGTCTGGGACGTCTCAGCCGGCTTTCAGCAGACCACGGAGATCCCCGCTCCGGTGGTGGTCACCACCACCTTCCGCAGCCCCGCGGAGGCGGTGGCCCTGGCCAACAACACACGGTACGGGCTCGCCTGCAGCGTGTGGACGGAGAACCTGAGCCTGGCCCTGGAGGTGACCCGCCGCGTGCAGGCAGGCACCGTGTGGGTGAACTGCGTCCACCGCTTCGACCCGGCGAGCGAGGCTGGCGGCTACCGCGAGAGCGGCCTGGGACGCCAGGCAGGACGGGAGAGGGTGTGGGAGTACCTGAAGCTGCCGGCCTCTCCGGCCTTCGCATGGCCTGCGGCCGGCACCTCCGCACCAGGGGTGACCGCGCCTGCTGCGCGGGCTGCCGCAGGTCTTGACCAACTCCCCGACCGCGCTCCCAGGGTGTACGTGGGTGGCCGCCGGG
>PSLI01000047.1:0-12894 GCA_040289515.1 Candidatus Sysuimicrobiota bacterium
TGTCGCCCACATAGAACACGACCGCCGTGGTGACCGCGACCGCCGAGACCAGGAGGCCAAGGACGGCGATGATGCGCGCTTGCGCCGGTGTCACCGCAGGCTCCCAAGAGTGGACCTGCCCAGCTTACGCCAGGCGGTCTTCGTGAATGGTATCACAGCCGTCGCGGCCGTATGGGGAGGCGACGCATGAGCGCGACTGGGGAGTATGGCCTCTTAGGGATAAGGGTCCACGCGATCAGGCGCCCACGCTACTCCACGGTCACCGTTTTGGCCAGGTTGCGCGGCTGGTCTACGTCCTTGCCCAGCCAGACGGCGAGCTCGTAGGCGAGGAGCTGGAGCGGCACCACCGTGACCAAGGGTAGGAGCAGCGTCGGCACGTCCGCTGGCACGGTGAGCACGTGCTCTGCCACGGCAGCCAGTCGCTCGTCCCCCTCGCTGCCCACGACCACCACGAACCCATCCCGCGCGCGCACCTCTTGGATGCTGTTGACCATCTTCTCGAACAGGCCATCACGCGGCGCCAGGGCGACCGTAGGCATGTCCCGGTCGATAAGCGCCAGCGGACCGTGTTTGAGCTTGCCAGCCGGGTAGCCCTCGGCATGGATATAAGACAGCTCCTTGAGCTTGAGCGCCCCTTCCAAGGCAACCGGAAATTGCAGGCCGCGGCCCAAAAACAACGCCGAGTGCGTATGCGCCAACCGGCGCGCGATCTCTTTGACCGGGCCGGGACGGGCTACGGTTCGCCCTACCAGGTCGGGTACGCGGGCAAGGTCGGCGAGCAAGCCGCCCAGGCGTTCCTCGTCCACGGCACCGCGGGCCTCGGCCAGCCAGCAAGCGAACAGATACAGCACGCTCACCGAAGCCACGAAGGTCTTGGTGGAAGCAACGCTGCGTTCCGGGCCGCAGAAGGTGTACAGCACACCGTCGGCGATGCGGGTGGAGGCGGCGCCCGGTGTGTTGCACACGGTGAGCACGGTGGCACCCCGCCGTTTGGCCTCGGCCATCGCCTCCAGCGTATCGGCGGTCTCACCGGACTGGGCCACGGAGATCACGAGTGTATCCGCATCGAGCACAGGGTCGCTGTAGCGGAACTCGGAGGAGTCCTCGGCGAGGGCGGGGAGGCGGGCGATACGCTCCAGGTACAGGCGGCCGAGCATCGCCGCGTGCTCAGAGGTACCCATTCCCACCAGCACGACACGCCGAAAGGCGGCCGCCCGTGCCGGTGTGAGCGGCGCCTCTAACCGCACGCGGGGCGGCATGAGCGAGAGGTAGGGGCGGATGGTGGCGAGCAGGGCGTCCGGCTGCTCGTGCACCTCCTTCTCTAGAAAGTGGCGGTAATTGCCTTTCTGGGCCTGCCACTCGTCATACGGCACGGTCTGTGGCGTCTTGCTCACCGGGGTACCGGTGGCATCCACGTAGCGGGCGCCGGTCTGATCGAGGCGGACGAACTCCCGGTCGTGGAGAAAGGCTACCCGGCGGGTGTGTGGCAAGAGGGCGATAAGGTCGGAGGCGAGCAGCATTTCGCCCTCGCCGTAACCCACCACGATGCCGCCGGCGTTGCCTAACCGCGCGGCCACCAGCACGCGTGGCTCACTGCGTGCCATGGCCACGATGGCGTTTGCCCCGCGCAATTCGGCGGCGGCCAGGCGCAGGGCGGTGAACAGGTCGGCCTCGGCACGCCGATGCTCCTCCAACAGATGGGCGATCACCTCGGTATCGGTCTCGGAGACGAAGCGGTGACCGGTGGCCAGCAGGCGCGCGCGCAGCTCGGCGAAGTTCTCCACGATGCCGTTGTGGATCACGACCACATCGCCGTGGCAGTCGCGGTGGGGGTGGGCATTGGTATCGGTCACCGCGCCGTGCGTGGCCCAGCGGGTGTGGCCGATCCCCACCGTGCCCGGCAGCGGGTCCTGTTCCAACAGCTCCCGCAGCCGCGACAGCTTGCCCGCGGCCTTGCGCACCCGCACGGTGCCGTCGTGGGCCACCGCCACCCCCGCGGAGTCGTAACCCCGGTACTCCAGCCGGCTCAGCCCGTCCAGCAGGATGGGGGCGGCGGACCGACCGCCGATGTAGCCCATGATGCCGCACATCTCTGTCTCCTCAGGCCCGGACGTCGGGCGGACCTCCGGTGTGACCGGCCGGGCTAGCCTGCGGCCGCCGGCTCTGCCTCGCGCGTCAGCACGAACTCCTTCTCCAGTGCCTCCAGACGCGCCACGATACCCCCGTACTCCAGCTCCGACATGGGCAGCATGGCCGGCCCGAAGAATCCCTGCCGGCGCATCTCCATGGCCTTGCTGGCCGCGTGCAGACGCACCTGGGCCCAGAAGGGGTCCGCGAACAGGTCCGTGGGCTCCGTGAAACGGCCTTCGTGTACGGAGAAGGCCAGCCCCGACACCATGGGCACGCAGAAGAAGGTGCTGGCCGGGGTGTTGATGGGCACCGGCATCAGGGGCAGGTTGTGGCTCCCCCGAGTGTCCCCGGCCACAAAGGGCGCCAGGGCGAAGGGAGGCCCGAACTCCTCCGTGGCGGGGAAGATCTTCTGTACCCGCACCACGGCCACGGGGTCGTCCTTGCCCACGTACCGTCCCGCGATGTTGCGCAGCCGGGTGGTGGACACGGCCGCCGCCTGCTCGTGGGGGTACTTGCGGGACCAGATGGACTCGATCACGTACCGGTGCGTGTCCCGCAGCAGCGCCGCGATGTCGTACAGGCGCTCGGGTGCATCGAGGGTGATGAACCGGTCGCCCTCCGTGTAGTCCACGTCCATGATGCGGAACCGGAACCCCTGGTGCAGGTCCGGCGACAGGAGCAGCCCCGAGGAGTACATGGGGTCTGCGAAGGCCAGATAAAGGGGCAGGTTGAAGGCCCCCGGCTCCGTCTTGTCCGCGGCGAACACCACCACCGCCTCGTTGGGCCGCTCCTCGAACTCCATCTCCGCCGCCGCGGGCCCCAGGCCCCGCACGTTGCCGGAGAAGGCATCCTTCAACAGGTCCTGGCCCGCCCCGTACAGCCCCTGTTGCCAGGCCACCTCAGCGCCCGCTCGGAACGCCTCCCACGCCAGGGCGTGCACCTCCGGGTGGCCCACCCCGTGACGGTGGGACAGGATGAGGCACACGTCGTCCCCGGTGTGGGCCACGTAGGCGTCCTCCAGGAGCTTACCGCGCTGCGCGAAAACCCGGTCCCGCACCGCCTCCAGGACCCGCTGGCTGGGCTGGGTGTGCCCGCCCACGCTCCCAATGTCCGCCTTGATGACGCTCAGGGTGGTTCGCATGCTCGCTCCCCTCCTCTCACACCTTAAGATGACCTCCGGCCCCACGGACACCACGTGGGCCGAGGACGTTCGAAGTTATCCACTGAGCGGGACCCGCCGCGCAAAGGTGGGACGCCTGGCGCGACAGTCAGCGTGGCGTTCAAAACCGGCCGGCAGCCTTTTGTCCCGAGGTCGCCCCCAAGGCTTTGTCAGCTGCCTTTTGCGTACCGGATGGGTTTCCGGAGGCCCGCCGGTCAGCCTGAGGTCACCCGCCGAGCAGGAGGTTTTTCGCCTCCCGTCGAGATCCCTCACCTCGTCAGCCCGCGGCCCAACCGCCGCCACGGGCCCTGGCGCTCAAACCCAGGTGGTCCCCTCCCACCTCCTTCCCCGCAGCTCTGCCTTGTTGTGTACCACCTCGGGCTGGATCCCGCAACCGACCAGCTGGTAATTTCCCACCCTCCGAACGACGCGCCGCACGGACCACAGGTGCCCGCCCGCGGTGCCGGCTAGGTCTAGCGCCCGACGCCAGCCTGCCATACCCCCACCGCCACCAGCCCCAGGACCACCGCCAACAGGTTCACCAGCAGGTCCTCCAGCTGCGCGGCCCGGTAGGGCAAACACCGCTGCACGCCCTCCAGCAGCAGCCCGTACAGCCACGCAAGCACCGCAGCGCGGGCCGGCGGCAGCCTCTGCGCCAGGAGCACCGTGAGCCCCGAGAAACCCACCAGGTGGTAGCCGGGACCGCCGGGCTGCAAGCCGTGAGGCCCCAGGGGCGGCAGCACCCCACCCACCGCGGTGGCCAGCATCCATGCTCCCGTCACCAGGCGCCAGCGGTCCTGCCTCCCGGAAGGCCCCGCATGCCGCGGCCTGCGCCACCCGCGGGTCACAAGCGGCAGTTCTCCCGCAGGAACTCCGCGAGCTCTTCCGCCGCGCGGCGTGCGAACTCTGGGTCCTCGTGTTCCACCATCACCCGTACCACGGGCTCGGTCCCGGAGGCGCGTACCAGGACGCGACCACGGGCTCCCAGGGCCCGCCGTGCGGCCTCCACCCGTGCTTGAACTTCCGGATCCTGCAATCGCACGCCAGCTGCGGGACCCGCGGGCACGTTCACCAGCACCTGCGGGTAGCGGGGGATCCCCACCACCAGCTGGGACAGGGGGCGGCAAGACTCCTGCATCACCCGCACCAGCTGCAAAGCCGTGAGGAGGCCGTCGCCCGTGGTGGCCAGGCGTCGGAAGATCACGTGCCCGCTCTGCTCCCCACCCAGCACCGCGCCCAGCTCTTCCATGCGTTCCAGCACGTACCGGTCTCCCACCGGCGTGCGTTCCAGCTGGATCCCCTCCGCCTGCAGGGTCAGCTCCACCCCGAGGTTGGTCATGACGGTGGCCACCACCACGGGCGGGTCCAGCTGCCCGCACGCCCGCAGGTGCCGCGCGCACGCCGCCAGGATCAGGTCCCCGTCCACCACCGCACCGGTTTCGTCCACGGCCACCACGCGGTCCGCGTCGCCGTCGTGGGCGAAGCCCACGTGCGCCCGGTGCTCCACCACGGCCCGCTGCAGGATCGAGGGGTGGGTAGACCCGCAGCCCACGTTGATGCGGGAGCCGTCCGGCTGCGCGTGCAGGGCCACCACGTGGGCCCCCACAACGTCCCACAGCCGCGGAGCCAGCCGGTACGCGGCCCCGAAGGCGCAGTCCACCACGACCCGCAGCCCTCTGGCTTCCGGCGCGTGGCGCAGCAGGTAATGCAGGTAACGGTCCTCCGCGTGGGGGAAGTCCTCCGCCAGCCCCACCTCCAGACCCACCGGGCGCGGGATGCTCTGCGCGAGGGCTGCCTCGATCCGGTCCTCCAGCTCATCCGGGAGCTTCCGGCCGTCCGGGCCGAAGAACTTGATGCCGTTGTCCTCGATGGGGTTGTGGGATGCCGACACCACCACACCGGCCCGCGCGCTCACCTGGCGGACGAGGTACGCCACCGCGGGGGTCGGCAGCACGCCCGCCCGCAGCACCCGGGCGCCCCCGGAACACAGGCCGGCCACCAGGGCCGCCTCCAGCATGGGACCGGACAGGCGGGTGTCACGCCCCAGCAGGAACGTGCCACGACCCAGAACCTCCGCCGCGGCCCGGCCCACGGCCAGTGCCAGCTCCGGCGTTAGCGTGTCGTTGGCCACCCCGCGGATGCCGTCCGTGCCAAACAACCGCTGCGGCCCGTTGTGGCCTGCCCCGCGAAATCCTGGAGCCTGCACCACGTCCTCCCCTACCGGCGGGCGGTGTGCACGGTAACCTCGGGCGGGTCTACCCACGCCACCACGATCCCTTCGGGGGGCCTCACCCGCACCGAGACCCGCGCGCTGCCGGCCGCGGGCGGGGTCACGAACGCCTGCACTTGATCGGGCTGCAGGCGCTCCACCGCCTCCTTCGGCCCCACGATGGCCACCCGCACCACGGCGGGATCTACCGTGGCCTGTACACCCGGTTCCGCTCGCACCGACACCTGCACCTCCACCTCCCGCGAGATGGGAGTGGGCAGCACCGCCACCCGCACCGACACGGAGGCACCTCCGTCCACCTGCACCCGCGGAGGGACCCGCAGCCGCACGATGCGTCGGACCTCTCCCTCCACCGCGCTCACGTCCACGGGCTCCGTGAGGAGCACCGACAAATTCGCCACCGCCCCCTGCGGGCCCCGGACAACCACCGCCGAAGGGGTCGCCTCCAGGAGCGCCACCGACAGGCCCGGAGCGGGCCGACCGGTCACCGTGGGTACCACCGGTACGGTGCGCGCCAGCACGCCTTCGGCCACGGGCAAGCTCACCTGCACCTGAGGGGGCTGCGTGGAGATCCCCTGCAGCTCCGCGCCGTTCTGGTCCTCCACGCGCACCCGGAGGCTCTGCGTGAGGGAGGTGCGCAGCCCCGTCACATCCAGCGCCACCCACGCCCGCTGCACCTGCTGCACCAGGGAGCGCGGACCCTGTACGGTCACGCGGGCCGGCTGCACCGTGGGGGGCCCCAACACCGTGCCGGGAGCCGGGCGGCCCTGCAGGACCACCTCCACGGGCACCTGTCGGCGCGCCACCGCGTCCACGCCCACCACCACCTCCTCCGGCTGCACGCCCAGCAGCCGCAGGCCCGGGGGGGTCCGCACGCGGACGGGGACGCGGTACTCACCGGGCTCGGTGACCTGCCACAGCTCCACGTACGCCTCCAGGCCGTCGGTGTTCAGCTCCGCCACCGCGGACCGCGGCCCGCGCACTCTGGCCTCCACCCGGGAGGGCAAAGAGAGCAGCATCAGTCCCGGACTCAGCCCCCTTGTGCGCAGCTCCAGGACGACCGTGCGCTCCACCTGCGGGTTGCGGTTCGCGGCCACCATGTACCACAGGGCCACCGCCACCGCCAGGGACAGCACCCGGTACAGGTTACGCTCCGCCCGGCTCACCGCAGGACCTCACCCCGCGCGCCTCCACGGCCACGGGGTCGCGGGCCGGGCGGGGGTGGGGGCCAGGAGCCGGAGCAGTTCGGCCCGCACCTCCTCCTCCTGCAGGCCGCGGGTCAGAGCCCCCTCTCGGGCCAGGGACACCGTGCCCGTCTCCTCGGATACCACCACGGCCACCGCGTCCGTGCCCTCCGTGATGCCTACCGCGGCACGGTGCCGGGTGCCCAGGGCCCGGCTCAGCAGGGGACTGTCGCTCAGCGGCAGCACGCAGCCCGCGGCCAGCACGCGGTTGCCCCGTACCATCACCGCCCCATCGTGCATGGGCGTGTTGGGGTGGAAGATGTTGAGCAGCAGCGGCACGCTCAGCAAAGCGTCCAGCCGGATGCCCGTTTCCGCGAAGTCTGCTAACCCCGTGCGGCGCTCCAGCACGATGAGAGCACCGTAGCGGCGCTCCGCCAGCACCCGGGCGGCGCGGGCCACGTCGTGGGCCAGACGCAGGGCCACCTCCCGCTCCAGGGCGCTGGGCGGCCACAGGAGGCGCCCGCGTCCGATCTGCTCCAGGATCCTACGCAGCTCCGGCTGGAACAGGACCAGCAGGGCCACGGGGATGATGGCCCCCAGGTAGCCCAAGATGGCTTGGAGGGTGTGCAGACCCAGGGCGCTGGCGGCCGCGTACACCACGAACAGCACTCCCATCCCCTGCACCAGCTGCACGGCCCGCGTGCCGCGGATGAGCAGCATCAGCTGGTAAATCACGAACGCCACGATGGCGATGTCCACCAGGTCGTTGGGCCGTACGGCCACGGGCAAGAACACCTGCTCCCTCCGCTTAAAGAACGAGGGCTAGCAGCGCTTTCTGCACGTGCAGCCGGTTCTCCGCCTGGTCCAGGACCGCCGACTGCGGCCCGTCCAGCACCTCGTCCGTGATCTCCTCCCCCCGGTGAGCGGGCAGGCAGTGCAGCACCACCGCGTGGGGGTGGGCCCGGCCCAGCAGCTCCCGGCTCACCTGGTAAGCCTGGAAGGCCCGGCGCCGCTCCTCCCGCTGCGCCTCCTGCCCCATGCTGGTCCACACGTCGGTATACACCACGTGGACGCCCGCCACAGCCTCCCGGGGGTCCGTGAGGACCCGGATGGAGCCACCCCACCGCGCCGCCTCCGCCTGCGCGGCGGCCACCACCTGGGGATCCGGTCCGTAGCTGGGCGGGGTCGCCACGGTCACGGACAGCCCCACCCGGGAAGCAGCCAGCAGAAAGGAGTGGCAGACGTTGTTCCCGTCCCCCACCCAGGCGGCCTGCACTCCCGCGAAACCCCCGAAGCGCTCCTCCACCGTCAGCAGATCGCCCAGGGCCTGGCACGGATGCTCGTGGTCCGACAGGGCGTTGATCACGGGCACGCTGGCAGCCTGCGCCAGCTCCACCACCGTGGCGTGGCGGTTTACCCGCGCCGCGATGCCGTCCACCCACCGGGACAGGTTGCGGGCAACGTCCGGCACCGTCTCCCGGACCCCCAGCTGCACGTCCTGCGGGGCCAGGTACACGCAAAAGCCTCCCAGCTGCCGCACCCCCACCTCGAAGGTGACCCGGGTGCGCAGGGAGGGCGTCTCAAACAGCAGCGCCACCGTCTTGCCACCGAGCAGCTCGTGGCGGATCCCGGCTCGGTGCTCCCGCTTCAGGTGGCGGGCCACGTCCAGGACCTGCCGGACCTCCTCCGCAGACAGGTCCCGGATGCTGACCACGTCACGTCCCCGAAGGCTGCCGCCCATGCTTCCTCCCTTTCGCAGGCGCGTGGTGGAGGAGTTCTGCACGGTGCCCCGTCAGTCCTGTGCCGGGGAGCCTAACCCGTGGTCTGCAGCCCCGCGGCGATCCCGTTGACGGTCCGGTGCAGCAGCTCCGCCACCTGGGGGTCCTCGGGATGGGCCCGGCGCTCCCGCAGCAGGCGCACCTGCAGGTAGCTGATCGGGTCCACGTAGGGGTTGCGCAGCCGCACGGACCGTTGCAAGATGGGCGAGTTGTCCAGCAGCTCCCGCTGACCCGTGAGCTCCAGCACCCGCTGGACGGTGACCTCGTACTCCTCCCGGATGCGGCAGTACAGGCGCTCCCGCACGGGCTCGTCCACCAGCTCCGCGTACAGCCGCGCTACCTCGAGGTCCGCGGTGCCCAAACTGATCTGGGCATTGTCCACCACGGACCGGAAGAAGGGCCACGCCGCGTACATGGCCCGCAGCTCCGCCATGGCCCCGGGGGTTTCCCGGGCGAATCCGTCCAGGGCGCTTCCCAAGCCGTACCAGCCGGGCAGGTTGGTGCGGGTCTGCGTCCAGGCGAACACCCAGGGGATGGCGCGCAGATCCTCCACCCGTCCGAAGCCCGTGCGGGACGCGGGCCTTGACGCCATGGTGGTGCGGCCGATCTCCTCGATGGGGGTGGCCTGCACGAAGTAACGCGGGAAGTCCGGGTCGTCCACCAGGGCCCGGTAGGCTCTCCGGCTGTCCTCGGCCAGGTCATCCATGATCGCCTCCCACCGACGCAGGGCCTCGGGGTCCTGCGTGGGGGTTGGCGCCAGGGCGGCCCGCAGGACGGCCCCGGTGAGCTGTTCCAGGTGGCGACGCGCGATGCGCGGGTTGCCGTAGCGTGCTGCCAGCACCTCGCCCTGCTCCGTGAGCTTGAGCCTCCCCTCCCTCGCCGCCTCCGAGGGCTGGGCCAGGATGGCGCGCTCCGTGGGTCCGCCGCCCCGGCCGATGGCGCCCCCACGGCCGTGGAACAATCGCAGGCTGCAGCCGTGGCGGCGCGCCACCTCCGGCAGGACCTTCTGCGCCCGGTACAGGGCCCAGTTGGCTGCCAGGTACCCGCCGTCCTTGTTGCTGTCGGAGTACCCCAGCATCACCTCCTGCACGTCCCCCCACGCCCTCAGGTGGGCGCGGTAGGCGGGGGTACGCAGCAGCTGGTCAAGGATGTACCCACAGCGCCGCAGCTCCTCCACGCGTTCAAACAGGGGCACCACCTGCAGCCGGCTCGTGACCCCCTCGCCCTGCCGTCGGTACAGACCCGCCAAGCTGGCCAGCCACAGCACCTCCAGCACGTCGCTTGCAGACTCCGTGAGGCTCACGATGTACGTGCAGCACGCTTCCAGGCCGAAACGCTCCTGCCACCGCGGCAGGGCCCGGAACAGCCGCACCACCTCCGCGGCCTCCGGGTCCTCCGGCTCCACCTCCAGGGCAGGGGCGTCCAGGAGCCGTTCCAGCAGGCTAGAGCGCTGCTCCTCGGGCAGGCCCAGGTAGTCGTCCGCCACACCGGCTCTGCGGAGCAGGTGAGCCACCGTGCGGCCGTGCACCTCGCTGGCCTGGCGCAAATCCAAACTGGCGAAGTGGAAGCCGAAGGTGTGGACCCGTACCACCAGGTCCTGCAGGCGGCCCCGGGCCAGACGGCGCCCCCGGTGCGCTTCCAGGCTGCGCTGCAGGACTTCTAGGTCCTGCAACAGGGCGCCGGGCGCTGCGTACCCTCCCGGCAGATACTGCAGCGTGCGCCGCAAGCGCTCCCGCACCACCCACAGCTTGCGGCGGTACGGCTCGGTGGCGGGAGGGAAGTCGGGCTGCAGGCGCAGGTGCGGGAACCTTTCCAGGTCGCGCTGCAAGGATTCTGCCAGTTCGCTACTCACCCCCGCCCGACGTGCCGACACAGCCAGTTCCCGGGCCAGGACGTCCACCTCCTCAAGGTACAGATGCAGCACCCGCTCCCGCTGCAGCTCGAGGGTCCGCTCGGTAACCTCCACCGTCACCAGGGGATGCCCGTCCCGGTCCGCCCCCATCCACGAGCCGAAACGCAGAAACGGGCGTACCGCCCCCTGTGCCTCGGGCGCGTAGTGCTCCACCGCCTCCTGCAGGTCCCGGAACAGGACCGGGGCCACCCGCCACGCGCTGCGCTCCAGGTAGTACAGGCCGCCCAGCACCTCGTCCAGGGGTGTGGGCCGGCGGGCGCGCACATCGTCCACCTGCCACACAGCTGTGATCTCCGCCAGCAGGCCGTCCAGGGCCCTGCGGCGTTCCTGAGGGGTGGACTCGGCGTCGTTGAGGACCTCCAGCAGGTCCGCCACCGCCCTCAGGTGGACCATTACCGCGGCCCGGCGCGCCTCCGTGGGGTGCGCGGTGAACACCGGGCCCACCTCCAGGCCTTCCAGCAGGGAAGCCACCCGTCCGGCGGGAACCCCTTCCGCCCGCAGGGCTCTCAACGCCGCGGCCACGGACTCCGGCCGCGGTGCCGGATCTCCGCGGATCTCCCGATCCCGCAGGGTGCGCAGGCGGTGGTGCTCTTCGGCCAGGTTGATGAGGTGGAAGTACAGGGTAAAGGCGCGGATCACCGCATCCGCCTCCGCCAGGTCCAGGGATCCCACCAAATCCCGGAAGGCGCGTTCCCGCTCCGGCGATGGGTCGGTCCTCCGGGCGATGGCCAGCCGGCGGATGGCCTCCACCCGCTCCAGCAGCTGCGGGCCACCTTGCTCCTGCAACACCTGCCCCAGGAGGCTGCCCAGCAGCCGCACGTCCTCCCGGAGGCGTTCGATGGGGACGCGCACGGTTCTGTGTGACCCTCGTAGGCTTTGCTCAGGAGCTTAGCGGAGCCTGCCGGTCGGAGTCGAGGGCCGTCAGGCCTCGCGGCCTGTGTGGCGGGCCAGGAAGCCCTCTACCTGTTCACGGGTGGGCAGGGCCGTGGTGGCACCCACACCCGGGGTGACCAGGGCCCCGACCGCGTTGGCGAACCGCGCCACCTCCTCTAACGATCGGCCCGCGAGCCACTCCACCACGAAGGCGGCGTCGAAGGCGTCTCCCGCACCCGTGGGGCCTACCGCGTGCACCGGCCAGGCGGGTACGGTCAGCCGCTCGCCCTCCGCCGTGGCCACCACGCAGCCGCGCTCCGCGCACTTCAACACCGCCACCCGCATACCCGCGTCGACCACCGCCTGCAGGGTCTCTGTCTCGTGCCGGTCACCCAACACGTACCGGGCGTCCTCCGTGCTGAGGAAGGCCAGGTCCACCAGGGGGAGCGTCTCCAGCACCAGCACGCGGAAGCGTTCCACGGGCAACAGCTTGGGCCGCACGTTCAGGTCGTAGCTCACCACCACGCCCTTGCGCCGCGCCCGCTCCATGGCCCAGCACACCGCCTCCCGTGCCGAGGCGGAAGTGGCCTGGCTGATCCCGCTGGTATGCAGCAGGCGCGCCCCCTCCACGGCCTCCACGGGCACCTCCCGGGCCGACAGACGGCTGGCTGCCGATCCCGCTCGGTAGTACGCGTGAGATGGCTCGTGCCCTTTTCGTCGCACGCAGGAAGTAGATGCCCGTGGGCTCGTCCCGAGCCACCTGTACGTAACAGGTGAGCACACCCTCGTGTTGCCACATCCGCAGGAGGGCCCGGCCGAACTCGTCGTCGCCCACCCGGGTGACGTACCCCACTTGGGCACCCACGCGCGCGGCGGCCACGGCGAAGTTAGAGGTATCCCCGCCGAAGCCGCGCCGGTACGTGGCGGCGTCCTCCAGGGAGCCGCCTACCGCGGCGAACTCCACCAGGGGCTCGCCCAGGGAGATCAGGTCCGCCACGCCGCCCTCACGCTTCCGGCTGGCCGCGCCCGACCGCGCCCTGTGACAGCCGTGGGCTCGTTCCCCCGCGAGGCGCCGGCCGGGACTCCTCGGGCCCGGTACGGCCTCGCGCCACGGCATGACGCGGACGCCGGCCTCGGCGAGGCGGTCGAGGCGCTGACGGTGCTCCAGTGCCCACAAGCGTAGCGCCAGAGCCTCCGCGGGGCTGCGCGCGGGCACGGCATCGCCTGGTGCAACGTAGAGCGCGAGCGCCTCGAACCCCCGCGCCCGAAGCTCCGCGAGCACGGCGTCGATCCGCGGGTCGACCAGTGACGTGATCGCGACCACCAGCGCCCGGGGTGGCAGGATGCGTCGCGGCACGAAGCGGAGATCCTTGCGGACGAAGGCGGGGACCACCGAGGCGTCGCGCAGCCGCCGCAGCAGCCGCCAGGCTTGCCAGCGGCCGTGGCCCGGTCCCACCCAGTCCAGCACGCCCCCGTAGCGGATCATGCCCACGCGGTGGCCGGACGCCAGCAGGTCCAGGCCCAGCGCAGCCGCCACCCGCACGCAAGCGTCGAGCGTGGTGGCACCGTCCTCGCCGTGGTTGGCCAGCTCGTCAAGCGGGAGCACGGCCTCGACGTTGCGGAGGGCG
>PSLI01000004.1:0-76841 GCA_040289515.1 Candidatus Sysuimicrobiota bacterium
GCGGCGGGCGGTGGCGGACCGTGCCCATGCGCCACGTTGGATGGGTGAGAAGTTCTCCAAGGTGGACGGCACGGGGACGGTCATCTTCCAAGAGTCGGAGAACATCTGGGTCCCCATGGAGCACCACGAGTACTCCGACACCGCGGTAATCGGCAACCCCTTCCGGGCCAACCCCGAGAAGGGGATGGAGATCTTCCGGCGCATGGCCCGCCATCTGGCGGACTTCGTGGAGGAGGTCCGCAAGTTCCCGGTGGAGATTGCCCACACAGACTTCCCGGAGCGGGCGTGGCAACCGTGACGGACGCCTCCCTGGAGCGCCTCCGGCAGCGGGTGGCCGCCACCTGCCGCCGGGCCTACCGCCTCGGCCTGACCGTGGGCACAAGCGGCAACGTGAGCTGTCGGGTCCCGGGGACCGACCGGGTGCTCATCAAGGCCACGGGGCTGTCCCTCGCCCGCGTGACGGCTCGCGAGGTGCTGCTGGTGGACCTGGAGGGCCACGTGCTGGAAGACTCGCCGTTCAGTCCTTCCAAGGAGCGCCACTTTCACCTGGAGGTGTACCGGCGTCGGCCGGACGTGGGCGCGGTGGTGCACCTGCACCCGCCCTACGCCCTGGTGTTCGCAGCTGCCCGGCAGCTGCCGCCCCTCCGCACGGGGGCGGCGCAAAGCATTCTGGGAGGGCGGATGGCCCTGGTGCGGCCCGCTCCTTCGGGAAGCCGGGAGCTGGCGGAGGCTGTGGGGCAGGCCCTGGCCGCTTCCGGGATGCGGGCCGCCATTTTGGCAGAACACGGCACCGTCAGCGTAGGTGCGGACCTGGACGAGGCCCTGTACGTGACCGAGTACCTAGAAGATGCGTGCCGCACTGCCCTGTGGCTGCGGCTGTGGGAGGGGTAGACGCCGGTGGCGCACGTGCGGGCGGACGGGCCGTGGGTGGCCATCCTGGCCACCGTAGACACCAAAGGGCCCGAGGCGGACTTCCTGCGCGCCTGGCTGCGTGACCACGGCTGGGCGGCCAAGGTAGTGGACGTCGGGCTGCGCCCGCCGCCCCCGGACTGGCCCGCGGCGGACGTGACGCGGGAGGAGGTAGCCCAGGCAGCGGGCCTGGATCCCTCGGACCTAACCCGTATGCGCCGCGACCACGCGTTGGCGGCCACGGGAGAGGGGGCAGGCCGCATCCTCCTGCGGTGGTGGGAACGGGGGCACCTTGCGGGCGCCGTGGGGATCGGCGGAAACCAGGGCACCGCGGCCGCCTGCATCGCGCTGCGGAGGCTGCCCTTGTCGGTGCCCAAGGTGGTGGTGTCCACCGTGGCCTCGGGCAACCTGCGCCCGTACGTGCAGGCCAGCGATATCGCGGTCATGTTCTCCCTGGCCGACTTTTTGGGTGGCCCCAACCGCATCACGCGCAGCGTCCTGGCGCGGGCCGCTGGGATGGTGCTGGGTGCGTTGCAGGCCGCAGCGCCCCCAGCGGACGGCCGGCCCGCGGTGGCCCTCACGGCCCTGGGGAACACCCACGGGGCCGCAAGCGCCCTGGTGGACTGGCTCCACGAGGAGCAGTACGAGCCGGTGTGCTTCCACGCCTCCGGTGCGGGCGGGACCGCTATGGAGCAGCTGGCCGAACAGGGGAGTTTCTGCGCGGTGCTGGACATCACCACCCACGAGCTGCTGGGCGAGGTGTTCCCGGAGGACATCTACGCTCCCGTACGGCCCGGACGCGTGCGAGCGGTGGGCCGCCTGGGACTGCCGCAGGTGGTGGCACCCGGGGGGCTGGACTACTTCATCTTCGGAGCCCCCGACACGGTTCCCGAGCCCTACCGGGATCGCCCCGTCCACTACCACAACCCGTACAACACCAACGTGCAGGCCCGACCGGAGGAGGTGCGGAAGGTGGCCGTGGAGCTGGTGGACCGACTCAACGGGGCCGCGGGCCCTGTGGCCCTGGTGGTACCCCTGCGGGGTTGGTCCTACATCGGGGAACCGGGCGGCCCCCTGTGGGACCCCCGGATCCCCGAGGTCCTGCGGGAGGTGGCGCGCCAGCGGCTGCGGCCGTCTGTGCGTTACGTGGAAGTGGAGACATCCATCAACCACCCGGAGTTCGTCCGCGCCGTGAAGACGGTGTTCGCGGAGCTGTACAAGGACAGGAGGTGAGGGAGGATGGCCCAGGCGGTGGCGATCCCCAAGACCATGCGGGCGTGGGCCCTGTTCGGCCCGGGCGACCTGCGGCCGGTGACGAAGCCCGTCCCCAGGCCGGGGCCCGCGGAGGTCCTCATCAAGATCGGGGCGGTGGCCATCTGCGGCACGGACTTGGAGATCCTGCACCACGGGCTGCCCGCCCTGGTGGAAGGGCAGCTGCCCTTCCATGGGGAGCACGTCCTTGGCCACGAGTACGTGGGCACCGTGGTGGAGCTGGGGCCGTCCGTGGATGAGTTCCAGGTGGGCGACCGGGTCGTGGTGGAGGTCCACGCGGGCTGCGGTCGGTGCGAGCGCTGCCGCCACGGCATGTACACCTCGTGCCTGAACTACTCCCGCCGTTCCAAGGGACACCGGGCCAACGGCTTCACCACCGACGGAGGGTTCGCGGAGTACGCGGTCAACCACATCAACACCGTGTACCGACTGCCCGACCACATCCCCTTCGACGAGGCCACGCTCATCGTCACCGCGGGCACCGCCCTGTACGGGCTGGATGTGCTGGGTGGGCTGGTGGCGGGGGAGACCCTGCTGGTCATCGGCCCGGGGCCCATCGGCCTCATGGCCGTGGCGTGCGGCAAGGCCCTGGGGGCCCAGGTGATCCTAGCGGGAACCCGCGAGAGCCGCCTCCGCTTGGGCCGGGAACTGGGGGCGGACTGGGTGGTGGACGTGCGCACCGAGAACCTCGTGGAGCGGGTGCGATCCCTCACGGAGGGGATGGGGGCGGACCTGGTGATGGAATGCTCGGGAGCCCCCGACGCGGTCAACCAGGCCCTGTACGCCACCAAGCGCGGCGGCAAGGTGTGCCTGGCAGCTTTCAGCCGGGAGCCGGTCCCCTTCGACGCGGCGCACATGGTCCGTAACAACATCTACCTGTACGGCATCCGGGGCGAGGGCCGGGGTGCGGTGAAGCGGGGGCTGGCCCTCATGGCCCAGGGGAAGATCTCCGGTAAGCCCTTCATCACCCACCGCTTCTCCCTGGACCAGCTACCCCAGGCCCTGGAGACGGCGGCAAGGCGCCTGGGCGACGCCATCAAGGTCGTGGTGTTCCCGTAGGCCATGCCGGACGTGGTGACCATTTTGGACGTGGCGCGTGCCGCGGGGGTTTCCCCCGCCACGGTGTCCCGCGTCCTCAACGGGGCGGGTCATCCCGTGCGGGAGGCCACCCGGCACCGAGTGCTGGAGGCGGCACGGCGGCTGGAGTACTACCCGAACCGCTTGGCCCGGGGCCTGTTGTGGAGGCAGACGCACGTCCTCGGGTTTGTGGTCCCGGACGTGTCCAACCCTTACTACGCGGCCATCCTGCGGGGCGTGGAGGAGGCGGCGGCCGGGCACGGGCTCGTGGTGATGCTGTGCAACACCGGCCGGGACCCTGGTAGGGTGCAGGCCTGCTTGCGCACGCTTTTGGAGCACCGGGTGGACGGGATCGTGGTGGCAGGCGGCACCCTTACCGCCGCGGACGTACGGGTTGTTCAAGGCCGCGTGCCTCTGGTGGCCGTGGGCCGTCACCGGGCACCCGTACCCTCGGTGCGGGTGGACAACGCGGACGCTTCCCGCAAGGCCTGCCAGCACCTTCTGCAGCTGGGCCACCGGCAGGTGGCGTGTCTGGCAGGACCCCGCAGCTCCCTCACGGCCCGGGACCGGGTGGAAGGCTACCGCGCAGCGCTGCGGGAAGCGGGGATCTGGCCGCGGGCACGGTGGGTGGTGTGGTCGGACTTGACCGCCGAGGGAGGCTATCGCGCCGCGCGGCAGCTTTTGTCCACCTCGCGGGTGACCGCGCTGGTGGCCTGCAACGACCAGATGGCCCTGGGTGCCCTGCGGGCCTTGTGGGAGGCGGGGTTACGGGTGCCACAGGACGTGTCGGTGGTGGGCTTCGACGACACCCCGACGGCCGCGGTGGCGGTACCGGCCCTCACCACGATAGCCATCCCCGCCGAGGAGCTGGGTCGGCGGGCCCTGGAGCTGTTCCTGGCGGCGCGGGCGGGCCGTTCGGACAACGAAGTGGTGCTGCCCACGCAGCTGCGCGTGCGGGAGTCTACGGCCTCCCCTCCGGGGCTCGCGCAGCGACGGAGATGGTCACAGGGAAGGAGGCGGACAACGTGCAGGCACCCATAAAGGCGTACATGCGGCCCGGGATTGTGGCCTTTAAGGCGTACCCCCTGGAGGACGGCACCGGCCCCATCGTGGAGAGCCTCGCGAAGCTGTGCGAGGACACCTTCTTCTCCGCCATCGAGGTGGGTTGGATCAAGGATCCCCAGCTGCGTGACCGGGCCCGTCGGGTGCTGGAGCAGAGTTACGTGGAGGTGTGCTACGCCACCCAACCGGCCATGTTCAGCCAGAAGCTGAGCCTCAACGCCTTCGACCCCGAGGCCCGGCGCCGGGCCATCAACCAGGTGAAGAACTGCTTGTGGGAGGCGGAGCAGTTGGGCGCCCGGTGGGTGCGCCTGACCGCGGGGAAGGACACGGGCCCCGAGCGGCGGGAGGAGGCCAAGAAGCTCCTGGTGGACTCACTGCTGGAGGTGTGCGCTTTCGCCCGCGAGCACGGGGACCCCGGCCTGACCCTGAAGATCTTCGACCGTTACGTGGACAAACAATCCCTCATCGGGCTGTACGGGGACGCCCTGGATGTGGTGCAGGAGGTGCGCACGAGCTTCCCCCACTTCGGGCTGCTGTACGACCTCTCCCATGCGCCCCTGAACCGGGAGGAACTGGAGGAGGTCCTGCCTGCCCTGCGGCCCTATCTGGTGCACGTACACGTGGGCAACGCCTACCTGGCAGACCGCCGGAGCGTGGCCTGGGGCGACCTGCAGCCCCGCTTCGGACTGCCCCACAGCGAGGTGGACGTGCCCATGGTGGGCCGCTTCTTTCGGATCCTGCTGGATCTGGGGTTTTTCAACCCGCAGGACCGCCCCGTGTGCAGCGTGGAGGTCCGGCCCCTGTTGGCGGGTGAACGGCCGGAGCTGGTGGTCGCCAACGCGAAGCGCGTCATGGAGGAAGCCTGGTTGCTGGCCTAAGAAAGGAGGGAGGAAGACATGCGCGCATGGCGAGCGGTGTGCCTTGCAGCGATGGTGTTGGGATGGGTCGTTTCCGGAGCCCTGGCTCAGGTGCGGCTCACCATCGCGGGCGGGGTGGTGGGGGGCGGGCCGTACCTGCAGGCGGTAGGGCTGAGCCAGGTTATCGGATCCGCCCTGAAGGACGTTTCCGTCACCGTACAGGGGACTCCCGGGCTGCGGGCCAACGCCGCGCGCCTGGCCGCGGGCCTGGTGGACCTGGCGGTGGTGGTGACCGTGGACGGCTTCGACGTGCTGGGCCGGCGGGAGGAGTTCAAGGACGCCGTGAAGTTCCCCCTGCAGTTGTATCCCACAGTGCCGCCCCAATACGTGCACTTCATCGTGAAGGAGTCCTCGGGGATCCGCCGGTTCCGCGACCTGGACGGCAAGCGCATCAACGTGCTCACCCGGGGCTCTCTGGCGGAGAAGGTGGGCACGCAGCTGCTGGTGGCGCTGCGGATCCGTCCTGCGCGGGTGTTCCACTTCCCCCACGCGGACGCCGCCAACGCCCTGCAGGCGGGGGAGGTGGACGCCGTGGTGGCCGGGGGGATCGCTCCCGCTTACGGGGAGGTGTCCCTCCGGGAGCCCCTGCGGGTGCTGTCCCTCACGGATGAGGAGGTGGCGCTGGTGAACGAGCGCATGCCCCAGCTCCCCGTGGCGGAGGCGGACTTCTCCCGTGCCTATCGGGGCGCGGGGAAGGCCCGGGTGCTGGCGCCGTGGGCGGTGATGGCGGCGCGGCACGACCTGGATCCGGATCTGGCCTACCGCATTACGAAGGCGGTGTTCGAGAACTACCGCACCATTGTGCAGGTGTACCGCGAGGCGGAGGGCCTGCAGCCTCTGCACGTGGTGGAGACCCGTTACCCCCTGCACCCCGGGGCCCTGCGCTACTACCGGGAGGTACGGGTGCGGCTGCCCAACACCCTGCTGCCGCCGCCGCTGCCGCGGTAGGAGGTCGCGTTGGAGGGGCTGCTGAAGTCCGCGTACCGGGGCCTGGCGGCCCTGTTCAGCCTGGTGTTCCTGTGGGGCGCTTGGCGGGGCGCGGTGGACCTGTTCGTGCAGCGCGCGGGCTTTCTGCTGTTCGTGCTCCTTTTGGTGTTCACCCAGCGGGCCGGGGAGCAAGGCCGCCTTGGGATCTGGGACGCGCTTCTGGCTCTGGCGTCGCTGGTGGGGACGGGATATGTTCTGCTGTTCCACGAGGCCGTGGCTTACCAGGCCGGGATCGCGGTGGGCTTCCAGCTGGTCCTGGCCGCGGTCACGGTGCTGCTGGTGTTGGAGGCCACCCGGAGGCTCACGGGCTGGGCGCTTCCCCTGCTGGCGGTGGCCATGGTGGCCTACGCCCTGACGGGCCGGTACATACCGGGCGGCTGGGGCCACGCGGGGTTCAGCCTGAGGGACGTGCTGGGCTACCTGTACCTGACCGCGGACGGCCTGTGGAGCCTGCCGGTGGGGGTGGCGGCCACGTACATCTTGGTGTTCGTGGTGCTGGGGGAGCTGCTGATGCGGGCGGGGGTGGGGGACCTGCTGAGCGCGTTCGCCATGCGGGTGGCCGGCCGCGTGCGGGGAGGCCCCGCGCAGGTGTCGGTGGTAGGTAGCCTTGCCTTCGGCATGGTCTCTGGCTCCGCGCCGGCCAACGCCGCGGTGATCGGGTCGGTAACCATTCCCCTGATGAAGCGCTACGGGTTCTCCGCAGCCCTGGCGGCCGCGGTGGAGCTTGCCGCCTCCGCGGGAGGGCAACTGATGCCGCCCGTGATGGGAGCGGCCGCCTTCATCATGGCGGAGCTCATCCGCGTACCGTACGTGGAGATCGCGAAGGCGGCTTTGATTCCCGCCCTGCTGTACTACCTGGGCGTGGGGGCCTCCATTTACCTGGCGGCGGGTGCCCTCGGCCTGCGGGGTCTCACCCGGCAGGAAGTGGACCGGGACTTCCCCCGGATGCAGGAGGTGTTGCGGGACCGCGGGCACCTGTTGTTGCCCTTGGCGGTGCTGGTCTACCTGGTGCTGGGCGGGTGGCACGCGCCCCGCGCCGCCGTGGTGGTGGCCGCCCTCACGGTGCTGGTGGCGGCCCTGCGCCCGCACACTCGCATGGCGATTGCGGCCTTGGGAGGTGACGTGTCGCAGGGGGGTCTGCGCAGCCTGGAGGCAGCCATGGGTACCGCGTGCTCCGCCCTCATTTACTCCATGATCGTGTTCACGGGGTTGGGGGTGAAGTTCTCGTCCCTGGCGGTGCAGGCCGCCGGCGGCAACGTGGTGATCCTCCTCCTGCTGGCCATCGTGGCTACTCTGGTCCTGGGGCTGGCACTGCCCACCACCGCCTCCTACCTTATCGCCGCGGCCACGGTGGCTCCCGCGCTGGAATCCGTGGGAATCCCCACCCTGGCCGCCCACCTGTTCATCTTTTACTACTCCGTGCTGGCCACCATCACGCCTCCGGAGGGGATGGCCCTGTTCACCACCTCCGCCATCGCGGGCTCCAACTGGATGGAGACGGGGCTGAAGGGCATGCGGCTGACCCTCTCGGGTTACCTGATCCCCTTCGGGTTCGTCTTCCTGCCGGCCCTGCTGCTGCGGTCGGGTGCCGGGGATGTGGCGCTACACGTGGGCACCGCGGCGCTGGGTGTGTGCTTCCTGTCTGCGGCGGTGATGGGCTACCTGGCAGGCCCCCTGGGTTGGCTGGAGCGCGCGTCGCTGGTGGTGGGCGCTACGGGGTTGTTCCACCCGTCCCCGGTGCTGTCCGCGGCGGGCCTTGCCCTGTGCGGGGGCGTGTACCTCCGCAGGCGTACGCGCAGGCGAGCGGAGGCCTGGACGCCACCCCCCGCCGTCGGGAACCCGCCTACCGTTGGCTAGCCGATGTTTGCGGGCCTGAAGCTTTTCTGGCTGCTCCTCAGCTCAGGGAGCCTCACGCGATGGCGGGGCCGGAGCAAGCCCCCGCCCGGGAACCTGGTAGCGGCCCCAGGGTGCGCGCTGCTAGGAGCTTGCGGGTGTCTGGGCACCCGCGGCGGTGAGGACCAACGCAACCCCCGTGGCGTACACCCACGCGGGGCGGGTGCTTCCGGTGAGATCCACGAGGGCGCCCATGGGCAGGGGGCCCAAGGAGGACATCAGGTAGCCCAACGTGAGCAGGGCTCCGGCGACCCGCCCTACCCGGTCCTGCGGTGCCACCTCCGCGGGGACCGCTAAAGCAGCGCCGAACGCCACCGTGGTCCCGAACCCCACGAGAAAAGCCCACGCCCAGGCCCCCTGGGTAGGTGCCACCAGCACGCCCGCGCTGGCGAGCGTGCACATCACTCCGGCGGCCACGAACACCGCCCGACGCCCAACCAAATCCACCAGCGCGGGTGCCCCGAACCCTGCAGCCAGAGCCCCCGCGGCCAGCAAAGAGGTCGGGCCGCTGGCGTGCGCCACCGACCACCCGTGGCGGACCAGCTCTGTGGGCAGCCAGGCCGCGAACCCATAGAACAACGCACTCTGGGCCCCGAAGGCGAGAACGGTGGTGCCGAACCCAGGGATCCGAAGGGAGTCCCGCATAGCTTGGACGATCCGCGGCGGGTGCGGTGCAAGCGGACCTGACTTTTGCAAGCCTGCGCCCCGCGCGTACACGGCCCACATCAGGGTGCAGGCGAACCCGTACAACCCCCAGGCCCAGAACACCCCGCGCCAGGTGAACGGACCGCTCAGCTGCAGCAGGAGCGGGACGAGGGCGGTGCCCGCGAAAACCCCCAGCACCAGCCCGTTGAAGTACACGGCGGTGGCCAGCGCGGGGCGCTGAGGCAGGGCTGCTTTGGCCACCGCAGGGAGCGCAGGCTGCATGGACGCGATACCCGCGCCCAGCAGGAACGTGGCTCCTAAGAAGGCTGCTGGCTCTGACGCAAACCCGCGTGCCGCTCCCCCCACGCTCACGGCCGCCAGCGCCGCCACGAGGGCCCAGGCGGGCCCGTTGCGGTCCACCAGCCAACCTCCGGGCAGGGCCAGAAGGCCCATCAGCACCAGTGGAAGGCTGACCGCGAGCCCCGCCGCGGCAGCAGGCAGACCCAAATCCCGGATCACCAATGGCAGGGTGGGCCCCAGGCTGAGCTGGGGGGCACGACCGTTCAGGGCGGCCAGCCAGGCCAAGGCCAGCAACAGCAGCGGCCCTCGGTTGGATCGGCCCTCGGCAGTACCCACGGCGGTTTTGGATTTGGCTTACCGTGGGGAGTTTCCTCCCCAGCACGGCGGTTTCCGACGAGGCTCTTGACCGCGCCGGCTATATACTATACCATATCGCCGTGGCACCCAGAGGGGATCTAAGAGCGCTTGCAGAGGCCGCGGCTCCGGGACCCCGGAGCACCCCGGTGATGGTGGCAGAAGTCCTCCGGGAGGCTATCCTGCGGGGCATCCTCCTCGCGGGCCAGCAGCTGCGCCAGGACGAAATCGCCCGCCAACTGGGCGTAAGCCACATCCCCGTGCGCGAGGCCCTGCGGCAGTTGGAGGCCGAGGGGCTAGTACGCCTGCGCCCGTACCGCGGGTTCGAGGTCTCGGAGCTCAGCCCCGAAGAGGTGGAGGAGTTGTACGAAATTCGCATCCCCCTGGAGTGTCAGGCCCTGCGCCTAGCCATGCCCCATCTGACCCCGGACGACCTCCGGCGGGCTGCAGAGGTCCTGCAGGCTATCGACGCAGAGTCCAACCCCTCCGCCTGGAGCCAGCTGAACATGGAGTTCCATGCCATCCTGTACACGCCCTCTCGCCGGCAGCGCCTGCTGAACCTCATCCGCACCCTGCGGACCAACGTGGACCGGTACCTGCGCCTGTACATCTCCGTGATGCACCGCAAGGAGTACTCGCAGCGGGAGCACCGGAAGATCCTGGAGGCTGTGCGCGCGCGAGACGTGGAGGCTGCTGTGGCCGCCCTGGAGGAGCACCTGGGGATTGCTTGCCGGATGTTGGTGGACTACCTGCGGCGGGAACGCCGGCCAGGGGAGCGCGGTTCGGGTGGCTAGCCGATTCAAGGTGGTGGTGACGGACTCCGTCTTCCCGCACCTGGAGACGGAACGTCGCCTCCTGGGAGCCGTCGGGGCGGAGCTGGTGGCCCTGCAGGCGCGGCAGGACGAGGAGCTGGTGGAGGTCGTTCGCGACGCGGACGCCCTTCTGGTGTGCTTCGCACCCGTGACCCGTCGGGTGGTGGAGGCCGCGGCGCGGTGCCGCATCATCGCCCGCTACGGGATCGGGGTGGACAACGTAGATGTGGCGACCGCCACCGCCCGGGGGATCGTGGTGACCAACGTCCCCGACTACTGCGTGGAGGAGGTCAGTGACCACACCCTGGCGCTCCTCCTGGCGTGCGCCCGGCGGGTGGTGTGGCTGGATCGGGCAGTGCGAGCGGGCCGGTGGGACGCCCAGGACGCGGTTCCCATCCACCGCCTGTCGGGTCAGGTGCTGGGCCTGGTGGGGTTCGGGAAAATCCCGCGGGCGGTAGCCCGAAAGGCCCGGGCCCTGGGGCTGCGGGTGCTGGCTTTCGACCCGTACGTGGAGGAGGCAGCCGTGCGGGAGTTCGGGGCGGAGGCGGTAACCTTCCGTCCCCTGCTGGAGCGGTCCGATTACGTGTCGGTGCACGCGCCGCTTACACCGCAGACGCAGGGGTTGCTGGACGAGGCGGCCTTTCGCTGGATGAAGCCCACGGCCTACCTGATCAACACCGCGCGCGGCCGTATCGTGGACGAGCGGGCGCTGGTGGACGTCCTGCGGGCGGGACGTATCGCGGGGGCGGCCCTGGACGTGTACGAGCGGGAGCCGGAGGTTACCCCCGCTCTGAAGGAGCTCCCCAACGTGGTTTTGACCCCGCACATCGGGAGCGCGGCACGGGACACCCGGGAGCAGATCGCGCACATCGTGGTGGACAACATTCTGGAGTTCCTGGCCGGCCGCCGCCCCCACTACGTGGCCAACCCCGAGGTGTTGGAAGGCGAAGGGTGAGGGGGGTCCAGATGGCGACGGAGCTGACCGCGCGTCACGGCCTGTTCTGGGGAGGGGCGTTTTGCGAGCCACGTTCGGGGAAGTTCTACGAGCTTCGGTACCCCGCGGACCAGCGCCTGGTGGCGGGGGGGGCGGAGGCGGGTCCGGAGGACGTGGCGGACGCGGTGACGGCCGCCGAAGAGGCCCTTGGGGGACTGGGGTCGTCTCGGGCCCGAGCAGCGGGGCAAGCTCCTCTACCGCCTCGCGGACCTGCTGGAGCGCGAGGCGGACCGCCCGGCGGAGCTGGAGACCCTTTGCAACGGCCGGCCCATCCGGGAAATGCGGGCGCAGCCGCCCATCATCCCCTCCTGGTACCGGTACTTCGCGGGGATGGTGGACAAACTGGAGGGTCAGATGGTCTCCGGGGGAGATGCCTGGCTCAACGACGTAATCTGGGTGTCGTTGGGCGTGGTGGCGCAGATCACACCGTGGAACCACCCGCTCCTCATCGGCACCAAGAAAATCGCGCCGGCGCTGGCGGCGGGAGAACGGGTGGGAGACCATGCGGGAGTACATGGATACCAAGAGCGTGTGGGTGCGGTTGGACCCCACCCCATTCGACTGGTTCTCGGACGAACCCGCGGAGCGCATGCGGATTCCCCTTTGGTCTGACATATGGCAAGGCGATTGTAGACGGGCTGCCGGCGCGTGTCAAGCTGGCAAGTGTATCTTGAAGCACCCCATACTTGTGGTAGGCTAGGAACGTGACCGTATGATCAGGCCAAACGTCCTGGGGCGACCTACCGCCGTAGAGGCGGTGCTGCAGAAGCTGGAGCGCCTGGTGGCAGAGGGGCGGCTTCCCGGTAGGCGACTGCCCCCGGAGCGCGAGCTGGCAGCACAGTTGCAGACCAGCCGTGCCACCCTGCGGGAAGCTCTGCGTGTGTTGCGCTCCCTAGGGGTGGTGGAGGCCGCTCCCCGACGGGGCACGCGTCTGGTGAACCCCCTGCCCCTGCCCTTGAAACTGGCCCTGCCGGACCTGGCACGGTTCGCCAACCCCGCGGAGATCCTGGAGGCGCGGCTTGTAGTGGAACCCGTGGTGACGGCGCTGGCAGCGGTGCGATCGAGCCCCGCGGACTGGCAGCGGCTGGAGGCGTGTGTTGCGGAGGGGCGCCGCGCGCGCACGCTGGCCGGGTTCGAACGACAGGACCGGGAGTTCCACGTGCGTCTGGCGGAGTGTGCGGGTAACCCGCCCTTGGCCTTCTTCTCCACCCTGCTGCAGGGGATCCGGGACGAGGCCACGTGGGGCGAGCTCAAGCGGAAGGATCTGGCCCAACCGGGGCACCGGGAGGCCTACGTGGAGGATCACGCGGCGATTCTGGCCGCCCTGCGGGCCCGCAACGCGGAGGAAGCCCGGGACCGCATGCGGCTGCACCTGCTGCGGGTCCAAGAGAACCTGTTCGGGGCCGCCGCCCGGTCCATCTGACCCATCTGGATCGGAGGCGCGTATGAAGCGAGCACGCGTTTGGTTCCACGGACAGGCTCACGAAGCACGCATCGAGGGAGACGTGGCAGTGCTGGCCTCTGGCCAGCGGGTGGCCCGGGGGGAGGTCCGGCTGCTGCCTCCTACCCTACCCACCAAGATCATCTGCGTGGGGTTCAACTACCGCGACCACGCGCAGGAACTGCAGGTGGAGATTCCCAAGGAGCCCCTGTTCTTCCTCAAACCTCCCAGCGCCCTGGTAGCACCCGGGGAACCCATCGTGTACCCGGCGCACACCTGGCGGCTGGACTACGAGGGGGAGCTGGCGGTGGTCATCGGGCAACGCTGCCGCCACGTGGGCCCGGAGGAGGCACGGGAAGTGATCCTGGGCTACTCGGTCCTGAACGACATCACAGCCCGGGACGTGCAGAAGGGGGAAAGGCAGTGGGTGCGCGCTAAGGCCTTCGATGGCTCTGCGCCGTACGGGCCATGGGTAGAGACCGAACTGGACCCCACCGACGTGCGCCTGGTCACCCGCGTGAACGGCGAGGTACGCCAAGACTCCTCCACCCGCAACATGATCTTCGACGTGTTCGAGCTGGTGGCGGAGGCTTCCCGGTACATGACCCTGGAGCCTGGGGACGTGATCGCCACGGGGACACCGCCGGGAGTGGGACCGGTGCAACCCGGGGACGTGGTGGAGATCACCGTCGAGGGGGTGGGGACGCTGGTGAACCCGGTGGTGGCGGGGCCCCGGTGAGCCTTCCGGCCCGGAGGTCGGCGGTTACGGCCTCAGGAGGGTATGAGGAGACCAGGACGCAACAGGCTTCGGAGATACGTGGTGGAGACGAGCGGATTCGAACCGCCGACCTCCGCGTTGCGAACGCGGCGCTCTCCCAGCTGAGCTACGTCCCCACGCGCCCAGGATTGTACCACACCCAGGCCCCCGCGGGCGCCGGCGGCGTATCATGGAAGCCGGAAGACCAGGAGGCGGCGATGCTGGAACCGGGTGCGCCGGCACCGGAGTTTGAGCTGGTGGATCAAGCGGGCCAACGGGTGCGGCTCCGAGACTTCCGGGGCCGCCGCGTGGTCCTGTACTTCTATCCCAAGGACGGCACCCCCGGCTGCACCCGGGAGGCTTGCTCGTTTCGGGACGTACACGGCCAGCTGCAGCGGGCGGGGGTGGTGGTGCTGGGCGTGAGCCCCGACAGCCCGGAGTCCCACACCAGGTTCCGAGAACGTCACAACCTGCCCTTCCCCCTGCTATCGGACCCCCAGGGGCAGGCGGCGCGGGTGTATGGGGCGTGGGGCCAGAAGACCATGTACGGCCGGAAGCGCTGGGGGGTGGTGCGGACCACCTTCCTCATCGGCCCGGACGGGCGGATCGAACGCGTGTGGCGCCGGGTCAGGCCCGACGGCCACGGCGCGGAAGTCCTGGCCGCGCTCCAGGCCGAATCGCGGGAGGGGGCATGAGGCACCAACCCGTGCGGCGGAGGTCGAGCGGCCGCCGGCGTTGGACCCGGTGGCTGGCCGCGGGGCTGGTAGCGCTGGCTGCAGCGGCCACCGTCGCAACCGTGAGCCTGGCCGTCCTGGTCAGCACGCTGCGAGCCAGCCTGCCGGACTTGGCTACCCTGTACCAGCCCCCGAACCAGGCCACGCGCATCTACGCGGCGGACGGGGAACTCATTGCCAGCCTGTACCGGGAGAACCGGGCGTCCGTGCGCCTGGAGGCCATCCCGGAGGTTCTGCAGCAGGCGGTGGTGGCCATCGAGGACGAACGGTTCTACCAGCACCGGGGCGTGGATCCGCGGGGCATCCTACGGGCTACCTGGCGGAACCTGACCCGGCAAGCGGTGGTCGAGGGTGGCAGCACCATCACCCAGCAGCTGGCCCGCAACCTGTTCCTCAGCCCGCGGCGGAGCCTGGACCGCAAGCTGCAGGAGATGCTCCTGGCGGTGGAGATTGAGCGCCGGCTCACCAAGCAGGAGATCCTCGAGCGTTACCTCAACCAGGTGTACTTCGGCAACGGTGCGTACGGCGTGGAGATGGCCGCCCGCCTGTTCTTCGGCAAGAGCGTGCGCGCCCTGACTCTTCCGGAGGCAGCCCTGCTGGCGGGCGTCATCCAGGCCCCCTCACGGTATTCGCCCTTCGACCACTTCCCGCTGGCCAAGCGGCGGCAGGAGGTGGTGCTGGATCGCATGGTGGAGCTGGGCTTCCTAAGCCGGGAGGAGGCGGAGGAGGCCAAGAAGGCACCCCTGCGCCTGAACCCGGGCCCGCGAAATCTGGGCCTGGTGGGGGTTCGGGCCCCATACTTCGTCTCGTACATCCTTCCCTACCTGGTGGAGCGGCACGGGGAGGACGCCGTGTACAACGGCGGCCTGCAGGTGTACACCACCCTGGATCCTCGTCTGCAGGCGCTCGCGCAGCAGGTGATCACCCAAGGCGTGGAGGAGGCGCGTCGTGCCGGACTGCGGGTGACCCAGGGGGCTCTCGTGGCCCTGGAGCCCGGCTCGGGCAGGATCCTGGCGATGGTGGGCGGGGTGAACTTCCAGCGATCCCAGTTCAACCGGGCCTGGCAGTCTCGGCGTCAGCCCGGCTCCGCCTTCAAGCCCTTCGTGTACACCGCGGCCCTGGAAGCCGGCGTCTCACCCGACCGGGTTCTCCTGGACGCCCCGGTGGGGTACCGGATCGCGGGGTGGGGTTACTGGTGGCCGAAGAATTACGATGGCACGTACTGGGGCCCTGTCTCCCTGCGGGTGGCGCTGGAGCAGTCCCGGAACATCCCCGCCGTGCGCATGCTGGCGGAGCTGGGGCCTCAGGCGGTGATCGATACCGCGCGGCGCATGGGGATCCGCAGCCCCCTGCAGCCCAACCTGTCCTTGGCGCTGGGAACCTCGGAGGTGACGCCTCTGGAGATGGCCGCGGCGTTTGCCACCCTGGCTGCGGGGGGCGTGTACGCGGAGCCCGTGGCCATTACCAAGGTGCTGGACGCCAAGGGGCGCGTGCTGGAGGAGGTCCGGCCCCAGCGGCGCCTGGCCCTGCGCCCGGAGGTGGCCTACCTGATGACGGACCTTCTGCGGGGCGTGATCCTGCGGGGCACTGGTCGGGCCGCGGATCCAGGTCGGCCCGCGGCGGGTAAGACGGGGACCACGGACGATTATCGGAATGCGTGGTTTGTGGGCTACACCCCGGAGCTGGCGGTGGCGGTGTGGGTGGGCAACGACGACAACAGCCCCACCAACCGCGTGGTCGGAGGGTCGGTACCCGCACGGCTGTGGGCTCGGTTCGTCAGGCGAGCCCTGGCGGGCAGGCCCCCCGCGAACTTCCCGGTGCCCCCGGGAATCGTGCACGTACCGGTGTGCATGCAGGAACGTGCGGACGGCACGTGCGAGCGGCAGGCGTGGCGGGCGATCCTGCGGGAGCAGCAGGCTTCCCCACCTCCCAGTCCGGAAGCGGTCCAGGTCCCGCCCCCGGAGGATGCCTCCGTGCGGGCTCCGTCAGTAGTGCTGCTCCAACCGCAGCAGGGAGCTCCGGTAACATCCCCCTTTTTGGTGGAGGGCCGGGCCTGGCCCGGCGCCCGGGTGCGTTTGCGGGTCGTCATGGAGGGAGGCCCCGCACCGGTCACGGTGGTGGACACGCAGCTTTCCGCGGGGCCGGACGGCTTCTTCGCGTACACCGTGGAGTCAGCGCTGCGGTTTTCCGGGGCCCGGTACCGCATCGCGGCGGAGGCCACGGGACCCCAGGGTACCGTGGCAAGCGCCGCGGTGACGGCGCAGGAACGCTAGCGGGGACGCAAGGCGAGGTGAGGACCCATGGCAGGCCACTCCAAGTGGCACAACATCCGCATCAAGAAGGAGAAGATGGACAAGGTGCGGGGACGGCTGTTCAGCAAGCTGACCCGGGAGATCATCGTGGCCGCGCGGGAGGGAGGGGGCAACCCCGACACCAACGTACGGCTCCGCAGCGCCATCGACCGGGCCCGGGACGCCGGGATGCCCAACGAGAACATCCAGCGGGCTATCGCCCGGGGCACGGGGGCCGTGAGCGGCGAGCACTACGAGGAGGTGACCTACGAGGGCTACGGGCCCGGCGGAGTCGCTATTCTGGTCCGGGCAGCCACCGACAACCGCAACCGTACCGCCGCGGAGGTGCGGGCCGTGTTCCACCGCTACGAAGGGAGCTTGGCGGAAGCGGGTGCGGTAGCGTGGATGTTCGACCTGAAGGGCGTCATCCAGGTGGAGCGGCCGAAGGTCTCCGAGGACCAGCTGATGCTGCAGGCCCTGGAGGCGGGGGCGGAGGACGTACGAGGGGAGGGGGATACCTACGACGTGCTCACTGCACCGGAGGACCTGGGGCGCGTGCGGGACGCCCTCGTGAAGGCGGGCATCCCCGTCACCCGGGCGGAGCTCCAGCAGGTGCCCAAGACCACCGTGCCCGTCTCGGGGCCGGAGGCAGAACGGGTGCTGCGCCTGCTGGACGCCCTTGAGGACCTGGATGACGTGCAGCAAGTGTACGCCAACTTCGACATCCCAGAGGAGATCCTTCAGCGGGTGGGCTAGGCAGTTTCCGGAAGCCACCTTCGGGCGGAAAGCAGGCGTCCCAGCCCCCGCCGCAGAATTCCCGTTCGAGGATGTTGGTCGTGGGACTGGATCCCGGCTGGCGGTGCACCGGCTACGCGGTGGTGCAGGGGAGCGCCGCAGGCCTGTGGGTGCGGGAGTTGGGGGTGCTGCGGACAGAGGCGACGGACCTTTCGGCGCGGCTGCGGGAAGTGTACCGGGAGGCCGTGGGGCTGCTGCGGGAGGCCAGGCCGCAGGTGGTGGCGCTCGAGGATTTGTTCAGCCATGCGCACCACCCCCGCACCGCGGTGCTCATGGGACACGTGCGGGGGGTTTTGTGCCTGGCGGCCGCGGAGTTTGGGGCGCAGGTACGCACATTGGCCCCCGCGGAGGTGAAGGGCGCGGTGTGCGGCAACGGGCGCGCCACCAAGGCGCAGGTGCAGGCAGCCGTCCGGGCGTCTCTAGGAGTGCAGGAGGCGTTGGACCCGCACGCGGCGGACGCCCTGGCCCTGGCGGTTACGATCCTCGCGCGGTCGGGGTTCCCCGTAAGGACCCCGGGGGTGGCGCGGTGATCGCCTTCCTGAAGGGGAGGGTGGTTCAGCGAGGGGAGGGGACCCTCGTGGTGGAGTGCGGGGGGGTGGGCTACGAGGTGGCCTTACCCGCCTACCTGGCGGACCAGTGGAACCCCCGGGAAGGCGACACGGTGGAGCTGCACGTTTCCTACCAGGTAAGTGCCAACCATCCCAAACCCCTGCTCGTGGGGTTCCTGCGCCGGGCGGAGCAGGAGTTCTTCGAGCGGTTCATCACCGTGGACGGCATGGGGCCCACCCGGGCTGTGCGGGCCATGTCCCGGCCGGTGCACGAGATCGCGGACGCCATCGAGCGGCGGGACGTAAGCTTCCTCAAGCGGCTGCCGGGGCTGGGCGAGCGCACGGCCCAGAAAGTGGTGGCTTCCCTACACGGGAAGGTGGCCAAGTACGCCCTCCTGCGGGAGGACCTGCCCCCGGGCCCTGCGGGCGCTGCGGACTTCCGGGAGGAGGTCCTGGAGGTGCTGACCCGGCAGCTGGGGCACCGGCCCGCGGAGGCGCGGCGCATGGTGGAGGAGGCGCTGCGCCGCAACCCGGCCATCTCCAGCACGGAGGAGCTGTTCCAGGAGGTCTACCGGGCCCAGCGCCAGCACGTACCTGAGGAGGCTACGTGAGCCGCGAACGGTTCTCCACCAGCCAGCTTCCCCCAGAGGAGCTCAACTTCCTGCGCCAGCTCCGTCCCCGCAGCCTGGACGAGTGCGTGGGGCAGACGAAGGTGCGGGAGGGGCTTCGGATCGCCATCCAGGCCGCGCGGGCCCGCGGGGAGCCGTTGGACCACATCCTGCTGCACGGACCCCCCGGCCTGGGGAAGACCACCCTGGCCAACGTGGTGGCTGGGGAGATGGGTGCCAAGCTGGTTCAGACCTCGGGCCCGGCCCTGGAGCGGGGTGGGGACCTGATGGGGATCCTCACCAACCTGGAGTACGGGGATGTGCTGTTCGTGGACGAGATCCATCGCCTGCCGCGGGTCGTGGAAGAGTTCCTGTACCCGGCCATGGAGGACTTCTGCGTGCACTTCGTCCTGGACAGGGGCGTACACGCTCGGACCCTGCGGTACACCCTGAAGCCCTTTACCCTCATCGGGGCCACCACCCGCGCGGGCCTGCTCACCTCGCCCCTGCGGGAACGGTTCGGCATCTTTTACCACCTCGACTTTTACTCCCAGGAGGAGCTCAGCCAGCTGGTGTGCCGGTCTGCCCGCATCTTGGGCGTGCCCATCACCGACGGCGGCGCGCGGGAGATCGCCCGTAGGTCCCGGGGTACCCCCCGTGTGGCCAACCGCCTGCTCCGCCGCGTGCGGGACTACGCCCAGGTGCGGTGCGAGGGCCGCGTGACGGAGGAGGTGGCGCGGGAGGCGCTGGAGTTCGAAGGGGTGGACGAGGTAGGCCTAGATGCCTTCGACCGGGAACTGCTGCGGGTGGTGGCGGAGGTGTACGGGGGCGGGCCGGTGGGGGTGGAGGCGCTGGCCGCCACCCTCAACGAGGAGCCCGACACGCTGGTGGAGGTGGTGGAGCCCTACCTGCTCAAGATCGGCTTTCTGACCCGGACGCCTGCGGGCCGACGGATCACCCCCGCAGCCTACGCGCATCTGGGCCTGCCCCTTCCCGGGGACGTCCGGAGCCAGGGTACGTTATTCTAGGACCCGCTTGCGGGTTTTACCGGACAGCAACGCCGCGGAGGGAGGCCATGGCCGATCTGGGTCGTTTGCTGATGGTTTTCGGCGTGATCCTGGTGCTCGTGGGTCTGTTCTTCGTGCTGGTGCCCCGCGCAAGCCTTCCGCGCCTTCCGGGGGACATCCTCATCCAGCGGGACGGCTTCACCTTTTACTTCCCCGTGGTAACCAGCATCGTCATCAGCGTGGTCCTGACCTTGCTCCTCAACGCCTTGTGGTGGGCCAAGCGGTGAGGCGGTGGGTCGCGATCCTGTCCGGGACGGCCCTGCTGGTCGCCTGCGGAGCACCCGCCTGCGCCCAGCGGGTGCAACTCATCCGGGTGGGCTTGCTGATGGGCCGGCCGGAGGTGGTGCTGAGCGCGGACGCGCCCTTGCGGGTGCTGGACGTGCAGCTGGACCGACAGGACCAGCTACCGGTGGGCGCGTGGGCCTTCCGGGCGGTGGCAGGCGGCATTGAAGTACCCGGGGTGGCCCGCTACGGGCCCATGGTCCGGGTTTCCGCGGAACTGGATCGCCCCGTGCGGGTGGAGGACAAGCTGCGGGCGTACCGAGGCGTGGTGGAGCTGCGCCGCGGGGAGGCGGGGCTCACGGTGGTCAACGAGGTGGAGCTGGAGGCGTACCTGTACGGGGTCCTGAAGATGGAGATCAACCCCGCGTGGCCCGCGGAGGCGGTCAAGGCACAGGCGGTGGCGGCCCGCACCCTGGCGGTGGCCAGCCTGGGGCGGTTCGCCCGGGAGGGCTACGACATCCGGGACACCACCGACTTCCAGGTGTACGGGGGCGTGACCTTCGAGGACCCGCGTGCCACCGCGGCGGTGGACGCGACCCGGGGACTGGTGATGACCTACCGGGGCCAGCCCATCCTGGCCGTGTACCACGCGGACTCCGGAGGCCGGACGGAGTCCAGCGAGAACGTTTGGGGGCAGGCGTACCCGTACCTCCGCGGGGTGGAGGACCCCTACAGCGCGGGATCCCCGTACGAGCGCTGGAGCTACTCGGTGTCCGCAAACCAGCTGGAGGAATCCCTCCGGCGCGGCGGGGTGGCAGTGCGCGGCTTGCGAGCGGTCGAGGTGGCGGAGGTCAGTGAGTCCGGAAGGGCCCTGCGCGTGCGTTTGGTGGGCACGGAGGGTCTGGAGATCTCCGGCCACCGGCTGCGCATGCTCGTGGGGCCCGACGTGCTCCGCAGCACGCTGTTCTGGGTCCGTACCGAAGGCGGTATGGTAACCTTCGAGGGCCGGGGATGGGGTCACGGGGTGGGCCTGTCACAGTGGGGCGCGCGGGGGATGGCCCTGAGGGGCTTCGACTTTGTCCGCATCCTTCAGCACTACTACACGGGCGTACAGGTGGTGCCGGCCCCCTGAGGATCACGACTCCACGCGGACCCAGCCTCGCGTGAGAGGGTCCCACTCCTCCAGGGGGCGGCCCATGTAGTCGCGGCCCTCTACCTTGTAGCCCGCAGCCTGCAACCGGCGCTGGGCCTCCCTCCAGTATCGATAGTCCACCTGCCAGTGGCCGCGCCGCAAAGGGTTGGGATAGGCACCCAACCCTCCCAGAAGCTTGCGCAGGTTTGCTTCCTCGGAAGGGTCAGCCTGGATCTCCACGCCCTGGTTAACGGTCCCCACCGCCACCAGGTGAGGGTTAGCCAGCGGGCTGAGGGGGCTGGCACCTGGGTTGTGGCTGGCCACCGGGACTGGCACGCTGGGTGCCTGCGGCGCCGCCTGCGTCTGCCGTGCCCCTGCCGCCAAGGCGGCGGCCTCCCCCGCTATACCCTCTGCCTTTTTGGCGGCCCAACGGGCCTTGGCCTCCTCGATGAGGCGCTTGCGCTCCGCCTCCTTCTGCGGGTCCACCACCGGTCGGCGCGGCCGCTCCTGTTCGGCCACTGCAACCCTCCTGGGTACGTTCCCAACCGGATTATACGGGAAAGGCGGGGCCTTCGCGGGCATCTCCGCCCGCGCATGTTATACTGCAGCCGGCCACGCCTCCGGGAGAGGGGTGGCGGGGTGAAGGAATCCGGTCGGGGGCCGATGACAGGGACGAAGGAGGCGCCATGATCTTCCTGCAGGCCCAGGGTGCGCAGGGACAGACCGGCCTCCTGCCCACCCTGGTGGTGTGGGCGCTGTTGCTGGTGATGTTCTACGTCCTCCTGATCCGCCCGCAGCAACAACAGCAGAAGCGGCGGAGGGAGATGTTGAGCAAACTGCGCAAGGGCGACCGGGTGGTCACCGTGGGCGGGCTGCACGCCACCATCACGGATGTGCAGGACGACGTGCTGACTCTGGAGCTAGCGCCCAACGTCCGGGTGCGGGCGGACCGCACCGCGGTGGCGTCCGTGCGGAGCCGGCGCCCGGAGGCGGAAGGTAAGGAGCGGGAGGCCAAGGCCAAATCAGGGTAGAGGACCTGGCGGATTCGGGGGTGCGGGATGTCGGTGGTACTAGAGGCCGAGCAGGAGAACCCCTTCGAGGCGGTCTGCCGGTGGATCGACCGGGCCTCCGCCCTCCTCGGCTACGATGAGTCCACCAGCAAGCCGTTAAAACACCCGCGGCGGTGCGTCGTGGTCTCCCTACCCGTGGAGATGGACGACGGGCGGGTGGAGGTCTTCACGGGCTACCGGGTGCAGTACGACACCGCGCGGGGGCCGTGCAAGGGGGGGGTGCGGTACCACCCCAACGTGAATCTGGATGAGATGAAGGCCCTGGCCGCGTACATGTCCATCAAGTGTGCGGTGGTGGATATCCCCTTCGGGGGTGGCAAGGGCGGGGTGGCCTGCGACCCTGCGCGCCTGTCGCACCGGGAGCTGGAGCGCATCACGCGCCGGTACACTGCGGAGATCTTTGACATCATCGGGCCCGATAAGGACATCCCCGCGCCCGACGTGGGCACCAACGCCCAGGTCATGGCGTGGATCATGGACACCATCTCCATGAAGCGGGGCTACCTGGAGCCTGGTACGGTCACGGGCAAGCCCATTCCCCTGGGCGGCTCCCGGGGTCGGGAAGAGGCCACAGGCCGCGGCATCCTGGTGGTGGCCCGGGAGGCGTTCGCGCACCTGGACCTGTCCCTGGAGGGGGCGCGGGTGGTGGTGCAGGGCTTCGGCAACGTGGGCTACCACACCGCGCGCCTGCTGCACGAGGCCGGGGCCCGGGTGGTGGCGGTGAGCGACGTGCACGGGGGCATCTACCATCCGGACGGCCTCGTGCCCCGGCTGGTGCGGGAACACCTGGATCGGACGGGCAGCGTGGTCGGCTATCCCGGCAGCCGGACCCTGACCAACGCGGAGCTGTTGGAGCTAGAGTGCGACCTGCTCGTGCCCGCGGCCATCGAGAACCAGATCACCCGCCACAACGCCCACGCCGTCCGCGCGCGGGTGCTGGTGGAGGGAGCCAACGGGCCCACCACCCCGCAGGCGGACGAGATCCTGCGGCGGCGGGGCGTGTTCGTGGTGCCCGACGTCCTGGCCAACGCGGGTGGGGTGGTGGTGAGCTACTTCGAGTGGGTGCAGGACCGCTACGGGTACTTCTGGCGGGAAGACCAGGTGCGCAGCCGGCTAGAAGACAAGATGCGGCAGGCCTTCCGGGACGTGCTGGCGCTGGCAACCCAGCTGGGTGTGGACCTCCGCACGGGTGCTTTCTGCCTGGGAGTTCAGCGGATCGTGGAGGCCCGCCGGCTGAGGGGTCTGTATGCCTGAACCCAGCCCCACCCTAGCGCCCGGCCGGGTCACGGTGGAGGTGGTCAAGCAGGACCCCGAGGTGGCCGCCTACGTGGAGCGGGCCAACGAGTCCCTGGGCGTGCTGGGCTACACCGAGCACGGGGTCCGCCACGCGTCCCTGACCAGCCGCATCGCCTACAACATCCTGCGGCGGCTGGGCTACCCCGAGCGGGAGTGCGAGCTGGCCGCCATCGCCGCGTACCTGCACGACATCGGCAACCTCGTGAGCCGCCTCAACCACGAGCACACGGGTGCCCTTCTGGCGGGCGCCATTCTGCAGCGGCTGGGCATGGACGCCGCAGAGCGGGCGGTGGTCATGAGCGCCATCGGCAACCACGAGGAGTCCCACGGGCAGCCCGTCAGTGCGGTGGGGGCCGCGGTGATCCTGGCGGACAAGTCGGACGTGCACCGCAGCCGGGTCCGCAATCCCGATCCCGCCACCTTTGACATTCACGACCGGGTGAACTACGCGGTGGAGCACTCTTTTTTGCGGGTGGACGAGCGGACCAAGGAGATCACCCTGGAGCTCACCATCAACACGGACAAGGCCCCCGTCATGGAGTACTTCGAGATCTTTCTGTCCCGGATGGTCATGTGTCGGCGGGCCGCGGAGCACCTGGGCTGCGCCTTCAAGCTGCAGATCAACGGGGTGCGGTTCCTGTAGCTGCTGAGGTCTGCGCGGCCGCGGCAGGTTTGACGGTCCCCCCGCAGAGGGCTATCCTCGACGCGGAGCCGCCATGATCATCCTCTGCGTGGGCACCAGCCACCGGACGGCACCCGTGGAGGTGCGGGAGCGCGTGGCGTTCCCGGAGAGCCGCCTGGGGGTGGCTTCCGCGCTCCTCCGGGGCCGCGATGGGCTGCACGAGGCGGTCGTTCTGTCCACCTGTAACCGCACGGAGGCGTACGTGGTGGCTGAGGAGGCTTGCGCGGGAACCCGGGCGGTCCTGGATTTCTGGGGTGACTACCACGGGCTTCTCCCACAGGAAATGGAGCCATACGTGTACGCCTTGGTGGGTCCGGACGCGGTCCGCCACGTGTTCCGGGTGGCTGCGGGGCTGGACTCCATGATGGTGGGTGAGGTGCAGATTCTGGGGCAGGTGCGGGAGGCGTTCCGCGCCGCCCGCACCGCGCGGGCCACCGGCCCCCTGCTGGACGCCCTGTTCCGGCATGCCATCGCCGCGGGCCGCCGGGTCCGCCAGCAGACGGGAATTGAGCGTGGTTCCCTCTCGGTGCCGCAGGCTGCGGTGCAGCTCGCTCAGCAGCTGCTGGGGGGGTTGGAGGGTCGGCAGGTGCTGGTCCTGGGCGCCGGGGAGATGGCGGAGCTCACCGTGCGCCACCTGGTGGAGGCGGGCTGCGGGGGCGTGGTGGTGTGCAACCGCACCCTGGAGCACGCGCGGCCGGTGGCAGAGCGGCTGGGAGGGGTGGCGGTCCGGTTCGATGAGCTGAGCTGCTACCTGAGCCGGGTGGACATCGTGGTCACGTCCACCGCGGCGCCGCACCCGGTGGTGGAACCCGAGCTGGTGGTGCAGGCGCTCGCGGGCCGCCGCGAGCCCCTGGTGTTCGTGGACATCGCGGTCCCCCGGGATGTCCACCCCGCGGTGGGCCAGCTGCCCGGGGTGCGGCTGTTCAACGTGGACGACCTGCAGGCCGTAAGCGAGGCCACCCGCCAGGCCCGGCAGGCGGAGGTGATGCAGGCAGAGCGCATCGTGGCGGAGGAAACGGAACGGTTTTTCGGCTGGCTACGATCCTTGAAGGTGGTCCCCCTCATCACCGCCCTGAGGGCCCGCGCGGAGGCGGTGGCGGAGGAGGAGTGGCGGAGGGCGTTGCCGCGGCTGCAGGGGCTGACGCACGAGGAGCGGGAGGCGGTGCGGGCCCTAGTGCACGCGGTGGTGAACCGGCTGCTGCACGGGCCCATCGTGCGCCTCAAGGAGATCGCCCGGCGGGAGGAGCCGGTTTACGTGGAAGCCGCCCGGACCCTGCTGGGGTTCGAGGAGGAGGGGGTCCGGGCTGCCGCGGAATCTGAAGCAGGCCGTTGACCCTGCGCGTTGGCACCCGAGCGAGCTCCCTCAGCCGCCTCCAGACGGACTGGGTCCTCAAGCAGCTACGATCCCTGGACCCGCGCGTGCGGTTCTCCGTGCTGCCCGTGCGCACCGCAGGAGACCGATCCGCTCGGCCCATCCCCGAGCTGGGCGGTGCCGGATGGTTCACGAAGGAGCTGGAACGCGCCCTGCTGGACGGCGTGGTGGACCTGGTGGTGCACAGCCTGAAAGACTTGCCCACGGAGCCTACACCCGGGCTGGTGGTAGCCGCCGTGCCGCCCCGGGAGGACCCCAGGGATGCCCTGGTGGGTGCGTGGCCCAGCCTGGACGACCTGCCGGCGCAATCCCGTGTGGGGACCTCAAGCCCCCGGCGGAAGGCGCAGCTGCTGGCGTACCGCCACGACGTACAGGTCGTTCCCCTGCGCGGCAACGTGGACACCCGGTTGCGGAAGGTGGCTTTTGGGGAACCGAGCGCCGCGGTGCTGGCCGCCGCGGGCCTAGTGCGGGGCGGCTGGCAGGATCACATCCGTCAGCTCCTGGACCCGGACGTGATCCTGCCGGCACCCGGACAGGGGGCGCTGGCCGTCCAGGTGCGGGAGGCAGACCGGGCGCTGGTTGACCTCGTGGCCGGGCTGGACCACCCGCCCACGCACGCCGCCGTGCGGGCGGAGCGGGCATTCCTGAGGGCGTTGGGTGGCGGGTGCAGCTTGCCCGCGGCTGCCCTGGCGGAATTTCAGGAGGGGCGGCTGCGGCTGCGGGTTCGGGTGCTGTCGGAGGACGGCAGCCGTCAGGTGTCGGTGCAGCGCGAGGGCTCTTTGGACGAGCCGGAACGGTTGGGACAGCAAGCCGCAGCAGAGGTTCGTCCGTTTTTGGCCCTGGTGGGAGGCACGCGGTGGGTGCGCAGCGAGCCCCGCTAGAGGGCCGCACGGTGCTGGTCACCCG
The DNA here is from genome assembly GCA_040289515.1 of Candidatus Sysuimicrobiota bacterium. Taxonomy (GTDB): domain Bacteria; phylum Sysuimicrobiota; class Sysuimicrobiia; order Sysuimicrobiales; family Sysuimicrobiaceae; genus Tepidifontimicrobium. The sequence goes on from PSLI01000004.1 coordinate 26,144, forward strand.
ACCCCAGGATCAGGCGCAGGGGCTACGGACAGCCCTGCAGGCTCTGGGGGCCACGGTGCACGCGGTGCCCGTGATCCGGATTCGCGCCCTGGAGGACCCAGGTGCGCTGCGCCGCGCCGCGAGCCAGCTGGGGACCTATCACTGGCTGGTGTTCACCAGCCGGAACGGTGTCTTTGCCCTCGCGGAGCAGCTGCCTTCCCCGGAGCCGCTGCCCGAGGGCGTGCGGGTGGCGTGCATCGGTCCGGCTACCGCGGAAGCCGTCCGGCAGCTGGGCTGGCCCGTGCACCTGCAGCCCAGCCAGTACGTGGCAGAGTCCCTGGTGGAGGCCTTCCAGGAGGTGGGGATGGGTGGCCGCCGGGTTCTCCTGGTTCGCGCACAGGAGGCGCGGGGCGCCCTACCCGAGGGCCTGCGCCGCCTGGGAGCCCAGGTGGAGGTGGTCTGCGCGTACCGCACGGAGCCTGCGTACAATGAAGCGGGGCGCCTACAGGAGGTGCTGCGGCAGGGTGTGGACGTGACTACTTTCTGCAGCCCTTCCGCGGTGCGGGCCGCGGTGCAGCTGTGCGGGGGGGCAACGCTGCTCCTTGAGGCTGTGCCCGCGGTGTGCATCGGTCCGGTGACCGCCTCCGCCGCGCTTCGGGCGGGACTCCGGGTTGCGGCGGTAGCGCACCCGCACACCCAGGAGGGGCTCGTGGAGGCGGTGGTACGTTTCGTGCGGGGACAAGGGGGGCAACCGTGAGCTTTCCCGCATACCGGAGCCGACGGTTGCGGCGCACGGAGGCACTCCGGCGCCTGTCCCGGGAGGTGGAGCTATCTAGCTCCCACCTCATCGCGCCCCTGTTCGTCAAGGAGGGCATCCCGAACCCCGTGCCCATCCCCTCCCTGCCGGGTCAGGTGCAGCACACCCTGTCCAGTCTCGTGCAGGAGGTGGGCGAGCTGGTGGAGCTGGGGGTAGGTGCGGTGATCCTGTTCGGGATCCCTGCCCACAAGGACCCGGTGGGAAGCGGTGCCTGGGACGACCAGGGGATCGTGCAGCGGGCCCTGCGGGCGCTGCGGTCGGAGTTCCAAGACCGCGTGGTGCTGATGGCGGACCTGTGCCTGTGCGAGTACACCAACCACGGACACTGTGGGGTCCTGGCGGACGGCCCGGAGACGGTGGACAACGACCGCACCCTGGAGCTGTACGCCCGCATCGCGACCAGCCAGGCCCGCGCGGGCGCGGACGTCATCGCGCCCAGCGGGGTGATGGACGGCCAGGTGGCCGCCATCCGCCGGGCCCTCGATGAGACGGGGTTCTCTCAGGTGGCCATCGTAAGCTACGCCGCCAAGTTTGCTTCGGCCTTCTACGGGCCGTTCCGGGAGGCCGCGGAGTCCGCGCCACGCTTTGGACACCGCCGAGCTTACCAGCTTGAGCCGGTCAACCTGCGGGCGGCGCTGCGCCGGGTGGCGGAGGAGGTGCAGGAGGGCGCGGACGCCGTGATGGTCAAGCCCGCCCTCCCGTACCTGGACGTGCTGCGGGAGGTGCGTCGACGCTTTTTCGTGCCCGTGGCCGCCTACTGCGTGAGCGGGGAGTACGCCATGGTGCACGCCGCGGCGCAGCGGGGCTGGCTGGATCTGGAATCTGCCATGATGGAGGTCCTGCTGTCCGTGCGGCGGGCGGGCGCGGATTGGATCCTCACGTACTTCGCCAAGGACGCGGCGCGGCACCTGCGGTGAGGCTGTCCTCCGAAGCCTTGTTCCAGCGGGCGCGGCAGGTGATGCCGGGGGGTGTCAGCAGCCCCGTGCGCGCCTTCCGCGCGGTAGGGGGCACGCCGCCGTTTTCGGTGCGAGGGATGGGCGCGTATGTGGTGGACGTGGAGGGCCGCCGCTACGTGGACTGCGTGGGCTCGTGGGGTGCGCTGATCTTGGGCCACGCCCACCCCGCGGTGGTGCAGGCCGCGCAGGCGGCGGTGGCGGACGGCAGTAGCTTCGGGGCACCCACCCCGTGGGAGGTAGAGTTCTGTGAGCGCCTGTGCCGGGCCATCCCGGGCATGGAGCGGGTGCGGCTCGTGAACTCGGGTACCGAGGCGGTGATGAGCGCCGTGCGGGTGGCTCGCGCGGCCACGGGCCGTGAGGGGATCGTGAAGTTCGACGGGGGCTACCACGGGCACACAGACGCCCTCCTGGTGCAGGCGGGCTCCGGGGCGGCCACGTTCGGCGTGCCCGACAGCGCGGGCGTACCCGCCTCCGCGGTGCGGGCCTCCTTCTCCCTGCCGTGCAACGACCTGGAGGCGGCCCAGGCCCTGTTCCGGCATCGGGGCCACGAGATCGCGGCGGTCCTGGTGGAGCCCGTGGCGGGCAACATGGGGACGGTGGCCCCTCGGCCCGAGTTTCTGCAGGGGCTGCGCGCGCTCATCCAAGAGTACGGTGCGCTGCTGGTGCTGGAGGAGGTCATCACAGGCTTCCGCCTGCGCTCCGGGGCGGCGCAGGACCTGTTTGGCGTGCGGGCCGACCTTGCGTGCTTGGGCAAGGTCATCGGCGGTGGGTTTCCCCTGGCCGCGTACGGGGGCAGGGCGGACCTCATGGGCTTGGTGGCCCCGGAGGGCCCCGTGTACCAGGCCGGAACCCTGTCGGGCAACCCTGTGGCCGTGCGGGCGGGCCTGGCCACCCTCCAGCAGCTGGAAGACGGAGGGGTGTACGGGCGGTTGGAGCAGCATGGTCGGATGCTGGAGGAGGGGCTGCAGGAGGCCGCCCGCAGGGCGGCTGTAGCCGTGCAGGTGAACCGCGTGGGCTCCATGCTGACGGTGTTTTTCTGCGCGCACCCGGTGGTGGACTTCGCCACGGCCCGGAAGTCCGACGGGGCCCGGTTCGCCCGCTTCTTCCACGCCATGCTGGAACGGGGGGTGTACCTGCCCCCCTCACCCTTCGAGTCGTGGTTCTTGTCCGCGGTCCACGGGACCCGGGAGGTGGCCCACATCCTGGCGGCCTCGCAGGAGGCGTTCCGGGAGGCGGCATGAGCGGACAGGTGCTGGTGGTGATGCCCCTGTACAACGAGGAGGCCACCGTGGAGGAGGTCCTCCAGGCGGTGTTGCGCTATGCGCCGCCGGGCGCGGACGTACTGGTGGTGGACGACGGGTCCACGGACCGGTCCCCGGAAATCCTGGCGCGCTTCCCCCAGGTGAAGGTGATCCGCCACCCGGAGAACCGCGGCTACGGCGCGTCCTTAATCGATGGGTTCCGCTATGCCCTGGAGAGGGGCTACGAGGTGGTGGTTACCGTGGACTGCGACGCCCAGCACGAACCCTACCTCATCCCGGACCTGCTGAGCGCTTTGGAGAACGCGGAGATCGCCTCCGGGAGTCGCTACCTGCCCGGGTCCTCCCGCGGCCAGGAGCCTCCGCCGGACCGGGTGCGCATCAACCGGGAGGTGACGCAGCGGGTGAACGCCCTCACGGGCTACCAGCTCACCGACGCCTTCTGCGGCTTCAAGGCGTACCGGGCGGAGGCCCTGCGCCGGCTGCAGCTGGACGAACCCTCGTACGGGATGCCGCTGCAAGTGTGGGTGCAGGCGGCCCGGTGGGGGCTGCGCGTGCGGGAGATCCCCATCGGTCGCATTTACAAGAACCCGCACCGACGCTTCTGGGGAGGGCTGGACGATCCCGAGGTGCGGCTGCGCTACTACCTGCAGGTGCTGGAGCGGGAGGCCTCCCGCTGGCTGCGCCAGCCCACCTGCTCGGGGGAGGGAGGTCCGTGAGGACGATCCTGGTCCTTGCCCCGCACCCGGACGACGCGGAGATCGCCATGGGCGGCACCATGGCGGTCCTGGTGGCGCAGGGCTGGCGGGTGGTGATGTGCGACCTGACGGACGGTGAACCCACCCCCGTGGGGACACCCGAGCGCAGACGCCAGGAGGCGGAGCAGGCGGCCCGCATCCTCGGGGTGGAGCGTCAGATCCTGGACCTGCCAAACCGTTTCCTGCTGGACGGGGTGGAGGCCCGCAAGAAGGTGGCCGCGGTGATCCGCGCGGTGCGGCCGGAGTGGCTGTTTGTGCCGTACTGGGAGGACGCACACCCTGACCACGTGCAGGCCGCAGCCCTGTGCGAGGCGGCACGGTTTTACGCCAAGCTCACCCACACGGACGTCCCGGGAGAGCCGTGGTACCCGCACCGCGTGGTGCACTTCTTCTCCACCCACTACCGAATGGTTCGCCGTCCCTCCTTCGTGTTCGACATCAGCGACACCCTGGAGCGCAAAATGGAAAGCCTTCGCGCGTACGAGAGCCAGTTCGGACCCGAGCGGGGCAAGCAGGCAGTTCTGGAGGCGGTGCTCCACGCGGCTCGCTACTTCGGTTCCCTCGTGGGCGTCCTGTACGGGGAGCCCTTCCTGCTGCGGGAGGAGCTCGGGGTGCGAAATCTGGAGGCACTGGTGTGACCCGGTCCGAAGAACTCTCCCTGCCCACCCGCCACGGGGAGGTGCTGTGCGTCCCGGAGTTTGGCCGCTGGCTGGAGGTGGCGGAGCAAAACGCCCGCAGGCTGGAGTCCCAGCGGGTGCTGCGGGAGCTGCGGGAGCAGGCCCGGCGCGAGCTGGTGCAGCGCGCGGGAGCACTGCTGGAGCGCTGGGGCCTGCACCGCCCCGAAGTGGGCGCCGGCCCGTGGGTCGGTACGGGCCACCAGCCCGCCCTGTACCACCCTGGGATCTGGATCCGCACGTGGGCGGTGGCGGCCTGCCAGCAGCGCGGTGCCGTGGGGGTGCACGTGGGGGTGGACTCGGACGAGTGCGAGCGTTTCGGAGCGCGGGTTCCCCGCCGGGACGACGGCAGGCTGCGGGTAGTGGAGCGCGTCCTGGCAGAGGGGGGCCGGGACGTGCCCTTCGAGTGCCTGCCGGCTCCCGCAGAAGAGGCCTGGCGCGCCTTCTGCGCACGCCTTCAGGAGGACGTGGCCACCCTGGGGCTTCCGGAGGTTGAAGGGCGCCTGGCGCGCGCGGAGCGGGCCGGGCTGGCGAGCTTGGCCCGTGCCCGGCACCTGGGCGAATTCGGGGCCGGCCTGCGCCGGCATCTGGAGCTGGACTGCGCGCCGGTCCGGTACCTGGAGGTGACCGCCTCGGAGCTTTCTAGAACCCGGGCGTTCGCCCGCTTCGCTAGCTGGATCGCGCAGGACGCAGAGCGCTTCTGGGCATGCCACAACCAGGCCCTGGAGGACTACCGGCGCCAGCAGGACCTGCGGTCGCCCGCGCAGCCGTTCCCCAACCTGCGGCGGGAAGGTGGACGGGTGGAACTACCCTTCTGGCTGGTGCGGGATGGAGTGCGGCAGCCCGTGTTCGTGCAGCCAAACCGTCCTCCCGTGGCCTTCTGCCGGGGTGCGGCGGTGGGAGAGCTGTCAGAGGAGGGGCTGGAGGGCCTGCGGCCCCGGGCGGTGACCCTCACCCTGTTCCTGCGCCTGGCGGTGTGCGACCTGTTCGTGCACGGGCTGGGAGGTGCCCGGTACGACCGGGTTACCGACCGGCTGGTGCGGGAGTTCTTTGACGTGGAACCGCCGCCGTTCGCGGTGCTGACCGCCACCTACCACCTGCCCCTGGCACGGCATCCGGATCCCCGGGCCGCGTACCAGACCGCCCAGCGCCTGTGGCAGGACCTCCACCACAACCCGGACCGTCACCTTCCACGGGACGGCGAAGTGGCCAACCTGGTGGAGGAGAAGTGGCGGTGCATCCAGGCCTTGGAAGCACCGGGCCTACCCCGCCGGACCCGCCGGGAGCTCACGCAGCGCATCCGGGCCCTCAACGAGGCGCTCCGGGCCCGCCTGCAGGACCGAATCCGTCAGGTGGAGGCGGAGCTGGAGAGCCTGCGGCGCGACGTGGAAGAACACCAGGTGGCCGCGGACCGCACCTACCCCTTTTTCTTGTTCGACCCGGAGCTCCTGCGCACGTACTTCCGGGCGAGGGAGGAAGCGCGTTGCCGGTAGCACGTCATGCGGAGAGGGTGCGGGCCTCCCCGGTTTGGGGAACTCGGGCAGCTTCCGGTCCCCCGAGCCCCGTGGTCACGGAGGGGCTGGGCCGGCGTTTTGGGCCCGTGGTGGCGCTGCACGACGTCACCCTGCGGGTACAGCAGGGTCAGTGCCTGCTGCTGGTGGGGCCCAACGGCTCCGGGAAGACCACCCTGTTGCGGGTTCTGGCCACCGCGCTGCGCCCCACGGAGGGACGCGCGTGGGTGTGGGGCTATGAGGTGACCGCGGAAGGGTGGCGGGTGCGAGAGGTGTGCGCGTACCTGGGCACCGCCCCGGGGGTGTACGGGGCGCTTTCGGGCTTCGAGAACTTACGCCTGGCCGCGGACCTGTGCGGAAAGCCCGTTGGGCGTGTCCCTGAGCTGCTGGCGCGGGTCGGGCTGATGCCGGCGGCGCACCGGCTGGTGGCCAGCTACAGCCTCGGGATGCGCCGGCGGCTGGCCCTGGCCCGGGCCTTCCTGCAGGAGCCCCTGGTGGCGCTGTTGGACGAGCCTTTTGTGGGCCTGGATGAGGAGGGTCGGGAGCTGGTGCGGCAGCTGGTGGAGGAGGTCAAAAGCCGCGCTGGGGCCGTGGTTCTGGCCACTCACGACGGGGACCGGGCGCGGGGCCTGTACGACCGGGTCGTGTGCCTGGAGGCGGGCAGTTTGCGGGCAGCGGGCGGATGAGAGCAGCTCGCCGCGTCCTGGCCCTGGTGCGCAAGGATCTGGTGCTGGAGTGGCGGGGCAGGGACGTGCTGGTGCCCGCGGGTGCCTTCGGGCTCGCGGTGTTGCTGGTGCTGGGCCTGGTTTCCGGCGGCGGGCCGCAGGACGCGCCCACCTTACTGTGGGTTTCTGTGCTGCTGGCCTCCGTGCTGGCGGCGGGCCGCAGCGCGGAGCGGGAAGGAGAGGAGGGAACGCTGGAAGTGCTGCTGCTGTACCCGGGCAGCCGCGAGGACCTGTTCTGGGGGCGACACCTGGCCCTGTGCGTGCTGCTGGGAGCGCTGGCTTTGGGCCTGTGGGCCGCACAGCTGTTCCTGTTCAACGCTCCGGCCCGCGGGTGGCCCGCCGTGCTGCTGGCGGGGACGCTGGCGACAGTGGGGCTGAGTGCGTCGGGCACCCTGCTGGCGGCCCTGCTGGGCCACGTGCGGGCGGGTCGGCTGCTGTTGCCCTTGCTGTTCTTGCCCACCTCGGTTCCCGTGCTGCTGGCCGGTGTGCGTCTCACGGAGGCGGCCGCCGCGGGCACCACACTCGGCCCGTGGTGGGGCGTGCTGGTGGTGTTCGACCTGTTGTTCCTGCTGGTGGGTCCCGTGCTGTTTGAGGTGGCGGTGGAGGGCTAGGTGCGGGCCTTCGCCATGGGCGCAACGGCGGCGCTGTTGGCCCTGGGGCTGTGGCTGGCCCTGAGAGCGTCTCCCCCAGACGCTTACCAGGGGGAATACGTGCGGATCATGTACGTGCACGTGCCTGCCGCCGTGTCCAGCTACGCCGCCGCAGCGGTGGCCTGCGTGAGCGGCGCCCTGTACCTGTGGCGGCGCCGGTCGGAGTACGACGCGTGGGCCCGTGCGGGGGCGGAGCTGGCCAGCTTGTTCGCGGGCCTCACCCTGCTGACCGGGATGCTGTGGGGCAAGCCCGTGTGGGGTGTGTGGTGGGCGTGGGATGCCCGGCTGGTCTCCACCGCGGTGCTGTTCCTGCTGTACGTGGGTTGCCTGCTGGTGCGGGACCTGTCGGAGGATCCGGTGCGCGGCCGCCGCCTGGCGGCGGCTTTGGGCGTGGTGGCCTTCCTAGACGTGCCGCTGGTGCACTACTCCGTGGTGTGGTTCCGAACGCTGCACCAGGGCCCCTCCATTAGACCTGGAGCCGTGCAGATGGCACCGGAGTTTTTGGCCCCCCTGGCGGTGAACGTGCTGGCCTACCTGGTGCTGTCGGGCTTCCTCCTGGTAGAACGGGCCCGCCTGGCGCGCCTGGAGGCGGAGCGGTGAGGGCTTGGGGGTGGGTGCTGGCCGCGTACGGATGCGCGGCCGTGCTGCTCGGAGCTTACGCGTGGCGGTTGTGGCGGCGTCTGGAGCGAGCCTCGGGTGGCCGTGCGAGGGAGGGCGACGCGTGAGGCGGATGCGCGTGCTGTTGGCGGTGCTCCTGACCGCCGGGTCCCTGGGCTACGTGGTGGCCGGAGGGCTGCGGGAGGCGGTGGTGTACTACCTCACGCCCACGGAGGTGCGTTCCATGCGCCCGGAGCCCCACAGGCCCGTACGGGTGGGCGGGCAGGTACTGCCCGGCTCCCTGCGAAGGGAAGGGCCGGAGGTGCGCTTCATCCTCTGGGACGGCCAGACCCAGCTGCCCGTACGCTTCCGGGGTACCGTGGAAGGGCTGCTAGCGGAGGCACAGGGCGCCGTGGTGGAGGGCCGGGTGGTGGAGGGGATCCTCCACGCCCGCACCGTGGTGGTCAAGCACTCGGAGGAGTACACCCCGTCCCGAACTCCGCACGACCGCCCCCGCGGACCGTAAGGCCGCTTGACGGTGAGCGAAAGGCGCGCGGAAAATCGTGACAGGACCTTGACGGCGGGGGCCACCGAGCCCCCGTTTGCGTTCTGGGCCGAGACGAAGAGGAATCCGGGCACCGGAAGTCAAAGACACACGCCAGCTCCTCGGTCAGGGAGGCAGGTTGCTGCGACGCGAAGCCAGCTGTTCGTGCAACTGCAGGGTCCCAGGGAGCTTGCGACTCTCTCTGTCGGTGGCGATGGCGGCGTGGGTGCTGGCGGGCTGCCAGCCGTACGTCCGGGTGAGCAGCCCCGTCCGGGAGGTCTACGAGCCCCTGGAGGGGTTCGCGGTGCGCATGAACTTCATGCCCCGCAAACCCGACGCGGACGGGGGCCGGAAGATCTACGAGGCGCGGTGCGCGGTCTGCCACGGACCGCAGGGGCGCGGGGACGGGCCCATGGCCCAGCAGCTCACGGCCCCGGAGAAGAACCCGTACACCGACTTTTTGAGCCTGTTCCGCATCCATCGCAAGGCGGAACCGTTGCCGAGCCGGCCCGCCCGGTTTGACAACCTGGATCAGATGCGGCTAAACGCCCCCTTCGCTATGTTCGAGACCATCGCCCGCGGGCGTCCCCACACCGCCATGCCCGGGTTCCAGCACCCCGCCTACGGTGCCACGGACGGCGGCGAGCCGCGCCTACGGGATCAGGAGATCTGGGACGTGCTGTTCTGGGAGTGGAGCCGCACCACCAGCCGGGAGCGCCTGGTGCAGGGCCGGCGGATCTACAACCAGCTGTGCGCCCGCTGCCACGGCGTAGGAGGGGACGGGAATGGGCCGGAGGCGGGCCGCATCCGGCAGCAAGTGTGGACGTGGGCGCGGGGCGTGGGGCCGGGTGTTTTCACGGACCGGGACTGGATGGCGTACCGCAAGCCCACGGAGCTGTACCAGCGGATTTCAGAAGGGGTGCGGCGGCGAGGGCTGGAGCTGATGCCGGCCTACGCCGACAAGCTGTCGGCGGACCAGATCTGGACCGTGGTAGAGTACCTGTGGACGTTCGTGTACACACCCCCGAAGGACCTGCGGTAGGAGGTGGCCGGGTGGATCGTCGCACGTTCTTAAAGGCCCTGAGCGCGCTGCCCGTGGTGGGGGCTGTGGGAGCCTTCCTGGCGCCCTTGCTGCGCTACCTGAAGCCGAACCTGGAACGGGGACTGGGCCTGCCGCAGGGGAAGCTACCGCCCGACCTGGCGGAGGGGGACCTCCCCACGGGCGAGCCGCTGCCCATCGCTACCTTGGAGGAGCTGCGGGAACCGTGGTCCAGCAAGTTCTTCGTGTTCACGCAGAAGTACCCACAGTACACCCCGGAGCTGGCCAAGGCGGCCACGGTGCCGGGGGTGGCCATCAAGCTGCCGTGGAAGCTGCCCTTTCCGGGCTACAAGGGAGGGAAGGAGCCCACGGACATCGTGATCTTCTCCCGCATCTGTCCGCACCTGGGCTGCATCTTCAACTACGTGCCCAACTGGCGGGAGGTGACGGCGGGCTACGGGGGCTACGTACCGCCGGAGGACCGGCGGCACGGGCTGCTCGCGTGCCCGTGCCACCTGTCCATCTACGATCCCGCGGACCGGGAACTTCCTGGCCGGGTGCTGTCGGGCCCCGCGCCCCGGCCGCCCCGCTACTTCACCTACGAGATCCGGGGCGGGGTGATCGTGGTCACCGGGGCGGAACCCGGCGGGATCGCCTGAGGGAGCCGGAGCCGTGTGGGACCGGTTGCGAGAGTGGTTCCGGGAGCGCAAGGAAAAGCTGGACCTGTTCGACGAGACCCACGTCGACCGCCAGGACAACCCCCTGTACATCCTCGGCCAGATCGTCTACTTCGCGTGGATCGCCGTGGTGGTAAGCGGCATCCTCCTCATGATCTGGTACGAGCCTACCACCCACGGCGCGTACAACTCCATTCTGCGCATCCAGCGGGAGGTGCCCCTGGGTTGGCTGACCCGCGGCGTGCACAAGTACGGCGCGGACATGCTGATCCTGGCCATCACCCTGCGCATCTACCGGATGTATTTCCTGGGAGAGTACAAACGGCCCAACGAACTGTCGTGGATGATCCTGTTCGGCTCCCTGGTGCTGGCCATGATCTCCGGGCTCACGGGCTACCTGCTCATCTGGAACCAGCGGGCCTTCTGGGCGGCCAAGGTGGTGCTCACGGTGGCCGTGTACCTGGACCAGCTCCCCCTGATCGGCCAAACGCGGTTCGGCAGCGCCATCGCCTTCGCCTTCCTGGGCGGGCCGGCGGAGGGGCAGGGAACCCTCACCCGGTTCTACGCCATCCACTTCGGGATCTCCGCGCTGCTGCTGGTGGCCTCGGAGGTGTACTTCTACTTCACCCGCCGGCGCCGGTTCGTCCTGTCCCCCACGGCCCTGGTGATCCTGCTGGCTATGCTGGTGGTAACGAGCTACGTGTTCCCCGCAGAGATGGGCCGCCGGGCCGACCCCAACCGCACGCCCCTGCCCATCCTGTCCGACTGGTACTTCCTGGCCCTGTACCAGTACGTGAAGTATACCCCGCCCCTGTGGGCGGGCCTGGGCCCCGGGCTTTTGATCGCTTACGGCATGCTGGTCCCCTTTTTGGACCGCAGCAAGGGCCGCAGGCCCTCCGAGCGCCCCTTCTTCACGGTGGTGGGGGTCATGGCCCTGACGTACTTCCTCGTGTTCACGGCCCTCATCCTGTTCAACATCGCGGTGATCGGCCGGGATCCCCACGTGGTCCTACTGGTGACCGCGGCGACTTTGACCCTGGGCCTGGTGCTGGAGTTCCGCTACCGGCGACGGAAGAAGCTGGCGGAGCTCGCCGCACCGACTCCCGCGCCGCGCGCGGCGCCAGCTCGGGCCGCGGCGGGGTGAGGGGGCGTTGGAAGTCGTGCGGTTCGCGGCAAGCTTCGGTGTGGCCGTGTTGAGCCTGCACGGAGCCTGGCAGGCATTCGGGCTGGCTTGGGCGGACCCACGGGCGGAGCGCTGGCTCGTCCTGGGCGTGTACCTGGCCGCCCTGCTGGCCTCAGGAGCATGGGCGGGCTACCTCGTCTACGCCGCGGACCGCAGGGCGGGACGGGTGCGGCGACGGGTGGGGCTGTACGAGCGGTGGCTGGCAACGCCTCGGGGAGGGAGGGGGCCGTGAGGAAGGACCGCAGCACATGGCACTTCGCCCTGGCCGGTTTCCTGGCGGTGCTGGCCCTAGCCGGAGTGGCCCTTATGGTGTACGGGGAGTGGTTTGACCAGCGGCTGGTGGCCTCCGGGGCCCTGGGCGTGATCCTGGTTTTGTACGCGGCCATCGTAGTGCTGTTCCGGAAGGCGGGTCTCACCGCGGAGGAGTAGGGTGTACCGACGGCTGCTTTTGAGCCTGCAGAGCGCCACCCTGAGGCTGGACACCGTCCTAAACCGCGTCCTGCCCCAGGACTTCAACCCCCTGTACTACACGGGCGGGCTTGCGAACCTGTTCCTCACCATCCTGGTGGTGTCGGGGATCCTCATTTTCCTGTACTACGAGCCCAGCCTGGAGGGCGCGTACGCCTCCGTGGAGTTCCTGACCCGGGACGTGCCCTACGGGGTGGTGTTCCGGGGGATCCACCGGTACGCCGCGGACGCCTACATGGTGGCGATCCTGCTGCACCTGTTCCGCAACTGGTTCACGGACCGCTACCGGGAGGCGCGGGACAGCCAGTGGCTGTCGGGCATGTTCCTGCTGGTGGTCTCGGGCTTTGCGGGCTTCACGGGCTACCTGCTGGTGTGGGACGAGCGAGCCCAGCTGCTTACAAGCCTCACGGCGCAGGCCCTACGGTCGGTGCCCCTGGTGGGAGGCTGGCTGGCCCGGGTGTTCCTGGGCGGGCCGGGTGTGAGCGACACGACCCTGTCCCGGTTCCTGTACCTGCATGTGGGGCCCGCCATGACCGTGTACGTGCTCCTGTGGTGGCACTACGTACGCCTGCGCCACCCCAAGATCTGGCCTCCCGCGGTGTGGGTGCTGTTCAGCCTGGGCCTGCTGTTCATCCTCGCCTCCGCGCTGCCCGCGGCCAGCGGCCGTCCCGCGCAGCCGGGCGCGACCCCGGGGGGGTTCGCGGTGGATTGGTTCTTCCTCTGGCCGTACGTGCTCGCCCGGTGGCTGGCGCCAGCCTGGGCCATGGTCCTGGTGGGAGCCCTTGTGGCGTACGGCATGGTCATCCCCTACACCCTACGGGAGACGCCCGAGCAGCGCGGCCTGCGGGCCCTGGGCCAGGCGGTGGTGGTGGAGGAGAACTGCACCGGCTGCGAGCTGTGCTACTACGACTGCCCGTACAACGCCATCTACATGGTACCCAGTCCCTACCCCGGCAAGAGCCGGGCCGCGGCCAACCGCAAGCTGCTGGCGGTGGTGGTGGACTCCCGGTGTGTGGAGTGCGGGATCTGCATCGGCGCCTGCCCGTTCGAGGCGCTGGAGCTGCCCAGGATGCTGGAAAAGGACGTGCAGCAGAGAATCCGGCGGGGCGCCCAGGTGGAGGCGCCCGTCCCTTCGTGAGGCGCAGCCATGGGGACAGCACCGGAGCGCACCCCGCAAGCCAATCCCCAAGGACCGGCGCGGGTGGTGGGGTTTTTGTGTGACTGGGCGGTGCGCAGCGAGGGACTGCTGAACGCGGACGACACCCTGGTGGGCATGCCCCACGTGACCGTGATCCGGGTGCCCTGTTCCGGTTTCGTAAAGCCCGCGTGGCTGGAGCTGGCCCTGCGCAGTGGTGCTGCGGGCACCTTCGTGTGCGGGTGCCCCATGGGCGACTGCCTGAACCGGGAGGGTAACTGGATCATGGAGGGCCGCATCGACCAGCTGCGCAAGCGGCTGAGCCGCCAGAAGGTGGATCCCGACCGGGTGGCCTTTTTCGCCTTCGGGCTGCACGAGCGGGAGGCCTTCCTTCAAGCCGTGGCGGAGTTCGTGAACAGGCTCGCCGGATCCGGAGGGAACCGGTGATGCGGTTCGGCCCGAAGCGGTGGAAGACGTACCTGTGGTACGTTGTCTTCTACCTCCTGTTCTTCGCCCTGCTCCTGTTCGTAGCCGCCTTCGGGTTGGTGGCGGAGGCGTAGGGCGGGAGGGTCGCATGCTGGTGTGGATGTTCACGGACGAGCGGTGGAGTTCTGCCCGCAGGTTCCTGTACGCGGGCACCCTGTGGGCGCTGGTGGCCCTGGCGTACGAGGCCCTGGCGGCCGCCCAGCGGGCGTGGCCGGCCCTGCTGTCGGAGTTTCCATGGGCTTCCCACGGGCGGGTGGTGGCCTTAAGCCACGACCTGTGGGTTTTCGGCTTTTTGTCCCAGCTGCTGGTGGCCTCGGCCCTGCGGGTGATGGGGCAGACGGACCGGGAGGGGATCTGGAGCGAGCCCGTAGCGCACCTGGCTGTTTGGCTGTGGAACCTAGCCCAGGCCCTGAGCTGGTGGTGGCTGTCGGTGGGCTGGACCCGGGGAAGGCCGCTGGCGGAGGCCCCGTGGCCGGTGGACGGGCTGCGTGTGCTGGCCGCTTTGGCGCTGTGGTGGGTGGTGCGCAACAGCCTGGTTCGGTCGTCCCGGCGGGAAGCTGGCTTGGCCCTGGTGGCGGTGGCCTTCGCGGGTCTGCCGCTGGTGCTGGTGCTGGGCAAGGGGCTGTTCTCGCCCTTCGACAACCCTTACCACGGCCTCCTGGACGCCCTGAGCCAGGCCTTCCTGCGGGCGGGCTTGGTGTGGCTGTGGCTAGTACCTCTGGCGGGCGGTGTGTCTTTGTACGTGCTGTCCGCCCTTACGGGCCGGCCGGGTCTGTCGGAGGGCATGGGCCTTTCGGCGGTGGTGGGGCTGGTGAGCTTTGGCGCCCTGGCGGGGCCTGCGGAGTTTGTATGGGGCCCGGTCCCCTTCTGGGTGCAGACCGTGGGCACCGTGGCGCGGGGCCTGCTGCTGCTGCCCGCGGCGACCCTCCTGGCCGGCGTGGTTCGGTCCCTGGACGGCCATTGGCGCAGCCTGGGGAACCACCCGGGCGTGGTGCTCACCCTGGCGGGATGGCTCGCGGTGTTCTGCGGGGCGGCGGCGGACGCCCTCGCCTCCCTGGTGGGGCCCAGCCGGCTGGTGCACCTGTCCCTGTGGGGTGAGGGTGTTCGGGTGCTCCTGCTGACCGGCGCGGGTGCGGTGGCCGCCGGATGCGTGTACCTGTTGACCCCTCATGTGCTGGGCCGATCCCTGGTCAGCAGGGCTGCCGCGTGGCGCCACCTCTGGCTGGTGGTGGTGGGATGGTCGCTTTCCGCCCCCTTCCTTCTGCTGGGCGGGTTGGTGCAGGGTGCGGTGTGGGTCACGGGCACAGTCCCCTTCGCGCACGCGGTGCAGGCCGTGCGGCCCTTGCTGGGGGGGGGCTTTGTGGGCCTGCTGGTGGCGTGGGCCGCGCAGGGAGTGTTCGCGTGGAATGTGTTCCTGACCGCGGACTCCGGGGAGCCCGTGCCCGCCGCAGAGCAGGAGCTGGCCGCGGTGGCGGGGTCCTGAGGTGCAGGAGGTGTCGTGGTGAGGGATCCCGTAGCGCACCTGGTGCGACTGGCGGTGGCGGCCGTGCTGTGCGGGTTCGTGGCCACCGTGCTCCTGCCAGCGTTGGACCCCGCGGTGCGCACGGCGCGGGCAGCGCCCCTGTCGGCGCAGGCGGCGCGGGGACGGTGGGTGTACGCCCGGGAGGGGTGTGCGGCCTGTCACACCCAGCAGGTGCGTACGGTGGAGGCGGGGTTCGGCATGGTGCGCCGGAGGGGCGACGTGGGAGAGGCTTCCTCGCCAAGCCAGTACGCGGGGCAGGACCCGGCCCTGTTGGGGCGGCTGCGGATGGGGCCGGACCTGACGCACGTGGCCTCCCGTGCCTCCGCGGAAGAGCTGCGTTCGCTAGTTCGGTCCGGCACGGGAGGGATGCCCGCGTACCGGCACCTGCCCGATCCGGAACTGGCGGACCTCGTGGCGTACCTGCTGACCCTGCGATAGGAGGAAGGATGGAGGCCCAAACGCCGCGACCGTCCCGCTGGCTGGCGCTGCTGTACGTGCTGCTGCCTCTGTGGGCAGTGACGTACCTGTTCGTGGCGGGAGGACTGGTGGCTCCGGAGGTCCGGCCGGTGGCCCGGAACGTGGAGGGCGTCTCGGCGGGTGTCGGCGCGGCACCGGACGGGTCCGAGCAGGTGCTGGGGATCCTCGAGGTGGTGCCTGAGGACGCGCGGGACGACCAGCCGCCCCGTCCGGTTACCGCGGCCATGCTGGCGCAGGCGAAGGCACGGTACGACACCCTGTGCGCCGTCTGCCACGGCCCGGAAGGCCGGGGCGACGGCCCCGCGGGCGCGGCTCTTAACCCCAAGCCGGTCAACTTCCATTTCCGCGCTTTCCAGGAGCGCATGCCCGTGGGTGCCACGCACTGGGTGATCAAGAACGGCCTGGGTAACACCGCCCGCCGCAGCGGGATGCCCGCCTTTGGCCAGCTGCCTGACGACCAGATCTGGGCCCTGGTGGAGTACATACGGCGGCTGGGCCGCCGGCCATGAGCGCTCCCGCCAACCCCGACGTGGCCCTGGCGTCCGCGTATGCACCGGTTCGGGAGGACTTGGAGCGCCTGCAGGCCCTCCTGCAGGAGGAGCTCGCGTCCCACGACCCCTTCCTGCGCGAGCTGGTGTCCCACGTGCTGCAGACGAGGGGCAAGATGGTGCGGCCGGCTCTGGCGTTCCTCTGCGCGCGGCTCGCGGGCGGAGGAGGCGCCCACCGGGACCTGGTGGCCGCGGCGGTGGAGCTCATCCACGTGGCCAGCCTGATCCACGACGACGTCATCGACGAGGCGGACCGGCGCCGGGGCCAGGCCACCCCCAACGCCCGCTGGGGCAACCACGTGGCGGTGCTTCTGGGCGACTACCTGTTCAGCAAGGCTTTCCACCTCCTCAGCCGGGTGGGCCGGGACGACGTGGCCAGCCGGGTGGCGTTCGCCACCGTGCGCATGAGTCAGGCGGAGCTGCTGCAGGTGAAGTATGGCAGTACCCCCCACACGGACGAGTCGGTGTACTTCGCCATCGTGGAGGGGAAGACCGCCCAGCTGGTCTCCTCCGCGTGTGCGGGAGGGGTCCTGGTGGGCGGGGGTGACGGCGGCCTGGCGGATCGGCTTGGCACCTTTGGGCTGCACTGGGGAGTAGCCTTCCAGATCACCGACGACACCCTGGACCTCACCAGCGACCCGGAGGTCCTGGGCAAGCCCATCGGTAGCGACGTGCGGGGGGGCAAGGTCACCCTACCCCTCATCCACGCCCTGCGCCACGCGGACTCCCAAGACCGCCAGCGGCTGGAGGCTTGGATCCGCTTGGGGGAGCTGGAACCCTTGCGGCAGGCCCTGGAGCGGTCCGGATCCCTCGCCTACGCCCTGGAGGTGGCCCGGCAGCATGCCCGCAGGGCCCTGCGGATCCTGGACACCCTGCCCAGCAGCCCCGAACGCGACAGCCTCGCAGCCCTTACGGAGTTCGTGGTCTCCCGCCACCATTAGCGGCAGCTGGTGGAACGCCGGCGCCTCCGCTACACTGCCTGTCGGTGGACGGGCGCAGGTGGGTGCGGGTGCTCGCCGGGCCGCTGCGGAAGCTGCGGGAGGCCATGGTGTCCTTCGCCGTGGCCACTACCTCCCGGCACCTGGAGGCCAACCGAGACGCGGTGGTGCGCCGGTGGCGGGCGTGGCTCCATGGGCGGGCGGCGCGGTACGCGGAGCACCCCGACCTTGCGGAGCGCTGGGGTGCGCAGACAGTGGATCTCTTGGTGCGGGTGATGCGGGCCCAAGGCGAGGCGGAGGGTTCGGAAGCGCGGGACCGGGTGTTCGAGTACGCGCACCGCGTGGCCACTGAACAGCTGGCCCTGGGCTTCCGGCTGGAGGAGATCCTGCAGGCTTTGAGCCTGCTGCGCAGCAGCGTGTCCTGGCAGGTGCAGGTCATGTTGAGCCGGCGGCTGTGGGTGGCCTTCCCGCCCGACGTCATGCGGGCCACCCAGCGGGTCCACGAGGCCATCGACCTGCAGATGCTGGCCATTGGGCAGGCGTACCTGGAGACCCGGGATCGGGTGATCCGCCAGAAGCAGCGGGACCTGGAGGAGAGCAACGCCAAGCTGCGGACCCTGCTCCGGGAGATGCACCACCGGATCAAGAACAACCTGCAAACCCTGGCGGATCTTTTGTACCTGGAGACCCTGGGCGCGGAGGAACCCGCCCGCAGGAGCCTGCTGGACAGCATCGGCCGGGTGAAGAGCATCGCCGCAGTCCACCAGATGCTGTCCGCAGACCACATCGAGGCGGTGGAGGTGCGGCGGCTGGCGGAACGCATCGGGGAGATTCTGGGGCGGGACCTGACCCGCGGGGGCCGTGCGGTGCGCGTGGAGGTACGGGGTCCGGAGGTGTGGCTGCCCAGCAAGCAGGCCACCGCCCTGGCCCTGGTACTTACCGAGCTGCTGCACAACGCCACCGAGCACGCCTTCCCCCACGGCCGGGGCCGGGTGGCGGTGGAGCTGGGACGGGAGGCGGGTGAGGTGTGGGTGCGGGTGCGCGACGACGGTGTGGGGCTCCCTGCGGACTTCTCCGTGGAGCGGGACGGCCACCTGGGGCTGCGCATCGTGCAGGACCTGGTGAGCCGGGAGCTGCGGGGAACGTTCGCCCTGCGGTGCGAGGCTGGCACGGTGGCGGAGGTGCGGTTCCGGCCGCCGCAGGCGGGCGAGGGTGCGGAACGGGTGGTGGGGGAGGTGCGGGTGTGAAGGACCGGCTGCGCATCCTCATCGCGGACGACGAGGCCATCCGCGTCATGACCTTGCGCACGCAGCTGCGGGCCCTGGGGTTTGAGGTGGTGGCGGAGGCCACCAACGGCCAGGAGGCGGTGGACCTGGCCGACCGCCACCAGCCGGATTTGGCCATCCTGGACATCAAGATGCCGGGGCTGGACGGGATCGCGGCCGCGCGGGAGATCACCGCCCGCCGCCCCGTCCCCGTGATCTTGCTCACCGCCTACAGCGAACCGGAGCTGGTGGAGCGGGCCACGGAGGCGGGGGTGTTCGCGTACCTGGTGAAGCCCGTGAGCGAGGAGGATCTGCTGCCCACCATCCTGCTGGCGCGGGCGCGGTTTGAGGAGTTCCGGCTGCTGCGCAGGGAGGTGGAGGACCTGCGGGAGGCCCTGGAGGCCCGGAAGATCATCGAGCGGGCCAAGGGGATCCTCATGAAGCGGCTGGGGATCAGCGAGGTGGAGGCCTTCCGCCGCATGCAGGTGCAGAGCCAGAAGGAGAACAAGAAGCTGGTGGAGATCGCGCGGGCCATCGTGACCGCCCACGGGGTGCTGTAGTGGAACCCTCCGGCAGCCAGGACAGGTGGGAGGCCCTGTTGGAGGACCTGGCCCGGGTGGTGCGGGCCCACGGGGAGCTCCTGCGGCTGGAAGGGCAGGCGGCCGTGCAGGACGTGGTCCGGGGTGGCCTGGGCCTGCTGGCCGGGCTGTCCGCGGCCGCGGGTGCCCTTCTGTTTTTGCCCGCGCTCCTGGCGCTGTTCCTGGCGAGGTGGCTGCAGCCGTGGGCGGCGGGGCTGGTGAGCTGGTGCGCGGTGGCGGCGGTGGCGCTAGGACTGAGCGCGTGGGGCTGGCGCAGGCTCCGCCGGCCTAAGCTGGCCCGGGTACGGGAGGTGCTTCAGGAGGATGCCCGGTGGATCCGCGAGTTGACCGCGTCTGTGCGGAGCTCCGGGCGGCCCGGCTCCGGGTCGCCCTGAGCCTATCGCAGCTGGTGGAGCAGGTGCGGGCCGGCCGCGGGCCAGCGCTACCCGACGGCGCCCTCGTGCTGGCGGGCGCGGTGGTGCTGGCCGCGGTGTTGCTGGCGAGCCTGTGGGAACGGCGGTACAATGCCACCGGAGGTGGCGGATGCCCTTCGGGATCGGGACGACCGAGCTTGTCATCATCCTCCTCATCGCCCTGTTGATCTTCGGCCCCGCGCGCCTGGCTGGCATCGGGAGCTCCCTGGGGAAGGCTATCCGGGACTTTCGGAAGTCGGTCCGGGAAGAGGACTCCGACGAGGCGGCCAAGAAGTAGCGCGGGGCGCTGGAGGGGGAACTGGCGGGCGGCCGGTGGGGTGGTGGGCGGGTGACGCGACGCAGCCGGCGGCCGTGGGGGGCGGTGCTGCTGGTGGTGCTGGCCGGGGGGATCCTTGGGCACGTGGTGGCCGAAGCCGCCTCCTCCGTGCCGGCGCTGGCGTTTCTGGCACGCTCCGTGGAGCCCGGCCTGGACCCGGCCCTGCACCTCGACCTGGGCCTTGTGACCTTCACCCTGGGCTTCACCGTACGCCTGAACCTCGCGGTGGTGCTCGGGGTGGTGTTCACCCTGTGGCTGTGGCGCTGGTTGTGAGGGCTTGTGGTCGCAAAGCGGCTTTCGGGCACGTTTAATCGTACGGAATGGGAATCTCCGGGCCCACCATCCGCGAACTGCCCTTGGAGGCGAGGCCGCGGGAGCGGCTGCTGGCCTCCGGCCCTGAGGCCCTCGCGGATCGGGAGCTGCTCGCCGTCCTGCTGCGGGCGGGCACCCGGTCCCGCTCCGCGCTGCACGTGGCGGACGACCTGCTGCGCCGGTTTGGAGGCCTGCGGGGCCTCAGCCGCGCGCGGGCCGAGGAGCTGGGCACCCTGCGCGGCGTGGGGCAGGCTAAGGCAGCTACCCTGGTGGCCGCTTTCGAGCTGGCCCGGAGGATACAGGGCCCGGACCCCGCCAGCCGGCCCGCGGTGCGCAGCGCCGCAGACGCCGCAGCTTTGCTGGGCCCCCGCCTGGCCCACCGCGAGCAGGAGCACTTCTGCGTGCTGCTCCTGAATACCCGCCACGAGGTCATCGGCCTGGTGGAGGTGTCCCGCGGCGGCCTCAACGCCGCCTCCGTGGAACCCCGGGAGGTGTTTCGGGAGGCCATCCGTCGCGGCGCCTGTGCGGTGATCGTGGCTCACAACCACCCCTCTGGCAACCCAGAACCCAGTCCCGACGACGTGCGCCTGACCACCGGTCTTCGGCAGGCGGGGAGTCTGGTGGGGGTAGCGGTGCTGGACCACCTGGTGGTGGGGGATGGACGATTTGTCAGCCTGCGGGAGCGGGGGTTAGGATTCTAGGGGCTGCGGTAGTGCCGCGGCCAGCACCTCCTCGGAGGCCGGAATGATCCGGAACGGGTTCCTCAGCCGCTTCTCTCGGGACATGGGCGTCGACCTGGGCACCGCCAACACCGTGGTGTACGTGCGGCACGAGGGCATCGTGTTGCGGGAGCCTTCGGTGGTGGCCAAGCGGGCGGACGGTGCCATCCTGGCGGTGGGCGACGAGGCCAAGCGCATGATCGGCCGCACGCCGTCGGACATCCTGGCGGTGCGCCCCCTCAAGCACGGCGTCATCGCGGACTTCGACACCACCGCGGCCATGCTCAACTACTTCATCCGCAAGGGCATGCGGGGCCGGTCCCTGCTCCGGCCGCGGGTCATCGTGGGGATCCCCTCCGGGGTCACGGAGGTGGAAAAGCGGGCGGTCATCGACGCTACCCTGCAGGCGGGCGCGCGGGAAGCGTACCTCATCGAGGAGCCCATGGCGGCCGCCATCGGCGCGGGCCTACCTGTCTCCGAGCCGGTGGGCAGCATGGTGGTGGACATCGGGGGCGGAACCACGGAGGTGGCGGTGATCGCCCTCGGCGGGATCGTCGCCAGCAAGTCCATCCGCATCGGCGGGGACGAGATGGACGAGGCCATCATCCAGTACGCGCGCAAGGCCTACAGCCTCCTCATCGGGGAACGCACCGCGGAGGAGATCAAGATCGCCATCGGGTCCGCGTACCCCCTGCGGGAGGAGCAGGCCGCGGAGGTGCGGGGGAGGGACCTGGTCTCCGGGCTGCCCCGCACGGTGCGCATGACCAGCGCGGAGATCCGGGAGGCGCTGCGGGAGCCGGTGGCGGCCATCGTGGACGCGGTGAAGCAAACCTTGGAGCGTACGCCCCCCGAGCTGGCCGCGGACATCGTGGAGCGCGGGATCGTACTGGCCGGGGGCGGCTCGCTGCTGCGTGGGCTGGACCGGCTCCTGGCGGAGGAGACGGGGATGCCCGTCACGCTTACGGACGACCCCCTCTCCGCGGTGGTACTGGGGACGGGGCGGGCTCTGGAGGAGATCGACACCCTCAGGAAGGCCCTGGTGGGCAACAAGCGCGCCTAGCAGCGGGATGATTCTCACGGGATCGAGAAGGCGGGCGGGGACTCTGGTAGTCCTGCTGCTGGGGGCGGGCGTTCTGCTGACGCTGCAGCTGCGTACCCCGGACCGCCGGGCTCTGGGGCCGGTGGGCCGTGCGGTGCTGTCGGTGATCCTGCCCGCACAGGTTTCCCTGACCCGGGCCACGGACGCCGTGGCCCGCTCCTGGCGCGCGCTCAACGAGATCGGGCAGCTGCGGGCGGAGAACGCCCGGCTGCGGGCGGAGGCAGAGCGGCTGCGTCGGGAGGTGGCGCAGCTGCAGGAGGTTTCGGCGGAGGCAGAGCGGCTGCGGCGGCTGGTGGGATTCCGTCCGCCGCCCTCCTACGCCACGGTGGCCGCGCGGGTGGTCACGCGCGACCCGAGCCGCTGGTACACCACCCTCACCGTGGACCGCGGCAGCCGTGACGGGCTTTCCCGCGACGATCCCGTGGTGACCGCGGACGGCCTGGTGGGCCGGGTGTTCGAGGTGTACCCCACTGCTGCGCGGGTACTGCTGGTGACCGACCCGCGCAGCGCCGTGGGGGTGCTTGTCCAGAGCACCCGGGAGGCCGGGGTGGTGGAGGGTACCGCAACGGAGTGGCTGCGGCTGCGCTACCTGTCCCGGTCCGCCCCCCTTCGGGAGGGGGACCTGCTGGTGACCTCTGGCCTGGGCGGGGTGTTCCCCAGGGGGATCCGGGTCGGGGTCGTGCGCACGGTGGTCCGCACCGCGGGCGCGCTGTTCCAGGAAGCGGAGGTGGAGCCCGCCACGGACCTGTCGCGCCTCGAAGAGGTGTTGGTGATGGTGCGGGGCGCGGGCTCCAGGTAGCCGTGGGGACGGGTCGTTTGTGGAACCTGTTGGCCCGCCTGCTGGCGTGCGCGGGATTGTTGCTGCTGGCGGTGGTGGTGGAGGGTGCCTGGGGGTGGAGGATGAATTTCGCTGGCGGCGCTCTCGAACCGGTGGTCGTGGTGGTGCTGGCAGTGGGGGTTCGCACGGTGCCCGAGCTGGCAGCGCTTGTAGGCTTGGCCGCCGGTTTGTTGCAGGACTTGGCCGGGGGCCACGCGTTGGGGCTTGCGGGGATCTCGAAGCTGCTGTTGGGCTTCTGGGCCAGCACCGCTGCGCGGACGGTAGCGCTGGACAGTCCGTGGGCTTCCTCGGCCCTTGCGGCGGCGGGCACGGCGGGATCACGTGCGGTGGAGGCGGCCCTGCGTTGGCTGGCGGGTGAGCCCGCACCAGCCCTACTGCCCTGGGCAGGCGGAGTGGCGGTGAGCTCGTGCTATAATGCGTTGGTTGCGCCCCTGGTGTTCGCCGGCTTCCAAACGGTGAAACGGTGGCCGCGGCGCATGCGGCGGGCGGCACCCTCCCGGCTAGCCTCGTAGCCTCCGGGGACCGCCCGGGTGACTTTTGGGGCGCCGGGCTCGCATGGAACCATCGAAGTCGGTTGACCTCACCACGCGGCTGGCATCCCTGGGCGTGGGCCTCACCGTGGCGCTGGCAGCCCTTGGGCTGCGCCTGTGGCAGCTGCAGATCCTCCAGGCTGACTACTACGCGCAGCTGGCGGACGTCAACCGCCTGCGGGTGCACCGCCTGCCTTCCCCGCGGGGGCTGATCCTGGACCGCCGCGGCACCCCGTTGGTGACCAACCGGCCAGCCTTCTCCGTTTGGGTGGTGCCCGCGGAGGTTGTGGACCCGGGCCGGGTGCTACCCCAGCTGGCGCGCGTGGTGGGCGTCCCGGAAGACGACCTTTGGGCCCGGTGGGAGCGCAGCCGGCGTCGTCCCTTCGAGCCCATGCGGGTCCGCCGCGACGTGGGGATCCGGGTGGTCACGGCGCTAGAGGAGCGGCGGCAGAGTCTGCCTGGCGTGCAGGTGGAAGCGGAGCCGGTGCGGGTGTACCCCTTTGGACCTGCAGCCGCCCACGTCCTGGGTTATCTGGGGGAGGTGAGCCCCGAGGAGTTGGAGGCGTTGCGGCCCCGGGGCTACCGGGCGGGCGACCTCATCGGGAAGGCGGGTGTTGAACGCGCGTACGACGAGGTGCTCCGGGGGAGCGATGGCGAGCACGCGGTGGAGGTGGACGCCGCGGGCCGGCCGCTGCGCGTGCTGAGGGAGCAGCCCGGTCAGCCCGGGCACACCCTGGTGCTGGCCTTGGACCGGGAGCTGCAGGAGGAGGCCGCCCGACAGCTGCAGGGCCGTTCGGGTGCCGTGGTGGCCATGGATCCCTGGACCGGGGAGGTCCTGGCCATGGCCAGCAGCCCCTCCTTCGATCCCAACCTGTTCTCCGTGGGTATCTCGGAGCAGGACTGGCAGCGGTTGTCCGCGGACCGCCGCAACCCCCTGCTGAACCGGGCCACGGCCAGCGCTTACGAGCCCGGGTCGGTGTTCAAGGTGGTCACGGGCCTCGCGGCCCTCCAGGAAGGGCGCGCGGCCTCAAGCTCCCGGTTCTTGTGTAAGGGATCCTTGCAGCTGGGCCGGTGGGTGTTCCGGGATCTGGTGGCGCACGGGGTTGTGGACTTCACCACGGGGGTGGCTCAGTCATGCAACGTCATGTTCTGGACGCTGGGCTTGGCCCTGGGTCCGGACCTGCTGGCGGAGTACGCGCAACGCCTGGGCTTCGGCAGCCCCACGGGGGTAGACCTGCCCCTGGAGGTGCCGGGCATGATCCCGGACCCTGCCTATAAGCAGCGGACCTGGCAAGAGCCGTGGTACCCCGGGGACACGCTCAATATGGCGATTGGGCAGGGCTTCGTGCTGGTCACCCCTCTCCAGGTGGCCAGGGCTATGAGTGCGGTGGCAAACGGCGGGATTCTGCTGCGGCCGCGCCTGGTCCGGGCGGTGGTGTCCCCGGAAGGGCACGTGGTGCGGACCTTTTCGCCGGAAGCGCAGGCGCGCCTGCCGGTGTCCGACCAGGCTCTGGCAGCCCTCCGGAGGGGGCTTGTGGCGGTGGTGGACCGCGGCACGGGACAGGCTGCCAGGGTGGAAGGACTGCAGGTGGCCGGCAAGACCGGCAGCGCGGAGACCGCCAGGGGACGTCCGCACGCGTGGTTTGCTGGTTACGCGCCCGCCAGTCAGCCGCGCATCGTGGTGGTGGTTCTGGTGGAGCATGGATACCGGGGAGGCGTCAGCGCCGCACCCATCGCGCGAGCCATCCTGGAACGCTGGTGGACCGGGCTGCGATCGGCCCGGGGGGGAAATCTGTGGGCCCGGTGAGAGCCTCGGTCAGGGAACCCTCCCGCCCGGGCGCCCTCCGCCACGTGGACTGGGTGCTGGTCGCCTGCACCCTGACCCTGGTAGCCATCGGTACCGTGGCGGTGGCCAGCGCCAGCAGCACCCCTGAGCAACCCCTTGGGCTGCTGCGGCCGCGGCTGGTTCACACGGCGGTGGGGCTGGCAGTTCTGGCGGGGTTTGCAGCGCTCCCCTACCGGACTCTGGGGGAGGTGTGGAAGTTCGCCTACGGCTCGAGTCTCGTGCTGTTGGTGGCGACGGACGTGGTGGGCCGGACAGCCCTGGGCGCCCAGCGGTGGCTGCACGTGGGCCCGGTGAGCCTGCAGCCCTCGGAGGTAGCGAAGCTGGGGCTCATCGTGGCACTGGCGTGGTCCCTGAGCCGGCGCAAAGAGCCGCCGACGCGGGCGGTGGACCTGGTTCCGTGCCTGGCCCTTGCGGGCCCCATGGTGGCCCTGGTGTTCCTGCAGCCCGACCTGGGTAGCGCCATGAGCTTCGTGGCCGTGGCCGCGGGCATGTTGTGGGCGGCGGGCGTGCCCGCACGGCTGATGGGCGCCGTTGCCCTGGGGGGGTTGCTGGCCGCGCCTTTGGCTTGGCCCCTGCTGAAGCCCTACCAGCGAACCCGCCTGCTGGCCTTCCTCGACCCCGGCGTGGATCCCCTCGGCGCAGGCTACAACCTCATCCAGTCCAAGATCGCCATCGGCTCGGGCGGCCTGTGGGGAAAGGGTCTGTTCGCGGGCACCCAGAACACCCTGCAGTTCCTGCCCATGCAGCACACAGACTTCGTGTTCTCCGTGATCGGGGAGGAGCTGGGGTTCGTGGGCACAATAGGGGTGTTGGTGCTGTTCTGGGTGTGGTTGCTGCGGGTGCTGCGGGTGGCGGCCTCCACCCGGGACGCCTTCGGCAGCTACCTGTGTGTGGGTGTGGCGAACCTTGTGGCGTTCCACGTGCTGGTGAACGTGGGGATGACGGTGGGCTTGGCCCCTGCCACGGGAATCCCCCTCCCCTTCGTGTCCTATGGGGGCACCGCCCTGGTGACCCAACTGGCCGCGGTGGGGATGGTCCTCAGTGTGGCCCTCCGCAGGCCCAAGATCCGCTTCTAAGCTCGGAGGAGGTATGCGACGGCTCATCGTGGCGAACGTGGAACCTTTCGAGACCCGGGTGGCGGTGTTCGAGGACGGGCAAGTAGTGAACCTGTTCGTGGAGCGGGGCGAGCCCCTGGCGGGCAACGTATACAAGGCCCGGGTGGCCAACGTACTGCAGGGGATGGATGCCGCCTTCGTGGACATCGGCCTGGAGCGCAACGCCTTTTTGCAGGTGGGCGACGTGCGCAGCCAGCGCATCGGGGGTGAGGAGCTGGAGGATGCGATCGGGCGGGGCGCCATCCAGCAACGGCTGCGGGTGGGCCAGGAGATCCTTGTGCAGGTCACCAAGGAGCCCATGGGCAGCAAGGGGGCCCGGGTGACGACCTACATCGCCATCCCGGCCCACTACCTGGTCCTCATGCCCACCGTCCCGTACGTGGGGGTGTCCCGCAAGATCGAGAGTGAGGGCGAGCGGCGCCGACTCCGGGAGTTGGCCCAGCGGCTGCGGCCGCAGGGGATGGGGCTGATCGTGCGCACGGCCGCACAGGGCGCCACGGAGAAGGACCTGCAGGACGACCTGCGCTACCTGCTCAGCGTGTGGAACCGGGTGCTGGAGCGGGCGCGCACGAGCCGGGCACCTGCCCTCCTGTACCAGGACCTGCGCCTGCTCCGCCGCGTGGCCCGCGACCTGTTTACGGGGGAGGTGGAACGGTTCGTGGTGGACTCCCCGCGGGAGTACGAGCGGCTGGTGGACCTGGTGGGATCCTACGCGCCCCACCTGCGGGACCGCCTGGAGCTGTACCGGGGCAGCGAGCCCATCTTCGAGCACTACGGGGTGGAACGGGAGATCGAGACGGCCCTGCGGCGCAAGGTGTGGCTGCCCTCGGGGGGAACCCTGGTGGTGGACCGTACGGAAGCCCTCACGGTGATCGACGTGAACACGGGCCGCTACGTGGGAAAACAGGACCTGGCCACCACCATCCTGCACACCAACCTGGAGGCCGTGCGGGAAGTGGTGCGGCAGATCCGGCTGCGGGACATCGGCGGCATCATCCTGGTGGACTTCATCGACATGGACAACGAGAAGCACCGCCAGCAAGTCTTCCGGGCTCTGCAGGAGGCGGTGCGGCAGGATCGCTCCAAGACCCACGTGATGGACCTGACACAGCTGGGACTGGTGGAGATCACCCGCAAGCGGGTGCACCAGGATCTGGAGGCGGTGCTGCGGATGCCGTGCCCCTACTGCGACGGGCGGGGCCGCGTGCTGTCCCCGCAGACGGTGGCCAACCGCATCCGGCGGCAGCTGCGGGCCCTGTGCGCGGCCTGCCGGGATCCGGTCCTGGTGCTCCGGGTGCACCCCCTGGTGCACGCGGAGCTGCTACGGGACGGGGTGTGGCTGCGGAAGGTGGAAGAGCAGACGGGAAAGGCCATCCGGGTGATCCCCAAGGAGGCGCTGCACGTGGAGCAGTTTGAGACCTCAGGCGCCGCCTGTCCGGAGGAGGCGGAGGTGGTGCCCGCGTCCTCCCAACGGGCGTATCCGTGGGGTCCGGAGGAGGTGCTGGACGTGGCCGCGGAGCGGGACGAAGAGTTGGAGCGGGCGGAACCCCGCCGGCAGCCCGTGGGCTGGTGGGACCGCCTGCGCCGGTGGCTGGCGGAGCGACGGACGGCGCAGACGGGCCCGCGGCTATAATCGTGTCGGCCACGCAGCAACAGGTGGGAGGTCGGTGCGGTGCGGTCGGCCAACGAGGTGCGGGAGGCGTTCCTGACCTTCTTTGAGGAACGGGGGCACGTGCGGGTGCCCAGCATGTCCCTGGTGCCCCAGGACCCCACTTTGCTGTTCACCAACTCGGGGATGGTGCAGTTCAAGGACGTGTTCCTGGGGCTGGGGACGCGGCCCTACAAGCGGGTGGTGGACGTCCAGAAGTGCATGCGGGTGGCGGGGAAGCACAACGACTTGGAGGACGTGGGGCAGGATGGCTACCACCACACCTTCTTCGAGATGCTGGGCAACTGGTCCTTCGGTGACTACTACAAGCGGGAAGCCATCGCGTGGGCGTGGCAGCTCCTTACAGAGGTGTGGGAACTGCCCCCCGAGCGCCTGTGGGCCACCTGCTTTGAGGACGAGTACGGGGAGATCCCTCGGGACGACGAGGCGGCGGAGATCTGGCTGAAGCAGCCGGGCTTCGACCCCTCCCACCTCCTGTTCTTCGGCCGCAAGGAGAACTTCTGGGAGATGGCGGAGGTGGGGCCGTGCGGGCCGGACAGCGAGATCCACATCGACCGCGGCCCGGAGTTCTGCGACCGGCACCACGAGCCGGGCCACACGTGCCGGGTGAACGGCGGCTGCGCCCGCTTTCTGGAGCTGTGGAACCTGGTGTTCATCCAGTACAACCGCACGGGCCCCGCCACCCTGGAACCCTTGCCCGCCAAGCATGTGGACACCGGCATGGGGTTCGAGCGGCTGCTGGCAATCCTGCAGGGGGCCCTGGACAACTACGGTACGGACCTGTTCATGCCCCTCCTGGACCGGGTGCAAGAGCTGTGCGGGCAGTCCTCCGCGGAGCGGGAACGGGACGTGGTAGCCTACCGGGTGATCGCGGACCACAGCCGCGCCGCGGCCTTCCTCGTGGCGGACGGGGTGGTCCCCGGAAACGAAGGCCGGGGATACGTGCTGCGCATGATTCTGCGCCGCGCGGCCCGGTTTGGCCGCAAGCTGGGGCTGGTGCGCCCCTTCCTCGCGGAAGTCACCGACGTGGTTGTAGACCGCATGGGCCAGGCCTACCCGGAGCTGGTTCGGCACCGGAGCTTCATCCGGGAGGTGGTGACCGCGGAGGAGGAGCGGTTCTCCCGCACCCTGGAGGGCGGGCTGGCGCGGCTCGAGGAGCTGGTGGCTGCCGCCAAGGCGCAGGGGCGCACCGCCCTGCGGGGGGAGGACGTGTTCCGCCTGTACGACACTTACGGCTTCCCCAAGGAGATGACCCTAGACGTGGCGCGGGAGGCGGGGCTGGAGGTGGACTGGGAGGGGTTCGAGCGCGAGATGAAGCGCCAGCGGGAGCGAGCCCGCGCCCGGTCCACTTTCCGCGTGCAGGTGCCCCCCTCCCTCCAGGCCCTCGCCGAGCGCGGGGTTCGCACGGAGTTCGTGGGCTACCACCGGTTGCGGGCACCCGGGGTGGTATTGGCCCTCCTCCGGGACGGCGTGGGGGTGGACTCCGCGCACCCGGGGGAGGCGGTGGAGGTGGTGCTGGACCGCACGCCCTTCTACGCGGAGGCGGGAGGACAGGTGGGGGATGTGGGCTGGCTTGTATCCCGCTCGGCGCGGTTCGAGGTTCAGGACACCCAGCGCCCTGCGGGCGAGGTAGTGGTGCACCGGGGTGTGGTTCGGGAGGGCGTGCTGCGGGTAGGGGATCGCGTCCGGGCCCACGTGGACGCGGTGCGCCGCCGGGAGATCATGCGTCACCACACGGCCACCCACCTGTTGCACCGGGCCCTGCGGGAGGTGCTGGGCGAGCACGCGCGCCAGGCGGGTTCCCTGGTGGCCCCGGACCGTTTGCGCTTCGATTTCCTGCACCTGCAGGCCCTGACCAGGGAGCAGCTGGAGGCGGTGGAACGGCGGGTGAACGAGAAGGTCTTGGAGGCCCTGCCCGTGCGCGTGGACTTCCTGCCTTACGAGGAGGCGCGTCGGCAAGGCGCTGTGGCCCTGTTTGAGGAGAAGTACGGGGATCTGGTGCGGGTGGTGTCCATCGGCACCTACAGCCGGGAGCTGTGCGGGGGCACGCACCTGCGGAACACCAGCGAGGTGGGGCTGTTTCGCATCGTGCAGGAGACGGCGGTGGCGGCGGGAGTCCGGCGCGTGGAGGCGGTGGCGGGCTGGGCGGCCTACCGGTGGGCTCGGGCTCAGGCGGAACTGCTGCAGGACGTGGCCCGGAAGCTGCGGGCCTCCCCGGAGGAGGCTCCGGCCCGCGTCAAGCGGCTGCTGGAGCAGCTTCGGGACCTGGAGCGGCAGGTGGACGTCCTGCAGCGGGGAGTGGGCGCTGCGGAGCTGGAGGGTGTGCTGGAGCGGGCGCAGGAGGTGCGGGGCGTGCGAGTTGTAAGCGCCCGGTTCGACGGCCTCCGGGAGGAGGCCCTGCGCGCCATCGGGGACCGCCTGCGGGACCGTCTCCGCAGCGCCGCGGTGGTCCTCGGCAGCGCTCAGGACGGCCGCGTGACCCTGGTGGCCATGGTGACCAAGGACCTGTGCCACCGACTGCCGGCGGCCGATCTCATCCGGCCGGTCGCGGAGCTGGTGGGCGGCAGGGGAGGAGGCCGTCCGGACTTGGCGCACGCGGGAGGTCGCGACCCCCAGCGCCTGGACGAGGCCCTCCAGCGCGTGCCGGAGTTCGTGCGGCGGTTGTTGGAGCGGGAGCCGTGAGGGGTCGGGTGCTGGCGGTGGATTACGGGAGCCGCCGCATCGGTCTGGCCCTCAGCGACCCCACGGGGGTAGCCACCCAGATGCTGCCCGACGTGCGGCGGCACGGGGACGACCCGCGGGCCGCCCAGGAGGTGGCGGAGGTGGCGCACCGCTACGAGGTGCGGACCATCGTGGTGGGTTTGCCGCTGCGCCTGGACGGGACCGAGGGTCCTCAGGCCCAGGCGGCGCGTCGGTTTGCACGCCTTCTGGAGCGCACCGCCGCGCTGCCCGTGCGCCTGTGGGACGAGCGACTCACCTCGGTGCAGGCGGAGCGGATCCTCCTGGAAGGAGGACTCCGCCGCAAACGGCGCCGCCAGCTGCGGGATCGTCTGGCGGCCGCCCTGGTGCTGCGCAGCTTCCTCCAAGCACAACCGGACTCCTGAGACCCACCCCGCGCGGAGCAGACGAACGGACCCTCCGGGAGGTATCATAGCCATGAGCAACGGTCCGGGGTGCCGCGCGCCGCGGCCGCGACGGGTGGGCCTCCCGCTGTTGCCACACTCTGCGGAGGTGCGGACGTGGGCCGGGCGGACGGCACGCAGCTGGATGTAATCACCGTGAGCGACGAGCAGGGGCACCAGCACGAGTTCACGGTGCTGGAGTACGTGGAGGTGGAGGATCGGCGCTACGTGGTGGTGGTCCCCACAGACGCCCCGGAGGACGAGGCCGCGGTGGTCCTGCGGGTGGAGGGCGATACCCTGGTGAGCGTGGACGACGACGAGGAGTTCGAACAAGTGGTGGCCGCCCTGGAGGGTAGCGCCGACGACCTCGAGGGGGAGGAAGTAGAGGAGGACTCGCAGTAGGGCTGCGGGGTTGGCATCTGGCACACCGGTTGGTGGCCGTTCTGGCCGCGGGAACTGCGGCTTTTGCTGTGCACGGGTGGAGTGCGCCTGTCTCCAGACAGCCGGTGGTGTTGGTGATCCCGCCCGGGGCGGACGCGTCCTCTGTGGCCGAACGGTTGCACCGGCACGGGCTGGTCCGCAGCCCCGCCGCCTTCCGGCTGCTGGCCCGCTGGCAGGGTCTCGATGGACGCATCCAGGCGGGTGAGTACCGCTTTTCCGGCGGGGAGAGTATGGGTGCGATCCTCCGGCGGCTGGCTGCCGGCGACGTGATTCGGCACCGCCTTGTCCTTCCCGAGGGGCTGTCCGCGCGCGAGCTGGCCCGGCGCCTGCAAGAACAGAGAGTGGTGGAGGCAGAAGCCTTCCTTGCGGAGGTCCGGCGTGCCCACCGGTACTGGATTCCGCAGATGGAGGGCAACACCACCGGCAGCGTGGAAGGGTACCTGTTTCCCGACACGTACGAGTTTCCCCGGGGCTACTCCGCGGACCGGGTGGTGGCGGCCATGGTGGCTCGCTTCCATGAGGCCACCGCACCCCTGTGGTCGCTGGCCCGGCCGTTCGGGCTTTCACCTCACCAGGTGGTGACCTTGGCCTCCCTGGTGGAGCGGGAGGCCCGGCACGACGGGGAGCGGGCTCGGATCGCGGGCGTCCTGTACAACCGACTGCGCCTGGGTATGCCGCTGCAGGTGGACGCCACGGTCCTGTACGCCCTCGGCCAGCACAAGGAACGCGTGCTGTACAGGGACCTGGAGGTGGACTCCCCGTACAACACGTACCGCAGGGTGGGTCTGCCCCCCGGGCCCATCGCCAACCCTGGTCTGGCAAGCCTACTGGCGGCGTTGCAGCCTGAGGCACACGACTACCTGTACTACGTGGCCCGTCCGGATGGCACCCACGTGTTCAGCCGCAGCCTGGCGGAGCACGAGCGTGCCCGCAAGGCCCTGCAGAAGTAGGGATGCGGCCGGGCGAGGGTTGGATCCCTCACTTGGCGGTGCTCCGTGTAAGCCACGTCCCCCTGGAGCTGCTGCTTCGGCGGGGGATTCGGGGCGTGGTGTTCGACCTGGACAACACCCTGGTCCCGTACGGCTCCTGCCACGTCCCGGAGGACGTGCACGAGTGGCTGGAGCGCTTCCGGGCCTGCGGCCTGCGGGGAGCCGTGGTGTCCAACGCCCTGCCCTGGAGGGTGCGGGGGCTTGCGCAACGCCTGGGCTGGCCTGCGGTGGCGGGCTGGCCCAAGCCCAGTCCGGCGCGGCTGCGCAGGGCCATGACCGTACTGGGCACCACGCCCGGGACCACCGCCCTCGTAGGCGACCAGCTGTTTACGGACATCTGGCCCGGGAACCGGTTGGGGCTGTTCACCATCCTGGTGGAGCCCCTGGACCGGCGGGAGTTCCCTACCACCCGCATCAGCCGCTGGCTGGAGGGCCTCGCCGGGCGCGACAGGATGGCCGAGCAGGGCAGGACTCCGGCGGGGACGGGTTGAAGCACAGCCAGAGCCGGCCATGGCGCTGCGGGACTTCCTGAAGGAGATCCTGGCCAGCGTGGAAGGGGCGCTGGGGGTGGCGGTCGTACGCCTGGACGGCGAGGTGGTGGACGCCCACACCCTGGACGGGGGTCTGCGGATCGAGAAGGTCGCTCCGGACCTGGGGATTCTGGCCAAGGTGTCCGCGTACGCCGCCCGCAAGCTGAGCGCCGGCCCGGTGGACTACTCCGTGGTGTCGGCGGAAAAGTACGTGCTGCTTTTGTCCGCGGTGGAGGTGGACTACGCTCTCGTGATCGCCCTCCGGCAGGGTGGAAATCTTGGGAAGGCGCGCCTGCTGATGAAGAAGAACCTGGAACGGGTGGCCGCCCAGCTGCGCAGCCTCGGCTCGTGACCGCTCGACTCTACGGGATCCCGGCGGCCGCGTGGGCTGTGCTGTGCTTTGTGGTGGGTGCCGCCTGGGCTTCAGGTCTGGCCGAAGGAGAGGCGCTGTTCATCCGCGGACGGTATCGGGAGGCCGCCGCGGCATTCCGCCAGGCGCTTTTGGCAAGGCCCCGCGACCCGTGGTTGTGGCTGTGGTACGGCGCCTCTTTGGTGCAGGCAGGGGACCTCCGGGGGGCTCTCCACGCCCTCCGGCCGGCCACGGGCTCCAGCGTGGAGGCGCACGCGTGGCTGTGGGCAGGTGCCGCGTACGAGGGCCTGGGGATGGACAGCCAGGCCCGAAACGCCTACCGGCGGGCATTGGCTCGCAGCCAGGACGCGGCCTCCGCGTACTGGGCCCGCCGGAAGCTGCGCGCTCTGACGGCAGAATCTGCCCCGGAGCTGCCGGCCACGGACCCCGGCACGTACGAGCGCCTGGCGGTGCGCTACAACCCGCGGCTTTCCGCCTGGGAGGCCCGCCGCATCGGGCGGGCACTGGTGGAGCTTGGGCGGCACTTCAACGTGGACCCGAGACTCACCGCTGCCCTGGTGGTGGTGGAGTCCGGGTTCGAGCCGCGTGCTGTCTCGCCTGCGGGCGCCCTGGGGCTGGGCCAGCTCATGCCCGAGGTGGCACGGGCCGTGGCGGTACGGGATCCCTTCTCCATCGAGGAGAACCTGTACGGTACCGTGCGGGTGCTGCGGGGACACCTGGACCGGTACGGTTACCACCGTGTGGATTTGGCCCTGGCCGCGTACAACGCGGGCTCCGGTGCCGTGCGCCGCCACGGCGGGGTTCCGCCCTTTGTTGAGACCCGCTGGTACGTGTTCCGCGTAAGCCGCCTGTATTTGCGCTTCCTGGGCCAGTAGGTGGTGGCCCCGAACTTGCTCCCTAGCTGCCCGTGACGCCGCGAAAAGGGGGTGCAGTGTGGTGCGCGGGAGGTTGTGGTGGACGACACTGGCGTTGGCAGCGGTGCTGCTGACCGCGTGCGGCCAGCGTGCCTCCCCGGTCACGGTGCGGGTAGGGGTGGTGCTGCCCCTTACCAGCGGGGTGGCCTCGGCGGCCGGCAGCGCTCTGCGGGGCGCGCAGATGGCCGCGGACGACGTGAACGGGGAGCGCGCGGTGCGGCTCGTGCTGGTGACGCACGACGACGGCGGCTCCCCTCAGAAGGCCATCGAGCTGTTCCAGCAGCTGAGCTCCGACGCGAGAGTGGCGGCGGTTGTGGGTGCCTTCACGGACGCGGTAGCCGTCCAGCTTTCCGCGGTGGCCGCGGCGCTCCAGACGCCCCTGGTGAGCCCCGGGGCCACGGGCCCGGTTCCGTTCTCCGGCCAGTACTTCTTCCGGACCGCGCTGCCGTCCTCCGTGCAGGGCAAGGCGCTGGCCGAGTATGCCCTGGCGAAGGCCCTGCGACGGGCCTCGGTGGTGCAGGACCGCAACGAGTATGGGACCGCGGTGGCAGAGGGGTTCGCCCAAGCCCTGCGGGCTGGGGGCGGGGAGGTGCTCAGCCAGCACGTGTTCGCGGACGGGACGCGGGACTTCACCGAGGTGGTACGGTCCCTGCGCCGGGAGCAGCCGCAGATGGTGCTGTTTGCGGGTTACCCCGACGAGGGGGCGACTTTCCTCCGGCAGATGGCGGACTCTGGTCTGAGCGTGCCCCTGCTGGTGCCGGACTCCTTCGCCAATGAGGAGGCCGCTTCCCTTCTGTCGGGCAAAGGGGCGGTGGTGGCGTCCGTGTTCTTCGCCGAAAGTCCGTTTCCCCGGGTGCGCAGCTTCGTGCGGGAGTTCCGCACCCGCTACGGCCGGCAGCCAGATGCCTTCGCAGCCCAGGCCTACGACGCCGTACGGGTGGTGGCCCTGGCGGCCAAGCGCCTGGGTGCTTCCGTGTACCGCGCGCCGGACAGCATCGAACGTCCCACGCTCCGGGACGCCCTGGCATCCACGCGGGATTACCCCGGGGTCACAGGCACCATCACTTTCGACCGCCTGGGCAACCCCGCCCGGGACGTGCAGCTCCTGCGGGTGGACGGGGGTAAGCTGGTGCTCCTCCCGTAGGCCCGGGTTGGTCCGGACGTTGCTCTGAAGAGTTTTCGAAAGATCTGTGGACGTTGCGGGAAGGATGCGAAGCGGCCGGAGTAGAACCGGTTAACCCACGCGGGTCGGCTCCACGGCCGACCGAATCCACGGGCGGGAGGGATGGACCTGAGGCGCTGGGCTCATTGGGTTGCAGCGGTGGTGGGGCTGGCGGTGGTGGCCTCCGGGGCGGCCACCGCGCAGCCCCGGCGGTTCGTGAACGTGGCCACGGGGGGTACCGCGGGGGTGTACTTCCCCCTGGGCAGCGCCCTCGCCAGGCTGTGGACCGAGCGCATCCCGGGCCTGCAGGCCACCGCGCAGGCCACGGGTGCCTCCGTGGCCAACGTGCGACTGCTGCAGCGGGGCGAGGTGGAGGTGGCCTTCGCGCAGAACGACATCGTGTTCTATGCCTTCCACGGTGTGGAGATGTTCAGCCGTGACCCGCAGACCCGCCTGCGGAGCATGGCCATGCTCTACCCGGAGACGGTGCAGATCGTCACCCTGCGCCAGAAAAACATCAAATCCGTGGCGGATCTGGCTGGCAAGCGGGTGGCGGTGGGCGCACCCGGGAGCGGCACCGAGGTGAACGCGCGCCAGATCCTGCGCCTGTACGACATCGGGTATGCCCAGACGCGCCAAACTCACGGCCTACCCCGCACTGTGCAGGCAGACTTCCTCAGCTTTGCGGAGGCCGCGGACCAGCTCAAGGATGGGATCATCGACGCGGCTTTCCTGACCGCGGGGGTGCCCACCGCGGCCGTGCAGGACATCGCCGCCGCCCGGGACCTGCAGCTGGTGCCCATCCCTGAGGCCGCGGCCGCCCGTCTGCGGGAGCGCTACCCGTACTACGCGCCCGTGGTCATCCCCGCCAACACCTACCGCGGGCAGCCGGAGCGGGTACCCACGGTGGCCGTCATGGCCATGCTGGTCACGCGGTCCGACCTGCCGGAGGATCTCGTTTACGACCTCACCCGGACCCTTTGGGAGAACGTCACGGTGCTCCACCAGGCGCACGCCCGCGGGCGGGACATCCGGCTGCAGAGCGCGCGCACTGGCATGCCCATCCCCCTGCACGCGGGCGCCTTGCGCTACTACCGGGAGCGGGGGGTGCTCTGAGGCGGGTGGGGGTGAAGGGGAAGACGAGCCGTCCACCGCAGGTGGGGAGCGCTGACGGGAAGGTGCCCGTGTACCCCATCCGAACCGTGGCGCAGCTGACGGCTTTTTCACCGCCCCGTACGCGGGGCGGGCACCGGCTGTTCAGCCAGGAGGATGTGGAGCGGCTGCTGTGGATCAAGCGGATGGTGCAGGAGCGGGGACTGAGCCTGCAGGGTGTGAAGCGCCTGCTGGAAGCGGGCCCCCGCCGGCGGCGGTGAGCGAGGTGGCGCAGCCGGGTGCTGGCACGTGGGAGGCGGAAGCCCTGGTGGCCGAGGCCGGGGAGGCTCCCGCGGTGTACCGGGGTTTATCGACCGAGTACACGGACGTGGGCCGCCTGGTAGACTACCTGGGCGACCGGCTGTTCTCAGGGGTCGTGCGGGTGACCCTCCCGGGCCGGGAAGCGCACGTGGTGCTGTTTCGGGGCAAGCCGCAGGCCGTCCGTTATCTGGTGGAGGGGAGGACCCTGGAAGCAGAGCAGGCCGTCCGGGCTCTGCTGGCGGACAGCCGGTGGATGGACGGTGAGGTGTGGGTGCACCCCCTGCCGGAGGAGCTGTTCCCTGAGGAGTGGGAGGACCGAGAGCCCCTGGCGTGGGAGTCCGCACAGGTCGCGCGCTTGACCCAGCGGGAAGAAGACGGCCCGCAACCCGCCCCGGAAAGCGCGGCCGCGGAAGGCCCGCTGCTGGTTTTGTCGGGCCTACAGCCGCAGCCTTCCGCGAAGGGGGCCCCGCGCGAGCCGAAGCCCGAGCCCGAGGCCACGGTGGACGTGGTGGCATGGGTGCGGTTGCTGGAGGGCCTGGTGGCGCGGTTCAAGCGGTACCGGGGACCGACCGCCGCCGGCCGGCTGGAGGCCGAAGTGAACGTGGCCCTGCACGGCAGCGGGCTGAGGTTGCACCGGGGGCGCGTGGAGGGCCAGGCCCTTGACCCCCAGGTCCTGTCGGCGGCCGTCGTGCGGGCCGTGGGGCTCCTCAAGGGAATGGCGGGGCAAGCCTTCGCGGAGCACAGCGTGAGCGGAGTCGCCCGCGAGGCAGGCATCCGCGACGAGGCCCCTCTCAAACGCCTGCTGGAGCTGTAAGGAGGTCGCGGGTGCGACAGGTGGCATGGCTGGCGTTGTCGGTGCTGGTACTGGTCGCGGTGGCCGCGGTGGTGGTGCTGCAGCGGCCCGTCCGGGCGGCGGAAGTGCAGCGGCAGCACACCCTGGTCAGTGCGGGGCTAGTTTTGTTCCCGCTTCTGGCAGGGGGAGCGGGTTTTGCGGCCGCGCTCAGCTACCGGCCCAAGGACCGGGAGCGGGCAGTGTGGACCAGCTTGGGAGCCGCCTGCGTTCTATGGGGAACCGGACGGGCGGTGTTCTGGTACGAGCAGGCGGTGGGGCAGGCGCCCAGCTTCCCGTCCGCGGCGGAGCTGCTCACCGCGGGGTTCTTCGTGTTGGGTCTTTGGGCCGTCTATCAGGAGTACCGCGCTGTGCGGGAGCTGGTGGGGCCCGCCCAGCGGGCGGCCATAGTGGCGGTGGTGTTGGCAACCCTGGTGGCCGGCTACGCCCTGTTTTTGCGGCCGGTGGTGACCGCCGCGCCCTGGGGGCTCAAGGAGGGAACAAGCCTGGCCTTGTCCGTGGCCGGCCTCGCCATGATTCCCTTGGCCACCGCACCGGTTCTGGCCTTCCTCGGCGGGCTGGAGGGCTACGTGTGGGGACTGATCTCCGCCTCCCTGATCTGCATCTCCGTGGCCGTGATGTGGTACAGCAACGCGGTGTTCTTTGACACCTGGTTTGCGGGCCACCGCAGCAACCTGCTGCAGATGGTCGGGTTCGCCCTGCTGGCGATGGGATCCTTCTGGCACCGGGCGCTGATGCGGGAGGGATAGGTGCTCTACCGGCTGCCTGCGGGAGACGTTCGGGAGGAGTGGAGCGCGATTTCCGGGGAACAGCTGCGTATCCTCGTGGAAGGGCTGCGCGGCCAGGACTTCTGCGGGTACGTGGAGCTGCGCTGGCCCGACTGTGAGGGCGCCTTGATTCTGTCCGGGGAGGGGCAGGTGTTCGCCGTCTTTCAGGCGGACGCGGTGGACCTGCGGGGGCCCGAGGCCCTCCGTCACATCACCAGCCGCATGGCCCGCGTGCAGCCTCGGGCGCGGGTGGTCGCCCTGCCGTACACCCTGGGCCCCCTCCTGGGAGCGCTGAGCGAGCTGCAGCCGCTGCATATGGGGTTGCACACCCGTTTCGTGGACCTGGAGCGGTTGAGTGCCCGCCTGGTGAGGGATGGGCTGTCGGGGCTGATGGTGCTGGAGGGGGATGGTTGGTGGGGGTTTTTGCCCTTCGGGGAAGAGGGGAACGGCGCGGTGTACTACGACGGGCGCACGGTGATGGGGGAGGACCGCACCAAGCTCATCGAGAGCCTGGTGGGGTTGGGTGCCCAGGTCGAGGTGTGGGTCAGGTCCTCCCCGGCAGCACAACCCGTGGAGTTCGAGTGCCCGGCGGAGGTGCAGGAGCACTCCGCGCCCGCCCCGGCGCCGACGCCAGTGGAGCCGGGATGGCAAGCGTACAGGGGTTCGGAGACGTTCGTGGCGATCCCAGCCCTGGTTGAGCCTCCGGGCCCCGGCGGAGCCCTGCAGGAGCTCCGGGATCGGTTCGGGGAGCTGGGCGTGGAACTGGCCCGTCGGCTGGACGGGACCCGCACGCTGGAGGAGGTTCAGACCGAACTCGGCCGATCCTGCGCCGAGTTGGAACCGATCTTGCTCTACCTCCAACAGCGGAAGTGGATGGCCCGTTACTTCCGCCGACGGGGGTCGCATCGGTGAGGAGGCGTGCGAGTGCAGAGCTACCCGACGAGAGCGCGGCCGTGGCCTTGTTCCGGCAGTACCGCGCCACGGGCGACCCCGTGCTGCACGCCCGCATCTGCGCCGCCTACGCTCCTCTGGTGCACCGCATCGCGCGCGCCTACCGGTCCAGCGGCGAGCCCCTGGAGGATCTCCTGCAGGCGGGCTACGTGGGCCTGCTGCTGGCCGTGAGCCGCTTCGACCCGGACCGCGGGGTGAAGTTCCAGACCTACGCCTCGCACCTCATCGTGGGGGAGATCCGACACTACCTGCGGGACCAGGCGGCGGTGATCCGCCGGCCGCGGTGGCTCGGAAAGCTCAGCCGGCAGCTGGAGACCACGGTGGAGCGCCTGCAGCGCGCGGCGGGACGCCTGCCCACCGTGGAGGAGATCGCGCAGGCCATGAACATGGCCCCGGAGGGTGTCCGGGTCATCCTGCAGGCGCGGGCGGCGGCAAACCCCCTCTCTTTAGACGGTACGCAGGAGGGGGTTCGGCACATTCGGCACCTCCGCTATGACAGCTTCCAGCTACCCGTGGAGGACCGCATCGCGGTCCAGCAGGCCATGGAGCGGCTGACGGAGTTTCAGCGGAAGGTCCTGTACTTGCTCTTCTACCAGGACCTGACGGAGACCGAAGCTGCCCGGCGGCTGCGGATCTCCCAGAAGCACGTGTCACGGGTGATGCACAAGGCGTTGCGGCAGATGGCACAGGTCCTGCGGGGTGCTGTGTGGTCGTAGCCGCCACACCAGACCGAGGGGGAGGAAGCCAACATGTCGGACCTGCGGAAGATCCTGGGCGAGCTGACCCAGCTGGACGGCGTGAGCGCGGCCCTGGTGGTGGGCCGGGACGGCTTCGTGATCGAGGGCGCGGCCACGGAAGACGTGGACCTGGAGGCCCTGGCGGCGGTCACCGCCAGCAGCCTTGCAGCCTCCGACGCCCTGTCCGTGGATCTGGGCCGCGGCAGGCTGTTCGGCCTCATGCTGGAATACGAGGGCGGGCCTCTGGTGGTGTCGCCCGTGGGGCCGGAAGCCATGCTGGTCATCGTGGGCAACGGTACCGCCAACCTGGGCCGCATCCGACTGGAGCTGAAGAAGCGGCAGCAGGCCGTGGCCGACGCCCTGTAGGCGGGGAGGTCACATTGCACCGCACAGCCTGGCGCGTGGACCTGCCGGGCCTGGCCCCCTACGGGGCCACCTGGCAGCTTCAGCGGGAGCTCGTGGCGTACCGCCAGCAGGGTCGGACACCCGATGTGCTGCTCCTGGTGGAGCACGCGCCCGTCATCACCTGCGGCCGCGCCACCCGCCCCGAGCACCTCCGTACGCCCCGCGAGGCCCTCCAGCGGATGGGGTTCGAGGTGCACGACGTGGAGCGGGGCGGCAGCGTGACCTACCACGGCCCCGGCCAGCTGGTGGGCTACCCCATCGTGGACCTGCGGGCCTACGGGGAGAACGTGGTGGGGTACGTGCGCCTCCTGGAGGAGTCCGTCATCCGCACCTTGCGGGCTTTCGGGGTGGTTGGGTCCCGCCGGCCGGGTTTTCCGGGCGTGTGGGTTGGCGGGGAGAAGGTAGCAGCCGTGGGGGTGGCCGTCAAGCGCCGGGTCACCCTGCACGGGTTCGCCCTCAACGTGAACACCGAGCTGGCTGCCTTCCGGGTGATCAACCCCTGCGGCATCGACTATACCCCCACCTCCCTCCAGCGGATCCTGGGCCGGACCGTGCCCCTGGACGAGGTCCGCGAGGCCTACGCGGCCGCCTTCGAGGAAGTCTTCGGCCTGCGGCTGGTGCGGGTCGCGCTGGACCAGCTGCCCGCTGTCGGCATGGGAGCGCCTCCAGCACCTGCCAGCCCCGCGCGCCCCGCGTGATAGACTGCTGCGTAGGCGGCGGGTCTGGCAGGCTCGCGGCCGGATGCCACGAGGAGGTGCGAACCGATGCCCACCGTATACCTGCCCGCGCCCCTGCGGCGGCTCACCGGGGGCGTGTCCCGAGTCCACGTGCCGCCCGGAACCGTGGCGGACGTACTAAGCGCCCTGGACGAACACTTCCCGGGCATACGGGCGCAACTGTGCGACGAGAACGGTTCCGTGCGGGCCTTCATCAACGTGTTCGTGAACGGCTCGGAGATCCGGACCCTGCAGGGCCAGCAGACCCCTGTGGGCGAGGAGGACGAGGTGTCCATCGTCCCCGCCATGGCGGGTGGGGGTCCCCGGAGGTGGCTTTGTCGCTAGTTCCCCGTCCGGCCGGCCCCCATCGGTAGGTATCCAGCAGGCCCCCGGAGGGCATGCGTGAGTCCGGGTGCGCCGCACCCCTCCCCCGCGGGCCCGATGGCGCTGCCGGAGCTGCGGTTCTTCCCCACCCCGCAGGTGCTGCCGCACGAGGAGCACGACCCCCAACGGGTGGAACGGTTGGTGCGCCGGCTGGAGGAGGAGGGGGTACTGCGGAACCCTCCCGTGGTCGCGGAGCTGGGGGACGGACGGGTGGTGGTCTTGGACGGTGCCAACCGGGTGGCGGCCCTGGCCCGCATGGGAGCACCGCACCTACCGGTGCAGGTCGTCCCCTACCAGGATCCCTCCGTGGTCCTGGACCGGTGGCACCACCTGCTGGTAACAGTACCGGAGGGGTTTCCGCGAACGCAGGCGGAGGGCCTGGGCCTTCAGCCCAGCGACCCTGAGGTGGCGTCCCGGCGCCTGGCGTCCGGCGACTTGGTGGCATACGTGCGGGTGGGCGACAGCGCGTACGGCTTGCCCCGGGCGTCCACCTTGGTGGAGGATGCAGAGCGCCTGCGGCAATTGGTACATGCCTACCGGGGCCGGCACCCCTACCACCGGGTGGACTGTGAGGACCTGGAGGAACTGGCCGCCCGGTACGGGTCGCCCCGGGCCCTGGTGGCGTTCGGGCGGTTTCAGAAGGCGGAGATCCTGGAGCTGGCTCGCAACGCAGCCAAGCTGCCCGCAGGGGTCACACGCCACGTGGTGCCCGGCCGCGTCCTGCGGCTCAACCTGCCCCTGCTGGTGGCGTTCCGGCCCGGGTCCCCGGAGGAGAAGGACGCGTGGCTGGCCACGTGGGTGCAGCAGCGGCTGCGGGACGGGCGCGTGCGCTACTACCCGGAGCCCACCATCCTGTTCGACGAGTGAACCGGCGAAGGAGCGTGCGGAGCGTGGCGTACCGATTCGAGACCAAGACGCCCCGGATCGGCGAGGATGTGCTGCAGCGTATCGGCAACACGCCCCTGCTGCGCCTGCGGCGGGTGACCCGGGGCTTGCCGGAGGGTGTGGAGGTGTACGTGAAGGCGGAGTGGTTCAACCCCGGGGGGTCCGTGAAGGACCGGCCCGTGCTGCGCATGATCGAGGACGCGGAACGCGCGGGCCTGGTGACCCCGGACAAGGTGCTGCTGGACTCCACCTCCGGGAATGCGGGCATCGCGTACGCCATGATCGGTGCGGTGAAGGGGTACCGGGTGAAGCTGGTGATGCCCGCCAACGCCAGCGAGGAGCGCAAGCGCATGATCCGCGCGTACGGGGCGGAGCTGGTGTTTAGCGACCCCCTGGAGGGGTCCGACGGTGCCATCCTGCTAGCCCGCCGGATCCAGGAGGAGGACCCCGACCGCTACTACAAGCCCGACCAGTACAACAACCCGTCGAACTGGAAGGCCCACTACGACACCACCGGGCCGGAGATTTTGGCGCAGACAGACGGCCGCGTCACCCACTTCGTGGGGACCCTGGGGACCACGGGGACGGTGGTGGGCGTGGGGCGCCGGCTGCGGGAGGCCAGCCCGGAGGTGGAGATCGTAGCCGTGGAGCCCGACAGCCCCCTGCACGGCATCGAGGGGCTGAAGCACATCGCCAGCTCCATCCGGCCGGGGATTTACGACCCCTCCGTCCACCACCGGACGATGGGCGTAAGCACCGAGGTGGCCTACGCGATGGCGCGGAGGCTGGCACGGGAGGAGGGCCTGTTCGTGGGGGCGTCCACGGGTGCGGCGGTGTGGGCGGCGCTGCAGGTGGCCCGAGACTTGCGGGAGGGGTTGGTAGTGGCCCTGGGTCCGGACGGGGGGGACCGCTACCTGAGCACCGCCCTGTGGCGGGACGCGTAGGCCCCTGGCGTGTGGTATGTTGCTAAAGGGATGCCGGACGGTTGGGCGGGCCCCGGAACGGACGCGGAGCGGCTCCAGGTAAGCCGTGCGCACCTGGAGACCATCGTGGCGCATGCCCGGGCGGAGCTGCCGAACGAGTGTTGCGGGGTGCTGGCAGGCCGCCACGGTCGCGTGGAGTGGGTGCGGCCAGTGGCCAACGCGGACCGCAGCCCCTACACGTACCGTATGGACCCGCAGGAGCTGCTACGGGCCTATCGCGAGGCCGACGCGGAGGGGCTGGAGGTGCTGGGCTACTACCACTCCCACCCCGCCACGCCCGCGGTGCCGTCCCGCACGGACGTGGTGCGGGCCACCGACCCCTTCGCGGTGTACGTCATCGTGTCCTTGGCCACTGATCCACCCGAGATCCGGGCGTACCGGATCCTGGATGGGCGCTACCGGGAGCTGGAGTTGAGTGTGGCATGAGGTTCTCCACGCGGGCGGAGTACGGGCTGCGGGCCCTGATTGACCTCGCTTTGTTCGGGGCAGAAGGTCCGGTGCAAACCCACGACATCGGGCGTCGCCAGGGCCTGCCGGAGCCCTACCTGAACCAGCTGCTGGCGCAGCTGCGGCGGGCGGGACTGGTGGTGAGCAAGCGCGGGCCCCACGGCGGCCACCGCCTGGCACGTCCTCCGGAGGCCATTCGGCTGCACGAGGTGTTCCGGGTGCTGGAAGGGAGCACCGCCCCGTGGGAGTGCGTGGATCGCGACGACCCCGCCTGTACGTACGCCTACGGCTGCGGGCTCCGACCCCTGTGGCTGCGCCTGAAGGAGGCTACCGACCAGGTCCTTCGCAACACCACCCTGGCGGACCTGCTGCCCAGCTTTGTGGCGCCTCTGGAGTCCCGCCCGGCCGGACACCGCACCCGCTCGGTGCTATAATCGACTTGCGAGCGTCGGTTCGGAACACGATCGGGAACAGGGTTTTCCTGGAAACGCGGGTTGTGTCCGACCGAGTGGGCGGCGGGAGCAAGCCCCGCAGGAGCGTTGTCCAGGAGGGCCCTGTTCCTCGTTTGTTGCACGGCAGGCGCATGGAGATGCTGGTGGCGCAGCAGCGGCAGTCGGTTCGATCCAGCGAAAGGTCGGATCCTCCGGCCGGCGGGGAGGCCGACCGCGCGCGGTTTGAGGCCCTGGTGCGGGAGCACCTGGACAGCCTGTACGGGGCGGCCCTGCGCCTAACCCGCAATCGCAGCGACGCGGAGGATCTCCTGCAGGAAACCCTCCTGAAGGCGTGGCGGTCCTTCCACACCTTCGCGGAAGGGACCAACGCGCGGGCGTGGCTGTTTCGCATCCTCATGAACGCCCACATCGACCGGTACCGGAAGACCACCCGGGAGCCGGAGACCGCGGACATGGAGGACGTGGGCGAGTTTTACCTGTACAACAAGGTGCAGGAGTCTGAGCTGCTGCGCCGCGTGGGCGACCCCGAGAAGCTCCTGGAGCGGGTGATGGAGC
Source organism: Candidatus Sysuimicrobiota bacterium (assembly GCA_040289515.1). Classification (GTDB taxonomy): domain Bacteria; phylum Sysuimicrobiota; class Sysuimicrobiia; order Sysuimicrobiales; family Sysuimicrobiaceae; genus Tepidifontimicrobium. The sequence continues at coordinate 70,881 of PSLI01000004.1, forward strand.
ACGAGGTCCGCGAAGCACTGGAATCCCTCCCGGAACATTTCCGGAGCGTGGTGATCCTGGCGGACCTGCAGGGGTTCTCCTACCGGGAGATCGCGGACATCCTGGGGATCCCCATGGGCACCGTGATGTCCCGGCTGTTCCGTGGCCGCCGGCTGCTCCAGCGGAAGCTGTGGGACTACGTACGATCCCACCACCGGATCACCGTGGCGGAGGGGGCCGCCGTTGGACTGTAGGGAGTTCGAGGCCAAGCTGTGGGCGTTCCTCGATGGCGAGCTGGAGGCTGCAGTGTGCGCGGAGCTGCGGGCCCACCTGGAGCACTGCCCCGGCTGTCTGCAGCACTACCGGTTCGAGGACGCCCTGCGCCTGTTCGTACGCCGCTGCTGCTACGAACGCGCCCCGCAAGCTTTCCGCGACCGGCTGGTCCAGCTGCTGGCCCGGCTGGAGGAGTAGCCCCTGGCCGGCCTGATGTGCCAGGGGCCGGCCTTGGCGCTGTGCGGCGAGCTGCCATCGACGTGGGAACCCACTCCGTGCGCCTGCTGGTGGCGGAGCTGGCAGGCGGTACGGTGCGCCCCGTGCTCCGCCGACTGGAGGTGACCCGGCTGGGGGAAGGGGTGGACCGCACGGGGGTCCTGCTGCCCCAGGCCATCGGCCGCACCGTGCGCGCGGTGCGGGAGTTTTGGCAGTTGAGCCGGGAGGCAGGCGCGCAGCGCACCGTGGTCGTGGGCACCAGCGCGGTGCGGGAGGCTGCCAACCGCGCCACCCTCCTTCGCGACCTCAAGCCCTTGCAGGTGCGGATCCTCACGGGGAAGGAGGAGGCGGAGCTGGCCTACCTGGGCGTGCGGGCAGGCCTTCCGGGCGTGCCGGACCCGCTGCTGGTGGTGGACGTGGGGGGCGGCAGCACGGAGCTCGTGCTGGGACGTGGGGAACGCGTGCTGTACAAGGCCAGCCTGCCGGTGGGCTCGGTGCGGCTGACGGAGCGGTACCTGCACGCAGACCCGCCTGCGGAGGTGGAGCTGCAGGCGGTGGAGCAGGACGTGGCGGACCACCTCGCCGCGCACCGGGCGGCCTTGGCGGGCGCACGGGTGGCTGTGGGCGTGGGCGGGACAATTACCTCCCTGGCCGCGGTGGACCTGAGCCTGGACCCGTACGACCCGCAGCGGGTGCACGGGCACCGAATGAGCGCAGGGCGCGTGGATTCCCTGGCGCGTGGGCTGTGCACCATGCCCCTGGCCTTGCGTCGGCGCCTGCCGGGCTTGATGCCCGAGCGTGCGGACGTGGTGTGCGCGGGCGCCCGGGTGGTACGGACGGCCCTCCAGGTGCTGCAGGTGACCGAACTGGTGGTCAGCGAGAGCGACCTTCTGTGGGGAGCCGTGCTCCGCCTGTGAGGACCCGGCGGGCAGCGGGCGTCTAGCTTGCCGTAGCATGGAGCCATGCGGACCAAGCTGGGACTGCTGGTGGTGGTGCTAGCGGCGGTCGCCGGGCTGCTGTGGTCTCTGGGGGTGGGGTTTCCCAGCGCCCCCGGGCCGGTGGACGCGTTCCGGGTTCGGCGCGGCGACCTGGAGGTAACCCTCGCGGTCACGGGGGTGGTGGAGGCCCGCACCGTGGACTTGGCGTTCTCGGTGCCGGGTCGGCTGCTTCGGGTGGCAGCAGAGGGAGAGCAAGTGGCCGCAGGCCAGGTGGTGGCGACCCTGGAGGCCGGGGAGCTGCAAGCCGACGTGGAGCAGGCCCGCCACGCGCAGCGGGCCGCGGAGGAGGAGGTCCACCGGGCTCGGGCGCAGGTGCGCGCCAGCATGGAAGAGGTGCGCAGGGCCGCCGGCGCGGTGCAGGCAGCCCTGGCGCAGGTGCAGCAGGCCCAGGCGAACGTGGGCGTGGCCCGCGCGAGGCTACAGGAGCTGCGGGCGACCCCCCGGCGGGAGGACCTGCAGCAGGCAGAAGCGGCTTGGAAGGCGGCGCACGCGGCCTGGGAACAGGCCCGCCAGGTGCTCCAGGCGCAGGAGGAGCTGTACCGGCAAGGTGCCACCAGCCGCGCCCAGTACGATGCGGCACGGGCCCAGCACGACGGCGCGTGGGCGCAGCTGCAGCAGGCGGAGGCCCAGCTGGACCGCGTGCGCTCGGGTCCGTCGCAGGAAGCCCTCGCGTCCGCCCGGGAGCAGCTTCGCCAGGCGGAAGCGGCGTACCGGGTGGCCCTGGCTCAGCTGGAGCAGGCTCGGGCCGCACGTTCGGCCGCGCAGGGGGCTTGGGAGCAGGCACGGGCCGTGGCCGCTTCAGCCGTGGAGCGGGCCCGCCAGGCCCAGGCGGCACGGTGGGCTGCGGAGGAGCGGTTGGGCCGGGCCGTGCTGCGGGCGCCGTTTCCCGCTGAGGTGACCCGCACCTACCTGCGGGAAGGTGCTTACGCCGCGCCGGGTGTGCCCGTCCTCACCCTGACGGACGCCAGCCGTTGGGTCACCGCGGAGGTGGAGGAGGCGGACGTGGGCAAAATCCGGGTGGGCCAGCGCGCGCGGGTGACGGCAGACGCCTACCCGGGGCTGGTTCTGACCGGACGGGTTCTCCGGCTGGCAGGTCAGGTGGACACCAAGGTGGGCACCCGGGTGGTGCGGGTACGGGTGGAGCTAACTCCCCCCGCCCGCTTGCGGGTGGGGACAGGTGTGGACGTGGACGTGGTGGTGCGGAAAGTCCCCCGAGCGCTTTTGGTGCCCCTGGAGGCGGTGGTGTCCGTGGCGGACGGCGGAAGCCAGGTGTACGTGATCGAAGGGGGCGCGGTACGGGTCCGGTCGGTGCAGATGGGCGAACGCAACGAGGCGTACGTAGCGGTGCTGGCGGGCCTGCGGGAGGGAGACTTGGTAGCCGTGGCGGAGCCCGGGAGGCTCCGGGACGGCCAGCGGGTGCTGGTGCGGTCGGTGCGATGACAGCCGTGGTGGAGCTGCAGGAGGTGACCAAGGTGTACCGCCTGGGCGCGGTGGAAGTGCGGGCCCTGCGCGGGGTGCGGCTGGTGATCGAGCGGGGGGAGTTCGTGGCCATCATGGGGCCCTCGGGGTCGGGGAAGTCCACCCTGCTCAACATCGTGGGCTGCCTGGATCGGCCCACGGAGGGCCGCTACCTGCTGGATGGTCAGGACACCCGCCACCTGGACGACGACGCCCTCAGCGAGGTGCGGAACCGCAAAGTGGGGTTCGTGTTCCAGACGTTTAACCTGCTGCCGCGGCTTACGGCCCTGCAGAACGTGGAGCTGCCCCTCCTGTACGCGGGCGTGCCTCGCCCGATGCGACGTCGGCGGGCCGCGGAGCTGCTGGCGCGGGTGGGGCTGTTGGATCGTGCCCACCACCGCCCCCAGGAGCTATCGGGCGGGCAGCAGCAGCGGGTTGCCATCGCCCGGGCGCTCGCCAACGACCCCGCCATCGTGCTGGCGGACGAGCCCACGGGGAACCTGGACAGCCGTTCCGGAGAAGAGGTGCTGGCGTTGTTCCAGGAGCTCAACGACGGGGGGGTGACCATCTTCCTGGTGACCCACGACCGGGAGGTGGCCGAGCACGCGCGCCGCATCGTCCACCTGCGAGACGGGCGGCTGGTACGGGACGAGCCGGTGGCGTCTCCCCGCAGGGCCCGGGAGGTGCTGGTGCGCATAGCCGCAGGGCCGGAGGCGTTGTAGGAGGTCGGTGTGGGGCTGCTGGAGGCGCTGCGGGTAGCCCTGGAGGCGCTCCGGGCCAACCTTCTGCGGTCGGTCCTCACCACCCTGGGGGTGGTGATCGGGGTTGCCGCGGTGATTACCCTGGTGTCCGTCGGGCAGGCAGCCCGCAGCCGCGTGGTGGGGGAGTTCGCCAGATTGGGCCCCGACCTGCTGTGGGTACTTCCCGGCAAGGCGGAGGAGGGCCGGCAGTTTGCCCCCCAGGAGGGTCGCCTCACCCTCACCTTCTCGGACGCGGAGGCGGTGCAGCGGGAGGCCCGCGGGGTGGCGGCGGTCGCGCCGTGGCTTCAGACCTCCATCGAGGTCGCAGGCGGCGGGCGGCGTGAGGTGACCACGGTGATCGGCACCACCCCCAGCTACCTGCAGGTGCGGGCCCTGCGGGTGCAAGTGGGCCGGTTCTTACAGGAGGCGGACGAGCAGCGGCGCAAGCGGGTGGTGGTCCTGGGCCCGGTCCTGGCTGCCCAGCTGTTCCGGTCCCCGGAGCTGGCCCTCGGACGTCGCGTGGTGGTCGCCGGGCGCGCCTTCGAGGTGGTGGGGGTTCTGCGGGCGCAGGGGCAGGTGCTGGGTGTGGACCTGGACGACCGCGCCTACATTCCCTTCGGCACCGCCCAGGCGCTGTTCTCGGTTAACTACGCCTCCTTCCTGTTCGTGAAGGCGCACGACGTGACCTCCGTGGTGCGGGCGCAGCGGGAGGTGGAGCGGGTGCTGCGCCGCCGCCACGGGGACGAGGACTTCACGGTGCTGACCCAAAGCCAGTTCTTGGGCGCTTTGGACGCCATCCTCCGGGTCCTGACGGTGGCCCTGTCCTCTATCGCGGCCATCTCCCTGGTGGTGGGCGGCATCGGCATCATGAACATCATGCTGGTGTCGGTGACGGAACGCACCCGGGAGATCGGTATCCGCAAGGCGGTGGGGGCTAAGCGGTGGGACATCCTGGCTCAGTTCCTGGTGGAGGCGGTGGCCATCAGTCTGGTGGGCGGGGTGGTGGGGATGGCGGTGGGGCTCAGCACCTCGTGGGCCATCGCCACCCGCCTGCTGGACCAGCCCCCCACGGCCTCCGCGGTGGCGCCCGTGGTGGTGCTGGCCTTCAGCTTTTCGGTGCTGGTGGGCGTGGCCTTCGGCGTGTACCCCGCCTGGCGCGCTGCCCGCCTGGACCCCATCGAGGCTCTGCGGTACGAGTAGCCGGGATTGCACCGCAGGCGCGGGCGGCTATACTAGAAGTCGGCGACGCGGGGTGGAGCAGCCAGGTAGCTCGCCGGGCTCATAACCCGGAGGTCGCAGGTTCAAATCCTGCCCCCGCTACCAGTCCCCTCCCGCAGACCAGCTCTCGTGGGGGCTTTTTTGTTTGTGGCACCGTTGTTGCTCCAAACTAGGGCGTATGCGCTTCCGCCGCCCTTGGCCTCGGTTGGTGGGGGAGGAAGGCCCCCGTCTGGCCGCAGGACACCCCTTGGTTGTCGCAGCTCCTGGAGGCTGCGGGGCCCCGGGACCAGGCTCGCGGCCGCAGGCAGGTTATCCCATGGGCGAGCCCCAGGTCCCCACGCTGCTGGTGGTGGATGACGAAGAGGCCCTGTGTCAGCTGATCCGGGACGCGCTGGCGCGCCGGGGCTACCGGGTTTTGTTGGCCACCAGCGGTGTGGAGGGGGTGCGCCTGTACCGGGAGCACGCGCGGCACGTGCAGCTGGTGATCCTGGACATGGTCATGCCCGGGATGGACGGCAGGGCGGTGTTCGAAGCCCTGCGGGCCATCAACCCGGGCGTGCGGGTGCTGGTGAGCAGCGGTTACATGGACGAGGGCACCGCCGCCAACATCGTGCAGCGCGGGGTGGCGGGGTTCCTCCGCAAGCCTTACACCCTCCGCGAACTTCTGGACGCGGTACAGGCAGCCCTGGGCCCGACTCCCTGAAGGTCTCCGCTCGGCTATGATGGGAGCGGGTCGGCCATGGCACCGGCCCGCGGTGGTTCCACCTCGCGCTTGTGGGGGTGGTCAAGTCGCTCACTGCCTGTAAAAAAGCCGCCTGGGTCATGTGGAGTTACCCCTCTTTCGTAGAAAGTGTAGCGCTGACAGATTGGGTTTCTGTAGACCGCCTCCGAGGTACCATCAAAGGGTGTGGAAATACGCTGAGGACGGTGTATCCTGCCTCCTGGTAGAAAAACCGGGCTTAAGGCCCAAGGAGGAGGCACACCGCCATGGGGAAGCGTACCAAAGTGGAGGCCCGTTCGTCATCTCCCACGTGGGAGACGTTGCGGGATTGGCTGAGGGGGAAGATCCGAGAGTTGTT
>PSLI01000005.1:0-76206 GCA_040289515.1 Candidatus Sysuimicrobiota bacterium
CCCCTCCGGTGGCAATTGCCGCGATGCCTGCGAGCCACAAGGCAACCGCGTCGATCTCAGATTCGACGACGACGATGCAACCAGGGGCCCTCGCCCGCATTTGGTCGAGGCGATCAGCCCCATACGGCAGTATCGTCCCTCGGTCGTGGGCGCGCCACACCCACCTCGCCCCCGGGCCGTCTTTCTCCAGGCGCCGCCGGATATGCAAAGCCGGGGCGCCGTTGCCGGTGGGCCAGGGGATGGCCACACCATCTGGCCCGCTCTGCCATCCGAGCCGGGCTAGGACCCCTGACCCCATGCCGCGGGCCCTTGCAAGTGCTTCCAGAGTGAGGGGGGGAGATGATATACTATCTTTGGCTCGCACGGTTTACCTCTCTAGCTCGCCCGGCTGGCCCCCGGGCGGGTTTTTGTTTGTCTGGCGCAACAACTAAGCGCCCCTCTTGACAACTGGGACTAACGTGATACACTGACGACGGCACGTCCAGTGCCTCCTTGTCTTGCCGCCCGGCCTGCGCCGCCGGGCGGTCGTCTCATTCACGTTCCCGCCGGCCACCGGTCACCACATGCCGGGCTAACCACAGCTCCAGCGCACGCCGGGGAATGCGCCGGGCGTTTCCGATCTTGACGTAGGCCAATTCACCGCGGGCCATCGCCTCGTACAGGAACGACCGACCCACCCCGGCAAAACGCATGGCCTCCGGAATCGTCATGGCCCCATCCCTCACCAGCTCCAACTCACGGTCCATGGCTTAAGGCACCCCCATATCGTTGCGGACCCTTGCGCGTCCATCTAAGTCCGTGATAGCGTAAAACCGCCGGCAACGGTATACGGTAGACGGCAACTTACGGCGATATTCGGCAACAAGGGGGGGATCATGGCAAAACGAAGGCGGTTTCGGCGCATTGCCCCTGAGATTTACGAGGAGATTCGCAGCATGGTCCAGGGGGGCTGCGTCACCAACGCGGCAGAACTCACCCGTTACCTGGAGACAAAATTCACTAACCCTCCAAGCGAACGAACCGTTCGGGACGTGGTGCGGGAACTGCTTCCACCCGACCCGTCGGGGCCTTGGCAGCCTGGGCCGGACGATGACCCCGAAGAGGCGGCCCGGGTACTGGAGGCGTGGGCGGCGGCGGTGGCCCGGAGCAAGGGGCAGCCTAAGTGGCGGATGCCAAGCCGGGGGCGGGCGCGCTGGATTGCGTGGATTCGGGCGGGCTGGCCGGACCTGGACCCCGTGGTGGCGGTGGTGCTCGCGACCGACTACTGGGCCAGGAGAGCGAGCGGGAAAGACACGGCGGACCTCGATGCCTACCTCGCTTTCACCCCCTGGCGGTCCACCGACCACTACAAGCGGTGGCAGGACGCATTGGAGGAGGGTCTGGCCGCTAAACCGCCGCTTTTCTACTTCACAGGGGCATCGGTCGCTGCCCTTCGGTGGGGGATGGAGCAGGCACGGGAAATGGAAAAGGCACGCGAAGGGGGGACAACAACGAATGCCAGGCAAGGGGCGCAAGAGACAGGGACGTAGCCGGAAGGGCACGGGCACCATCTACGAGTACCGCCCCGGGCGGTTCCGGGGCATGCTCGACCTCGGCGTCGGCGCGGATGGCAAGCGCATCCGTGTCAGCACCACGGGGGGCAGTGTCGAAGAAGTGCAGCAGAAGCTCGACGCGATGAAGCAGGACGTGCTTCGGGGCCTGCCGATAAACTCCGAGAAACTCACGGTGGGCGAATATCTCGCCCGCTGGCTTGAAGATGCGGCACGGCCCGCCGTCAGGCCGAGCACGCACGTCCGTTACGCGGCCATCATCCGCATCCACGTGGCGCCACGGATCGGCGCAATCCCTCTCGCGAAGCTCTCGCCTGTCCACGTGCAGGGCCTGTATGCTGACCTGGAGCGGGCCGGGGTCTCGCCACGCATGCGCCAGTTCACCCATGCCGTCCTCCACCGGGCACTGAACCAAGCCGTGAAGTGGCGCCTGGTTTCCCACAACGCGTGCGACGCGGTGGACCGCCCCCGGGTGCCGCGCAAGGAAGTGCGCACCCTTGACGCCGAACAAGCTCGGCGCCTCCTGGAAGCGGCCAGGGGGGACAGGTTGGAAGCCCTCTGCGTCCTCGCCTTGACCACGGGGATGCGCCAGGGCGAACTCCTGGGCCTGCAATGGGAAGACGTGGACTTGAAGGCGGGCACGGTGTCCGTCCGCCGCACCCTGTTGGAATTGAACGGCAAGCTGGCCCCCGGCGAAACCAAGTCGGGCAGACCCCGACGGGTGGACCTGCCCGACATAGCCGTGGAAGCGTTGCGGGAGCACCGCAAGCGCATGCTGGCGGAGGGTCACCCTGGCCCCTGGGTGTTCTGCGACACCAGGGGCGGCCCGATCCGCAGGAACAACATCATTCGCCGCTGGTTCAAGCCGCTGGTCAGGCGGGCCGGCCTCCCAGACATCCGCTTCCATGATCTCCGGCACACGGCGGCCACGCTCCTGCTCAGGTTGGGCGTCCATCCCAAGGTCGTGCAGGAGCGGTTGGGCCACTCCCAGATCGGCGTTACGCTCGATACCTACAGCCACGTGTTGCCCTCCATGCAGAAGGAGGCGGCCCGGAAGCTGGACGCTATCTTCCGCCCGGCGCGATAGGCACACTTTAGGCACACCTTCTGGCCCACCGCCCCCGAACACAGAATCGACCCTGAGGCAGAAACCATCGTGCTGCGGGCATTTCAGCTGGAGCCGGCGGGGGGATTCGAACCCCCGACACGCGGATTACAAATCCGCCGCTCTGCCGCTGAGCTACGCCGGCCCCGGCTGCAGCGTACCACACAGGACGTGTGAAGGACAGAAACGCGGGCGGTACCGCCAGCAGGTCCCAAAGGACGGACCGCACGAGCCCGTTCGCCGTCGCGCAGACCACCAGGGCCACGGCCCGTGCCGAGCCCCCGCCCGACAGCGCCCCGGCCATCCTCACCACCCCAGGCTCAGGGGCCAGGGCTCCGGGATAGCCAAAAACATGAGGGCGCTGCCCGCCAGGGCCAAGTTCTTGGTGAAGTTCACCATCTCGCCCATCTTCTGCATGGGGTCTTGCACGGTCCAGAAGTTGTGCATCCAGAAGGCCACCACCACCAGGAACACCACCACGGCCGCCACGCCCAGGCGCACGTACGCGCCCAACAGGATGGACAGCCCTCCCACCAGCAGCAACAGGCCGCCGAGCACCACCATCACGGTGGGGGCGGGGACCCCCTTGCTGGCCGCGTAGTCGCTCAGCATCTGTGTTCGGATGAAGTGGTTGACCGCGTTGAACAGGTAGTACACGCCCACCACGATCCGGCCGATCAAAAACAGGGTCTCCATGGTCCTTCCTTTCCTCCTTGTAATGATGGAAATAAAGCCGACGCGGCGAGCTCCTCCGTCAGCCCTGCTCCCACCTCCCCCAGCGGCCCAGGACGCGACGCAGCAGGGCGCGGTTCAGCCGGAAGTAGTGGTACGGGCCCTCCTTGCGGACCCGGATCAGGCCGCACCCCTGCAGCACCCGGAAGTGGTGGGAGAGAGCGGGAGCGCTCAGGCGGAAGTGCTTGGACAGCTCCCGGCAGGCGATCTCCTCCCGACCCGCCAGCAGCTGCACGATGCGGTACCGGGTGAGATCCCCCAGAGCTCGAAACACGCGCACCGCTCGTCGGTCGTCCATGGCCTGACTTCGAAAGTCGCTTAAATCCTAACGCGCTCCACAGGGGGGATCAAGGCTGCCCGCGCAGGCGCCACAGGTCCGGATGCGCGCTCCACCCCGCCGTCACCGGGCGGGCCCCACCACCGCCACCACGGGGTGCTCCAGGTACCGCCGGCCGACCCGGTGCACGTCCGAAGCGGTGACCTTGGCTACGCGTTCTGCAACCTCCGTGTCGAAGCGGTAGCCCACCCCCAGCAGTTCGTACCACGCGGGGTAGAAGGCCCGGCGCCGTAGGTCCTCGTGGTCCAGAAGGTGGAGGCCCACCACGCGGCTGCGTGCCCGGGCCACCTCCTCGTCGGGGACGGGGCGGGATCGCAACGCTTCCACCTCCCGCAGCATAGCCGCCATGGCCCGGTCCACGTTCGCGGGGTCAACACCCGCACTGAGGGTGAGCGCCCCAGGCCCTCGTTGTGTGGGGAACGCGGCGCCCACGGCGTACGCGAGGCCCTCCCGCTCCCGCAGGGACTGGAACAGCCGAGAAGCCATGCCGCCTCCCAGAAGGGTGGCCGCCACGCGCAGCGCGGGCCAGTCCGGGTGGCCCACCCCCACTCCCAGGTAACCCAGGGCGATCCACGCGGCCGCCGTCTGCTGCACTTCCCTCAGCTCCCGCTGCGCCCGCGGCTGCTCCGCCAGCACCCGCTCCACCCGCTCTAGCAGGTGCAGGCGCCTGGGTACGGGTGTAGAAGGCAGGGCGGCGAACAGCCTCTGGATCTTGGCTACGGCCACCGCGGCGGGCACCTCTCCGGCCACCGAGACCACCACGTTGGGTGCCGTGTACACGGCGGCGTGGTAGCGCACCAAGTCCTCCCGGCGAAGGTGCGCCAGGCTTTCGGGGGTGCCCAGCACCGGGTTGCGGTACGGGTGATGCGGGTACAGGGCTTGGCTCACCAGTTCTGCCGCCCGCGCCTGCGGCTGGTCGCGCTGCTGGCGCAGCCGCACCAGGTTCACGCGCCGCTGGGCCTCCACATCCTCCGGCGCGAAACGGGGCTGCGTCAGGACCTCTACGAGAAGCTCCAGGGCAGGGTCCAAGCCTTCCTGCGGCACCAACAGCGTCCACTCGGTGTGGTCCAGGCCCGTGAGGGCCCGCAGCTCGGCACCCAGGACGTCCATGGCCTCCGCCAGCTGGTGGCCATCCCGGCGCAACGTGCCTTTTAGCATTACCTCCCGGGCGAGGACGGAGATCCCCGCCTGAGACCGTTCCTCCACCCTCGGGCCGGCACCCACCAGCACCGACACCGCCACCAGACCCTGGGCGGGCAGCTCCTGGGCCAGAACGCGCAGGCCGCTGGGAAGCCGCCAGAACACGGGCTGTGCCGGCTGCGGGCGCGCGGGCAAGGAAATGCCCAGCACCGCACACAGCGCCAGCGCCACCGCCACGGCCCTCACGGTGCCCTCCGGGGCCGGAGAGCCACCACCGCGTACCGGTCCGGGTGCAGGTAGCGGCGTGCCACCTCCAGGACGTCCTCCCGGGTGATCGCACGCACGTTCTCCAGGTACGTGCGGTGGTAGTCCAGATCCGCCACGGTGGCGGCGAACCCCAGACTGGCCGCAAGCCCCCGGCTGGTGTGCTGCTCCACCCGCACCTCGGCCTCAAGAAGCGTCTTGGCGCGCTCCACCTCCTCCTCGGACAACCCCTCGCTGCGGAGCCGGCGCACTTCCCCGAGGATGGCACCCTCGGCGCGGGTTTCGTCGGGGTCCCCTGTGGAGGCCACCACGTAGATGAGGGATGGGTCCTTCGCGGTGGGGAAACCCACGGACAAGGTCTGCACCACCCGCTGTCGGTCCCGGAGCTCCCGCAGCCACCGGCCCGCGCGGCCGCGTCCGAGGGCGTACACCAGCACGTCCACCGCATAGTGGTCCGGGTTCCGCACGTCCGGTCCCAACCAGCCCAGGGCGAGGGTGGTAACCTGTACGTCCCGCACCTCCACGGCACGCCGCACCCGATCCATGGGGGGTTCGCGGGGCGGGGCTGGCTGACGCACCACCTCACGTCGCCACCTGCCCAACAGCGCGCGCACCTGTTCCACAACGCGACGCGGCCGCACCCCTCCCGCCGCCACCACGGTGACGTTGGCGGGCCCGTAGTGGCTGCGGTAAAAACCCACTAGCTGCTCCCGGGACAGGCGACGGACGCTTTCCGGGGAGCCTCCCACGGGCCGACGGTACGGGTGCACCGTAAAGGCGGTCTCAAACAGGCGGAACACCGCGAAGCGCGCCGGCGTGTCGTGGATTAGGCTGAGCTCCTGCAGGATCACCGCCCGCTCCCGCTCCACCTCCCGAGGATCGAAGACGGGGTCCGTGAGGGCATCCGCCTGGATCTCCAGGGCTTGGCCCACCGCCGCGGCCGGCACCACCACGTAGTAGTGGGTAGCGTCGAAGCCGGTAGAGGCGTTCGTCCACCCTCCCAAGGTCTCCACCTCCCGGGCCAGCTGCCCCACGGGACGCCGCTGGGTGCCCTTGAACAGCATGTGCTCCACGAAGTGCGCAGCCCCCGACACCTCGTCCGTCTCATCCCGGGATCCGGCCCGCACCCACACGTCCACGGTGGCGGCAGGGGAGCCGGGTTGCTCAGCCACGACCACCCGCAGCCCGTTGGGTAGGACCTCCTGCAGCAGGGTCGGCTCGATGCCGGACCTGGGTGGCGCCGCCGCGACCACCAGAGCCAGCACCAGCAGCACCCACGCCCGCCGCATCACGTCTGCTCCACCGGTTCCCAGTAGCACACCGCCTCGCCCTGCGCCACCACCTCCCCACGGTGGTTGGTGCAGCCTACCCACAGGGTCACCACGGGCTTGTCTTGACGCACAGCCACCACCTCGGCCCATGCGGTCAGCGTGTCCCCCACATAGGTGGGCTTGCGGAAATCCAGACGGCAGGACAGCAGAATGGCCCCCGGGCCCGGCAGTCGCATGCCCAGAACCGCGGACACGAACCCACCCAGCAGCATCCCATGGGCCACGCGCTGGCCGAACCGGGTGCGGGCGGCGTACACGGCGTCCAAGTGGAGGGGGTTGAAGTCGCCCGACAGTCCCGCGAACCCCACCACGTCCGCCTCGGTCACGGTCCGGCGCAGTTCCGCCCGCTGGCCCACGGTAAAGGGCACGGTCCTCATGTACCACACCTCCCCTCTCGGCATCCCTCCCCTGGTATAATCTCTTTGACGCACCACCGGAGGCCGCCTTGCAGGACCAGTACGGCCGTCAAATCCGCGACCTGCGGATCTCCCTCACCGACCGGTGTAACCTCCGGTGTGTGTACTGTATGCCCGCGCAGGGCATCTCCTTCCGGCCGCCCGAGCAGCTGCTGCAGGACCACGAAATCCTGCTGCTGACCCGGATCGCTGCGGAGCTGGGGGTCACGAAGGTCCGCCTCACAGGCGGGGAGCCCACCGTCCGCCCAGGCCTGGTGGACCTGGTACGGGGCATTGCGGCCATTCCCGGGATCCAGGATGTGGCTTTGACGACCAACGGCGTCCGGCTGCGGGAGCTGGCGGCTCCCCTCGCCGCGGCGGGGCTGCGCCGGGTGAACGTGAGCCTGGACACCCTGGATCCGGAGCAGTTCCGGCGCATCACCCGGGGCGGGCGGCTGCGGGACGTGCTGGAAGGGATCGAGGCCGCGGAGCGGGCGGGGCTTCGACCCGTCAAGCTCAACACGGTGGTAGTGCGGGGCTTCAACGAGGAGGCGGTCGTGCCCCTGGCGGCGCTGACCCTGGAGCAGCCCTGGGAAGTGCGGTTTATCGAGGTGATGCCCTTCGGGGAGGTGGCCGACTTCGCGGAGGGCAGCGTGGTGCGCAGTGAGGAGACCCTGCAGCGCCTTCAGGAGGCATTCGGCCCCCTGGAACCCCTGGACCTTTCGGGGGAGGAGCCGGCACGCACCTACCGGATCCAGGGCGCTGTGGGCACCGTGGGGCTCATCAGCCCCATCAGCGAGCCCTTCTGCGCCAAGTGCGGCCGCCTGCGCCTGACCGCGGACGGCAAGCTGCGCCTGTGCCTGCTGCGGGATGAGGAGGAGGATCTGCTGACCCCCTTGCGGGCGGGTGCCTCGTACGAGGAGCTGCGGGAGATCTTTCGGGCTGCGGCCTACCGGCGGCCCTTCGGCCACGCCCTGGCAGAGCGGTTGATCCCCCGTCAGCGGGTGATGATCCAAATCGGCGGCTGACCTCCCTCAGGCGTCCTCGGGGTCCACCCACGACTCCTCCTGCGGCTCGAACCGGGCGTGGCACCGGGGGCAGGTCACCAGCTCCCCGGGTTCCACGGGCGACAACCGCAGGACCTCAGCAGTACAGTGGGGACACAGGATGCGGACCACGCGCCCGGCTAGTCGTCCCGCTCAAGGTTCTTCTCCAGCTTCCGCTTGACCCGCTGCAATGCGTTGTCGATGGACTTCACGTGCCGCTGGAGCTCGTTGGCCATCTCCTGGTAGGACTTCCCGTCCAGGTACAGGTTCAGCACCCGGTGCTCCAGCTCGCTGAGGTTCTGACGGATCCGCTGGCGCATGCGGGCGGAGGACTCCCGGTTGATCACCAGCTCCTCCGGATCGGCCACCCGCAGCCCTCCGATGACATCCAGGAGGGTCCGGTCGGAGTCGTCGTCGTAGAGGGGCTTGTTCAGGGAGACGTAAGAGTTCAGGGGGATGTGCTTCTGCCGGGTCGCCGTCTTGATGGCGGTGATGATCTGCCGGGTGATGCACAGCTCCGCGAAGGCCCGGAAGGAGCTGAGCTTGTCCCGCCGGAAGTCCCGGATGGCCTTGTACAGACCGATCATGCCCTCCTGGATGATGTCCTCCCGGTCCGCGCCGATGAGGAAGTAGGCCTTGGCTTTGACGCGGACGAAGTTGCGGTACTTGTGGATGAGGAACTCGGAGGCCCCGTCGTCCCCGGCTTTGGCAGCCTCGACCAGATCCTCGTCCAGCATCTCGGAGTACGGAGTCGCTTCCTTGCGCGCCACCGCCACGGGTCTCGCCTCCGCGCCGGTTCAGGCTTGTCCGACTGCCATTGCCCGCAAACTAAGGCGATTATAGAGACGGTCTATCCGCCGGTCAAGGACACGGGGGCGGAATTGCGCGCACCGACAGCTGTCCGGACCGGGTCGGGGTCACCCGCGAGTCCCTCCCACGCCACCACCGTGGCGGCCGCTGCCCCGGCAGCCCACCCGAGCCTCCTCACCGGCCGCGCGCCTCCCGGCCCCGGGCCCGCAAGCGGCGCAGCACCTCGTACAAAAGGATGGCGGCCGCCACCGAGACGTTCAGGGACTCCACCTTGCCCCGCATGGGGATGCGGACCGCGGCGTCGCACCGCTCCCGCACCAGCCGCCGCACCCCGTGTTCCTCTCCTCCCACTACCAGGGCGATGGGCGGTGCAAGATCCGCCTCGTCGTAGTCCACGGTGGCCCGTGGGTCCGCGGCCACGGTGCGGAAGCCCGCCTCGCGGCAGAGTTCCACCGCGCGCGCTAGGTTCGTCACCCTCGCCACCGGCAGGTGCATCACCGCGCCCGCGGATGCCTTCGCCACCGCGGGAGATAGCCCCGCGGAACGCCGCGTGGGGACGATGGCTCCCGCCGCGCCCGCGGCCTCCGCGGTCCGGAGGATGGCGCCCAGGTTCCGCGGGTCCTCGACACCGTCTATCAGGATGAGGATGGGGTCCTGAGAGGACCGGGCGCGCTCCAGCAGTTCTGTGAGGTCCAGCAGGGGCCGGACCGCAAGCCAGGCCATCACGCCCTGGTGGGCACCCGTGACGGAAAGCTCGTTCAGGGACCGAGGCGCCACGAACTGCACGGGGATGCCCCGGTGGCGGGCCTCCTGCACGATCTCCAGCAACACCCCCCGCAGCCGGGAGGTCTTCGCCACCAGAATCTTGCGCACCGGCCTTCCCGCCCGTAGCGCCTCCCGGACCGGGTGTCGACCCTCCACGAGCTCCGGGGGGCCCGCTTCAGACACGGATCAGGTCCCCTCCCGGATTCGCCAGCGGCTGCCGCCCAGGTAATCCTCCACGGACACCCCCAGCTCCGCCAGCCGCCGGCGGATGCGGTCTGCGGTGGCGAAATCCCGGCGTTCCCGGGCCCGCTGCCGGACCTCCAGCACGCGATCCAGGATCGCCTCCGGCGCGCCCTCCCCCTCCACCTCCTGCAACGCCTCCTCCTCCCGCAGCAGCCGCCGAAGGGCCGCCACCAGGGAAGCCGGCAGAGGTTCGACAAGCCGCAGCCCCAGCACCCCCGCCAGCTCCCGCAGGGTGTCACGGGCCTCCGCCACCGCCTCCACCGCATCCTCTGGGTCCCCCGCCTCCGGCTGCCGTTTGGCCAGGGCATCGGTGAGCCGGTTCACCTCCGTGGCCAAGGCGTGCAGGTGCGCGATGGCGGTGGGGGTGTCGAAGTCGTCGTCCAGGGCCGACCGGAAGCTTTCCCGCAGCCGCGCCACCTCCTCCCGCAGCCGCTGCGCCGCCAGGGAGCTGCGCGCGGAGGGCCGGGTACGCCGCAGGAGGGTTTCGGCGGCCTCCACGGCGGCCCGCAGGTGTGCCGCTCCCCGTTCGGCGGCCCCCACCGCCTCCTCGCGCCAGGTCATGGGCGTGCGGTAGTGGGAGCTCAGCAAAAACAGCCGGATGGCGTCCGCCCGGTACCGGGCCAGGGCGTCCTGGATCCACACCACGTTTCCCAGGGAGCGGGTCATGCGCTCCTCCTGACCCTCCATGCGCAGGTGGGCGTTGTGCAGCCAGTACTTCACGAAGGGTTTGCCGGTATAGCACTCGCTCTGGGCGATCTCGTTCTCGTGGTGGGGGAAGATGACGTCCTCCCCACCCCCGTGGATGTCCAGCTGCTCGCCCAGGTGGCTCATGGCCATGGCGGAGCACTCGATGTGCCAGCCGGGTCGGCCCGGGCCCCACGGGCTGGGCCAGGAGGGCTCCCCGGGCTTGGCGGCCTTCCAGAGGGCGAAGTCCATGGGGTGCTCCTTGCGGGGATCCACCTCTACCCGGGCTCCCGCCTGCAGCTCCTCCAGGGAGCGGCCCGACAGCTTGCCGTAGTGGGGGTCGGAGGTCACCCGGAAGTACACGTCCCCGTCCACCACGTACGCGTGCCCCTTTTCAAGGAGGCCCTCCACCAGACGCAGGATGTCCGGGATGGCGCCTGTGGCCCGCGGGTAGCGGTGGGCCCGCAGGACGTTCAGGGCGTCCATCTCCCGCAGGAAGCGGTCTGCATACTCGCGCGCGATGGAGTCCAGGCTGCGCCCTTCGCGCTGCGCCCGCGCGATGATCTTGTCCTCGATGTCGGTGAAGTTCTGGACGTGCCGCACCCGGTAGCCCGACCACTCCAGGTGGCGGCGAACCACGTCGAAGACGAGGTAACTGCGTGCGTGGCCCACGTGGGCGGGGCCGTGCAGGTTGACCCCGCACACGTACATCCTCACCTCCGGGGGGTTCCACGGTTCGAAGCGCTCCTTGCGCCGCGTCAGAGTGTTGGTTACGTACAGGGCCACCGGTCGACTCCTGGTCCTCCTAGGACTCGACGGGTTCTAGCACGGCCACCGCCAGGGCCGCGATGCCCTCCCCGCGTCCCAGCGCGCCCAGCCCCTCGGGGGTGGTGGCCTTAAGCCCCACGGCGTCCGCCTCCACCTCCAGGCGCGCAGCCAGCACCTCCCGCATCCGCGGCAGGAACTCCGCCAGACGCGGTTCCTGAGCCACCACTACGCCGTCCACCTGCGCGATGCGGAAGCCCCGTTCGCGTACCCGGCGGACCACCTGGTCCAGCAGGCTCAAGCTGTCCGCCCCCTCGAACCGAGGGTCGTTGGCCGGAAACAGCATCCCGATGTCCGGCAAGCCGCAGGCACCCAGTAGAGCGTCCATCACCGCGTGGGTCAGGGCGTCCGCGTCGCTGTGCCCCCCCAGGCCACGGTGGTGGGGTAATGCCACCCCGCCCAGCACCAGGCGGCGCCCGGGCGCAAACGGGTGCACGTCGTACCCAATCCCGACCCTCACCCTTCCCGCCACTGCAGCAGGGCCTCCGCGATCGCCAGATCCTCCGGGGTGGTGATCTTCAGGTTCTCCGGGCTGCCCGGGACGACCACCACGGGGTGCCCCATGCGTTCCACCAGGGTGGCGTCGTCGGTGCCGTAGAAGCCCTCCTGTCGAGCTCGTTCGTGGGCGGCCACCAGCACCTCGTACCGGAACCCCTGGGGCGTCTGCACCGCCCGGAGCTCGTCCCGGTTCAAGGTCTCCACCACGTGGTCGTCCTCCACCCGCTTCACGGTGTCCCGCAGGCTCACCGCGGGCACCGCGGCTCCGTGCTCCCGGGTTGCTTCCACCACCCGCTCGATAAGGTCCGCCGTGACCAGGGGCCGCGCCCCGTCGTGGACCAGCACCACCTCGCACGGCCCCACCGCCTGCAGCCCCAAAGCTACCGACTGCTGACGTTTCAGCCCGCCCGCCACCACCGCGGACACCTTCCGGAGGCCGTACTGGGCCACGAGCTCCCGCACCCGCTCAATGGATGCCTCCGTGGCCACCACCACGATGTCATCCACCCGCGGGCTGTGGTGAAAGGGGAGGATGGACCGCACGATGACAGGCACCTGGTACAGGGACAGCAGCACCTTGGGCGTACCCTGCCCCATGCGCGCGCTGCGCCCGGCTGCCGCGATTACCGCGGCCACCCGGGTGCGGCTGGACCTTCCCCTCACCGCGGGGACACCGCCCCATCCGAGCCACGCCCCCACGCGGCCTCCTGCTTGGGCCTGGCGAACACCATGCGGCCCGCGGAGGTCTGCAGGACGCTGGTCACCACCGCTTCCACGGTGGTGCCCACCAGGGGCTTGCCTCCCTCCACCACCACCATGGTGCCGTCCTCCAGGTAACCAACCCCCTGGCCTGGCTCCTTGCCCTCCCGCAGCAAGTGCACGCTCACCTCCTCGCCCGGCAGCACCACGGGACGCAAAGCCGCGGCCAGGTCGTTCAGGTTGAGCACCCGCACCCCCTGCAGCTGGGCCACCCGGTTGAGGTTGAAGTCTGTGGTCACCACGCTGGCCCTTACAGCCCGCGCCAACCGCACCACCCGTTCGTCCACCTCGCCTTGCCCGTCGTCCTCCACGATGTGCACCGCCTGGGAATCCTTCTGCAACCGGTGCAGGACGTCCAGCCCCCGGCGGCCCCGGGCGCGGCGCAGGGGGTCGGAGGAGTCCGCGATGACCTGCAGCTCCCGCAGCACGCACCGCGGCACCAGGAACGGACCTTCCAGGAACCCTGCTTGCACCACGTCCGCCACCCGGCCGTCGATGATGGCGCTGGTGTCCAGAACCTTGGCGGGGCCCCGGGGCCGCCTGCGCTCCAGCAGGCCCGCCATCTCCTCCCGCCGCTGCAAGGCAAACTGTAGTCCCAGGTAGCCGAACACCACCAGGGCTGCCAGTCGCAGGTAGCCGCCGATCACGGGGATCCCCGAAAGCAGGTAGCCTACCGCGGTGGCCACCACCAGGCCTGCCACCAACCCCGCCGCACCGATCTCCACGTCCCGCCAGGGCAGGCGTCCCATCCGGGCCAGGACCCGGGCCATCATCCGCACGAACAGCTGCCACGCGGCCGGCGCCAGCATGGCCCCCAGGCCAGCACCCACCAGCGCACCTGCCAGTTCTGCACCCACCCGGGTCCATCCCCCCAGGGACACCAGGGGAGCCAGTGCCACCACCACCTGGACACCTAGGGCTGCGCCCAGCACCGCCCCGGCCCAGGCCGCCACCCGCCGCGCGGTCCGACCCTCTGAGACCATTTCGAGCCCAGTATAAGCTGGACCGCGCACCGTGTCCGCGCGGGATCACCGCCAGGGTGCGAGCTCCAGCGCCTCTCCCACGGTGCCCACCGGCACCAGCTCGAGTCCGAATCCCTCCGTCTCCTTCCCGCCCCGCGGGATCAGCGCCCGCTGGAATCCCAGCTTGCTGGCTTCGCCCAAACGCCGAGCCAGCTGGGGGACCGGACGTACCTCCCCCGCTAGACCGAGCTCCCCGCAGAACACCGTGCGATCGTCCAGGGCCACGCTGCGGTACGAGGAAACCAGGGCCAGGCAGATCCCCAGGTCCGCCGCCGGCTCTTCCACCCGCACCCCGCCCGCGGCGTTGGCGTACACGTCGGCCTGCGAAAAGGAAAACCCCGCGTGCTTCTCCAGCACCGCCAGCAGAAGCAGCAGCCGGTTGGAGTCCACCCCTGAAGCGGCGCGCCGTGGCGTTCCGAAGGGGGTAGGGCTTACGAGAGCCTGGACCTCCACCAGCAACGGCCGGCTCCCTTCCACCGTGCACACCACCGCGGCCCCCGCCGCACCCCGTGGACGCTCGCTCAGGAACACCAGGGAGGGGTTCGGGACCTCGACCAGGCCGGAGGGGCCCATCTCGAACACCCCGATCTCGTTGGTGGACCCGAAGCGGTTCTTGGTGGCTCGCAGGATGCGGTACGCCTGGTGGCGCTCGCCCTCAAAGTACAGGACCGTGTCCACCAAGTGCTCCAGTACCCTGGGCCCCGCCAGCATTCCCTCTTTGGTCACGTGGCCCACCAGAAGCACCGCCGGACCTTCCGACTTGGCCAGCTGCAGCAGCGTTGCCGCGCACTCCCGCACCTGGCCCACACTGCCCGGGGCGCTGGGTACGTCTGGCCGGTACACCGTCTGGATGCTGTCCACCACCACCAGGGCGGGCCGCAGCTGGCGCACGGACGCCAGCACCGCGTCCAGGTCCGTCTCCGCCACCACCCACACGCCTCGCGACAGGGCGCCAAGCCGCTCGGCCCGCATGCGGGTCTGCTGCGCGGACTCCTCGCCCGCCACGTACAGCACCGGTCGCCCCGACTTGGCCAGGCGGAAGGCCGCCTGCAGGGCCAGGGTGCTCTTCCCGATCCCCGGGTCTCCGCCCACCAGCACCAGGGAGCCCGGCACGAACCCCCCGCCCAGCACCCGGTCCAGCTCTCCGATGCCCGTGGGCCACCGCTCCTCCGGTAGCGGGGACACTTCCACCAGGGGTGTGGGCCTGGCCGGCTTCGGATCCCGGACGCGGTGCGGGAGTTCGGCTTCCTCCACGAAACTGTTCCACTCCCCGCAGTTGGGGCACCGCCCCAGCCACCGCGCTGAGCGGTAGCCGCAAGCCTGGCAGGTGAACTGCACCTTCACCGGCTCATTCCCCTGATCTCCAAAGCCCCGGGAGGTGCGCGATGCGCGCCCACCCCGCGCCCCGCGCCACCGGTTCGGTGCGCAGCTGGTCGAAGTAGCGGTCCACCACGGCCTCCCGCTCCATGGCTAGGGGCGGGGAGCAGGAGTCTTCCTCTACCCATACCGCCTCCCCGGTGGCCGGGTCCAGGCGGGCCCCTAGCAGCGCCGTTGTCAGCGCCCGCCCGAAAGGTTGCAGGCCGAGGAACTCTCCACCTGCAAGCCGCCTGTGCAGTTCGCCCAAAAGATCCCGGCGGGGCTTTGCTCGCACCAGGTAGTACGCCACGCCCGCACCTCCTCCCGCCTGTGATCCGGACGGCGCAGCCGCTCCGGGGCAGCTGCCCTGCAGGAGACCTCCACGAATCCGCGAAGGACCCTGTGTAGAGCATACCCAGCTTGTCGCTTTCGGTGTGCTGCCGGAGGGAGTCGTGGGGGAGCTGGTGGAGCTTGCGGCCGGATGCGGGTACCTGCCCGGAGCGGTCAACATGGGCGTGGTGTGGGAAGGTGGCCGAGCGGTGGGGGTGGACACAGGCGGCGACCGGGACGCGGGGCGCCGCCTCTTGCGCGCCGTGCGGGCCCGGTCGTGGGAGTTGATGGCGGTGGTGAACACCCATTCCCACGCGGACCACTACGGTGGCAACCACTACCTGGTCCGGCAGCTGCCCGCGCTGCGGGTGTGGGCACCGGAGGTCGAGGAGGCGGTGCTGCGCAACCCCTACCTGGAACCCTTCTTCCTGTTCGGGGCCCGCCCTCCCGAGGCCCTGCAGAACAAGTGGCTGATGGCCGAACCTTCACCGGTGCACCACGTGTACACGCCCGAGCAAGGCGAGCTGCAGGTGAGCGGGCTGCTGCTGCGCGTGCACCCCGCCCACGGTCACGCGGTGCGGCAAGCCGCGCTGGGGTTCGGCCCCGTGTGCTACGCGGCGGACGCCTTTTTCGGACCTGAGGTTCTGGACAAGTACGAGATCCCCTTCTGCCACGATGTGGCAGGCCAGCTGGCGACCCTGGATCGCCTGGCGGGCTGGCCCTACGAGTGGTTCGTCCCCGGCCACGGGAGCCCCATCCACCGCGAGCAGCTAGAGGTGGTTCTGGAGCGGAACCGTCGCGCGGTGCGGGAGGCGACCGAACGCGTTCGCGCCGCTGTGGCAACGGGTGCCACCGCGGACGAAGTGGTGCACCGGGTGGCCGGTGGCCTGCGCAACCCGCCCGCCAACCCTTCCACATACTTCCTGCTCCGCAGCACGGTCCTGGCACACCTCGCGTATCTGCTGGAGCGCGGAGAGGTGGACTGGACGGTCTCAGGCGGCGTACTGCGGTGGGAGATCCGCTGAGGCATGGACGCCGCTGGGTAAACGGCCGTCCCGTGGCAAGTCGAACCGGTTCCGGGGCAGGTCCGCGGAAGACAAGCTTGAGGTACCGAGTCAGTTCCCGGCCGGGCCCCTTGACCCATCCGACCCACTTGGGGCAAGGTAGACGAGACCGCGGGTTCGGACGAACCTACCGGAGGGGGCCATGGGGACTGTTCCCGCTGCAGCGGCCAAAGCGGATCTGGGCAAGCGGCTCGTGGCCGGGCTGATCGACGGGTTGCTGGCTGCGGGGGTGAGTTTCCTCCCCGTGGTGGGAGGCATCGCGGCTGTACTGTACATGCTGCTGCGGGACGGCCTGGAGGTGGAGTTCATGGACCGCCGCTCCATCGGCAAGAAGCTGCTCAAGCTGCGGCCGGTCCGTCTGGACGGCCAACCCATGGACCTCACCGCCTCCGCCAGGCGCAACCTCTCCCTGTGCGTGGGGTATGTGGGGACCATCCTCACGGTGATCCCCCTGTTGGGATGGGGCCTGGCAATGTTGCTGGGCCTAGCCGGGCTAGCCCTGGTTGTGGTGGAGCTGGTGCTGGTGCTGGCGGACCCGGAGGGACGCCGGATGGGGGACAGGTGGGCCGGCACCAGAGTGGTAGAGGCTTCGGACTGAGGCCCTCTGCGCAAGCTCCTCGGACCGCAGAAATGCGATCCCGCCCGGAATCGACATACTCTTTCTGCCCGCTACAGGCCCCGGGTGTCCAGGGAGGTCTCACCCGAGTCTTAGGAGGTGGCCCTGCGGCGCTGGCGGCGCCTGCGCGGCCGGCGGTCTATAAGGGTTTAGCTGCGGATGCGGTCCCTGTGGTCCCGCACCAGGGAGTCCGCCACCTCCAAGATCCCCCGCACCCGCGGGTCCCCACACCGGAGTACGCGTAACGCCCCTGCCGGCGCACCTGTACATACCCGCGCCACCGCAGGCAAGCCAGGTGGCTGCTGACCCGACCCTGCGGGGCCCCCAATTGGGCCACCAGCTCCGACACGGTCCGCTCGCCTTCGAGCAGCAGCCGCAGGATCCGCAGCCGCGTGGGGTCTTCCAGGGCCCGGAAGAACTTCGCCGTCAGCACCTCATCCGAGAGGTTCGGCAGCACAAATGGTGGGGTTATGAGCTCCCGTACATCCTTCACCCTCCGGTGCATCCGGAACCGCGCATCCGTTCTTCCTGACCGTCCCACCGCGTCCAGGGGGCGATCAACGATCCCGCCGCGGGGTTCCCGGGTGGAGCGGACCGGTGCGTTTGACACACGGAGGGATCCGTGGTAGGGTCAGCGGGAGCCCGTAAGGAGCTCAAATCCACGGCAAGGCCGGAAGGAGCAAGGGAATGGCAGAAGGCACGGTCAAGTGGTTCAACGCGGAGAAGGGCTACGGCTTCATCTCCGTAGACGGCGGAAAGGACGTCTTCGTCCACTACACCGCCATCAACATGGACGGCTACCGTACCCTCCAGGAGGGACAGCGGGTGCAGTTCGACGTCGTGGAGGGTCGCAAGGGGCCTCAGGCGGCCAACGTCACACCGCTGTGAACACAGGCCCTCGAGCGGACTCTGGAGGGCCCCGCGCTGCGGGGCCCTCCGCGTTTCCTGCCCTGCGAGCCCGAAGGGCCCGGCCAGACCTACCGCCACCAGGGGGGATACCACCAAACGAGCACCGCCGCCGTCAGCAACCCCGGGGAGGCCGCCACCGGCCCACTCGGGCAGTCCGTAGTTGCCCGCGTTGTACAGGAACACGGGAAGGCGGCCCGCCGCGCATCTCGCAGGCCCAGCACCGCGCTGGCCACCAGGCCCAAAAGGAGCCTCACAGCCATCTGGGCCAGGCATGCGGCCAGCAAACGTGGCGCGTCTGCCGCCCAGGGGTACGCAAAAGGGACTGAAACACCAGCGCGGGGCCAACGGATACATGGACACGGGGGCGAGACCTCCACGGGGCGATACCGTCCCAGCAGGTAGCTGGTTCGCACCAAGCACCAAAAGGAAGACGGAACCAACGATGTCGGGCAGCGCGGCGCCCAAGGCCTCCTTACCGCCGTGGGGTACGGGCCGCCGCCGCCTTCCGCTTGGGGCGCGGCCGCGGGGTGGGCGAGGGTGCCTTAGGCAGCCGCTCCTCTTCCCAGGTCACGATGCTGTGGAAGTACACGCGGTCTCCCTCGTCCAAACCCCGAGTGACTTCCGTGATGTGCACGTTCTTGGCCCCGAACTCCGCCAGGGCGTACTCCACCGCCGCCTCGGGCTTCGCGTCCTCTCCGCAGGTGTAGATGTCCAGGGCCACGTAGCCCGTCTCGGGCCAGGTGTGTACGGACAGGTGGGACTCGGAGATGACCACGACCCCGCTCACGCCCACCGGCGAGAAGCGGTGGAAGGAGATGGCCCAGATCTGAACGCCGGCCACCTCCGCGGCCCGGGTCATGATCTGCTCCACCCGCTCCACCTTGCTGATGACCTCCGGGTCGCACCCGGAGGCCTCCACGATGTAGTGGTGTCCCACCGTGTCCATGGGTACCCTCCTCGTACGCTCTCCGCCGCGGTCTCAACCCCCAAACACACACGTCCCCGGGCGCCGCGTCCGCCGCGCCCAGGGACGGTTCGTGGGATCCGCACCCATCCTAGGGACAACGCCGCCCGGGGTCAAGGGTGGCGACGAGCGCTGCAGGCCCGGAATCGTCTCCTTGCCTACAACTCGCCCCGAGCCCGCAGGAGCCGGTGCAGCACCGCCATGCAGGCGTCCATGACCACCCGCAGGCCGGCCTGCCGGGCGCGCCAGGCGGCCTGTTCGTGCCGCACCCCCGCCTGCATCCACACGGCCCGCGCCCCCACCGCCACCGCCTCCTCTACCAACCCGGGCACGCACTCCAGCCGCCGGAAGATCTGCACCAGGTCCACCGGCCCGGGCACGTCCCGCAGGCGCGGGTAGCTGCGCAGCCCCAGGACCTCCTGCACCCGCGGGTTCACGGGCACGATCTCGTAGCCCTGCTCCCGCAGGTACCGCACCACCTGGTAGCTGGGGCGGTGCGGTTTGTCCGACAGCCCCACCACCGCGATCCGGCGCGCGCTCCGCAGGATCGTTCGGGCCTCCTCCAGCTGCGGTTCAAGACCTCCGACGCCGTGCGGTTCGCTGCTCACCGCGTTTCACCTCCCGGGACTTCGGCGGCCGAACGCGCCGCGCACTCCCGCAGCAGCTCCTCCAGCACCTGCTGCGCGCGAGCTACGTCTTCTTCCTGGACCAGGAGGTGGTCGCGGTGGAAGGTCGACACCACGCAGACCGGGATCCCCGCCTGCGCCAGCCGGTCCGTCACCACCCGGAGGTACCCCGCCTCCGGGAGGTCCAGCTCCGCGTCCAGGGTGATCATGCGGTAGCCGCGCTGCACCGCCCGCGTCCGCAGACCCTTGCCCACCTGATCCCATTCCACCTCCCGGCAGACCAGGGAAACCTCCTGCGGTGCGAAGGTGAGGCAGAAGGGCGAGTGGAACCGGTCCGCCCGGCGCTGCAGGCGGCCGCGCTCCCATGGGGGAAGGTTCACCAGCACCAAAGGGTCCGAGTGGATCACCACCCGCGTGCGCGCCAGGAGACGTGCTACCCGGAGGTCCATCACGCCAGCGCCCGGTCCAGGTCCTCCAGCAGGTCCTCCGCGTCCTCGATCCCCACCGCCACCCGGATCAGGCCCTCCCCGATCCCGGCCCGTAGCCGCTGGTCCCGAGGCACGTGCACGTGGGTGGTGCTGGCCGCGTGCGTCACCAGGGAGTGCACCCCACCCAGGCTCACGGCCAGCTTCATCCACCGCAGGCTCTCCACCACCCGGCGGCCCGCGTCCAGGCCGCCGCGCACCTCGAAGCTCAAAACCCCGCCAAAGCCCCGCATCTGCCGGCGCGCCACCTCGTGCCCGGGGTGATCTGGCAAACCAGGGTAGTACACCCGCTCCACCTTCGGGTGCCGGCGCAGGAACTCTGCCAGGGCTAGGGCGGTGGCGTTCTGCCGCTCCACCCGCAGCCCCACGGTCTGCACACCCGTGAGCAGCAGCCACGCGGAGAACGGATCCGCGCAGCCGCCGAACACCCGCAGCTGCTCCCTCCACGCGGGCAGGAAACGCGCAGAGCCGGCCACCGCACCCAGCACCAGGTGGTGGTGGCCGCCCAGGTACTTGGTGGCGCTGTGCACCACCACGTCCACCCCGAACGTTAAAGGCCGCGTGTTGTAGGGGGTTGCGAAGGTGTTGTCCGCTATGCACACCGCCCCCGCGGCACGGCTCAGCTCCGCCACCGCGCGAAGGTCGGTGATGGCCAGTACCGGGTTCGCCGGGGTCTCTACGTACACCAGGCGGGTGTTGGGACGCAGGGCCCGGGCGTAGTGCTCGACGTCAGTGGGATCCACAAACGTGGTTTTGACCCCAAGGCGCGGCAGCACGCTGGAGAACAGCTCGAGGGTTCCCGAATACGCGCAACCCGGACAGACGACGTGGTCTCCCGCCCTCACCACGGACAGCACCGCCAGGCTCACCGCGGCCATGCCCGACGCGGTGAGCACGCAGGCCTCCGCGCCCTCCAGGGCCGCCAGCCGCTGCTCGGCCCGCCGCACAGTGGGGTTACCCCACCGGGTGTAAAACGCCTCCGAGTGCGAGGCGGCCCGCCGGGCACCCTCCTCCACGGTGGGGAAGGCAAACGTGGAGGTCTGGTAGATGGGCGGCGAGACCGCGCCATGCGGGTCCGCAACATCCCCCGCGTGAGCGGCCAGGGTGTTGAAGCCCGGCTCGCGCTCCATACAGCCTCCCTCCCTCCTCCGCGTTCGGCGCTCACCCCGTCCCTGGAAAACCGACCGCAATTTGTGCCAGCACAACTCCGCGCCGGGCACGCGGTGTCCGTGACCCTGACCGGCCCCAGGGAAAGACGGCGCGCCAACAGGATACCGCGCCGTGGGTCGAGTACAGTACCACCGTGCGGTTCGGGGCACACGTCTCCATCCGGGGGTACGTCTACCAGGCCGCCGACCGGGCGGCGCGCCTGGGGTGCGAGTGCTTGCAGATTTTCGTCGGCAGCCCGCGCACCTGGCGGGAGGTCCGCTACCCGGCCGAGGATCTTGCGGAGCTACGGCGGCGCTGCCGCGCTTACGGGCTGCGGCCCCTGGTGGCCCACGCGGCGTACCTGGTGAACCTGGCCGCCGGGGACGAGGTCTTCAAGCGGTCGGTGCGGCACCTGGCCCACGCCCTGCGGACGGTGGAGCAGGCCGGAGGGCTCGGCGTGGTCACCCACCTGGGCAGCCGCGGTGACACACCCCTGCCCCGCGCGGTAGAACGCGTGGCGCTGGGCGTAAGCCAGGCCCTGGCCGACTCCCAGCGGGCAATGGTCCTGCTGGAGGGCAGCGCGGGCCGCACCCTAGGAACCTTCGAGGAGCTCAGCATGGTCCTGGACGCTCTCCACGGACACCCGCGGGTGGGCGTGTGCCTGGACACCGCGCACCTGTTCGCCGCAGGCTGGGACCTGCGCACCCCCGAAGGGGTGGACGCTACCCTGCAAGCGTTCCACGAGCGGGTGGGTCTGGGACGGCTGCAGCTGGTCCACCTCAACGACTCCCAAGCGCAACTGGGAAGCGGCCTGGACCGCCACGAGAACATCGGCCGGGGCTTCATCGGGCTTGCGGGGTTCCGGGCCTGGGTCCACCATCCCAGGCTGCGCCACCTCAGCGGGGTTATCGAGACTCCCGGGTTTGACCGGACGGGACCGGACCGGGCGAACCTGCAGCGCCTCAAGCGGCTGCGGGACGGGGGATCTCGGTGAGCCCCATCCGCTGCGCGTACCACCCCGACCAGGATGCCCTGCAGTACTGCAACCGCTGCGGCAGGCCCGTGTGCAACGACTGCGTGGTGCGCGCCGCAGCCGGGAACCTGTGCCGAACGTGCGCGGAGGGGCGGGCGCGGCCTCGTCCATCTCGGCCGGTTCAGCTGTGGTTATGGCTGGGCGCAGGCGCGGTCTTGCTCCTGCTCTTCGCCCCGCGGTGGTTCCGGTAGCGAGCACCCCAGGGCGACGCCGCGTCCGTTCCCGGCATCCCGGGTGGCCCTACGCGCGCGTGGAAGCGGGGTCCTCGTGAAACCGCAAAAACGCGGCTTCCAGGGCCAGGCGGGGCGTCACGTTCCGGCGGACAGCCAACCGGGCCTGCTCAAGGGCCTGCAGGCGGCGCCGCAGGGCTCCACCATCCAGGGTGTGCGCGAGTTCCGCGATCTGCTCCTTGCGGTCCGCGTTCACCAGCAGCGCCGGATCCTGCGTCTCCCGCCAGACCAGCAGGTCCCGGTACCACAGGGCGGCCACCTCCAGTCGATCCGGAAGGCGCGCGCGGTCCTGGGCGAGGAACTCGCAAGCTTCCAGGGCTGCCAGCAGGCCCTCCTTCTCCGCCCGCACAAGGCGATCCACCACCGCATCCCGCTCCTCCAGGGCCGCGGGGTCTTTGGACCACCCGGCCGCGCGGGCCGCCCGACCCGCAGACAGGGCTGCCAGCACCCGGGCGCGGGCAGGCTCCACCCCCAACTGCACCCGCAGGGCATGCTCGATCTGGCTGATGGGTACCAAGTTGAACCGGACCATCTGGCACCGGGATACCACGGTGGGCAGCAGGGCGTGGGCGGACTCCACGATCAGCACGAACACCACGCGCTCCGGGGGTTCCTCCAGGACCTTCAGCAGGCTGTTCTGCGCCTCCGCCAGCATGCTGTCCGCGGGGCAGAACACGAACACCTTCCACCGGCCCTCGTGGGGACCGTAGGCCGCCTCCCGGCGCACCTCCCGCACCTGGTCGATGCCGATAGCGGTCTTGCCCTCCAGGGGTCGCACCCACCGTACGTCCGGGTGCACACCGCCGGAGACCTTGCGGCACGGCTCGCAGACCGCGCAGCTGTCCTCGTGGTAGCGCTCGCACTGAAGGGCCTGCGCGAAGGCTGCGGCGGTCTCCGACCGGCCCGTGCCCGCGGGCCCCGCGAACAGGTATGCGTGGTGCACCCGTCCGCTGCGGAGCGCCGATCGGAGCAGCCCGATGGCATGGTGCTGGTCCAGGACGTCCGCGAAGCGCACGGCCTACACCCGCTCCATCCGATCCACGCTCAGCACGAACACCACACCCCCGCCCACCTGCACCCTCACCGGATACGCGGCGTAGGCGTCCACGGGCTCGACCACGGGCGGGAGGGGGCTTACCAGCTGCTCCCGGACCCGGCAGGTGCGCCGCACCACCTCTAGCACCCGCTCCACGTCCGCGTCCTCCACCCCGATGAGAACCGTGGCGTTCCCGCTGCGCAGAAACCCCCCCGTGGACGCCAGCAGGGTGGCTGAGAAGCCCGACTCCGTGAGGGTGTCCATCAGCCGTCCGGAGTCCTTCTCCTGCACGATGGCCAGCACCAGCTTCATCCGCCCGCCGCCTTCCTCTCCACCAAAGGCCAGACCTCCTCCCAGATGCGTTCCTCCACCCGGTCCGGCTCCTGGTCCGCCGGGATTACACGGATGCGCGGGTCTTCGCGGCTCAGCTGCAGATACCCTTCCCGCACGCGCCGGTGGAACGCCAGGTCCTCCTGCTCCATGCGGTCCTGGGCGCCCGCTTGCCTGTCCCGCGCCAGGCCCTCCTCCACCGGCAGGTCCAGCACCACGACCAGGTCGGGTAGCAGTCCCCCTGTGGCCAGTTCATTGGCCCGCCACACCGCCTGCACACCCAGCCCCCGGCCATATCCCTGGTAGGCTACGGAGGCGTACACGCAGCGGTCGGAGACCACCACCTGCCCCCGCTGCAGGGCCGACTGCACGACCTCCCGCAAAAGCTGGGCCCGCGCCGCTGCGAATAGCAGTGCTTCGGCTTCCGGGGCCATGTTTCCATAGGTGGGGTCTGCCAGCAGAAGCCGCACCTGCTCGCCTAGGGGTGTTGTGCCCGGCTCCCGCACCTCTACCACCTCCAGCCCCCGCGCCCGGAGCCGTGCCGCCAGACGCCGCGCCTGAGTCGTCTTGCCCGAGCCGTCTGGGCCCTCCAGGGCGATGTACAGGCCGCCCACGGGAATTCGCGCCCGCTACCGCGGGTAGATCACCACGCGCCGGAAGGGCTCCTCGCCCTTGCTCTCCGAGGTGAGCCCGTAGCGCTGGACCAGCTGGTGCTGCAGCCGGCGGATGTAGGCGTTCTGCGGGGACAGCTCCACGGGCTGCGCCTCCTCCAGCACCTCCTGGATGGCGTCTTCCACCTCGCGCAGGGCTGCCTCCTGGTCATCCAGGTAGTCGCCCACGTCGAACAGGGAGCGCAGGAAGGCCTCCAGCTGGGTCACCGTGTTGCTGCGGACCACGTGTAGCGGCATGCCGCGCAGCTGGGCGTCCCGCAGGCGTTTGGGCTGACGCTTCTCCTGCGACTTGACGGTCACCACCAGGTCCGCCTCCTCCAGGTGGTCCACCACGTACGCGGGCACCCGCAGCTCCCGGATGGCCCGCTCCAGACGGTTGCGGCTCACCGCGTAGGGATAGATGCGCAGGACCTTGCGGCCGGGCCGGTCTGCAGCATCCGGGGGCGGGCTGGCGAAGGGGCCCTGGGGGGCGAAGGAGTCCACCCGCACCTGCGAGGGCTGGATCTCCACCGCACCCTCCGTGGTGCGCACCCGCACCTCCGGCCGTGGCGGGATGCCCCGCAGGAACCGGTCCACCACCTCCGCCACGTTGTGGTGCACCGCCAGCTTGTCCTTCTCCTGGATCTCGATGACCACGTCGAAGGTGGGCGGTGCCTTCCGCTCCAGCACCGTCTTCTGGGTGCCCCGTCGCCGGGCCTCCTCATCGGATAGGGTCACCGCCTGAATCCCGCCCACCAGGTCACACAGGGTAGGGTTCTGGAGGAGGTTGTCCAGGGTGTTGCCGTGGGCCGTGGCGATGAGCTGGACGCCCCGCTCCGCGATGGTGCGGGCTGCCAGGGCCTCCGCCTCCGTACCGATCTCGTCGATGACGATCACCTCCGGCATGTGGTTCTCCACCGCCTCGATCATCACCGCGTGCTGCAGGGACGGCTCGGGAACCTGCATGCGCCGGGCCCGGCCGATGCCCGGGTGCGGGATATCGCCGTCACCGGCGATCTCGTTGGAGGTGTCCACCACCACCACCCGCTTGCCCAGCTCGTCCGCCAGGACCCGGGCAGCCTCCCGCAAAAGGGTGGTCTTGCCCACCCCGGGCCGGCCCAGGAGCAGGATGGACTCCCCGGCCTCGATGACGTCCCGCACAATGTCCACGGTCCCGTACACCGCACGTCCCACGCGGCACGTGAGGCCCACGATCTCCCCCATGCGGTTACGGATGGCGGAGATGCGGTGCAGGGTGCGCTCGATGCCCGCCCGGTTGTCCTTTCCGAACCGCCCCACCCGCTGGGCCACGTAGTTCAGGTCCTCCCGGCTGACCTCCCGCACGGACAGGACCTGGGTTCCGTCCGTGAAACGGGCCTCTGGCCTCCGGCCCAGGTCCATGACCACCTCCAGGAGGGTGTCCCGGCGGTCCAGGCGCTCCACAGCCTCCCGGATGTGGGGCGGCAGCACGGCCAGCAGCGCCTCCAGGTCGTCCGTGATGCTGATCTGCCGCGCGGAGGTGGCGCTCACCCGCCCGGGTTCCTCGTGTTGTGCGTGCGTGTCTGCCCGCAACGTCGCCAATGTTCGTCCCCTCCTTTAAAAAAACGACGAGAGAGCACCCTGCCCTCCCGTCGGTCGCTGTGGGCAACCTCTTTGTCCGGACCGCCACGTCGGTCGCACCCCTATTGTACCCGCCCCACCCCATCCCGCCTAGGCCACCGCCTGGAGGACGAAGCACTTCAGGTAGCGGGTCTCCGGCATGCTGCCCAGGGCCGGATGGTCCCGCGCCTGGGAGCGCTGCTCCACGAGCCGCAGACGCCGCCCCGCGTCCCTCGCCGCGTCCAGTACCACGCCCCACAGGGTCGCCTCGTCCACGTGGTACGAGCACGAGCAGGTGATCAAAAACCCCCCCGGCCGCAACAGCTTCAGTGCCCAGAGGTTGATGTCGCGGTACCCGGACAGGGCCCGACGGACCGCCTCCTTGCGCCGCGCGAAGGCGGGCGGATCCAGGACCACCCAGTCGAAGGTGCGTCCCTCCCGGGCCAAAGACCGGAGCTCGTCGAAGGCGTTGGCCACCCGGTACTGACAGCGGTCCGCGACCCCGTTGAGGCGCGCGTTCTCCTGGGCCAGATGTACCGCCTCCTCGCTCACCTCGATCCCCAGCACGGACCGGGCGCCCGCCAGGGCCGCATGGATCCCGAACCCTCCCGTGTAACAAAACACCTCCAAGGCTTCCCCGTCCCGGGCCAGGCCAGCTGCGCTGATCCGGTTCTCCCGCTGGTCGCAGAACCACCCCGTCTTCTGGCCTCCCTGCACGTCCACCACAAACCGGGCGGGGTCCTCCTGCACCACCTGCTTCAGCTCCGCCTCGCCCCGGAGGAAGCCCTGGTGTCGTGGCAGACCCTCCAGTTCCCGGGTGTGGGGGTCGTTCCGGAGGTACACGGCGCGGCAGCCCGTCAGGGAGAGAAGGAGGTCCGCGAATAGGTCCTTGCGCACGTCCATGCCGACGGTCAGGGTCTGCATGACGAGCAGGTCGTTGTACCGGTCCACCACCAGGCCCGGCAGCAGGTCCCCCTCCCCATACACCAACCGGTACGCGGTGGTTCCCGACACCACCCGCTCCCGCAGTTGCAGCGCCTCCCGCAGCCGACGCTCGAAGAAGGCCTCGTCCACGGGCTCCTCGCGACAGGTGAGCAGGCGGACCCGGATGGCAGAAACTGGGCTGTAGGTCCCGCGCCCCAGGAACTCTTGCCGCCACGACCGAACGTCCACCAGCTCGCCGGGGGCGGGCTCTCCCCGCACCTCCTCGATCTCCCCCTCGTATACCCACAGGTGGCCATCGCGCAGCCGCCGTTCCCGGCCGCGCCGCAGCGCCACCGTGGGGGCGCGGGCGGCCATGCCGGTCAGAACAGGCTCATCTGGGCCGTCTCCGGCTCACCCGTGGGTGTCGGTGCGGGGCTGTCCTCGAACAGGTGGATGCGCCCGAACTCTCCATCGTAGCCCGGCTCGATGTGCACCCGCCCAGCTCGCATGCGACGGATCCCCTCCACCACCTTCGGGTGCGTGGCCCGCTCCAGCTCCTCCAGGGGAGCCTCCTCCAGCACCCGGAGCTCGTCCCCGAAGTGGGCCACCAGCTTGAGGTACTCGTCCCGCACGCGCCCGGTGCCCACGCCCTGCCCCAACGCCTCCGCCAGGATCTCCTCCAACGGGATCAGGTTGCGGTACCCGGGCCGCCCTGTGGGCCGCACCCCCTCCTCGCGGTCCGCCAGCGACTCCACCCGGTGCAGGACCCCCACGGTGACGGGCCGACCGCAGCGGGGGCAGCGGCCTCCGTACTGGCGGGTGATACGCGGCGGCCACCGGACCCCGCACCCCCGGTGACCGTCGTAGTGGTACTTGCCCTCCTCCGGAAAGAACTCGATGGTGTAGTCTACCCGACCGGTGCGCAGGGTCTCCACGATGGCGGGATATGACCGCTCACAGTCCAGCACCGTGGCCTCCCGCCCCAACTTTGTGGGGGAGTGGGCGTCGCTGAAGGACACCAGGGTCACCCCGTCCAGGAAGCTGCAGCGCCAGTTCATGGGCGGGTCGCTGCTGAGCCCCGTCTCGAGGGCGCGCACGTGGGGCAGCTGGTCGCCGAAGCAGCTTTCGAGGTCGTCGAACCCCGACTGGGAGCCCAATACGGAGAACCACGGGGTCCACGCGTGCGCGGGGATCACCAGGCAGCCCGGGGACAGCTCCATCACGTACTCCACCAGCTTGGCGCAGGAGATGGTCAAAGTAGGCCGGCCGTCCGCGAAAAGGTTGCCGAAGCGCCCCAGAACCGCAGCGATCCGGTCGCACACCTCGAAGGAGGGGCTCAGGAGGATGCTGTGCACCTTGCGCAGCCGGCCGTCTTGCGGGTACACGTTGCTGACCTCCGCGGTGAGCAGGAAGCGGGTCTCCCCATACCGGTACAGCCCGGGCTCCGCGGGTTCCAGCTTGGCCTGCAGCTCCCGGCGCCACACGGGGTGCGTGAAGTCCCCCGTGCCCACCACGTGGATGCCCTTCCGCCGTGCCCACAGGGCCAGGTTTTCCACGTCCATGTCGCGGCTGGTGGCCCGGCTGTACTTGGAGTGGACGTGCAGGTCGCACACCAGTCTCATGGGCGACCTCCCCGCGCGGGTCCCACGAGCCACTCCCGGACCCGTGCGTAGGTCACCGGGAGCACGGAACTCAGGCCGTAGCCGGGGAACCGGTTGCGCAGGTCGGCGGCCACCTCCGCCTCTCCCTTCCCGGTAGCCAGGCCCTGGCGGATCGCCTCCTCCACCGCGTCGTGGTACGCAGCCTGCGCCGCCAGCAGCTCGGGCCCCCCCGGCAGCCCGTGTCCGGGCACGAACACCTCCGCATCCAGCGACCGCAGGGCCTCCAGGCCGCGACGGGCTCCCGCGAGATCCGCGTCCTGGTAGTTAAAGTGGTATCCGTTGAACACCAAATCCCCGCACACCGCCACGCCCCAGTCCGGCAAATACACGAAGGCGTCCCCGGGCGTGTGGGCGTGACCGGGGTGCCACACCTCCACTTCCACGCCCAGGTGCACCCCGATCCCCTCGTCAAAGGTGAGGGTCGGCAGCACCAGCACCACCTCCTCGAGCAGCTCCGCGAGCTCGGGCTGAGCCCGGCGGGCGGCCAGCTGGCCTGGATGCTCCGTGGCCATGCGTTCCCGGCACGCCCGGTGCGACACCACGAGCGCCCCTTGCCGGACAAAGTGCACCGCGCCCCACGTGTGGTCTGCGTGGTGGTGGGTCAGGATCACCAGCCGCACCGGCCGGTCCGTCCGCTCCCGCAGCGCTGCCTCCACCCGCCGCGCGTGGGCGGGCGACAGGGACGCGTCCACCAGCACCACCCCTGCGTCCGCCACCACCGCCACGCAGTTGGCACCGTACGCGGCCGCGGGTCCATCGCCCTCGAAGCCGAACACCCACACGCTGTCTTGGACCTGGATCTCCCTTAGCTGGCTCATACGC
Organism: Candidatus Sysuimicrobiota bacterium; assembly: GCA_040289515.1. Lineage (GTDB taxonomy): Bacteria > Sysuimicrobiota > Sysuimicrobiia > Sysuimicrobiales > Sysuimicrobiaceae > Tepidifontimicrobium. The sequence continues at coordinate 29,291 of PSLI01000005.1, forward strand.
CTTCTATTCGAGGTGCCGGCCGCGGCTCCCCCCTGCCGGAAGGCCGCGGCGGGCTGCTTGTGGGAGAAATATGCGGGCCCGGCCGCACGTTGTCCCCGAGCATGGAGCAACAGGAGCCGCTGGACGCGTACTCTCAGGCCGTGGTGCGTGCGGTGGAGGTCGTCGGGCCGGCGGTGGTCAGGGTGGGGCTCCGGCGGACCCCCGACCCGTGGCGGCCCCGCGGGATGCCCGAGATGCGTGGGGCCGGCAGCGGGGTGATCATCACCCCCGACAGCCTGGAGGCCGACCGCGCGGCCCGTGTGGTGCACGTGGAACCGGCCTCCGCGGCGGACCGTGCTGGGCTGCGCCCAGGAGACCTGGTGGTGCGGGCCTCGGACCGGGTGGTGCGGGGGCCCAAGGACCTGCAGCTGGCTGTGGCCCAGCACCCGCCGGGACAGCCCCTGGAGGTGTAGCTGCTGCGCCACCGCCGCCTGCTGCGGGTGGAGGCGATCCCCACGGAGCTCGGGGATCGGCGGGTACAATCGAGCTGGACCGATGCCGCGGGGCGGTGCTCACGCGAGGGCCTGCGCCGCGGCACGGAGGCTCCTTCGATGCGGGCGGTGGTGCTGCTGGTAGCAACGTTGGTCTGGGCGACCGCTGCGGCCGCGCCCGCGAAGCGCGGCACGGTGGTCCTGGTGGACGGGGGCCGGCGGGTCAGCCTGGAGGTGGAAGTGGCGGACACCCCCACCACCCAGGCCCGTGGGCTCATGTACCGCACGTGGCTGCCAGAGTACGCCGGTATGCTGTTTGTGTTCGACGCACCCCAGCGCCTGGCGTTTTGGATGAAGAACACCCGGATTCCCCTGTCCATCGCCTTCATCGACAGTGCGTGGCGCATCGTGGACATTCAGGATATGGACCCGCCCGCGCCGGGCGGTGAGCTCCCCATCTATGTGTCGCGCCGGGAAGCGCAGTATGCCCTGGAGGTCAACCAGGGATTCTTCGCCCGCCACGGGATCGGCATCGGCGCCCGGGTGGTGTACCGGCCGTGCACCGCCCGGATGCTCCTGGCCGCACAGTGACCGCCCGGTCCGGGGCGTTCCTGCTTTTCTGCGCTGCGTCGGTGGCCTACTCCCCAACTGCCCGCACGTCCCTGTGCCTGCCCTCGGACGGCCGGTTTGAACTCCGCTACCTGCACTCCGTGGAGCGTACCCCGGTGGTGGAGCGGTACCGGGTGGCGGCCGACGGGACCCTGTGGCTGGAGGGCATGCGTTTCCGCTCCTCCGGCTGGGGATTCCCATCGGAGGGCTTCCGCCGGCACGGCGCGTGGTTCGAGACCACCCACCCGCCCCGGCGCCTAGACGGGCTGGTCCTCCGGGTCAGCCGCCTGAGCCGGCAGGAGCTGCGCGCAGGCGTGCGGGTGCTGGCGCTGTACCCGCTCGCCCGGGAGGGGGCGGCGCTGCGGGTGGACCCGTTTACCCGGGGCCGTTGCCCCCGCGGCCTGATCCTGCGCTCGGTGGCGCGGGGCCGTTCGGTCCGCTAGCATAGTTAGTTGGCTTCCGGGAGCCGGAGCCCGCGGATGAGTTTGCACACCGGAGGAGGATCCGCATGTCGGAGGCAAAGATCGTCCTGCCACCGTTTGGCACCGCGGAGCTGGTGGCTTTGTGGCTGGTCCTGGGCTCCGCGGTGCTGGCCCTGGCGTACGGGTGGGCGCTGCGCCGGCGCGTGCTGAGCCGGGATCCTGGACCCGAGGCCATGGTAGCCGTGGCCAGGGCCATCCAGGAGGGCGCCCACGTGTACCTGTCACGCCAGGCCCGCACCATGGCGTGGTTCGTGCTCCTGCTAGCCGTGGCCCTGTACGCCCTGTACGCGCCCCTGTACCGGGACCGGCCTTCCCTGGCACTGGGCGTGGCGGTGGCGTTCCTGATGGGCTGCCTGGCCTCCTACGGCGCGGGCTACGTGGGGATGACCTCCGCGGTTCACGGAAACGTGCGGGTGGCCAGCGCCGCACGCCGCTCGTTTAAGGAAGCGCTGGAATTGGCCTTCCAGGCGGGGACCATCTCCGGCATGTTCACCGTAGGGCTGGGGCTGCTGGGAGCGGTGGTCATCTTCCTGTTGTTCCGGGAGCACGCCATGCGGGTCCTGGTGGGCTTCGGGTTCGGCGGCTCTTTGGTGGCGGCCTTCATGCGGGTCGGCGGCGGGATCTACACCAAGGCCGCGGACGTGGGTGCGGACCTGGTGGGGAAGCTGGAAGCTGGGATCCCGGAGGACGACCCACGGAACGCGGCGGTGATCGCGGACAACGTAGGCGACAACGTGGGGGACTGCGCGGGGATGGCGGCGGACGTCTTCGAGTCCTACGAGGTCACCCTGGTAGCAGCCATCCTCCTGGGCGCCGCCACCCTCCTGGAGCCCACCTTCCGCGCCCGCTTCCCCACCGAGGCGGCCGCGCAGGCTTTCGCCCTCAAGCTGGTGGTCTTCCCCTTCCTGGTTCGCGCGGTGGGCGTGTTCGCCTCGGTGGTGGGGACCTGGGTGGTGCGGGGTTCCCACGAGGCTGTCGGCGACCCCATGAAGCCCATCAGCCGGGGCTTCTGGACCGCTGCGGGTCTGGCAACGGTGGGGTTCGGGCTGCTGAGTGCCTTCTACCTGGGCGACGGGCGCTACTTCCTGGCCACCTTCACCGGCATCCTGCTGGCGGTGGTCATCGAGCGGATCACGGACTACTACACCCACACGGACCGCGCGCCCGTGACGGAGATCGCGTACTCCAGCAAGACGGGCGCGGCCACCTTGCTCCTCACGGGGATGGGGCTCGGAATGGAGTCCAGCGTGGGGTCCGTAGCGGCCATCGGCGCCACCATTCTGACCAGCTTTGCCATTTTCGGCGGTGACCCGGCCCTGTCCGCGTACGGCATCGCCCTGGCAGGGCTCGGGCTGCTCACCACCACGGGTTTCATCCTGGCGGAGGATACCTACGGGCCCATCGTGGACAACGCCAACGGGATCTTCGAGATGTCCGGGGTGGAGCGGGGCGACAGCCTCGCGGGCCGGGTGGTGGCGCGCCTGGACCAGGTGGGCAACACCACCAAGGCCCTCACAAAGGGGTTCGCCATCGGCACCGCGGTGGTGGCAGCCACCGCCCTGTTCCGGTCCTACCTGACGGAGGCGCAGCTGTTCGCGGATCCCCGGGAGCTGTCCCAGGCTGTCGCTTCCGGCAGCTCCGCGCTCCTCCAGGCCCTGGAACGGGTTGGCATCCAGGTGAATCTGCCTTCGGTGTTCGTGGGCCTGCTCCTTGGGGGCGCGGTACCATTTCTGGTGTCCGCCTTCCTCATCCGGGCCGTGGGACGGTCGGCCTTCCACGTGGTGGAGGAAGTGCGCCGCCAGTTCCGGGAGATCCCCGGCCTGCTGGAGGGGCGGGCCCGCCCGGAGTACTCCCGCTGCGTGGACATCGTGACAGCGGCGGCGCAACGGGAGCTGATTCCCTCGGCCCTGGTGGCCCTGGCGGCACCCGTGCTGGTGGGGTTCTCCCTGGGGGCGGCGGCGCTGGGAGGGTACCTGGCCGGGGCGATTCTCACCGCCCAGCTGCTGGCGGTGTTCATGGCCAACACCGGCGGCGCGTGGGACAACGCCAAGAAGAAGATCGAGGACGGTTACCTGGGTGGCAAGGGTACCGAGGCGCACCGGGCCGGAGTGGTGGGGGACACCGTGGGCGACCCCCTCAAGGACACCGCGGGACCCGCACTGAACCCCATCATCAAGGTCATGAATCTGGTGGCCCTGCTCATCGCGCCCGTGCTGGTGCGGCCGCTGCCTGTCCTGGTGGGGGTCGCCGTGGGTGCGGGAGCCCTCGGTGCCATCGCGCTGGCGGTGTGGATGAGCAAGCGCGGCACACGGGTGGAAGCCCCGCAGGCCCAGCGGGCCCCTGCGGCCTCCGGCTAGCTTCATGTGCTCCGTGGCGGAGGTGGAGAACACCTGCTAGGCTGTTAGTTGTGCGGAGCGCCGTGCACGTCCCGCGCCAGGGAAGTCTACGCGGATGGCCGTGGACGCTTGCCGCTGCAGCTTTGTGCGTGGCGGCCCTGGCGGCTTCTGGCCGGGCACAGCTGCTGGCCACGGGGCGATTCGCGGTGGTCCCGGAGGACTCCCGCATCGAGCTGTTCGTTCGGGACAACGTGGGCGGGTTCCGGGTCCGGGCGCGCGAGTTCGAGGGCACTGCGGTGGTGCGCCAGACGGGCGAGCGCAGCTTCGTGGCGGACCTGGAGCTGGTGGTGTCCAGCCGGTCGGTGACCACACACCTGGCTCTGCGGGATAGCCAGATGCACCGGGAGCAGCTCCTCACCGAGCAGTTCCCTACCATCACCTTCCAGGGCGTAGTCACCACGGACTCCGCGCGGGTGGTGGGCACGTTCCCCGCCACGGTCCACGGCCGCCTCACCCTGCGGGGCGTCACGCGCCAGGTATCCGCCCCTGTGCAGGTGACACCCCTGCCGGACGGCTTCCGGGGTCGGACCGAGTTCGACCTGCGCATGTCCGACTACGGCATGCCCGTTCCCCGCTTCCTGTTCTTCGTGGCCGAAGACGTGGCCCGGGCCACGGTGGAGCTCCGGCTGCGCGCCACCGGCCGGCCGTAGCCCCCATACGGTCCGGTCCGCGGCGCGATACAGTGGATTCGAAAAACCCGCCAGGAGGCCGACACCGTGCAGTACCGGCGCCTGGGCGCGCGGGAAGCCCAGGACACGCCTTTGGGTCGTGTCCTGCAGGAGAGGACCCGGGAGGGCGAGCTGTACCGCCCCCTGGAGGGGGGAAAGGTAGAGTGCTTCGCCTGCGGTCACCGGTGCGTGGTGTTCGAGGGCCTGCCCAGGGTGTGCCGGGTGCGGTTCAACCGCGGCGGGAAGCTGTACGTGCCGTGGGGCTACGTGGGCGCCCTGCAGCTGGATCCCATTGAGAAAAAGCCCTTCTTCCACGCGTACCCGGGGGCGCGCACCCTCAGCTTCGGGATGCTTGGCTGCGACCTCCAGTGCCCGTACTGCCAAAACTGGCAGATCAGCCAGACGCTACGGGACCCGGTGGCCACACGCCTGGCGGACTACACCCCCATTACCCCCGAGGAGTTCGTGCAGCTGGCGCTGCGTTCCGGTGCCCGAGTGCTCACCAGCACCTACAACGAACCTCTCATCACCAGTGAGTGGGCGGTGGCGCTGTTCCGGGAGGGACGGCGTTACGGGCTCGTGGGCAGCTACGTCTCCAACGGCAACGCCACGCCCGAGGTCCTCGACTACCTCCGCCCGTACGTGGACCTGTACAAGGTGGACCTCAAGTCCATGCGGGAGGACCGTTACCGCGTGTTGGGCGGTCCGCTGCGGACGGTCCTGGACACCATCCGGCGGGCGTGGGAGCAGGGGTTCTGGGTGGAGGTGGTGACCCTGGTGGTGCCGGGTTTCAACGACGACCCCGCGGAGCTGCAGGAGGCAGCCGCATTCCTGGCCAGCGTGTCGCCCTTCCTCCCGTGGCACGTGACCGCCTTCCACCCCGATTACCGCATGACCGAAACCCCCACAACACCCCCGCACACCCTCCTCCGGGCCGCGCGGATCGGGCAGGAGGCGGGCCTGCGGTACGTGTACGTGGGCAACCTCCCCGGTCAGGTGGGCCGGTATGAAAACACGTACTGTCACGGGTGCGGTGCGCTCCTGGTGGAGCGCCGGGGGTTCCAGGTGCTTCAGGACCGCCTCACCCCCACGGGGGGCATCTGCCCGGACTGCGGGGTCCGCATCCCGGGCGTCTGGGGCGCTCCGGCCACCACCTAGGGCTGGGCTACGTACAGGATGCGGGTACCCTCTACCCGTGCGAAGGGAGTCAGGCGATGCGGTTCGCAGCCGCGGTCCGTGATGTGACGGACCTGCCAGCCGCGCACCACGAAGGCGTCTGCCAGCAGCTGTCGGTGGCAGCGCCACGGGCTGGCCTCCGCACACAGGAGGCTCACCCGCGCCCCGGAGGCCAGGGCTTCCAGCTGTTCCAGAGCACGCTGGAACTCCGCCGTCAGCATGAAGTCTGCGTAGGCCCGGAACGCTCCCACGCGCCAACCGGTGTTGGGAGACTCCGGGGACGGCCTGCGGAACCCACCCAGTTCTTCCCGCCACAGGTACCGAATGCCCTCCTCCTCCAGGGCCTCCCGCAGCGCCCGCTTCTGGAAGTGGGGGAAGCGCCGCGACGTGGGCCACCGCCGCACGTCTACCACGGCCCCGATGTCGTGGGCCCGCAGCAGCCCCAGGAACTCCGCGAGCCCCCGGGTCGAATGACCCACGGTGTGCAGCGTCCGCGGACCTGCACAGCCCGGCTTTCCGTTCCGCGTCAGTGCCTCCCGGCCACCCACGACGCTCCCGCGAACAGGAGGATGCTAACCAGGACCACCGCACCGCTGGGAGCCACGTCCAGGTAGAAGCTGGCCACAAGCCCGCTCAAAACCGCCGCGGCCGCGAACGCCACCGCCAGTCCCAAGGTCGCCCGGAAGCTGCGCGCCAGCCGCATGGCGGTCAAAGCAGGGATCACCAAAAGGGCGCTGGTGAGCAACACGCCCACCACCCGCATGCCCACCACCACCGTGACGGCCACCAGCACCGTCAGCAGCACGTTTAGCGCCTCCACGGGCACGCCCTGTACACGGGCCGCCTCCTCATCGAAGGTCAGGGCGAACAGGTCCTTGTAAAAGATCGCTAAGCTGCTGCCTACCACCACAGCCAAGACAGCCATCCACACCAGGTCCTGCGGGCCCACCGCGGTCACCGCCCCGAACAAGTACCCCAAAAGGCCCGCGTTCACCCCCCGCGCCAGACTCAGCAGAACCAACGCCACCGCCAGCCCGCCGCTCAAAAACAGCGCCAGGGCCGCTTCCCCGAACAGTTGGCCGGACGCCCGAAGCCGCTCCACCCCCAGGGCGCCGATCAGGGCCAGCACCAGAGCACCCAAGGCCGGGGATACCCCCAGCAGGACCGCCGCGCCCACTCCTGCCAGGGCCACGTGGGCCAGGGTGTCCGCCATGGGGCTCATGCGGCGCAGCACCACAAACACGCCCACCGCCGGGGCCGTCAGAGCCAGCAGCAGCCCCGCGCCCACCGCCCGCAGCATGAACCCGTACTGCAGCAGCTCCACGGCCCCCTCAGTGGCGGTGAGCGACCACAAGGCTGCGCGTGCCGTACAGCCGCTCCAGCGTCCCGGCCCGCAGTGCCTCCTCCGGAGGTCCGTGGAAGAACAGGGTGCGGTTCAGGCACGCCAGCTGCGACACCTCACGCGCCACGGCGGCCACGTCGTGGGAAACGAGCACCACCGTGGTGCCCCGCTCGCGGTGCAAGTGCCGGAGCAGTTCGTAGAACCGCTCCTCGCCCTCCGGGTCCACGCCCACCGTGGGCTCGTCCAGCAGCAACAACTCCGGCTCGTTGGCGAGCGCGCGCGCCACGAACACCCGCTGCTGCTGGCCAACGGACAGCTGTCCCACTAGGCGGTCCCGCACTTCCCACAGGCCCGCCGCCTGCAGGGCTGCCTCCGCGGCCGCGCGGTCCTGGGGGCCGAACCGCCGGCCCACCCCCCCGCGCCCGGCGCGCCCGCTCAGCACCACCTCCAGGATCGTGGCGGGGAATCGGGTCTCGAAGGCCACCGCCCTCTGGGGCACGTAGCCCACCCGGTGCCAGTCCCGGAAGCGCCGCAGATCCTGCCCGAACAGCCGCACGTGCCCGCAGCTGAGACGCACCAGGCCCAACAACGCCCGCAGCAAGGTGGTCTTGCCCGCTCCGTTGGGGCCGATAACCCCCACGAACTCACCCCTGCGGATCCGCAGGTCCACACGGTCCAGCACCCGCTCCCCGTGGAAGTCCACGCACACGTGCTCCAGCTCCACCACGACGGCGTCCACGGCCTCCTCCCTACCCCACCGCGGCCCCATTCTACTGCCCCGCTGCGGGCTGTCTTATAGGGTGATCACCTGGTCGGGCGGTTCCGCTTGCAGGGCTGCAAACAGGTCGGGGAAGCACCCCACGTATACTCCGTCCACCACGTCCACGGGCTCGCAGGCCGCGGGGGTCTGCCGTCCCGTGCCGTCCGGGTTACACCACCTCGGTTGCCCGCGCGCTAGCCCCCGTTCCAGTGCGCATGCGTCGCACGCCATCACCAGAATCCTCTGGTCCCGCGCGACCCGGGCGAGCCGCTCTCCCAGCGGATCACCCCGCCGCAGCGCGAAGACGTTGTCGTCGAAGAAGAACATGGCCACCACGCGGGCTCCGTGAACCCCAGCCTCTAGCTGTGGCAGGATCATCTGACCCAGCTTGTAGCTGGCCGCGCGCGGCGTCGCAAACACGTAAGCGACCCTCACCGCACACCTCCTCACCGACAGCCCAGCCCGTCCACCAGCTGCCGCAGGTTTTCCTCCATGACGGAGAAGTAGTCCCTCCCCCGCTGCAGGTCCGCCTCCGAAAGGCCCTCCAGGGGATCCAGCACCAACACCCGAGCTCCCACGTCCTGGGCCAGTCCCTCCATGATCGGCCTGCCACCCAAGGTTTCCGCGTACACCGCCTGCACCCGTTCCCGCCGCCCCAGCTCCACCAGCTCCCGCAGACGTCGGGGCGAGGGCTCCGCTTCGGGGGCCAAACCCGCCACCGACTCCCAGTGCAGGCCGTACCGGCGGGTCAGATATCCGAAAGCCGCGTGGGAGGTGATGATCACCCGGCTGCGGCAGCGGCGCAGGGCCTGCGCGTACCGGCCATGCAGCTCCTGCAGGCGCCTGATGAGCCGCCGGCTCCGTTCCAAATATTCCCTCGCGCCTGGCGGATCCGCCCGCACCAGCCCCTGCGTCACGTTCCGGACCATCCCCTGAGCCAGCACAGGATCCAGCCACACGTGCGGGTCCAGCGTTCCCGCCTGCTTCTCCTTGTGTCCATCCCCCTCCGGGTGCTGGCGCTCTGCCTGCGAGCGCAACAAGGGAAGCCCCTCCGTCGCCTCCACCCTCACCGCGTCCGCGGGTAGCTCCGCCGCCACAAGCCGCGCGACCCACGGCTCAAGTCCGGCTCCGTTGTATACGAACACCCGTGCACGACCCAGAAGCGCCACGTCGGCGGGCCTCGGTTCGAAGTCGTGCGGAGACACGCCGTACGGAACCAGCTGTCGGACTTCCACCCGCGGTCCGCCCACCTGGCGTGCAAACTCGTACAGGGGGTAAAAGGAGGCCACCACGGCGATCCTGGCCTGTGACCCTTGCAACCCGCACCCGGCGAGGAATATGGCGAGGACCACCACCGCGCTTCTCACCCTCACCTCCCCCGACAGTTGTGGCAGTAGCCCAGGATCTCCAGCCTGTGGCCGGTCACGAGGAACCCTCCAGCCAGCGTGGCACCCTTTCGGATCGGTACGGGGCAGCGGTCCCAACGCACCAGAGCCCCGCACCCCAAGCAGACGAGGTGGTGGTGATGCGGCCGGTCCAGCTCGTAGCGCGCCACCCCGCCCTGCTCCCACCGCTGTACCCACCCTTCCCGCGCGAGCAAGCCCAGGGTGCGGTAGACGGTGACCAACCCTAACTTGGGATGAAGCTGCCGCGCGAGCTGGTAGACGGAGCGCGTATCCGCGGCGCACCCCGCCCGCCAGAGGGCCTCAAGCACCGCCCGGCGTGCGGCGGTGACCCGCCGCCCCCGCACCTTCCAGGCCTCCAGGAGCGACTTATCGATACTCATTTTCATTTAGAGAGGCTAGCCTTTCCCGCCGGTGCCGTCAAGGGCCGCAGGCCGTGCCATGGCTCTGTCCCCTAGGCCCTGTCCCCGGGCTCTGTCCCCAGATCCTGTGCCCGCTCCCAGTTCCGGCTCGCCCTTCTCCGCCGCACCACTGCCGGTTCAGCCGGGCGATTCTGCGGACTGCTCTCTAGGGAAGGACCGGGCTTGGCACTCTCGCGCCCCTCGACAAAACGTCCGGGTGCCGCAACCCGCGGTCAAACCATCACGGCACCCCGGGCGCTTGGGCTTCGCTGACTCCCACTCCACCTGGCAGGTGAACTCCCTACGTGGCCTTTGTCGGCGGGCAACCCGCGCTCGCCGGTTCGCTACAGCAGTTACGTAGGGGCTCGCGGTGTGCCGCGTGATGGTTCCCCACGCTGGCCAACCTGCAGGGGTCGGGGCTGGCCTGAGTTCCGTGGAATCCAAGTCAAATCGTCGGACCGAGGGAAGTCTATCAGCTCGCGCAGGCGCGCGGCTGCGGTTACACCATCGGGGCGCCCCGCGTACGCCCCGAAGCTGCTCCATCGGTACTCCTCCGCGTAGTCGACCAAGCCTGCGCGGACCGGGTTGTCGTGAAGGTAGCGAACCAGCGCCCACAGGTACCGATCCACGGCGCAGGGCCAGCAACGAAAGCGGCCCTCGAAGACGTGTCCGCTCCGCTGGTAACGCTGGTTGTGCCACTGCGCGAAACGACCATGCAGGTCGCGCATAAAGCCCGAGAGCACACCATCCGCCGCCCGGAGCAGCAGGTGAACGTGGTTCGGCATCAGCACGTACGCTAGGATGTCGATGCCGTGACGTTCCGACATCCGGCGCATAAGTTTCAGATACTCCTCGAAAGCGTCCCGAGTGAGAAAGAGCCGCTCTCGACGGTTCCCCCGGCTCACCACGTGGTACACGCCCGCAGATAGATGGCCCCTGGCCCGACGCGCCACGCGTCCCCCCTGCACGTCCCACGTTATTGAACGCCGCATCGGCCGGGTTTGGAGCCTTGGGCCCTGTCCCCTAGGACAGTCCCCCAAGGCCCTGTCCCCAGGGGACAGGGCCTTGGGGGAGCCGGCAGCCCCGGCCAGGCCCTCCCACCGGGCTGTCGGGAGCCTCCCGCAGGATTCGAAAGCGTACAATGCGGGTTGGAGATGACCCGCCAGCAGCTGGAGAACCTTCTGCGGCGTAAGTCGGCGGAGATCGCCGCCCTGCGGGAGATCAGCCGCACCATCAGCCAAGCCCATGACCTGGACACCACCCTGACCACCATCACCCGCAAGACCGCGGAGGTCATGGGCATGGACTCCTGCTCCGTGTACCTTCTGGACCCCCAGGGGGAGTACCTGGTGCTGCGGGCCACCACGGGCCTGGCACCGGAGGCGGTGGGGCGGGCTCGCCTGCGGCTCGGGGAGGGGCTGACAGGGTGGGCCGCGCTGCACGAGCAGCCTGCCTGGAGCAGCGACGCGCCCAGCGACCCCCGGTTCGTGCTGCTCCCCGAGACCGAGGAGCTGCGCTTCCAGTCCCTGCTGGCCGTCCCCCTGACGGTGGGCGGCCGGGTGCTGGGGGCCATGAACGTGCAAACCCGCACCACCCACGAGTTCACCGAGGACGAGGTGGAGCTGGTCAGCATGATCGCGGACCTCGCCGGGGGGGCCATCGAGAAGGCCACCCTGCACGACCACATGCGGCGCCAGATCCGCGAGCTTTCTACCCTCGCGGAGCTCAGCCAGACCCTGGCCTCGCCCCTGTACCTGGAGCAGGTGCTGCAGGTCATCGTGCAGATGGCCGCCCGCATGCTGGAGGCCCGGCTGTGCTCCCTGCTGCTGGTGGATGAGACCGCGGGGCTCCTGCGGCCCGCGGCGGCCCACCCGGCAGGCGAGGCGTACACGGAACGGGCTCCCATCCCCCTGGGGGCCGGGATCGCGGGCCGGGTGGCCCAGACGGGTGAGAGGGAGGTGGTACCGGATCTGCTGGCCGAGCCCCGTTTTTCGGACCCCGAGTTCGCTTCCCGGGAGGAGCTTCGGTCCATGGTGTCGGTGCCCCTGCGGGTCCGAGACCGAATCATCGGCGTGCTGAACTGCTACCGTGGCCAACCCGCGGCTTTCAGCCCCGCGGACGTGAACCTCCTGACCACCCTCGCCACGCAGACGGCCCTGGCCATCGAGAACGCCAACCTGGTCATGCGGTCCGCGGTGGTGCGGGAAATGCACCACCGGGTCAAGAACAACCTCCAGACCATCGCCATGCTGCTGCGTCTGCAGCTGGCGGACGGCCGCGAGCCTTCCGGCCGCGAGGTCCTCACGGAGACCATCAACCGCGTCCTGGGTATCGCCGCGGTGCACGAGATCCTGTCCCTGGAAGGGTTCCGCACCGTGAACCTGCGGGAGGTGCTGGATCGGCTCACCCACGCGGTGGTGGCCAACATGCGACGGCCCGATCTAGACCTCGAGGTGTCGGTGCAGGGCGACGACGTGTACTTCCCCTCCCAGCCCGCCACCTCCGCGGCCCTGGTAGCCACAGAGCTGGTCCAGAACGCTCTGGAGCACGCCTTCCGGGGCCGCACCCGCGGACGGCTGTGGGTGCGCCTGGTGGACACTGCCAGTCACGTGGTGCTGGAGGTGGAGGACGACGGTACCGGACTGCCGGAGGGGTTCGACCCGGAGACCTGTTCCGACCTGGGCCTGCGCATCGCCCGGACCCTGGTCCGGGAGGACCTGAAGGGAGAGCTTTTGGCCTGCGGGGGCCTGGGCGCCCGGTTCGTGGTTCGCATCCCCAAGGAGGTTTTGGGCGCGTGAAGCGCATCGTGGTGGCGGATGACGAAGCCCTGATCCGCATGGGGTTGCGGGCCATGCTGGAGGACCGCGGCTACCGGGTGGTGGGCGAAGCCTCCGACGGCCGGCGGGCCGTGGAGCTGGTGGTGCGTCTGCGGCCGGACCTGGTGTTCCTGGACGCGAAGATGCCGGGGATGGACGGGCTTGCGGCGGCTGCTCGTATCCAGCAGGTGTGCCCGACCCCCGTGGTACTGCTCACCGCGTACAGCGAGCGGGAACTGATCAAGCAGGCCCAGCAGGTGGGCGTGCTGGCCTACCTGGTGAAGCCTATCAAGGAGGAGGACCTCGTTCCCACCATCGAGGTGGCCCTGGCCCGCTTCGCGGACCTCCAGCGCAAGGCCCAGCGCATCGAGGAGCTGGAAGAACAGCTGCACACCCGCAAGCTGGTGGAGCGGGCCAAGGGGTTGCTGATGCAGCGGGAGGGCCTGTCGGAGGAGGAAGCGTTCCGCCGGATCCAGGGGGAGGCCCGCCGCACCCGCCGCACCATGCGGGAGGTGGCCCTGCAGATCCTCAGCGAGCAGCCCTCGTAGCTACGGTTCCTGGGGGCTTGCCAGGTCCCGCAACAGGGTCGCCATCTCCACCGCAGCCAGGGCGGCGTCGCGCCCGCGGTTGCCCGCCTTCCCGCCAGCCCGTTCCGCCGCCTGCTGGGGCTCATCCGCGGTAATGACCCCGTACAGTACCGGGACGCCGCTCTCCAAGGCCGCCCGGGCGATGCCCGCCGCGCTCTGGCCTGCCACGTACTCGAAGTGGGGTGTGTCGCCCCGCACCACCGCTCCCAGGCACACCACCGCCTGGTACCGCCCCGAACGGGCCAGCTGCAGCGCGACCAGGGGCAACTCAAACGCCCCCGGGACCCACGCCACGTCCGCCTCCTCCACCCCGCACCGCCGCAGGCCGTCCAGGGCACCGTCCACCAGCAAGCGGGTGGTGGCCTCGTTGAACCGGCTGGCCACCACCGCCACCTTCAGCCCGCGGCCAACTAGGGAACCCTCAAACGTTCGGACCCGCATCGTCACCTCCCAGCTCCCCAAGGAGATGCCCCAACCGGTCCCGCTTGGTCCGCAGGTACGCCACGTTCTCCGGACTCACCCCTACCATCAGAGGAATACGCTCGGTCACCGCCACCCCGGCCTGCTGCAAGGCCCGCACCTTCGCGGGGTTGTTGGTAAGCAGCCGCGCCCGCTCCACTCCCAGGGCCCGCAACATCTGCGCACCCACCGCGTGGTCCCGGGCATCCGGGGGAAACCCAGGGCCAGGTTGGCTTCCACCGTGTCGTAGCCCGCGTCCTGGAGGGCGTACGCCCGCACCTTGTTGGCCAGCCCGATGCCCCGCCCCTCCTGCCGTAGGTAGACCACCACCCCGCAGCCCTCCTGCGCCACCCGCCGCATGGCCTCCTCCAGCTGCGCCGCGCAGTCGCACCGCCGCGACCCGAACGCCTCGCCCGTGAGGCACTGGGAGTGCATCCGCACCAGCACGGGATCCGGGCCCGCCACCTCCCCCAGCACCAGGGCCAGGTGCACGCGGTCGGTGAACCGGTGCCGGAAGGCCACCAGGCGCCAGGTGACCCCGCGGGCGGGTAGGTACGTCTCCTCTACCACCTCCACCACCGTCTCGCGCTCCAGCCGCCAGCGCACCAGGTCCGCCACCCGCAGCATCCCCACGCGCAGCCTGCGGCACAGAGCTGCCAGCTCGGGCAGCCGCGCCATGTGGCCGTCGGGGGCCAGCACCTCGCAGATGGCCGCCACCGGCGGTAGCCCCGCCCGCTGTACCAGCTCCACCGCGGCTTCCGTGTGCCCGGGCCGCTCCAGGACACCACCCTCTCGGGCCACGAGGGGGAACACGTGTCCAGGGCGGTCCAGGTCCTCCGGCCGGGTGGCAGGATCCGCCAGGGCCCGCAGGGTCGCAGCCCGGTCGAAGGCGGAAATGCCGCTACCGGCCCCCTTTCGGGCGCTCACGGACACGGTGAAGGCCGTGCCGAAGCGGCTGGTGTTGCGAGCGGTCATGAAGGGCAGCTCTAGTTCCCGGGCCCGCTGCGCGGTGAGGGGTGCACACAGCAGCCCCCCACCCTCGCGGATCATGAGGTTCACCGCCTGCGGGGTAGCGTGGCACGCGGCCAGCACAAAGTCACCCTCGTTCTCGCGCTGCTCGTCGTCCAGCACCACCACCAGCTCCCCCCGCGCCAACCGACGCACCGCTTCCTCCACGGAGATCCAGGGAACGTTCACCGCCGCAGCCCCCCTGCCAGCCGCTCCACGTACTTGGCCAGCACGTCCACCTCCAGGTTCACCGGGTCGCCCACACCCCGCTGCCCCAGGGTCGTGGCCTGGAGTGTCTTCGGGATCAGACACACGAGGAAGCTGCCGGACTTCACGCCCGCCACCGCGAGGCTCACCCCGTCCACCGACACCGATCCCCGCTCCACCAGGTACCGCATCACCTTCGGAGGTGCCGCCACCTCCATCCACCGCGCCTGCCGCTCCGGTCGCACCGCCCTCACGCAGCCAACGGCGTCCACGTGTCCCTGCACCAGGTGGCCACCCAGGGGCTGCCCGAGCCTCAGCGGCCGCTCCAGGTTCACAAAGTCCCCGGGCTTCCGGACGCCGAGGGTGGTGCGCTGGAGGGTCGCAGGGCCCAGGTCGGCCTCAAAATACGCCCGGCCCACCCACACCGCGGTCAGGCACACCCCGTCCACAGCCACGCTGTGGCCCTCCTGCAGGCCGCGGACCACCCGCCGGGCCTGCACGCGCAGGCGGCCGCCTCGCAGCCAAGCCACCCGGCCCACCTCCTCCACGATCCCGGTGAACATCAGCCGTCCCCGCGCAGACGGCCGCGCACCTCCGCCACGAAGGCCACCACGCGGTCCACCAGGCCAGTACAGAAAAGCGAGGCGTGCAGCTCGGCACCCCCCTCCGCCAGCACGCTCAGCACCCCGCGCTCGGCCAGCCGGCGCAGCACGTCCTGAAGGGAAACCCGCTCGCCTTGGGCCTCACACACCCACACCTCCGCGCCCGCGCGCTGCAGCTGGTCCTTCCGCTCCGGGGCCGCATGGGGGGTCGTGGCCACCACGACCTTCGAGGACCCCTGCCGCAGCATCCGGGCGTTAGGCGGAAGATGCAACTGGCTATCGACCACCACCCGCAGGGGGTCCCGGCCACCCGGGATCCGGCACGTGAGGGCGGGGTCGTCCCGTAGGGCGGTACCGCAGCCTACCAGGACAGCATCGTGCTGGTCCCGCAGACGGTGCGCGAACTCCCGGGCTGATGTGCCTGTAATCCACCGCGCCTGTCCCGCGCGGGTGGCCATACGGCCGTCCGCGGACATGGCCCACTTGGCGGTCACCCACGGCAGACCTGTCGACCGGTGCTTCACGTAGGCGGCGTTGAGCTGCCGTCCTTCCTCCTCCAGGACGCCCAGCGTTACCTCCACCCCGGCCTCCCGGAGGCGGCGGATTCCGCGGCCGCCCACCCTGGGGTCTGGGTCCCCCATGGCCACCACCACCCGTTGGATCCCCGCAGCAAGGATGGCCTCGGTACACGGGGGTGTGCGGCTGTGGTGGTTGCAGGGCTCCAGATTCACGTACAGGGTGGCGCCTTGGGCCTGCGGACCTGCGCGCTCCAGGGCCATGGCTTCCGCGTGCGGGTAACCCGCGGCCTGGTGGTAACCCCACCCGGCCTCCGTGCCGTCCCGCACCACCACCGCGCCCACCATGGGGTTGGGGCTGGTGCGCCCCTGGCCCATGGAGGCAAGTTGCAGGGCCCGTCGCATCCAGAAGGCGTCCTGCAAACGCATGCGCCCGGAGGTAGAACCTCCGGGCGCCGCTTAACGCAAGGCCGCTGGCGGATCCCGAACCCGTGGTCCGGGCCGTCGGTGACAAGGGCGCCTGCACTACCGGAAGCGCCCCGGCGACCTTCTCCCATCCGGACTGTACCGTCGGCCCCGGACTGGGCTCCTCTAAGCCTCCACCGGAGTCCACCGCGCCGCAGACCGTACGCGGGTCGCGGGCTCGCACCGGCCCTGCCGGTGCCCACCGCCGGTCGGGAATCGGGGACCGTACAGCCCCCTCACCCTGCCCCGAAGGTCCTACCGCGGCCTCATTATACTAGTTCGCACGTTTCAAGGCGCAACGTTCGAAAATGCCGACCCTTTCCCCTGGCCACGCTTCGCCGTGAAAACTTTTGGCCGCGGACCGGTTGACAGCCGCAGCCTACATTGCTATCTAACAAACAAACGAAATCGCTCGTGAGGGAGTGCGCCTAGGGTTCCGCGGCCTGCACCCACCAGGCCGGTCTGGGCCAAGCGGCGCAGGCGGGAGATCTGGCCCGCTACACCGTCGGGACAAAAGCCCGAGGGGGAGGTTCCTCAGGCAGAGGCCCCCTCGGGCTTCGGGTTATTTTTCCGAAATTTACTAGGAGGGAGCCGGGACCGTGACGTCTTTGGCGGCGTTTCCGGAGCGCGACGCGTGCGGGGTGGGGTTCGTAGCGCGGCTGGACGGAGTCCCCTCCCACGCGGTGCTCCAGGCCGCACTGCGCGCTCTGCGCAACCTGGCCCACCGGGGAGCCCAGGCGGCGGACGGCCGCACGGGGGACGGAGCGGGCATCCTCACCGAGATTCCGCACGGGCTGTTTGCCCGCGTTCTGCGGGAAATGGGCTACCGTGGCGACGAGGGGCCCCTGGTCGTGGGAATGTTCTTCTTCCCCACCGCGGAGGACCGCTACCGGGCCTGCCGGGAGGCGTGTGACGCGGAGTTCGCCCGCGCAGGCCTGCGGCTGCTGGGATGGCGGACGCCCCCGGTGCAGCCTAAGGCCCTGGGCGAATACGCCCTGCGCACCCTGCCCCGCATCCAGCAAGCCCTGCTGACCCCGCTGGTGGAGTGGGAGCCCGAGGCGCTGGAACGGCACCTGTACCTGGTTCGGCGCCGCATCGAGAAGCGCACAGCATCCCTGGGACTGTACATCCCTTCCCTATCCTGCCGGACGGTGGTGTACAAAGCCCTGGTCTCCGCCCCGCAGCTGGAGCGCTTCTACCTGGACCTTCAGGATCAGGACTTCGCGGTGCGGGCTGCAGTGTTCCACCAGCGCTACAGCACCAACACCCACCCCTCCTGGCAGCTGGCGCAGCCCTTCCGCTTGGTGGCCCACAACGGTGAGATCAACACGCTGCTGGGGAACGTGAACTGGATGCGGGCCCGGGAGGGCGACCTGCGCAGCAGCGTGTGGGAGGACCGGCTGCAGGAGCTGCTCCCCGTGATCCAGGACGGGGGCAGCGACAGCGCCATGCTGGACAATGTGCTGGAGCTGGTGCGCCGCAGCGGCCGTGACCTTCCCCACGCGGTGCGGATGTTGGTGCCCGAGGCGTGGGAGGGCGCCTGGAACCTGGACGCGGCCGTGCGGGCCTTCTATCGCTACCACGCGTGCCTTGCCGAACCGTGGGACGGGCCGGCGGCGTTGGCCTTCTTCGATGGCCGCACGGTGGGGATGGCCCTGGACCGCAACGGCCTGCGTCCAGCCCGGTATACCGTCACCCACGAAGGCCTGGTGGTGGCCGGCT
Organism: Candidatus Sysuimicrobiota bacterium; assembly: GCA_040289515.1. Taxonomy (GTDB): domain Bacteria; phylum Sysuimicrobiota; class Sysuimicrobiia; order Sysuimicrobiales; family Sysuimicrobiaceae; genus Tepidifontimicrobium. The sequence continues at coordinate 47,379 of PSLI01000005.1, forward strand.
CCGAGGTGGGCGTCCTGCCCATCCCGCCCGGACGGGTCCTGGAGAAGGGCCGGCTGGGTCCGGGAGAGATGGTGGTGGTGGACCTGGAGGAGCGGCGTTTCCTGCACCACCCCGAGATCCTCCAGCGTCTGTCCCGGCGCCGTCCGTACGTCAAGTGGGTGGAGCGCCTGGTGCGGGTGGAGCCTAAGCCGAAGTCCTGTTCCCCGGAGGAGCGGGTGGACCTGCTGCACCTGGCGTTCGGCTACACGAAGGAGGACCTGCAGCGGGTGCTACAAGCCATGGCGGCGGAGGGCAAGGACCCCGTGGGCTCCATGGGCGACGACACCCCTCCCTCGGCCCTGTCCAGCCAGCCACGGCTGCTGTACCAGTTCTTCCGCCAGCGGTTCGCTCAGGTCACCAACCCGCCCATCGATCCCTTGCGGGAGCGGGTGGTGATGTCCCTGGAGGTGCGGCTGGGGGCTCGCCGTTCCTTCCTGGAGGAAGGGCCGGAGCACGCGGATCTGGTGGAGCTAGCCAGCCCCGTGCTGCCGGACCTGGACTGGCTGGAGGAGGTTCCCCTGCAGCCCAAGCTTCTGGACGCTACCTTCGAAGCGGAACGGGGCGCGCACGGGCTAGAGGAGGCTTTGGACCACCTGTGCCGCCAGGCCGAGGAAGCGGTGCGCGCGGGCTGCACCGCCCTGGTTCTCAGCGACCGCCGGGTGAACCGCGAGCGGGCGCCCATCCCGGCCCTGCTGGCCACCGCGGCGGTGCACCACCACCTGATCCGCCGAGGCCTGCGCCTGCGGACCGCGTTGCTGGTGGAAACCGGAGAGGCCCGGGAGGTGCATCACGTGGCCTGCCTGGTGGGCTACGGTGCCGAGGGGGTCTACCCTTACCTAGCGCTCGCCACCGCCCAACGCCTGTCCAGTCAGGGTGCCGGCAACCTCAAGAAGGCTCTTGAAGCCGGGCTGCTCAAGGTCATGGCCAAGATGGGCATCGCCCCCCTGCAGGCTTACTGCGGGGCGCAGATCTTCGAGACCATCGGGCTCGAGCAGAGCCTGGTGGATCGCTACTTTCCGGGCACCCCCAACCACGTGCCGGGCGTTGGGCTGGCGGCCCTGGCGCGGGACGTGCTGGAGCGGCACGCCGCCTACCGCCGGGCCCTGGCGGGCGAACCCGCCACGGTGCCGGACCTCGGGTTTTACCGGTACCGGCACGGGGGCGAGCAGCACGGGTTCGAGCCGGACGTGGTAAAAGCTATCCACCGGGTGAGCTTGAACGGTCCCGCAGCGTACCCTGATCTTGCGGAGCTGGTGAGCGCCCGGCCTCCGCAGGCCCTGCGGGACCTGCTGGAGATCCAGCCCGCGGGGCCTCCGGTTCCCCTGGAGGAGGTGGAGCCCGCGGAGCGCATCCTCCGCCGGTTCGTCATCTCCGCCATGTCCCACGGGGCTCTGTCCCGGGAGGCCCACGAGACGCTGGCCATCGCCGCCAACCGCCTGGGCATGCGCTGCAACAGTGGGGAGGGCGGCGAGGACCCTGCCCGCCGCCAGGTGCGGCCCAACGGCGACTGGCCCAACACCACCATCAAGCAGGTGGCCTCCGGCCGGTTCGGCGTCACCGCGGGCTACCTGCGCTCTGCGGTGGAGCTGGAGATCAAGATGGCGCAGGGCAGCAAGCCGGGGGAGGGTGGTCAGCTGCTGGGGCACAAGGTGACCGAAGAGATCGCGCGGCTGCGCAAGACCCAGCCGGGTACCGCCCTCATCTCGCCCCCGCCCCACCACGACATCTACAGCATCGAGGACCTGGCGCAGCTCATCTACGATCTCAAGCAGGTGCACCCCACCGCGCACGTGGCGGTGAAGCTGGTGGCCACCACCGGGGTTGGCACCATCGCCTCCGGCGTGGCCAAGGGTTTCGCGGACGTGGTGCAGATCAGCGGTCACGAGGGCGGCACCGGTGCTTCCCCCCTGGACTCCATCAAGAACGCAGGGCTGCCCTGGGAGGTGGGGTTGAGCGAGGTCCGCCGAGCGTTGAGCGCCAACGGCCTGCGGGGTCGGGTGCGGATCCGGGTGGACGGCGGGTTCAAGGTGGGCCGGGACGTGGTGCTGGCAGCCCTACTGGGGGCGGACGAGTTTGGGTTTGGCACCGCGGCCCTGGTGGCCCTGGGCTGCGTCATGGCCCGGCAGTGCCACAACAACACCTGCCCCGTGGGCATCGCCACCCAGCGGGAGGACCTGCGCAGCAAGTTCCCGGGTACGCCCGAGCGGGTGGAGGCGTACTTCCGGGCCCTGGCGGAGGACGTGCGGCGACAGCTGGCCCAGATGGGTGCGCGCTCCCTGGAGGAGATCATCGGGCGCGTGGACCTCCTCCGGGTTCGGGACGACGTGCGCCTGAACCGCGCCGAGCAGCTGGACCTGTCCGAGCTTTTACAGCCCGCACACGGCCAGACCCGAGGCAGCTTTGCGGCCCCCCTGCCCGTGGAGGGTCCGTTGAACCGGCTGCTGGTGGAGCAGTACCGGCAGACCATCGAGCACGGCGTGCCCGCGGAGGGACACCACCCCATCACGAACCGGGACCGCACCGTGGGCGCCACCCTGGCGGGCGAGATCGCGCAGCGGTGGGGTGACGCGGGCCTGCCGGAGGGCACCCTCCGCCTCACCTTCGAGGGGGAAGCCGGCCAGAGCTTCGGGGCCTTCTGCATGCCGGGCATGCAGCTGCGCCTGGTGGGCGAGGCCAACGACTACGCGGGCAAGGGGATGTCGGGGGGTGAGATCGTCCTGGTGCCGCCGCCTCCGTTGCACCGGGACAGCTGGCGGCACGTCATCGTGGGCAACACGGTGCTGTACGGAGCCACCGGCGGGGTGTTCTTCGCCGCCGGCCGGGCTGGGGAGCGGTTCGCAGTGCGCAACAGCGGCGCGGTGGCGGTGGTGGAGGGCGCGGGAGACCACTGCTGCGAGTACATGACCGGCGGTGTGGTGGTGGTCCTGGGTCCCGTGGGCCGCAACGTCGGTGCGGGCATGACGGGCGGGCGCGCCTACGTGCTGGACGAGGCGGGCGTGCTGGATCGCCAGATCAACGCCGACTCTGTACAGACCGCGCCCCTGTCCGAGCCGGAGGCGGAAGAGCTGCGGGCGCTTTTGGTGGGCTACCACGAGGCCACGGGAAGCCACCGGGCCCAGCTGCTCCTGCGGCGGTGGCCGCGCGTGGTGCACCAGTTCCGGGCGGTGCGGCCGCGCTCCGCGGCGGAAGTCCCCGTGCAGGTGCCCGCCCGAAGCACCGGTGCAGCCCGCCGGGCCCGTTGACACGGGCCCGCGGGCGGGTTACCCTCAGCTCGAAACCTGAAGCCGCGCCAGGACGCCGGCCCGACAGCCGGCGTCTCCTTTTTCGGAGGCCAAGACGCCCCGACCGGCCGGGCGCTGCTCTTTTTTCAAACAGGCAAGGGGGTCCAGCGTGAGCAAGCGGATCGTGATCGCCGAGGACGAGGCGGTGGTCCGCATGGGGGTGCGGGCCATCCTGGAGGCGGCGGGCTACCGGGTGGCAGGAGAGGCGGCCAACGGCGAGGAGTGCCTGGAGCTGGTGCGCTCCTGCGACCCCGACCTCGTGATCCTGGACGTGCGCATGTCCCCGCCGGACGGCATCGAGGTGGCCCGTCGGCTGCGGGAGACGTCCCCACGGCCGGTGGTGTTCCTCACCGCCTTCAGCGACCGGCAGCTGCTGGAGGCCGCCGCGGAAGCCGGAGCCTACGGATACGTGGTAAAGCCCGTGGTGGGCGCAGAGCTGCTGGCGGCCGTGGAGCTGGCCTGGGCCCGCTGGCGCGACCTGCAGGAGGCCCGGGAGGCCCTGCAGACCCGCAAGCTGGTGGAGCGGGCCAAGGGCGTGCTGATGCGGCGGCTGGGGCTCGGGGAGGAGGAAGCGTACCGCCTGCTGCAGCGCCGCAGCCGTAACCTGCGGCGCCCCATGCGGGAGGTGGCGCAGGCGGTCCTGGTGCAGGAGGAGATCGTCTCGCAGTCCTCCAAGCCAAAGCCGAAACCCCGTTGACAACCGCCCGCGGGGTTGGTATAAGAACGGTAGGCTGGGCCGGGACGCCCGTGGGTGCGGACGTCCCGGCCCTTTGTGTTTCGCAGACACTTCGGGCCAGGACGCCCTCCCGGGCGTCCTGTGCTTTTCCGGGAGGGAGCGATGCGTAGACTCGGCATCCTGGTTGGTGCTTTTGCCCTGCTGGCCTGCGCCCCCGCCGCCTGGGCCGCAGACCCCGCGGGGCCGCTACCCTGAAGGCCAGCCCGTCCGCACCGGTGAACTTCACCTGGACCTTGGTGGCGGCTTTCCTGGTGTTCTTCATGCAGGCGGGGTTCGCCCTCTTGGGCGCGGGTCTTATTCGCTCCAAGAACACCGTCAACTACCTCACCAAGAGCTACATGGACTTCAGCATCGCGGCCCTCAGCTACTGGGCCTTCGGCTTCGCCCTCATGTTCGGCGGCAGCAAGCTGGCTAGCGGCCTGGAGTACGGGAACGCCTGGGTGGGGCTTTCGGGCTTCTTCCTGAGCGGCGCGGCCTACGACGTTACCACGACCCTGTATTGGTTCTTCCAGATGGTGTTCGCGGCCACCGCGGCCACCATCGTGGCGGGCGCCGTGGCGGAGCGCACCAAGATCCAGGCATACCTGGCGTACAGCTTCATCGTGAGCGCCCTCATCTACCCGATCTACGGGCACTGGGTGTGGGGCGGGGGCTGGCTGGCCAACCTCCCCTTCGGGGCGGGGGCGAAGGACTTCGCGGGTTCCGGCGTGGTGCACACGGTGGGCGGTCTGCTGGGCCTGATGGGTGCCGCCATGGTGGGGCCCCGAATCGGCAAGTTCAACCCCGACGGAACCCCCAACCCCATCCCCGGCCACAACATGGTGTACGTGGTCACGGGCACCTTCATCCTGTTCTTCGGGTGGTTCGGCTTCAACCCGGGTAGCACCCTGGCCGCCACGGACCTGCGCATCTCCATCATCGCGGTGAACACCTTCCTGGCCGGTGCGGCGGGCGGCGTGGTGGCTTTGTACGCCACCCTGGCCCGCACGGGCAAGGCCGACATCGCCATGGCCTGCAACGGCGCCCTGGCGGGCCTGGTGGGCATCACGGCCCCCTGCGCCTACGTGGCCCCGTGGGCCGCGGTGGTGATCGGCGGCGTGGCGGCCCTGGTCATGATGTGGAGCCTCGGGTTTGTGGAGCGGGTGCTGAAGGTGGACGACCCCGTGGGCGCGGTATCCGTGCACGCCGCGGGTGGCCTGTGGGGGCTGCTGGCGGTGGGGATCTTCGCGGACGGTACTTACCAGAACGTCCGCGGCCTCATCGTGGGCGAGGTGGGCCAGCTGATCGCACAGCTGATCAGCATGGGTGCGGTGACCGTGTGGACCCTCGCCACCGGGTACCTGATGTTCGCCCTGCTCCGGGCCACCATCGGGCTGCGGGCCTCCCGGGAGGAGGAGTTGCAGGGCCTGGACATCCCCGAGCACGGAGTGCCCGCCTACGTCCTGGAGCCCGCGCCCGGGCTGTAGGAGGAGAGGTTTGCACGGCCACACTTTCCGGAAAGGAGGTCGGAGGTCCATGGAAGCTTGGCTCGCACTGGGATCCTTCGTGCTGCTGTTCTGCGCGTGGGTGGTGCTGCCCAGCCGGCTTTTGCGGCGCGCGCGGCGGGCCGAGGAGGAGGTTTGACAGCCGGCCCGGGGTTGTGCTATAAGAGCTGCGAACCCAATCGGGAATCCTGCGGGCCGCGACGCCCCTGCGCCATCGGCGCCGGGGCGTCTTTGCGTTTCGGGGAAAGACTTCTGAGGAGCGGAGGTGCAGACAGATGGTTCCAAGGACGCCCAGCGACGTGCTGGCCCTGATCAAGGAGAAGGAGATCCAGATGGTGGACCTGCGGTTCACCGACCTGCCGGGGACCTGGCAGCACACCTCCGTCCCCGCCTCCCAGGTAGACCTGTCCACCTTCACCAAGGGCATCGGGTTCGACGGCAGCAGCATCCGGGGCTTCCAGGCCATCCAGGAGAGCGACATGCTGCTGGTGCCAGACCCCAGCACCGCCTTCGTGGATCCCTTCCTGGAGATCCCCACTCTGGTCATGATCTGCGACGTGGTGGACCCGGAGACCCGGGCCCCCTACTCCCGTGACCCCCGGTACGTGGCCCGCAAGGCGGAGGCGTACCTGAAGGAAACGGGGATCGCGGACCTGAGCTTCTGGGGCCCGGAGATCGAGTTCTTCATCTTCGACCACGTCACCTACGAGGTGGCGCCCCACCGGATGGGCTACTCCATCGACAGCCGGGAGGGCATCTGGAACAGCGGCAACGGGGAAGGGAAGAATCTGGGCTACAAGATCCGGCCCAAGGAGGGGTACTTCCCCACCCCGCCCACCGACACCTTCCAGGACATCCGCAGCGAGGCGGCCCTCCTCCTGGAACGGATCGGCATCCCCGTGGAGATGCACCACCACGAGGTGGCCACCGCCGGCCAGGCGGAGGTGGACATGGAGCGGGACAGCCTGGTGCGCATGGCGGACAAGGTCATGGTGTACAAGTACGTGATGCGGAACGTGGCCCGGCGCCACGGTTGCACCGTGACCTTTATGCCCAAACCCCTCTTCGGCGACAACGGGAACGGCATGCACACCCACCAGAGCCTGTGGAAGGACGGCCGCAACCTGTTTTACGCGGAGGGCGGCTACGCGGAGCTCAGCCCTCTCGCCCTCCACTACGTGGCCGGTCTGCTCACCCACGTGGACAGCTTGCTGGGCTTCACCAGCCCCACCACCAACTCCTACAAGCGGCTGGTTCCCCACTACGAGGCGCCCGTGAACGTGGCCTTCAGCAAGCGCAACCGCAGCGCCTGCGTGCGCATCCCCATGTACTATTCCGGTCCGGAATCTGCGGCCAGCAAGCGGGTCGAGTTCCGGCCTCCGGATCCCAGCTGCAACCCGTACCTGGCCTTCGCGGCTATGCTCATGGCAGGGCTGGACGGCGTTCGCCGGAAGCTGGACGCTTCCCCCTTCGGGTCCCTGGACGTGAACACCTATGAGTTGCCGCCGGAGGAGGCAGCCCGGGTGAAGAGCGTGCCCGGCTCCCTGGGGGCGGTGCTGGACGCCCTGGAGGCGGACCACGAGTACCTGCTGGAGGGCGACGTGTTCACCCGGGACCTGATCGACACCTGGGTGGCGTACAAGCGGGAACGCGAGCTCCACGAGGTGAACATCCGGCCCCACCCGTACGAGTTCTACCTGTACTTCGACGTCTGACGGCGCTTCTGGGGTCCGGGAGCACCTCCCGGGCCCCAGCGTTCACAGCCCCGCCATCTGCAGCAGCACCCGCCAGCTGGCCTCGTCCACGGGCACCACCGACAGCCGCGGCTGACGGACCAGGGCCAAGCCCCGCAGGCGAGCTTCCGCCTTGATCTGCGCCAGGGTCACGGGCCGGGGCAGTGCACGCACGGCCCGCACGTCTACCACCACCCGGCGGCCCGCCGGATCGCGGGGGTCGGGGTAGGCTTCCCGCACTACCTCCACGATGCCCACCGCCTGCCGCTCCCGCCCCGTGTGGTAAAACAGGGCCAGGTCCCCGCGCCGCATGGCCCGCAGGTTCCGAACCGCCTGGGGGTTGGTCACCCCGTCCCACACATCCACCCCAGCACGCACCTGGTCGTCCCAGGACCACTCCTCCGGCTCAGTCTTCAAAATCCAGTACGCCACCGCTCCCTCCGGTGCGAGGCCTGCGGCCTTCATGCTAACATGGCGGCGGTTCTCCGCACGAAGCCACGGGGAGACGTAGGTTTGTCGCTCGAGGGCCTGCTGCAGCTGACCCGGGACTGGCCGGTGCTATCTGAGCTGCGCCGGGTGGTGCACCCACCGGCCCGCACGTGGGCCTTCGTACCGGCCTACGGGGCCAAGACCCTGCTGCTGGCGGACCTGCTGATCTGTGAGCCCAGCCGACCCGTTTTGATCCTCGTGCCGGGCCGGGAAGCGGCGGAGTCGGTGCAGGAGGATCTGAGGAGCTTTGCCCCCCGGCTGCACGAACGCGTGCGCTTCTTCCCGCCCCTGGAGGTGCTGCCGCACGACCCCTTGCCGCCAGCCCCCGAGGTGGTTGCGCAGCGGCTACGGGCGTTGGGGGACCTGGCTTCAGGGTCTCCCGTCATCCTTGTGGCGCCCGTTTCTGCCGCGTGTCGACCAGTCCCCGGCCGGCGGGCCCTTGCCTGCCTGCGCAAGCGTGTCCGGGTGGGCGAGAAGATCTCCATGGAGGGGGTGGTCCGCTACCTGCAGGAAACGGGCTACGAGCGGGTGGACCTGGTCCAGACCCGGGGCACGTACGCGGTGCGGGGAGGTATCGTCGACGTGTTCCCGCCTGATGCGGAGCGGCCGTGGCGCCTGGAGTGGTTCGGGGACGTGGTGGACTCCGTCCGCCGCTTCGACCCCGAGACCCAGCGCTCCCAGTCCAAAGAGGAGGAAGCGGAGTTGCCCCTGGCGCGGGAGCCGGAGGGTGAGGCGCTGTTGGTGGATTTGTTCCCGCCCGGCGCCCTGGTGGTGCTGGAAGAACCCGTGGAGCTGGAAGCGCAGGTGCGGTCCTTGTGCCGGGCGGCCCGGGAGGCGGACCGTTACCGGGAGGCTGGACTTGCCCACGTGGAGTGGGAAGCTCTGATGAGGGCATACGAGCACCGCTGCGTGCTGGCCGTGAGCGCGTACCACGCGGCGCCCTCGGGCTGGCAGGCCCTGGAGGTTCCAGCTCAGCCCGTGGAGCCCTTCGCGGGCCAGACGGCTTCCCTGGCGGAGGAGGTACGGCGGTGGCTAGCGAGTGGCCAGCGGGTGGTGGTGGCCAGCGCGCAGGCGAACCGGCTCGCGGAGATCCTGCTGGACCACAGGATCCCCGCGGATCCGTGCCCCCGCCTGGAGGCCGTTCCTTCTGCCGGGACGGTAGCATCGGTGCCTGCCAGCTTGACGCGCGGCTTCCGCATCCCGGACCTGCAGCTGGTGGTGGTCACCGACGCGGAGGTGCTGGGCTGGAAACGCCGGCGGCCGCGCCTGCGCGTGGCACGGGAAGGAGTTAGCCTGCGGTCCTGGTCGGAGCTGGCGGTGGGGGACCTCGTGGTGCACGTGCACCACGGGATCGGTCGCTTCCGCGGAGTGGTGCGCAAGTCGGCCGCAGGAGCCGAGCGGGACTACCTGCACCTGGAGTATGCGGAGGGGGACGCCCTGTTCGTCCCCACGGACCAGATCCACCTGGTGCAGCGGTACGTGGGTGTGGAAGGCCACGAGCCCCGCATCCACCGCCTGGGCACCGGTGAGTGGGAGCGGGACACCCGACGGGTCCGCGAGGCCACGCAGCAGGTAGCCCGGGAGCTTCTCGAGCTGTACGCGCGCCGCGAGACCGCCCGGGGCTTCGCCTTCTCCCCCGACACCCCGTGGCAGCGGGAGCTGGAGGCCTCCTTCGAGTACGAGGAGACCCCCGATCAATGGAAGGCCATCCAGGATGTGAAGCAAGACATGGAATCCCCCAAGCCCATGGACCGGCTGGTGGCGGGGGACGTGGGCTACGGGAAGACGGAAGTGGCCGTGCGCGCCGCCTTCAAGGCGGTCATGGACGGCAAGCAGGTGGCGGTCCTGGTCCCCACCACCCTCCTGGCGCAGCAGCACTGGCAGGTGTTCCGCACGCGGTTTGCAGCCTTCCCGGTGCGGGTGGAGATGGTGAGTCGCTTCCGGTTACCTCGGGAGGTGCGACAGGTGCTGGCGGACCTGGCTGCGGGGACCGTGGACGTGGTCATCGGCACCCACCGCCTACTGCAGAAGGACGTGCGCTTCAAGGACCTGGGGCTGGTGATCATCGACGAGGAGCAGCGGTTCGGGGTGCTGCACAAGGAGCGCCTCAAGCAGCTGCGGGCGTCGGTGGATGTGCTCACCCTCACCGCCACCCCCATCCCCCGCACCCTCCACATGTCCCTGGTGGGACTGCGGGACATGTCCCTTATGGAGACCCCTCCCGATGCACGTCAGCCCATCCGCACCACGGTGGCGGAGTGGAGCGAGGCGCTGGTCCGGGAGGCCATCGGCAGGGAGCTGGCCCGGGGCGGGCAGGTGTACGTGGTGCACAACCGGGTGAGCACCATCGAGCGCGCGGCGCGGCGGGTGCAGGCCCTGGTGCCGGAGGCCCGTGTGGCCGTGGCCCACGGCCAGATGCCCGAGTCGCAGCTGGAACGGGTGATGCTGGATTTCCTGGCGGGCCGGGTGGACGTGCTGGTGTGCACCACCATCGTGGAGATCGGGCTGGACATCCCGCGGGTGAACACCATCCTGGTGGAGGACGCGCACACCCTGGGGCTAGCCCAGCTGTACCAGCTCCGGGGACGCGTGGGCCGGGCCGACCAGCAGGCGTACGCGTACCTCCTGTACCCCAAGGGCGCCCGGCTCGGGGAGGAGGCCAAGGCGCGGCTGGAGGCCCTGCGGGAGTTCGTGGCCCTCGGCAGCGGCATCCGCCTCGCCATGCGGGACCTGGAGATCCGCGGGGCCGGTAACCTCCTGGGGCCGGAGCAGCACGGCCACATGGCCGCGGTGGGCTTCGAGCTGTATACGCGGTTGCTGGAGGAGGCCATCCGCCGCCTGCGGGGTGAATTCGTGGAGGAGGCCCCCGACCCCGTGGTGGAGCTGCGGGTTTTTGCGTACCTGCCCGAGGATTACGTACCTCAGCAGCGGGAGCGGCTCGCCGCCTACCGCAAGCTGGCCACCTCCCGCAGCCCGCAGGAGGTGGCCGCGGTGGAGGAGGAACTGCGCGACCGCTACGGCCCCCTGCCGGAGCCCGTGCGCAACCTGGTGCAGGTGGCCGCCGTGCGGGAGATGGCGCGTGCTTTGGGTTTAGCCTCCGTGGTGCGGGACGCCCGCGGGGTGCTGCTGCGAACCCGCGGGCCGGTGCCGGCCCGGGAAACCCGGTGGCTGGCTCTGGAGTACCGCGGACGGGTGCAGGTGACCTCTGAGGGGGTGCGGGTGCACACGGAGCTTGACGATGCGCGCGCATTACACCTCGTGCGGGACGTGCTGGACACGTGGGCGGCCCTCCGGCGACACAAGCCGGAGCCGGTAACCGCCTAACCGAGGGAGGCGAAGGATGGACCGACGTGGGTGGCTGGTGGCGGCCGTCGCGCTGGGGGTGATCCTGGCGGCAGGTACGGTGGTGGCGGTGCGCTGGACGCGGCGGGGTCCTGCATTGGCGGCCACGGTGAACGGCGAGCCCATCTACGCCGCGGAGGTGGACCGCTACGTGCGGGAGATCGGTGCCCGGTTCGGGGTGGACTTCTCCAAGGGGGAGGCAGCCCGCCAGCGTGCCCAGGTCGCCCGCAGCGTACTGGACCAGCTCATCGACCGCACCCTCATCCTCCAGGAGGCTCGCCGGACCGGCCATCTCGCCTCGGAGGCTGAGGTGGACGCCCGGCTGGCGCAGATCGCTAAGAGCTTTCCCACCACGGAGGAGTTCGAGCGCACATTAAAGCAGCAGGGCGTCTCCCAAGCGGAGCTGCGGGAGCGGGTCCGGTTCGAGCTCACCGTGCGACGCCTTCTGGGCCGGATGCCCACCCCGGACGTGACGGAGCAGGAGGCCCGGGCGTACTTTGAATCGCACCGCAAGGCCTTCGACGAGCCGGAGCGGGTTCGGGCTCGCCACATCCTGGTGCAGACGGAATCCCAGGCCCGCCTGGTGCTGGCCCGCCTGCGGGCCGGGGAGCCCTTCGACCGGCTGGCCCGGGAGCTGAGCCAGGACCCAGCTAGCCGCGACCAGGGCGGCGAGCTGGGCCTGGTGGCACCAGGCCAGACGGTTCCCGAGTTCGAGCGCGCTGCCTTTGCCCTCAAAGCCGGGCAGCTCAGCGAGCCGGTGCGGAGCCGTTTTGGCTATCACGTGATCCAGGTCACGCAGCGTCTGCCCGCCAAGGAGGCTACGTGGGAGGGGGTCCGCCAGCAGGTGCTGCAGCTGGTGCGGGAGAACAAGCGCCGGGAGGCTTTTGAAGCCTGGCTGAAGGGCGTGCGGGCGCGCGCCAGGATCGTGGCGTACCTGTGAGCCGGCCCACCTTCGAGGACCTGGTGCGGGTGATGGCGACCCTCCGGGGTCCCGGGGGCTGCCCCTGGGACCGGGAACAGACGCACACCTCCCTGCGAGCCTATCTCCTGGAGGAGGCGTACGAGGTCCTCGAGGCCATCGACGCCGGCGACCCGCAGCGCCTCCGGGAGGAACTGGGGGACCTGCTGCTGCAGGTGGTCTTCCACGCCCAGATCGCCTCCGAGCGCGGAGCGTTCACCATCTGGGACGTGGTGGCGGGCATCCACGACAAGCTGGTGCGTCGCCACCCCCACGTGTTCGGCGGATTACAGGGGATCCAGACCGCCCAGCAGGTGAAGGAGCGGTGGGACGCTCTGAAGCGCGCGGAGCGCCCAGACGCTGGGTCCGCCCTGGACGGGGTCCCCCCCTCCCTGCCGGCCCTGGCCCGCGCCCAGAAGCTGTACCAGCGGGCCTCGCAGGCGGGCTTCGAGTGGCCCAACGCGCGCAGCGCCCTGGACAAGGTGCACGAGGAGCTGGCCGAGCTGGACGCGGCGGTGAACATGCGGGACGCCGCCGCCATCCACGAGGAGGTCGGGGACGTCCTCCTGACGGTGGCAAAGGTGAGCGTCTTCGTGGGCGTGGACGCCGAGCAGGCGCTCCGGGACGCCTGCGGGAAGTTCATCCGCCGCTTCCAGTCCCTGGAACGGCTGGCGGCAGAGCGGGGCCAGCGTATCGAACAGCTGTCCCTGCCGGAGCTGGAGGACCTGTGGCGGGAGGCCAAACACGCCGCGGGCTAGGCTCCCTTTGACGGCCGTGCGCCTGGATAAGTTCCTGCAGGCCAGCCGCCTGGTCCGCCGCCGCACCCTGGCGGACCGTTTGTGCACCCACCACCGGGTTCGGGTCAACGACCACGTGGCGAAGGCGTCCACCCGGGTCCGGGTGGGAGACCTGATTGAGGTGGACTTCGGCGGCCGCCGGGTGGTGGCGCGGGTGATGGCCGTACCGGACGATTCCCGGGTGCGGGACGGCGCCCTGGTGGAGGTTCTGCGCCGCGACTGACAAGGAGGGGATCCATGTCGTCCATCGTGGCGGTGTACGCGCGGGAGGTGCTGGATTCCCGGGGCAACCCCACCGTGGAGGTGGACGTGCACCTGGAAAGCGGTGCCAGCGGCCGGGCCGCGGTCCCCTCGGGTGCCAGCACGGGTACCCACGAAGCGGTGGAGCTGCGGGACGGAGACGCCCGCTACCTCGGGAAGGGGGTGCGCCGCGCGGTGCAGCACGTGCAGGAGCGAATCGCGCCGCACCTGTTGGGGCAGGAGGCCACCGACCAGGCTGCGGTAGACCGGCTGCTGTGCGAGCTGGACGGCACCCCCAACAAGTCCAACCTCGGCGCCAACGCCATCCTCGCCACCTCCCTGGCGGTGGCCAAGGCCGCGGCCGCAGAGCAGGGGGTGATGCTGTACCGGTACTTGGGCGGGGCGCTGGCGGATCGCCTGCCCGTGCCCCTCATGAACGTCCTCAACGGCGGGGTCCACGCGGACAACCCACTGGAGCTGCAGGAGTTTATGATCGTCCCCCTGGGTGCCAGCACGTTCTCGGAAGCCCTGCGGGCCGGCGTCGAAGTATACCACCACCTTCGTACCTGGCTGCGGGAGCGCGGCCTGCGCACCGCGGTGGGCGACGAGGGAGGGTTCGCGCCCGACCTCACCACCACCCAGGAGGCCCTGGATGCCCTTTTGGAAGCCATCGTGCGGGCCGGCTACCGGCCGGGCGAGGACGTGGCCCTGGCCCTTGATGCCGCGGCCAGCGAGCTGTACCGCGACGGCCGCTACCACCTGGAAGGACGTGCCCTCACGGGCGAGCAGCTTGTGCGTTACTTCGAGCAGCTCGCGGACCGCTACCCCTTGGTGTCCCTCGAGGACGCAGCGGCAGAGGACGACTGGGACACCTGGGCCCTGCTCACGGAAGCTTTGGGCAGCCGGCTGCAGCTGGTGGGGGACGACCTGTTCGTCACCAACTCCTCCCGCCTGCGGGCGGGAATGGAACGGGGGGTTGCCAACGCCATCCTCGTCAAACCCAACCAGATCGGCACCCTCACGGAGACCTTCCTGGCCCTGCGAACAGCCACCGAGGGAGGGTACACGGCCATCCTCTCCCACCGGTCCGGGGAGACGGAGGACGCCACCATCGCGGACCTGGCCGTGGCGTCCGGCTGCGGTCAGATCAAGACGGGTGCCCCCGCCCGCGCGGACCGTACTGCCAAGTACAACCAGCTCCTGCGCATCGAACACGACCTCGGGGGCTTCGCCCGCTTCGCGGGACGGTCGGCGTTCGCGCGCAGGCGGACGTGAGGGACGGCCGCTTTACCGGGCCTGGGGCGGGCCTAGCCCTGCTCGCCCTGGCCTCACTCGCCAGCCTCGCCTTCACCCTGCTGCTAGGACGCTGGGTGCTGCGGGCCTCGCAGGGTGCCGCGGAGCTGTTGTCCAGCCGGTCCATCGCCCCGCGGCCCGTACACGGGATCCCCTTCGCAACTGAAATCAACCGGGCGGCGGTGCGCCACGACCTGGATCCCAGCCTGATAGCTGCCGTGGTGGCTGCGGAGTCCGACTTCCAAGCCACCGCGGTGTCGTCCAAGGGGGCCCGGGGTCTCATGCAGCTTCTGCCCGCTGCCTGGCAGGAAGTAGCGCCGCCCCACTGTCCCTCGCAGCCGTGCGCTCTCCGGCCGGACGCCAACCTGGATGCGGGCAGCCGGTACCTGCGACGGATGCTGGATCGGTTCGGGCAGGACGTGCGCCTCGCCCTGGCCGCCTACAACGCGGGTCCCGGTGCGGTGCTGGCTTACGGGGGCATGCCCCCCTACCGGGAGACCCACGGGTACGTGCTGCGGGTTGCGATCGCGTGGTGGGAGCTGCGGCGCACCGGCACCCTGCGCCCCCTCCCGCGGGCTCTGCTGCGCTCCCTGGATAGCCTGCCCTTCGCCTTGGCCGCCTCGACGCTGGCGGTGTACGCCCTGGCCGCCGCGGTGACGTGGCAGGCTACCCGGCGGCCATAGAGGCTCTCCTGTGGGGATGTCTCTGCAGCAGGAGACCGCGGTCCCCTCCGCGAAGGCCTGCAACGGCACAGGGGTGCCCTGAGGTGCCCACGGAGCGCATACGTGGCGACCGACGCAGCGACGTTGCTCCGCCCACGGCGGGTGGCCTGGCTTCTGGGGCTGGCGGGCGCGGGATTGCTGGCCTTCTCCTCCGCGCAGGCGGTGCTGCGTCTGTACCACCTGACCGGCCAGCTGGCGCAGCTGGAGCACCGGCGCGACGCTCTGCTGCGGGAGAACCGTCGTCTGCGGGAGGAGCTCCGCCGGCTAAAGGATCCTGCCTATGTGGAACGCCTTGCGCGGGAGCAGCTGGGCCTGGTGCGCCCCGGGGAGATCGCCGTGGTGCTGATCCCCGAGCCCACCCCTTCCCCGCGCCCCAGCCCGCGTGCCCGCTAGCTCGGTTCCAGGACTGGGCACTTGCGGCCGGGGCGACCCTCTGGGAACAGCAAGGCCCGGCACGGACTACGTCCGTGCCGGGCCCGCTGGACACCCTCCGGTCACCGCGCCGCTCCGGCCAGCATCCTCTCGCCGGGTCCGGCCACCTCCACGGTTACCTTCCGCGGCAGGGCGCTCTCCACCACGGGGATCCGGATCTCCAGGACGCCGTGCTCGTACCGCGCGGACACCTGGTCCGTCTTCAGGTGCTGCGGCAGGGTGAGAGTCCGCTCGAACCGCCCGTAGGCCACCTCACTGAACAGGTAGTCGTCCCGGGGCACGTCCAGCCCCAGCTTGCGCTCGCCGCGGATGGTGAGCACATTGTCCGTCACGGTCACGTCCACGCTGTTCGGATCCACCCCGGGCAGGAAGCACCGCAGCACCAGAGCGCCCCCGTGGTAGAAGGCCTCCATGGGAGGCACCCACTCCGCAGTCCGGGCCCTCACGCCCAGGGCCGCCTCCGTGGTGCCCAGCACCCGGTCAAAGAGGTTACTGATCTCCCGCTGGATGGCGCGGATCTCCTCGAAGGGGTCCCACCGATTCCACCGGCTCAGCACCTTCACCACCTCCTCTCCCGAGTGTCAAGGGGAGCGTTTCACACTCCCATAGGTCTACATAGCAGAAGCCGAGGGGTTTGTCAAGCCTCCGCTTTGACATACATTCGCCGCACAGGAACCCCCGTTGCTGCCGCCCGGGGTCACCAGGTCCACCGGTCCTCCCCGGCTGGAGTACCACGCCCCGTTGCCGTCCGGCCCGGTGGTGCCTACTGCCACCACCTCGTCCAGGTTCGCAGGGCACGCCACCGTGCAGGTTCCACCCGGGCCCCTGTTGCCCGCGGCGGCCACCGCCAGCACCCCGCGCGCTACCACCTCCTGGACCGCCGAGCCCAGGCCATCCGGACGAGGAACGGGATCCTCGGTGCCCAGGCTCAGGTTGACCACCCTTGCCCCGCGCTCTGCGGCCCACCGCAGTGCCTCCTCCACGTCCAGCAGACTGCCCGTGCCCTGCTCGTCCAGCAGCACCCGCCCCGACCAGTAAGGCCTACCCGCAGAGCCCCACGTCACGCCCGCCATGCCGCGTCCGTTGTTGGTCAGCGCTGTCAACACGCTGGCCACCATGGTCCCGTGGCTGGTACAGGCGAGGTTCGGGTCGTCTGGATCCGTGGGGTCAGGGTCGTGCGTGGCCCCCCGCCCCGCGGACGTACCCAGACGGCCCGCGACCGCGTGCGGATTTTCACCTCCGCCCCCGCAGCCCCGGCCACCTTCACAACCCGGTGCACGGGGACGCCGGATCGTGACCGTACCACGAGCCCCGGTGGAAACCTGGCGGGACCGGTTCGCCGCACCAGAGGGGAGAGTCCGGCGGAGCCCTGACAGCTGGCGGGGTTGGGAGGAGGTGCCGAAGCCATCCCGCTCCCTCGGCAAGCGGCCGGCAGCGCTAAGCCAGCTGGCGCCGCGACCAGCCTGGCGCTCCTCCCGCGGGCTGGTCCAGCCACTCGAAGGCCACCACGTGGAAGGTGGCCAGCCGACCGCTGGAGGAGAGAAGCCAGCACACCTCGATGGGCTGCGCAAAGTCCGGCTGCAGCCGGCCGTGCTGCAGCCAGTAACGCGCGTGTGGGTCTCCTAGAATGCTGGGGTTCGCCCTGGTCACCAGCCGTACCGGTCGGTCCACCAGGTGCACCTCCTCCAGCTCCGGGATCTGCCCCAGCCGGTGTAGCACCTCCCGTGCCACGGGTTCTTGGGGCAGAGGCCAGAGGTTCACGAGCCCCACGTTCCGCCGCAGCGGCCCCAGCACCTTCACGTTGGCCAGCTGAGCCGGAAAGCCCAGCTCCCGCACCGCCTCCAGCACCACCTCGTTGGCGCGTGCCACCGCCCGGCCGTGGTAGTCGGGGTTGGCCAGGGGTTTGAGCAGGTGCTTGAGCTTGCACCCCTCCCGGCCCGGGTTCTCACCGATCTTCGTGTGGGGAGGGTCGATGCCCAACTGCAGGGCCAGGGCCCGGATCTGGGGCTTGTCCAGGTCCAGCAGCGGTGCGTAGAAGCCGTTGCACACCTTCAGCCCCATCCGTCCCCAGGTGTCCGACCGGTTGGCGCCCGTGACCACCAGGCGTCCCCGGGCGGCCGCCTTCACCAACCCCAGCTTGATCTCCCGGGTGCACCGGTTGCAGGCGGGGCCCCCTGCCATGATGCGGTCCTGCATGGCCTGCCCCAGCAGGCAGCGCTGCTGCAGCCCCAGCCGCTCTGCCATCTCCAGCACGATCTCGTTGCCCCGGCGGTACGCGTACTGGCCCATGTTGACGGTCACCAGCAGCACCCCATCCGGCCCCAGCGCTTCCCGGCACAGGGCCGCGGCCACGCTGCTATCCAAACCGCCGCTGAAAGCCACCGCCACGGGCTCCCCGCGGGTGACCTGCCGGACCTCCTCCACCAGGGCCTCCAACAGCTCCACGCTTTTTCAAATGTATGCCATCCGCGCTTGCGGACTGGTACGATCGTATGTTCGCATCTTTCGGCAGGGATAAGTTTCACGTAAAAGGGTAGGTGAGTCGGTCCAATCTGACCCAAGGGGGTTCCTGCATGCGAACGGTTCTGTTGGCACTGGTCGCTGTAGCGGTGGCCCTGGCCGCGGGCCTGCCCGCAGCCAGCGGTCCGGCGACTCCTGCCCCGCAGCCCGGCGGCACCCTCGTCATCGGGCGCGGTGTGGACTCCGTCACCCTGAGCCCGTACGCATCGGCTTCCCCGGACGCGGAAGTGATCGCCCACGTGGCGGAGACCCTGTACCGGCTCACGCCCGAGGGCCGCATCGAGCCCCTGCTGGCGGACCGCCTGCCAGAGGTGTCTTCCGACGGCCGCTCCATGACCATCCGGCTCCGACGGGGGATCCGGTTCCACGACGGTACGCCCCTCGACGCAGCCGCCGTTAAGTGGAACTTCGACTTCATCCTGAATCCCGACAACCGCGCGCCCTTCCGTGCCATCCTTCTCGGCCAGGTCACCAGCGTGGACGTGGTGGACGCGTACACCGTGCGCCTGAATTTGAGCCGGCCCTTCGTGCCCCTGCTGGCCCACCTCACCCACGATTTCCTGGCCATCCACAGTCCCACCGCGGTGCAGCGTGCGGGCGGCATGCGGCCACCCACAGGGGAACCGTACGGCCGCGCACCCGTGGGAACCGGGCCCTTCCGATTCCGGGAGTGGGTGCGGGGCGATCGCATCGTGCTGGAACGCAACCCGGACTACTGGGGGCCGCGCAAGCCCCTGCTGGACCAGGTGGTGTGGCGCGCCATCCCCGACGACGGGGCCCGGGTCCTGGCCCTGGAGGGTGGCCAGGTCCACGTGGCGGTGCGTATCCCGCCCCGGGAGACCACGCGCCTTGCTTTGAACCGTGCCCTGCGCATCGACCGGACCAGCAGCGTCCGCACCATCTACATCGCCTTCAACAACCAAAAGCCACCCTTCACGGATGCCCGGGTCCGCCAGGCCTTCAACTACGCGGTGAACAAGCGGGCCATCGTGCAGACGGTGTTGGGGGGTGCCGCGCGGGTGTCCGACGCTCCCATCAGCCCAGGCATTGTGGGCTACAGCCCCATCCAGCCCGGTGGCTGGCCGTACGACGTGGAGCGCGCCAAACAGCTTCTGGCGGAGGCAGGACACGGCTCCGGCCTCAACGTCACCCTGCTGCACCCCACCGGGCGGTACGTGCAGGACGCCGCGGTGGCCGCTGCGGTGCAGGCCCAGCTGCGAGCCGTGGGGATCCACGCGCGGCTGCAGACCATGGAGTGGGCCGCCTACCTGGCGTTCACCAACCAGCCCGTGGACCGCACCCCCGTGGAGATGTTCATGCTGGGCTGGGGGACGGTGACGGGCGACGCGGACTACGGCCTGTTCAGCCTGTTCCACAGCAGCCAGTGGGCGCCCGCGGGGTTCAACCGGTTCTTCTATCGGAACCCGCAGGTGGATCAGCTCCTGGAGGAAGCCAGGTCCATCCCCGACCCCGCCCGCCGCGCGGCCACGTACAAGCAGGCCATGGAACTCATCTGGCGCGACGCGCCGTGGCTGTTCCTGCACAGCGAGTCCCAGGTCACGGGGCTGCGGCGCGAGGTGCAGGGGCTGGTGGTGCACCCCACCGAGCGCATTCTGGCCCACACCGCCTGGCTCGCTCGGTAGCACCCACGGGCAGCATGGAGAACCGCGCGGGGGTCGGCTCCGCCGGCCCCCGCGCTTCGGTACGATGAGACGCGGGTGAGCCGTCGTGTGGCGCTATGCGGCCAAGCGCGTGCTTTTGGCCTTCCCGGTGCTCCTGGGGGTGTCCGGGGTGGTGTTCGTGGCCATCCGCCTCATCCCGGGGGATCCCGCCCAGATCATGGCGGGCCAGGCCGCCACCGAGGAGGTGGTGCGCCAGATCCGCCAGTCCCTGGGCCTGGATCAGCCCGTACCCGTACAGTACCTGTACTTCCTACGCAACGTGCTGCGCGGCGACCTGGGGCGCTCCCTGTTCAACGGCGTCCCCGTGGTGGAAGAGCTGGGGCAGCGCTTCCCCAGGACCGTCCGGCTGGCCGTGGCCAGTATGGCGGTGGCCTCCCTCATCGGCATCCCCGCTGGGATCCTGGCGGCCACCCGCCGGCTCACCTGGGTGGATACCCTGGTAATGCTGGTCGCCCTGGTGGGGGTGTCCATGCCCGTGTTCTGGCTGGGGCTAAACTTCATTTTGGTGTTCTCGGTGCGGCTCCAGTGGCTGCCGGCCTTCGGTTACGGGACCTGGCGCCACCTGGTGCTGCCCTCGGTCACCCTGGGCGCCGCCTCCGCAGCGGTGGTGGCTCGCATGACCCGCTCCGCCATGCTGGAGGTGCTGGGCCAAGACTACATCCGCACCGCGCGGGCCAAGGGGCTGGCCGAGCGCGTGGTGGTGCACCGCCACGCCCTCCGCAACGCGCTGATTCCCGTGGTGACCATCCTGGGGCTGCAGCTGGGGACGCTGCTGTCGGGCGCGGTGCTTACGGAGACGGTATTCGCGTGGCCCGGTATCGGCCGCCTCCTGGTGGAGGCCGTGCTGGCCCGCGACTACCCCGTCATCCAGGGCACTACTCTGCTCATCGCCACCACCTTCGTGGCACTCAACCTCACCGTGGACCTGCTGTACGCTCTGCTGGACCCGCGCATCCGCTATGAGTGATGCCCCCCGCTCCTCCGCTGTGCCGGCCGTCCAGGCGGTACCCGTGGGCGCCACGCGCCGGGTCCTATCCGCCGGAGCGGTGGTGTGGCGCCGCCTGCGCCGCAGTCGCTCCGCGGTGCTGGGGCTGGGGATCCTAGGAGTCTTCGCCACCAGCGGCCTGCTGGCCCCGTGGCTGGCTCCGTACGACCCCTACGCCTCGGACCTGGAAAACAGCTTGAAGCCGCCCAGCGCTCGCCACTGGCTGGGCACCGACGAACTGGGCAGAGACCTGCTGAGTCGGATCGTGTACGGGGCGCGCCTGTCCATGGTAATCGGCACCATCGCGGTGGCCATCGGCGTGGCGGTCGGAGTCCCCCTGGGGCTTGTGTCTGGATACCTGGGCGGCTGGTTTGACCTGATCGTACAGCGGGGGGTGGACGTTCTCTTGGCGTTCCCCAGCACGGTGCTCGCGATCCTTCTGGTGACCATCCTCGGGGTGGGTCTGGTCAACGTGATGATCGCGGTGGGGATCGTCTCCGTACCCACGTACACGCGGCTGGTGCGAGGGCAGGTACTGTCCCTGAAGGAGCAGGAGTTCGTGGAGGCCGCGCGGGCACTGGGTGCCGGCAGCCTGCGCATCGTGTTCCGCCACATCCTGCCCAACACCCTTGCGGTGCTCATCGTCCAGACCACCCTACAGGTGGCCAGCGCCATCCTCTCCGCCGCCGCCCTGGGGTTCCTCGGCCTGGGAGTCCAGCAGCCCACCGCGGAGTGGGGCGCCATGCTATCCACCGCCCGTCAGCACATCCAGCTGGCTCCCCACACCCTGGTGTTCCCCGGGCTGGCCATCATGCTGACGGTGCTGGGCTTCAACCTGTTCGGCGACGGGCTGCGGGACGCCCTGGACCCGCGGCTGCGCGTTTAGCGCCGACCGGTACAATCGGGGCGGAGGGGTGCCGGAGCGGTTGAACGGGGCGGTCTTGAAAACCGCTAGGGTGGAAGCGCCCGCGTGGGTTCGAATCCCACCCCCTCCGCCACACCCGCGCAGGACCGGGGCCTCAGGGACGCCCCAGACCCACACCACCTCCTCCCGGAGGGCCCTCCAGAAGGCGCGTCCCTGCTGCTCCAACTGACCCCACCCCTCACACGTGCACACCAGCACGTCCGCAGGGGCTGGCAACCTGGTGGCGTCTAGCTCCGCGGCGCGGCGGTGGAAGGGTAGGTCCGAGTGTGACAAGAGCACAACGATGTCCACATCGCTTCCCGGCCCCCAATCGCCCCGCGGGTAGGGCCCGCGTAGCCCGCAGCCCGGACGTCAGCCCGGGCTTGGGCCAGGGCCGCTGCCCACTCCCGCACGGCCCGGTCCACGGTGTCCCGGGTAGGCCATCTAAGAACGGCAGAACGCAACGATCTCACCGGCATACTGGATCGCCTCCCCGCTCTGCAGGGGGCCGTAGGGGTCGTGCGGCGCCCCCTCGGGGTGACTGTTAGGGTACCGGGTGGGCACGTAGAAGTTGTCCAGCACCTTCGCTTTTTCCACCAAGGCTTCGGGGACTTGCACCGTCTCAGGCAGCTCCCGCAGCAGCCGGGCCGCCACGTGACCCCACGCCTCCTGGCCCAGGGACAGGTGAGGGTCCGCTACGGCCTTCTCCGCGGCCTGCTGCGCCGCGAAGCACGCCCACTCGTGCCGGCCCGCGCGCCGCGCGTCGTGCGCCTCCTCCAGGTCGACCAGGGCCGGTGCCAGCCAGTCCCGTGCCTGGTTGGCCATGTCCCGCCTTCCCCGGATTCCCTGCGTATTGTATGATGACCGTTCAACCCGGCCGGATGAGTTCGCGGCGCACGGTCACCCGCTCCACCCGATCCCGCCGCACGCGGGGCGCCACCCCCACCTCCGAGGGCACCGCCACCGTCCCGTCCGGATCAAGGACCACGGGCGGGTCGATGAGGTCCTCCTCGAAGTAGCGGTCCGAGGCCGACACATCCCCGGGCAGGCGGAAGTTGGGCAAAGACGCCAGGGCCAGGTTCGCGAGCCGCCCGATCCCCGTCTCCAACATGCCCCCGCACCACACGGGAACCCCACGGGAAGCGCACACGTCGTGGGTCTGCACCGCGGCCGCAAGCCCGCCCAGCCGCGCGGGCTTCACGTTCACCACCCGGCAGCTCCCGAGCTCAATGGCCTTGCGGGCGTCGTGGGGATGCACCACGGACTCATCCAGGCACACGGACGTACGCAGCCGCGCCTGCAGCCGGGCGTGGTCCACAAGGTCGTCCTCCCCGAGGGGCTGTTCCACCATCAACAGGTCGAGGTCGTCCATGGCCTCGAACACCGCCGCATCCTCCAGGGTGTAAGCGGCGTTGGCGTCCACCTGTAGGGGCAGGCGGGGAAAGGCCCGGCGCAGCTGTCGCACCACCTCCACGTCCCAGCCGGGCCGGATCTTGACCTTGACCCGCCGGTAGCCCTGCGCCACGAACGTCTCCACCCGCCGCACCAGGTCGGCCACGGTCGGCTCGATCCCCAAGCTCACCCCCACCTCCACCCGGTCCCGCACGCCGCCCAGCAGGTCCTGCAGGCTACGGCCCTGTTGCTGCGCGTACAGGTCCCACAGAGCCGCCTCCAACCCGGCTTTGGCCATGTGGTGCCGCCGCACGTGCAGCCACCGCCGCCGGAGCTCTTCGGGGTGCGCCAGTTCCCGGCCGAGTACCGCGGGGACCAGAAAATCCCGGAGCACGTGCCAGGCTGTTTGTACGGTCTCCTCGTTGTACAGGGGGCGGCTCATGACCGGCGCTTCGCCCCAACCCACCAGCCCGTCTGCGTGCACGGCCACCAGCACCGCGTGCTTGGTATCCTCCCGGCCGAAGCTGGTCTCGAAGGGGAACCGCAGGGGCAGTGCCACCACCCGCAGCTCCACCGCTTCCAGCCTCATGCCCGCCGCTCCAGCACGTAGAAGCCTCGGCCCTGCCACCGGACGAAGTCCACCGCCGCGTAACCCGCCTCGAAGCACCGCTGGAAGGCCTCCCGGGTGCTCAGCCGCCAGGCCAGAGCCACCTCCAGATCCTGGTCCCGCAGGGCAGCGATGGAAGAGGGCACTTCGAGCCGCACGCGCTCCCCCTGCGGCGCGTGTACCGGGCCTGGCCGAACGCCCGTCGCTTCCAGCACCGGAGCGGCCTCTTGCACCGGAGGGCTCACCCACCGCTGCTCGAGCCGCAACCGCACCGCCTCGCTGGCCACCCACCAGTCCACCTCCAGCCGGTCGGTCGGCAGCCCCCGGTTCAGCTCGTCCTGCATCTGCCCGTAGTAGTCCACCTCGTACCGCTCAGCCCGCGCCCCCAGCTTGTGCACGTTGAAGTACGCGTTGCGGCTCTGCAGCGGGTCGAAGGTCCACACGACCCTCCGGTACCCGTGGGCGAGGGCCCAGTCCCGCTGCGCCCGCTTTAGCTGGTAGCCCACGTCCTGGCCCTGCAGCTCCGGGAGCACCGCGGTCATGTGGGAGTGCAACACCCGCTCCCCCTCGCGCCAGCCCACGAACGCGTACGAGAAGCCCACCAGCCGGTCGGCCCGCCACGCTCCCAGCACCAACCCGCCATTCCGTAGCGCGGCCAGGAGCTGGTGGGCGGGCACCACCTCCCGGTCGGGCATGCCCCACACGGCCTGCTGCAACGCCTCCAGGGGCCGCAGCTCCGCCACCGTGCGCAAAAGGCGGATTTCCACCTCCACGGGGAGATGGTTTCGACGCTCGCCTGCCTGCTCCTCGGTACGGCCTCGCCCGCGCCTGGGTAAAATGTTCTCCGGTCGGAGTTCGTGGTGTGCTACCACGGCGGTTTGTTCGGGCCCGGCCGCACAGCGCCTGCGGGAGATCGCCTCCGGGCTGACGTGAGGCCACCGGTGCGCTGGCGAGCCGGCCTGCTGGCGGCCGCCCTGGGCGCGCTGGCGAGCCCGGAGGGCGCGGGTTCTGCGAATTCCTGCACCCACCCTCCCCGGCCTCCTGCGCTTCTGCAAGCGCGCGTGGTGCGGGTGGTGGACGGGGACACGCTGCGTGCGCGCCTCCGTGACGGCCAACAGCGCGTGCGCCTTGTGGGCGTGGATGCCCCCGAAACCCTTTCCGGGCCGCACCAGGAGCGGCAGGCGCGGCAGTGGGGACTTTCACCCGAGGAACTGCAGCGGTGGGGCGAAGTCGCCTCCGCGTTCGCACGGAGGCACCTGAGCGGCCGCTGGGTGGGCCTGGAGTTAGACATCGAGGAGCGCGACGAGTTCGGCCGGCTGCTGGCCTACGTGTGGCTGGGACGCCTGGTGTTCAACCTGGAGCTGGTGCGGGAAGGGTACGCGTGGGCGCATCCGGTACCGCCCAACCTCCGGTATGCGGACCGGCTGGTTGCCTGCCAGTGGGAGGCCCAGCGGCTTCGCCGCGGCCTGTGGGGCCGCTGAGGGCTAGGACCGGGTCGCGTATAGGTTGAGCGGGTGGCGCACCCAGCGTGGCCCCAACACCCGCGCGAGCCGGTCGAACATCTCCATGTCGTACTGGCCCACCAGGGTGATGGCAGTCCCGGGTCGGCCGGCCCGGGCGGTGCGGCCCACCCGGTGCACGTACGTCTCCACGTCCTCCGGCATGTCGAAGTTCACCACGTGGGACACCTGGGGCAGGTCCAGCCCGCGGGAAGCCAGGTTGGTAACCACCAGGATGGGCTTGCGGCACGAGGCGAAGGCACGCAGGGCTGCCAGCCTCGCGCGCTGCCGCATCCCCCCGTGAAGGGCGGCTGCCGGTTGCTCTCGCGCCAGCACCTCCGCCAAGCGCTGCGCGGCCCGCTGGGTCCTGCGAAATACCAAGGCCGACTGCACCGGCTCGCTGCGCAGCAGGGCCCGCAGTGCCCGCAGCTTGTCCTGCTCTGCCACCTCCACGTAAAACTGACGGACCTCCTCCACGGTGGGCACCGCCCCCTCCAGGCGGATCCACACAGGGTTCCGAAGGGTGCGCCGCACCAGGCCGGTGATCTGCGCGGGTAACGTCGCCGACAGCAGGGCCGTCTGGCGGTCCGGAGGCGCGGCGGCCAGGATCCGCTCCACGTCCGGCAAGAAGCCCACCTCCAGCATTCGGTCGGCTTCGTCCAGCACGGTTACCCAGACCCCGTCCAGGCGCACCGACCCCCGGCCGAGGAAGTCCAGCAGCCGACCGGGTGTCGCCACCACCACGTGCGGCCGGGCCTGCAAGGCTTCGTGTTGAGCGGCCATGGAGGCGCCCCCGTACACGCACGCCACCCGCACACGCCGCCCGCAGCCCAACACACGCAGGTGGTCCGCCGCCTGGAGGGCCAGCTCCCGGGTGGGGACCAGCACCAGCGCCTGGGGATGGTCGACCCCCTGTGAGTCCAGCCGCTCGACCAGGGGGAGCCCGTACGCGGCGGTCTTGCCAGATCCGGTCTGCGCCTGCACGGCCACGTCGCGGCCAGCAACCATCAGGGGGATCACGCGGCGCTGCACCGGGGTGGGCGAACTCCAGCGCAGGCGCCGGACGCCCTCCAGGGTTTGCGGGCTCAGGGGCAGCGTGTCGAAGGAGCCGGAGCCGCCTTTCAATCCGTAGATCTGCTCTCCCGCCGCTCCAGAGGTGTGGGGTTCTCGCAAATTCGCGGTCATCTTTACAGGCCTCCTTCAGCCGCGGCCCGTTGGCCGCGCGGATTCGGTCGGCATCCGCGTGTCCCGCCCGACCGACCCGACCGGCGAAGAAGGCCTGCGAAACACCCGGGGCACGCGCCCCGGTCCCAGCGTGACGACTGTTGCTACCCTAGCACGACGACGCGCGGAACGCAACCCATCCTGCTGGCTGCGTACACCAGGAGAGGGGACGCGGTGCACCGTGCGGCCCTGGGGGCTCTATAATGAGGCCGCTACTCCGTGCGGGGGTGACCCATGGCGCTACCGGAGTTCCGCAACGAGCCCTTCACCGACTTCAGCCTGGAGGCCAACCGGCAGGCCATGCGCCAGGCCATTGCCGCGGTGGAAGGGAAGCTGGGCCTGGAGCTGCCCGTGGTGATCGGGGGGCAGCGGATCCGCGGCCTGGAGACGTTTGAGTCCCGAAACCCCTCCAACAAGCACGAGGTGGTGGCGCGTGCGCCGAAGGCCACCTCGGAGTTGGTGGACCGCGCGGTGGAAGCTGCCTGGCGCGCCTTTCCGGGTTGGAAGCGGGTGCCCCCGGAGGTGAAAGCGGCCCTGTTCTTACGCGCCGCGGAGCTGCTGCGCCGCCGCAAGTTCGAGGCCGCGGCATGGATGGTGCTGGAGGTGGGGAAGAACTGGGCGGAGGCCGATGCGGACGTCGCAGAGGCCGTCGACCACCTGGAGTACTTCGCCCGTGAGATCCTCCGCTACGCCGAAGGCAGGCCCACCGTCCCCCACCCGCAGGAAGTCTCGTACTACACGTACGAGCCGCTGGGGGTGGTGGCCGTGATCCCGCCGTGGAACTTCCCCCTGGCCATCCCCATGGGCATGGCCCTGGGGGCTATCGCGGCGGGCAACACCGTGGTGCTGAAGCCCAGCAGTGATGCACCGGCCACCGCGTACCTGTTCCTAGAGGTGATGGAGGAGGCGGGGCTGCCAGCAGGAACCCTGAACGTGGTACCGGGGTCCGGCTCGGTGGTGGGGGATCAGCTGGTTCAGCACCCCCGGGTCCGCATGGTGGCCTTCACGGGATCGCGGGAAGTGGGCTGCCGCATCTACCAAGAAGCCGCCAAGGTCCGGCCCGGGCAGGTGTGGCTCAAGCGCGTCATCGCGGAGATGGGGGGCAAGAACGCCGTGGTGGTGGCGGAGGACGCGGACCTGGAGGAGGCTGTGTCCGCCGCGGTGGTGTCCGGCTACGGCTACCAGGGGCAGAAGTGCTCCGCGGGCTCGCGCCTGGTGGTCACCGAGCCGGTGTACGCCCGGGTCCTGGAGGCCTTCGTGGAGCGGGTGCGGGCGCTAGCGGTGGGGCCGGCAAAGGACAACTACCCTGTAGGCCCGGTGATCAACGAGCGCGCGTACCGGACCGTCCTTCAGTACGTCGAGGTGGGCAAGCAGGAGGGCCGGCTCCTGTGCGGCGGTGAGCCCGCGGAGGGGGACGGGTACTACATCCAGCCCACCGTGTTCGCGGACGTGGACGCCGCCGCCCGCATCGCTCAGGAGGAGATCTTCGGGCCCGTGGTGGCCGTCCTCCGCGCCCGCGACTTCGACCACGCTCTGCAGATCGCCAACTCCACGGAGTACGGCCTGACGGGGGCCGTGTTCACCCGCGATCCGGAGCGTATCGCGAAGGCCCGGGCGGAGTTTCACTGCGGCAACCTGTACATCAACCGGAAATGCACCGGGGCTTTGGTGGGCGTGCACCCCTTCGGGGGCTTCAAGATGAGCGGCACGGACGCGAAGGTAGGCGGCCCTGACTACCTTCTGTACTTCCTGCAGCCGAAGGTGACCAGCATCAAGTTCCGCTGACCGTTCGGAAGGTGCGTCCCGCGCCGCTCCGCGGCGGCGGCCGTGTTATGCTAGCAGCAGGGGACGTAGCTCAGCGGGAGAGCACCTGGTTTGCAACCAGGGGGTCGGGGGTTCGAATCCCCTCGTCTCCACCAGTTGCAGCGTCCTGCCCGCATTCCAGCCTTGTACCGGTCCCTGTCCCCAGGGGACAGAACCCTGGGGACGCCGGCCGGTGTTGACCACCACGCGGTAGCCGTCAGGCGCAAGGCCTGCCTGTTCCGCCACGCGCCGGATCACCAGCTGGACGTGTCCGAGGAGGTCGCGGTCGGCCTCCTCCACCTCCGCTAAGCTGGCGATGTGCTTCCTCGGCACCACCGGGATGTGAACCGGTGCCTGCGGGTTGATGTCGCGGAACGCCAGCACCTGATCGTCTTCGTATACCTTGGAGCTCGGTAGTTCGCCGTCGCGGATGCGGCAGAACACGCACGCGCTCACGGCGGCACCTCCACCCTACCGCAAGGGTTCGCAACGCCCGCGCCGGAACCTGCCGCGCCGGCGGTGGCCGTTTGCCGTTTACGGGGCACCCGCCCGCCGGGCCGGACAGGGCTCCTTGCGGCACTGCCCGCCGCAGCGGGCGGAGCCGGCTCAGTCCAGCGGCGTCAGCTGCGCCACGATCTCTGCGCGGTAAGGTTCGAGAAACGGCGG
>PSLI01000048.1:0-12109 GCA_040289515.1 Candidatus Sysuimicrobiota bacterium
GGCGGCCAGCACCGCTGCCGCGCCCACCGGGCCGGCCACGGCGCCCACCTGGTCCAGCGCCTCGTGCAGCCCGAAGGCGCGCCCGGGGCCCAAGCGCATGGCCGCGTGCGAAAGCAAAGCGTCGCGGGACGGGGTGCGCAGGGCCTTGCCGGCACGTTCAAGGACCACGAGCAGGCCTGCGACCTCCCACCGGCCCGCGAGAGCGAGGGCGGGGACCGCCGCGAGGTTGGCGGCGTAACCCCACACCGTCAAAGCCCAGTAGCGGCGGGTGCGGTCCGCCAGCCGTCCGGACAGCAGCCGCAGAACGTACCCCACGAACTCCCCGAAGCCGGCCACGAACCCTACGGCGGTGGCGGACGCGCCCAGGGCCAGCAGGTACGGGCCCAGCAGGGCACGCGCGCCCTCGTACGTGGCGTCCGCCAGCAGGCTCACCAAGCCCATCAGCACGACGAACCTGGCCGCACGGGCAGGCCTGAAGGATACCGCGGGGCTGCGGGACGTCATCCCAGCTCCAGCGACGACCCCAGGGGGCCCGGCCGCACGCGGAATTCAACGCGACCTTCGTCGGGGTCCCGACCGTGGAAGGCCTGCAGCGCCCGCAACCAGCTGGTGGCCTGTTCCGGAGTGAGGCCTTCGTGGCGGAAGCGGTAATCGTGTCTGCGGACCAACTCCGAGAGGTCCGCTTCCAGCTGCAGCACGGCTTGGCGGTATGAGGCGGCCAGGTCCCGGACGGCTTCCTCCGAGCGCGCCAGGGAGCTGGCCAGGAGCAAGTGGGGCAGGCACAGGGCTGCCGGACCCGACAGCGCACGGCGCAGTTCCGGGTCGCTCGCGTGGTCCGCAACGCTTGCTGCGTACACCTCCTCCATGCGGCGGAGGTGGCGGCACGCAGGACAGGAGGCGGAAGGACGGAGGGACGACCACAGGGCGCGCGCCAGGCCCCCGCGTCGGCGGCAGAGAAAGGTGTCCAGGCGGGAGCGCAGGCGGCGCAACAGATCGAGATATGTAATGGCGACCCCGAGGACCGGGTGACGCTGCGCAGGCAGCATCCATGCGTGCTGCGGGCAGAAGCCCCAGGCAGCCCGAAGCTCCTCCCTCGTTCCTGGGTCGTTCACCCGCTCGTACAGGAAGGTGTCCAGGAACCTGTGCACGGCGTGATGAGCCAGGCGGCAGACCGGGCATCCCCCGAGCGACAGTGCCTCGCGAACCCTGGCCAGGACAAGGTCGTCCCGCCGACCCGGTCGGCCTATGGGAGCGCGCCTTTGGGCCTCCGAGGGGGAAACCACCGAATCGTCTGCGGAGCCCTCCCAGGATGCACTCCGCACCCGTTGCCGCCGACCTACCCACCTGGTGAAGAAACCCACAGCCCCAGTGCTCCTTTCGGTACCGGTACTTGGTTTACGCTCAGCCCCTGGCCGGACGGGAGCGTAGGCGATGGTTCCGAACCATGGACTTGGCCACGGCCTAGCGCTGGCGAGGAATCTGCTCGAAGACGTTCGCACCTTTGGGAATCCCGCGGGAAGTCGTGCCGTTCGTGGGGCCCCGATCACCCGGTGTGGGGCTTTCATCCCCTCTCCCGCAGCGGCCCAGGCCGGCTCTCCGCCGAGTCCCGGTACAACCGCCACGACGCGCAGGCATCGCTGGGAACACACCCCCTCGCCGTTTGCGCGTGTTTAAGGGTACCTCTCCCTGGGCGCGGCCATCAACTTGTCTGCGGCTTTAAAGACCACCTGCCTGTGGGCCGCCTGCACCGGCGCGAGGAGCAGGGGCACCGTGATCCCGCGGATGAACCATGCCACCACGCTGCCCGCCCACAGATGGTCCCAGGCACCGCGGGCATGAGTCGCCATCACCAAAAGATCCGGCCGTCCTTCCGCCACCGCCGCGGTGAGGTCGTGCACCACCTCATCGCGGCGGACCTCGATGTCTGCAGCTCCTCCAGGGCGGCCCGCGCAGCCTGCGAGGCCAAGTCCAGGACGGCGCCGGTGGCCTGGGGCAGGAGCACTCCAGCATGCCACGGATGGCAGGCGGGGTGCGTGTTACAGTAATCCTGTGCGGCGGCTGGACCCGTTGTTTGCCCGGCCCGGCCAACCGGACCGTGCTTTGGAGGCCGTTCCAACCCCGCAGGCGCCCCACGCGACCAGGATCCGGTACGGAGCCGCGGCGGCGTCCGGAATCCTGCTGGCTTTGAGCTTCCCGCACCCCGCCTGGTGGCCGCTCGCGTGGGTGGCGCTTGTGCCGCTGTTCCTGTCCGTGCGGGGGCTTGGGCCTGCCGCGGCGGCGGGGGTGGGGTTTGCGTTCGGGCTTGCCTTCTACGGCCTCTTGCTCACGTGGCTGGGCAGCCTGGGTTTTCCCGCGTACCTGGCCGTGGTGGTTTTCGCCGCAGGGTACTGTGTGCTGTTCGGCGTGCTGGCGGCGGCTGCAGGGGGCGGGGGCGGGGACGTGCGGTTCGCGGTAGCCGCGGTTCTGGCGTGGGTGGTGGTGGAGTGGCTGCGCAGCCTCGGCAGCGCGTCCTTCCCGTGGGGGCTGGTGGGCTATTCCCAGTGGACGAACCTGCCCGTGCTGCAGGTGGCGTCCGTGGGCGGGGCGTACCTGGTGTCCGCGGTGGTGGTGGCGGCGAACGCAGGCGTGAGCCTGCTGCTGCTGCGCAAGCCCGTGGGGATCCTGTTGCTGATCCCCGCGGCCGTGGCATGGGGTTGGGGCAGCGAGCGGCTGGTGCGCCTTCAGGCCGAGCGGCGGCCGCAGCTCAACGTGGCCGCCGTGCAGCCCAACCTCCCGCAGCAGCGCAAGCTGGACCCCGACTTCGCTCCGCAGACCCAGGAGGTCCTCCTGTCCCTCACCCGACGAGCGGTGGCTTCGGGAGCGCGCCTTGTGGTGTGGCCGGAGCACTACTGGCCGGCTCTCCTATTTCAGGGGGGAGTCCTGGAAGAACGGCTGCGGCGGGCGGTGCCGCAGGGCGTGGCGCTGCTGGCCACGGGCGAGATCGAAGGCCGCCGAAACAGCGCGGTGGTGGTGGAGAACGGCCAGGTGCTGGGCCGCCACGACAAAGCGCGCCTTGTGCCCCTGGGAGAGTGGTGGGCGAATCCCGGGCCGGGTTACCGTCCGGTTCCTGCGCCGTGGGGCCCTGCGGGCGTGCTGTTGTGCTACGAGGTCGTGTACGCCGCTGCCGCGCGGGACCTGGTGCTGGGCGGGGCGCGGTATCTCGTGCACTCCTCGGAGGAGGGGTGGTTCGGCCGGTCCGCAGGACCGGTGCAGCACCTGGGTTTCGCGGTGGTGCGGGCGGTGGAGCTGGGTCGGGACGTAGTGCGCGCGGCCAGCATCGGGGTATCCGCCGTCATCGACCGCACGGGCAGGCTGCAGGCCACGCTGCCGCAGCTGACGCAGGGCTGGGTGGGCGGAACCCTCGAGCCGCGCTCTGAGCTCACGCCTTACGCGCGGTGGGGAGACCTGTGGATGTGGCTGGCGGCGGCGACGTTGGCGGTGATGAGCGTGCCCGTGGCGCTTCCGTGGCTGCGGGGGCGTTTCGTAGCCGCGTTCGCCGTACCGGCGGGTGTGGCCTTGCTAGGGAAAGTGCTCGGGCTCCGGGTGGCCGCAACAGGGGTCCTGGTGGCGGCCGCGGCCCTGATGGTCTACCCCGACCTGCGAGAGCTGGGGCTGGCGCGGGCCCGACATCTGACGAGCGTGGTGGGCGCCGTGGGCTGTTCGGCTGCGGCGATCTGGCTTGTGCACGCCGGGTTCGCAGCACAGGAGATCCCGCTGTTCTTTCAGTTGCCAGGGCTCACCACCTTCCTGAGTAGCCTGGTGGCGGGGTTGGGCGAGGAGCTGTGGCTGCGGGGTGCTCTGCCGGCCGCACTGTCCAGGTACCCCGTCGCAGCCTTTCTTCTATCCGAGGTGGGGACGCTCTTCCTGTACCCCAAAGCCAGGGGGGAGGTGGTGGCCTGGCACCTGCTGAGCGGGGCGGTGTTTTTCTACGTGCGCCGGCTCACCGGCAGCGTGTGGGGGCCCGTGCTGGCCCGGGGCCTGGGGGACGCGATTGTGTGGGCGCTTCTGGGTTGGTGGCCCTCCAACCTTGGATGACGGCCGCCGGGTTTCCACGGGGTCTTCATACCACCTTCGGGGGCACTTCACGCGCACCCAGCAGCCTTTTTCTTTGTAGGTGATGCTGGATGCGCGTGGTTCGGTGGTTCGGTGGATGGGGATGCTGCTGGCGGCGCTGATGGCATGCGCCGCTGCGGCGCCTGCAGCCCAGCCCGTGCGGGCGACGGTCCGGGACCGGGGAGAAGGCGGGGTCACGGTGACGGCCACCTGGCTGGGCGTCGAAGAGGAAGCCCTGAGGTTTCGCGTCAGCCTGGGCACGCACTCCGTGGACCTGTTGGGCCGACGTACAGGCCAACACCGCCCTGCGGACCGCTCCGGACCGGGAGACCAAGCCCCTGCGGTGGCAGGAGAAGCGTACCAGCGCCCACCACCGCGCGGGGAAGCTCGTGTTCCCGGCTCCCGGTGCGTGGCCGGAGCGAATGAGCGTTTTGCTCCGCAACCTGGCAGGGGTTCCGGAACGGTTGGGCGAAACGGTAATACGGTGAGGAGGCGGAGATGAGCTGGCGCGAAGGAGTTGTGGTGGCCCTGGTGGTGCTGGCGGTGCTCCTGGTGGTGCCGGGTCTGTGGATGGCTTTCGGGTGGAGCTGGATGGTGGGCCCCGGCATGATGGGCCGCTGGGGCGGCTGGGGCTGGGGAGGTGCCTTGGGATTCCTGCTGCTGGCGCTGCTGGTGGTGGGGGTGGTGCTTGCGATCCTCGGGGCAGCCCGGCGCGAGCCCGACGGAGCTCTGGAGATCCTTCGCCAGCGCCTGGCGCGGGGCGAGATCACCCCGGAGCAGTACGAGGAGCTGCGCAAGCTGCTGCGCTGACCGGCCGTCGTCTACCATGGAGGTGCCGTGGCCTGGGTCCTCGTGGTGGACGACGACGACACCGTCCGAGACCTCCTGCAGAGGTATCTTGCCCGGCAGGGGTTCGAGGTCCAGGGGGTTGCCGACGGTGAGCAGGCCCTGCGGGTGATCCTGGACGTCTTGCTCCCGGGCCTGGACGGGCTGCAGGTCCTGCGCAGCCTGCGGGCGGAGGGAGATCCGTACGGGGTCCTGCTCACCGCCCGGACCGAGGAGCCCGGAGGGGCGGGACGGCGCGCGCGAGCTGCTGCGGCAGCGCCTGGCGCGGAGGGAGATCTCCCCGTCGGAGTATCCGGAGCTTGTGCGGAGCCTGCAGGCCACCCGGAAGGCATCCAGGGGGGTCGCACCCATAGCGCTGTGGCTGCTGCTGGCGTTGCTCCTACTTCTGCTAGTGGCGATGGGCTAGGCACCCGGCGCGTGGGGCCCCGGGCAGCGGGCATGACGGGGATTTTGGTTGCGATACCCTGATTAGGGAAAGCGCTAGCTGGGAGGTAAGCGCATGGGCGTGTCGGTCAGGAGGTTGACGTTCGCCGCGTTCGCGGCGCTGGCGGCATCGTGGGGCGTGGCCGCAGCCCCGGTACAGCGTGTGAATGTGCAGATGAAGGAGTTCGCCTTCGTCCCGGCCACGGTGAGCCTGAAGGCGGGGGTGTCGACGGTCGTGGTGCTGTCCAACCGCGGGGTGGTGGAGCACGAGTTCATGGTGTACGACGCGGGCGGTCTGCACATGGCGGGCATGGGCCACGACGAGAGGCACCGGCAGCTGGAGGCGCGGAGCTACTTCCGTGGCGTGGCCGTGCAGGTGGAGGGCAAGGCGCCGAAGGTGGAGCGGATGGGCAAGGACCTGGTCATGCTCAACCTGGCTCCCGGCCAGCAGGTGGTGCTGCGGTTCGTGCCCCGCAAGCGCGGCACCTTCGAGATGGGCTGTCACCTCCCCGGGCACTACGAGGCGGGGATGAAAGGCACCTGGGTGGTGCGGTAGCGAACGGGGGCTTCCCAGGGGCTGCACCCGCTCCACCAGCCGGTCGCACTCCCGCTGTCCTTCCCGCCAGCGGTCCAGGGGTTTGGCGCACACCACGTGGATCCGCCGGTCCGGGAACACGAAAAGGACGCCCACCGCGACCCACTGACCGGCCAGGGCGCTGCCTGTCCCTTCGAACCGGTAGCGAAGCGGGCCCGCGTCCTGCACCCGCTGGAACTTGGCCACCCCGTGGAAGGGCAGCTGCGAGAAGGCCTCCTGGCGCAACGGATCGTCGTGCGCGGGCGGCGGGCCCGAAAGCAGCCGCACGCTCAGGAACTCCGTGTACCGGAGGGGATCCGGCTCGGGACTCTCGCGGTTTGGCACCACCTGCAACCAACGCCCGTCCCCGGAGCGCAGCACCTGCCAGCCCTGGGGGTGGTCCAGGGCCACCTGTAGCAGCGGGTCCTCGTACCGCACCAAGGGAGCGGGCCCCCGGGCACAGGCCTCCAGCAGCCCCGCTACCACCACCGCGGTGAGCCACGCGCGGGCGGCCATCAGCGGGTGAGGTAGTACGGCACGTCCGCCAGGACCTTGTACCGCCTCAGGCGGCGCTGCCGGAACAGCAGGGCGAACTTCAACATGAGGGCGGTCTGGTTGTGCAGCAGGTGGTGCCACCACTTGCGCGGGACGAACTCCGGCAGCACCACGGTGAGGGCGGTGTCCGGGCCCGCCTCCCGCTGCACCTGGTCCAAATACAGGAGGATGGGGCCCACCACGGAGCGGTAGGGCGAGGGCAGGACCACCAGGGGCACGTCCGGCACCCACCGCTCCCACTTCCGCTCGATCTCCTCGCGGGCTCCGGGCTCGATCTCCACGAAGACCGCGGTGACGTCGTTGCTCACCGCCTTCGCGTACCGAAGGGCCTCCAGGATGCCCCGGTGGACGTTGTTCACGGGCACGATGACCTTGTGGGCCCGGAAGGGGCGGGGTGGCTTCGCCCGCTCCAGGGACAGCTGGACCTTGAGGTCCTCGTAGTGGCGGTGGATGGCCTGCATGAACACGACCAGGGACCCGATGACGAACACGGTGATCCACGCCCCGTCCAGGAACTTCACCGCCGCCACTTCCAGACCCACCAGGGCCGTGCACGCGGCACCCAAACCGTTGATGGCCAGCTGCAGCCGCCACGGGCCTGACCGCGAGGCTAGCCAGTGCCGGACCATGCCCGCCTGGGACAGGGTGAAGCTCACGAACACCCCCACCATGTAGAGGGGGATCAGGTTGTGCACGGTGGCCCGGAACACCGCGATCAGGAACGACGCGGTGGCGCCCAGAAGGAGGATCCCGTTGGCGAACACCAGGCGGTCACCTAGGTTGGCCAGCTGGCGGGGTAGGTAGCGGTCCCGGGCCAGGATGGAGCTGAGCCGGGGGAAGTCCGCGAAGGCGGTGTTGGCCGCCAGCACCAGGATCAACATGGTGGCGGCCTGGACCACGTAGTAGAACCAGCCGCCCTGGAACAGCGCCCGGGCGATCTGGGAGACCACCGTCTCCTCTTCCCGGGGGAGGACCCCCATCTCCTGGGCGAGGAAACTAGTCCCGAAGAAGAAGAACCCCAGGAGGGTCACCATGGCGATGAGGACCCGGCTAGCGTTGCGCGCCTCCGGGGGGTAGAAAGCTTGCACCCCGTTGCTGACGGCCTCGACGCCGGTGAGGGCCGCGGTGCCGGAGGCGAAGGCCCGCAGCACGAGGAACAGGGTGAGGGGGTGTGTCGCCGCCAGCGTCTCGGGACGGTCCACTCGCGGAAGTTGGCCCTCCAGCCAGGTCCACAGGCCCGTGAGGATGGTGGTACCGAAGGCGAAGATGAACAGGTAAGTGGGGATGGCGAAGATGGTACCGGACTCCCGTACGCCCCGGAGGTTGCCGATGGTGATGAGGGCCACGAGAGCCACCGCCAGGTCCACCCGGTACGGGTACAGGCGGGGCAGGGCGGAGGTGATGGCCGCGACACCGGCGGAGATGCTCACCGCCACCGTGAGCACGTAGTCCACCAGGAGGGCTGCCGCCGCCACCAGCCCCGGCAGCGTCCCCAGGTTCTCGTGGGCGACGATGTACGCCCCGCCGCCCGATGGGTACGCGTGAATGGTCTGATAGTAGGAGGTGGCCACCACGGCCATGAGGCCCACGATGGCCGCGGACACGGGGACCGTGAACGCCAGCGCCGCGCTCCCCGCGAACACCAGGACGCGGAGGATCTCCTCGGTGGCGTACGCGCTGCTGGAGAGAGCGTCGCAGGCGAAAACCGCGAGGCCCTTCAGCTTGGTCAGCCGTTCGTGGCGCAGCCTCTGCGTTTCCAGGGGGCTGCCCACGAGGGTCCGCCACAGGGTGGCCGGGAGCGCTCTGGCCCTTAGCACAGTAGCCTATATACTCCGCGCCTTGCCGCCGCGCAAGCACGCCGGTCAAACCGGCGGGCGGATTTTAGGGCGCGTCCTTCAGGTCCACCACTTGGGCTCCGGTGAGGGCCCGGAGCTGGCCCGGTGCGATGGCAAGCAGGGCGTCGGGGGAACCGGCACCCGCGTACACCAGGTCGGCGTGCAGCAGAGCCTCATCCATAAAGACGGGCAGGGGCTGCGCGTGCCCCACGGGGGGCACCGCACCGGCGGGAAAGCCCGTGATCCGGGCCACCGTGTCCGGGTCCGCGGGCCACACCCGGCGGGCCCCCGCCGCGGTCGCGAGCTTGTCCGGGGACACGCGGTGCGCGCCGGACACCAGGGCTAGAACCGGGCGACCGTCTGCCAGAAACAGGAGGGACTTCACGATGCGCTGCGGGCTGGTGCCGAGGGCCTCGGCGGCCTCGCGGGCGGTGCGGGTGCTCCGCCCGAACCGGTGCAGCTCGACCCGGACACCCCGCCGCTGCAGTTCCAAGGCCACCCCGGCTGCAGGATCCGTAACCAGCCCCAGCGCCTCGCGGCAGGCCCGCACGTCCTGGGCGATCTGGGCCCTCAGAGCGTCCGGGGAGTCGAACGCCAGGACGGGCCGGATCCAGCGCACCACCTCCACCTCCACCGACGGCGGAGGGGCTGGTAACTCGCAGTCCAAAAGGTGTACCTCCAGGGACGGCTCTTCCTCCCCGAAGGCGGGCACCGGGCCGTAGTGCAGCGCTGCGGGGTGGCTGCGGCCTTCGATGCGTACCCAGCAGGCATAGATGCCGTGCGGAAGCTGCAAACCCTGCGGGATCTTTAGGTTCACCGTGGGAAAGCCTAGGGCCTTGCCCCGCCCCTTGCCGCGGATTCGCTGCGCCTGGAACCGGATCCCTAGGGTTTCCACGGCAGCCGCCAGACCATCCAGTAGGCGAAGGCCCGCAGAGCCTCTAGGCCCAGACCCACCAGGGCCAGGACCCCGACCGCGAGGCCGGTACCCACCAGGAGGAACACGCCGTCGCGGTTCATCAGCCCGATCCCCACCGCCAGCATGGACAGGCCCGGGAGGCTATTGAGGAACGGGAGGGGAAGGAACAGGACAACCCCCATGGCCAGCACCACCACCGCGGTCAACCGCAGCAGGGCCTCGTCTCCCATGGGCGTCCACCGCGGGCGGGAGAACCGCTCGAACCGCTGCAGAAGCGATACTCCTCGTTGCCGGAGAGCGGCCACCGCAGCCTCCGACAGCCGGTACTGGGCGAGCCGACGTGGGATCCACGGCTGCCGGCGGCCGGCCAGCATCTGCAGCCCGCCCACCACGTACAGCAGCCCCGCCATGGCCGCGGTGCCGGGCGGGAGGATGGGGATGAGGGTGAGCAGGGCCAGCAGGACAATGGCCAGGCCGAAGCCGCGCTCCTCCATGCGCTCCATCAGGCTTCCCACCGTCACCGGTCCCCGTGCGGCGGTCAGGAGCTGGTCCAGGATCCCGGAAAGGGGTAGCTCCCCCGGTGGCACATGCCGGGAAGTCTGCGCAGTCGGGGGGTTCATCCCGTGCGTAGTGTACCGCACCTACCCGAACCGGCGGGCGGACAGAAACCCCACGGGCAGGCGGCTGGTGCCATGCTGCACCAGGTCCGCCACCACCTCGCCCACCACGCTGGTGAACTTGAAGCCGTGGCCCGAGCAGGCGGAGCACACCACCACGTTGGAGAACTCCGGGTGCCGGTCCAGCACGAAGTGCTCGTCCGGCGTGTTGGTGTACAGGCACGTGCGGGCGTCCTGTACCCCTCCGTCTGCTTCCGGGAGCCTCCGGGCCAGCTGGGCCCGCAGCCAGCGCGCCTCCTCCAACTGGGGCGGCGGCACGCGGTCGGGGTCTGCAGCCTCGCCCCCGTGGTGACGTGCTGCCTTGAAGCCCCGCCCCGCCACCGCGGGGATGCCGTAAAAGAAGCCCTCGGCGGTCTCCCACACGAACACCGGAAACGTCTCGGGTACAAACCACTCGGAGCGTCGGGGCCGGAACCAGAAGACCACCTGGCGTTCCACGGAGAGGGGCAAAGCCCACCGCGCCAGCTCCCGCATCCAGGCCCCTGCGGCCAGCACCAGGTTCGTGGCCTCCTCGGTGCCCGACCCCGTGCGGACGCAGACCTTCGTGCCGTCGCTGTCCCACTCCAGCACCGGGGTATGGAAGCGCAGCTCCGCCCCGTGCCACCGCGCCAGTTCCTGGTGGGCGCGCACACAGGCCTCACACAACAGGATGCCGGCCCGGGGTTCGTACAGGGCCTGCTCGTCCTCCGCCAGGCGAAACGCGGGGAACCGAGCGCGGACCTCCGACGGGCTCAACAGCTCGTGAGGCAGACCGTACCGGCGTGCGCTGGAAAGGGCCCCACAGACCAGGCGGCCTGCGGAAGGTCCCACCATAAGCCCGCCGCAGACCCGCAGCAGCTCCGCGCCGGTGAGCCGCTCTAGCTCCCCCCACAGCTCGTAGGCCCGCAGCAGAAGAGGGACGTAGTCGGGGTGCTCGAAGTACGCCTGGCGGATGATGCGGGTGTGGCCGTGGCTGGAGCCGCGGTCGTGCAGGGGGCCGAAGCGTTCCAGCCCCAGCACCTGTAGCCCCCGGCGGGCCAGGTGGTAAGCAGCCGCGCTGCCAGCACCGCCCAGCCCCACCACCACGACGTCGTACGCCACCTGAGCCTCCTCAAGGCCGCGCGATCCGTACAGCCGTCCACCTGCCCGTCGAGCCGCCGGGGCCCCGGTAGGTCCCCGCACTGCGGCCCTCTTCTACCCTCCCTTCGAAGGTGAGCACGCTGACTCCTCCGTGCAGCACGCCCCAGCGGATGTGGGACCCTTCCACCACGCCGACGATGCGCGCCCGGGAGAACCAGGTACCCTCCAGCGCGATGCGGCCGGAGATCCGGTTGCCGCTCTGACTCACCTGCACGCGGAAGGTACCGCGGCTCACCCCGTCGTCGGATGCCCAACGGCCCACCCAGGTCCCGGAGAGGTCGGGGGCACGGCCGCAGCCCGCCAGCACCAGGGCGGCTATGAGCCAGACCCGCCGGTTCAGTCGCCGTGAGCCAGCCACACGCCCTTCACCTGGGTGGCGCGGCGCAGAAACTCCTCCCCCTCTCCGAAGGCGGGGTCGAACCAGTCCCGGGGCTCGGTGCACGTCCACGTGCGCTTCAGGTTCCCTACAGACTCCCGCTCCACCGCCGCGGCGCCCTCCGGGGTGCCGAAGTACCACAGGCCGTCCACGTCGTCGTGCTGGGCCAGCACCAGGGCCAACCCTTCCCGGTCCCCGGTCAGGACGTTAACCACGCCACCTGGCACGTCGGAGGCTTCCAGCAACTCGTACAGGTCCCCGGCCACGAGGGGGTGCCGCTGCGACGGGACGACCACCGCGGTGTTGCCCGCGGCCACCACCGGTGCCAGCAGGGAGACCAGGGCCAGCAGAGGGAACTCGTCGGGGCAGGCGATCCCGACGACCCCCAAAGGCTCCCGCAGGGCCAGGACCAGAAGGCGGGCCTCCGCGGTGGCGTACACGGTTCCGTCGAGCTTGTCGGCCCACGCGGCGTAACTGAACAGGCGCTGGGCAGCGATGGCAACCTCCCGGCGCGACAGCTCGACAAGCCCCGTGGCCCGTGCAAGGCGGCCGGCAAGCCCCCCGGCACGCCGCTGCAGGTTCTCCGCCAGGTCAAACAGCACCTGGGCACGGCTGGTGCCGGAGGCCGCGCTCCACGCGGTGGAGGCTGTGCGGGCGGCCTCCACCGCGTTGCGGACGTCCTTGCGGCCAGCTTCA
>PSLI01000049.1:0-11778 GCA_040289515.1 Candidatus Sysuimicrobiota bacterium
CCGATGCGGCCCGCACGGCTCGGCCGTGGGGCGGGGCCGCCGGTTGGCCAAAAACGTTAAAAGCCGGCGCAGCACGTCCGTAAAGAAGAACGAGCGGCAGGCGCGGTTTGGAGGCGTGCTTACAGGTCCCGGACACCCTCCCACAGACCCAGGGCCAGGGCCCGCACGGGCGCGAAGGAACGCCGGTGTACGGGACTGGGGCCCAGCCGGCGCAGCGCCTCCAGGTGCGCTGGGCACGCGTAGCCCTTGTGGGAGGCGAACCCGTATCCGGGGTACAGGCGGTCCAGCTCCCCCATGATGTGGTCCCGCTCCACCTTCGCCAACACCGAGGCCGCGGCGATGCAGGCCACCTTCCCGTCTCCTCCCACCACCGCACGCTGCGGGAGGTCCACCGCCAGCCCCCAGGGGCCATCCACCAAAACCACCTCGGGCCGCACCCCGAGCCCTTCCACCGCCCGCCGCATGGCCAGGCGGGCGGCGTGCAGCACGTTCAGGCGGTCCACCTCCTCCACGGTGGCCTGCGCCACCGCCCAGCTCACCGCCTGCCGGCGGATGCGGTCCGCCACCTCCTCCCGCTGACGAGGTGCAAGATGCTTGCTGTCCTGGAGGTCAGGGATCCCGTAGCGCCTGTCCAGGATCACCGCGGCGGCCACCACAGGTCCTGCCAGGGGCCCGCGCCCCGCCTCGTCCACGCCGGCCACGTGCCGGTAACCGCCCCCGCGCAGGGCCCGTTCCAGGGCGTACAGGGAGGTGGCTACCGCACCAGCCCGACCCGGTACGGCGGCCAGTATACCAGCACGGCCTTGCCCACCACGTTGCGCACGGGCACGAGCCCGAAGAAGCGGCTGTCCTCGCTGTTGCACCGGTTGTCCCCCATGACGAACAGGTGCCCCGCGTCCACCTTCCTGGGCCCGTAGTTCTGTGGGCAGCTGGCCTCTCCCTGGGCAGGGGTGAGGTCCCGCCGCATCTTTCCGTTCACCAGCACCACGCCGGAGCGCAGCTCCACGGTGTCGCCCGCCAGGCCCACCACCCGCTTGACAAAGTCCTTGCCGGGGTTGAGGGGGTAGCGGAACACGATCACGTCGCCGCGCTGGATGGGGGCCAGGCGGTAGTAGAACTTGGCTACCAGGATGCGGTCGCCCACCCGCAGGGTGGGCTCCATGGAGCCGGAGGGGATGTAGAAAGCCTGCACCACGAAGGTGATGATGAGGAAGGCGAGCACCACCGCGAACAAGGCCGCGTCCACGGTCTCCAGGACCATGCGGCGCAACGCGGGCGGGAACAGGTACGCGCGACGGATGACGGTGCGGGCCGCCAGCAGACCCGCGGCCACCGCGAGGATGACCACGGGGATGCTGGGTTCCGACAGCGAGAACGCGAACGCAGCTCCCCTCACGATTCCCTGGTCCCGGCCGCGCGCGGCCGCAGGCAGCCGGGGATTGACGCTACCGGCCCCGCACGGTCACCGACGCTCCTTAATGCGGGTGGCCTTGCCCACCTTCTCCCGCAGGTAGTACAGCTTGGCGCGCCGCACTTGGCCCCGGCGCACCACCTCCACCCGCTCCAGCCGCGGGGAGTGCAGGGGGAAGATGCGCTCCACCCCCACCCCGTGAGAGATGCGCCGAACCGTCACCGTCTCCCGCAGCCCTCCGCCCCGGCGCGCTACCACCACGCCTTCGAAGGCCTGTACCCGTTCGCGGCCGCCCTCCACCACCTTGAAGTGTACCCGGATGGTGTCCCCCGGACCGAACTCCGGCAGGTCCCGCTTCAGGTACTCCTGCTCCACCAGCGCCACCTTGTCCATGTCGAATCACCGACCCTGAGTGTCCCGCCGCCCCTGCTCCGGAGGGCTGGGCGTAATCACAAAGGCGTATTATACACTACGGGCTCCCCGCTCCCGTTCCTCCCGCAGCACCTCCTCCAGCAGGGCTCGGTCCTCCGCGTCCAGCGGGGCCGTGCGCAGCAGGTCCGGGCGGCGCTGCAGGGTCCTGCGAATCGCCTCCTTGCGCCGCCACCGGGCGATGGCCTGGTGGTTGCCGGACAGCAGCACCTCGGGAACCCGCAGCCCCTCCACTTCGGGGGGCCGCGTGTAGTGGGGGTAGTCCAGCAGCCCCCGGGTGAAGGAATCCTCTCGCACCGACGCCTCGTCCCCCACCACCCCGGACACCAGGCGGGCCGTGGCGTCCACGATGACCATGGCGGCCAGCTCCCCGCCCGTAAGCACGTAGTCGCCGATGGAGATCTCCTCCGCGCGCAAGCCCACCGACACCCGCTCGTCCACGCCTTCGTAGTGCCCGCACAGGATCACCAGGTGGCCGGCCCGGCTGAACTCCTGCGCCAGTTGCTGGGTGAAGGGCCGACCCTGGGGGGACGTGAGGAGCACGCGGCCGAGCCCGCCTGCCTCCTCCGCGATGGCACGGGCCGCGGCGAAGAACGGCTCCGGCTTCATCACC
The DNA here is from genome assembly GCA_040289515.1 of Candidatus Sysuimicrobiota bacterium. Lineage (GTDB taxonomy): Bacteria > Sysuimicrobiota > Sysuimicrobiia > Sysuimicrobiales > Sysuimicrobiaceae > Tepidifontimicrobium. Next base: position 2,454 of record PSLI01000049.1, read on the forward strand.
ATCCCAGGCCCGCCCCCGTACGGGTAGTCGTCGGTGGTGCGGTGGCGGTCCGTGGTGAAGTCCCGCAGGTTCCAGATCCTCACCATCAGCAGCCCTGCCCGCTGGGCCCGGCCCAGCACGCTGAGCTGCAGGGGCACGAAGGCCTCCGGGAAAACGGTGACGATGTCCACCCGCAGCGTCGGTCGGTCCTGCACGGAGGCTACGCCTCCTCTAAGCCTGGGGGCAGCCGCACTGTGATCCGGCGCCCGTCCACCGACACCTCCCCCACCACCTCCCGCACCGCAGGCAGCAGCACCTCCCGCCGGCCGTCGGGGACCACGTACACGTCGTGGGCCGGCCCCCGCAGCACCTCCTCCAAACGCCCCAGGGCCCGGCCCTCCTCCGTAACCACCTCCGAGCCCAGCAGGTCGTCCACGTAGTAGGTCCCCTCAGGCAGGGGAACCCGCCCGCTGCGGGGCACGCACACCGCGGCACCGCGCAGCCGCTCCGCGGCGGTACGGTCCTCTACGCCCTCCAGCTTCACCAGGAAAGCCTCCTGGGCTCGGCGGACGGAGGCCACCCGCCGCTCCTCCACCCCCCAGGGCCCCACCAGCCAGACCGTGCGCAGGGACGCCAGACGCTGGGGGAAGTCGGTGTCCGGCACCAGCCGCACCTCACCCCGCAGCCCGTGCGGCCCGCTCACCCACGCCACTCGCACCCAGCTCTCCTCCCTCATCCGCCGCGGACCTCCATCACGATGCCGTCCTTCACCACGATTTCCGTGCGGGCCAGCTTCTGAAACAGGTTGTCCCCCACCTGGACCTCCACCTGGGCGTCCACCGTGAGGTGCGGGAACTCGGTGTTAAGCTCCAACTCGCGTGCCTCCTGTAGGCGTTCCTGCAGCTCCGCCCGCAGGGCCTCGTGCCGCTGCCGCTCCAATTCCAGCTGCTGGCGCACCGCGCGGGTCTGCGGGGTGATCTGCCGCTCCAGGTCCATCCGGCGGATCTGGATCTCCACCTGAGCCAGCAAATCCTCCACCCGCCGCAGGGCATCCTCCAGCTCCCGCACGTACAGGGCCTTGAAGTTCTCCGTCACGATGGCCTTCACCACCACCGGACGCAGCAGGGTGATCTTCGTCATTCCCTCCTCCTATGGGGCGGCGTCCGGTCGGGGCCGCCCGTCCTCGATCTCCAGCTGCACCACCCGTCCGCCGCGCATCCCCGCGGCCCGTACCAGGGTCCGCAGGGCCCGCGCCATACGCCCACCACGGCCGATGACCTTGCCCACGTCCTCCGGCGCCACCCGCACCCGCAGCACGGTGCCTCGTTCCCCGTCCGTCTCCTCCACCTCGACCCGGTCCGGGTGCGCCACGATGCCCCGCAGAACGTACTCCACCAGGTCCCGCATGGCCTACCCCTGCGCCTTCCGGCTGGCCCGCCGGCGCTGCCACTCCTGCAGGATGCCCGTCTTCTGCAGGAGCACCCGCGCGCTGTCCGACGGCCGCGCGCCCCGCTCCAGCCACGCGATAGCCCGCTCCCTGTCGATGTGGATGGTGGACGGCTCCGTGCGGGGGTTGTAGTGGCCCAGGATCTCGATGGAGCGTCCGTCCCGGGGGGCCCGGGAGTCCGCCACCACCACCCGGTAGGCGGGTTGGTGTTTCTGCCCCATCCGCATGAGCCGGATCTTCACCGCCATGGTCTCCCTCCTCCGTGCGTGGTGTCCCCCTCACAGGGGCGGCAGGGGCAGCCGTCTGGCCCAGCGCCCCCTGCGTTCCAGCTCCCGCATCATCCGCTTGGCCTCCTCGAACTGCTTGATCAGGCGGTTGACCTCCTGGACCGTGGTGCCGCTGCCACGGGCGATGCGGCGTTTACGGCTGGCGTTCAGGATGGACGGATCGCGCCGCTCCTGCGGCGTCATGGAGTCCAGGATGGCCTCCATGCGGCGGAGCTCGCGCTCCTGCTCCTGCATTTCTTCCCGTCGGCGCCGCAGGGCGGGCCAGCCTGGGATCATGTCCAGGAGGCTCGTCAAGGGCCCCATGTGCCGCACCTGGCGCAGCTGCTCCCGGAAGTCCTCCAGGGTGAACTCCGCCCGCCGCAGCTTGCGCTCCAGTTCCGCGGCGCGCTCTGCGTCCACCGCCTCCCGGACCCGCTCCACCAGGGTGAGCACGTCCCCCATGCCCAGGATGCGGGACGCCATGCGGTCCGGGTGGAAGGGTTCCAGGGCCTCCAGGCGCTCCCCGGTCCCCACAAACAGCACGGGCCGTCCCACCGTGGCCACCACCGACAACGCCGCGCCGCCCCGGGCGTCCCCGTCCAGCTTGGTGAGGATCACCCCATCCACGCCCAGGGCCTGGTGGAAGCGGGCAGCCACGCGCGCGGCTTCCTGGCCCGTCATGGCGTCCAGCACCAGGAGCACGTGGTGGGCCCCGCAGCCGTCCCGCACCCGGCGCAGCTCCTCCAGGAGGTCGTCGTCCACATGCAGCCGGCCCGCGGTGTCCACCAGGACAAAGTCGTAGCCCGCGGAACGTGCGTGCTCCACCCCCGCCCGTGCCACCTCTGCGGGGTCGGGGGCCTCCTTTGTGAACACCGGCACACCCGCCTGCTCGCCCAGCACCTGCAGCTGCCGGATCGCCGCGGCGCGCTGCAGGTCCGCGGCCACGAGGAGCGGGCGGCGGCCGCGCTTGCGGAGGTGCAGGGCCAGCTTCGCCGCCTGAGTGCTCTTGCCGGTCCCGTGCAGGCCGCACAGGAGTACCACCGTGGGCGGCCGGGGGGACGGTACAAGCTCCCGGTGCTGCCCGCCCAGCAGCTGCACCAGCTCCTCGTACACCACCTGCACCACCTGCTGTGCGGGTGTGAGGCTCTTCCACACTTCCCGGCCCAATGCGGTCTCGCGCACCCGGGCCACGAAGTCCCGCACCACCTGCACGTGCACGTCCGCCTCCAGAAGGGCCCGTCGCACCTCCCGTAGGGCCGCGTCCACATCCTCCGGTCGCAGGACCCCCCGCCCGCTCAGGCGGCGGAACACACCCAACAACCGTTCCTGCAGCGCCTCAAACACCGCCGCGCCTCCAGAGGGCCCGGTACACCCGATATCCGCCTTCCCGCTCCACTTCCTCCGCCTCCCCGAACACCTCCGCCACCAGGCGGCCCAGGGTCTTGGCACCCTGGGCGGTGCGCGCCACCAGGTAGAATCGGCCGCCGGGTTTCAGGTGCGCCGGCCCGCCCTCCACCATAGCCCGCACCACCGCCCGTCCGGCTCGGATGGGCGGGTTCGTGGCGATCACGTCGAACCGGCGTCCCGCCACGGGGGCGTACAGATCCCCCTGCAGCACCTCCACATGGGCCAGGCCACACCGCCGAACGTTCTCCCGAGCCAGCTGCACTGCCCGCGGGTTGACGTCCACCAGCACCACGCGCCCCCGAACCGCCAGGGTGGCGGCCACGATCCCCACCACCCCGTAGCCGCAGCCCAGGTCCAGCACCTCGTCCCCGGGACGCACCTCCAGGGCCTCCAAGAGCAGGCGTGTACCGCGGTCCACACCGCGGTAGGAGAACACCCCGCGGTCGGTGAGGAAGCAGAACCGCCGGCCCTGAAAGTCAACGTGCACCACCCGCGGGCGCGAGGGCACCTGCGGTACCCGGCTGAAGTAGTGGGCCCGCCCAGGCTCGCTCACACCAGCTCCCGTAGGGCCTGGACCCGCGCCAGGAGCCGCTGTGCCACCCGCCCGCTCAGGAGCCTCCGGATCTCCCCTTCCAGGCTGTCCAGCTGCCGCAGGAGGGCCTGCCGGCGGCGATCCTCGCCCCGAGCCCGCTGCACGAGCCCCAGGCACTCCTCGTACCGGGCCAGCTCCGCCACGGAGCGGCGCAGGCCGTCGTGGATGGCCTGACGGGTGACGCCCAGGCGTTGTGCGATCTCCGACAGGGACAAATCGTCGTGGAAGTACAGGGCCACCAGCTGCTGCTGCCGCGGGGTCAGCAGCCGCGCATATGCCTCAAACAGGCGAATCACCGCGAACCGGTCAGCCAGAAGGCGGTCCGTGCTCAACCCGTGTAAAGGCAACCTCCTTTACAGGAAGCGTACCACGGACTGGCCGCCCCATCAACGTTGAACTTCAGGCGCACCTGCCACCGCAGCGGCGCCCGCGAGGGCCACGACTCCCAGGGAGGCGAAGGCCACCCCCCAACCCGCGCGGTCCAGCAGCCAGCCGAACACCGCGGGGGAGACGGCGGTCACCAAAAACCCCAGCCCCGACTGCACCGCCATGGTGGTGCCCAGCCAGCGGAGATCCGCAGACTCCGCCACCCCGGCAGAAAGGGTGCTGGACTCCGCGGTCACCACCAGCCCGTACACGAAGGCCAAAGGCAGGACCACCGCTGCACCCAGGGGGAGGGTCCAGCCCACCGTGCAGGATACCGCGGCTGAGGCCAGCAGCACCGCCACCACCGTGCGGCGACGTCCCACCCGGTCCGAAGCCCACCCGCCCAAGGCGTTGCTGGCTGCGCCCGCAAGGAGCACCACAGAACCAAACGCGGCTCCCCGCGCCGCGGCGGAGCTGAGGGGAACACCCTGACCGGTCCACAGCGCAGCCAAAAACGCCGCCAGCCACGCTCGCATGCCGAACAGCTCCCAGTTGTGGGCCGCGTAGGCCACCACCCACCGCATCGCGGTCCGGTTGCGGAGCACCTCCCGGACTTGCAGGGGGGCCCGGTGGCTTCGGGGCGGGTCGTGGGCGATGCGCCACGCCACGGCCACTGCCAGCAGGGGACCCGCTGCGGGGACCCAGAAGCTCCACCGCCATCCCCACGGTAGCAGGGCGCCGGCCAGGGCCAAGGACAGCGCTGCACCTACGCTGAAGCAGGCGATGTAGGCTCCCAATGCGGCGCCCCGCTGCCCGGGGGCGAACCGCTCCACCACCAGCCGCATGCCGGGCATGTAGGTGCCCGCCAGCCCGACCCCGCAAACCAGCCGCAGGGCGAAAGCGGACGCGAAGTCCCGCGCCAGCCAAGGGAAGAGCAGGTTCGCCAGCCCGTTCCACAGGGCCGAGAGAAGGTAGATGCGGCGCACGCCCCACACGTCCGTGACGGTGGACAGAACCAGGACCGCCAGGGTGTAGCCCAGCTGCTGGGCCGCAAACACCGCGCCGGCTTGCCCCGCGGACATCTCCCACTCCTGCCGCAGCACGGGCAGCAGCGCCGCGTAACCCGAGAAGGTAAGCATGGTGCCCACTTCCGCGGCGCACAGCAGGGCCAGCCAGGTCCATGGGGCCGCGGGCTTCACCGCCCTACCCTCTCAAGCCCCGCGGGAGCGGAAAGGTTGCTCACACCTCCGGCAGCAGGTGATCCACAAACGCGTCGGGGTCGAAGCTCTCCAGGTCGTCAGGCCCCTCCCCCGTGCCCACCAGCTTCACCGGCAGCCCCAGGTGACGCCCGATGGCCAGCACCACGCCGCCCTTGGCGCTGGTGTCCAGTTTGGTGAGCACCACCCCCGTGGCCGCGGCCACCTCCTGGAACTGCCAGGCCTGCTGGAGGCCGTTCTGCCCCGTGGTGGCGTCCAGCACCAGCAGGGACTCCCACCGGCAGTCGGGCAGCTGCCGCGCCAGCACCCGCCGCACCTTCCGCAGCTCCTCCATGAGGTTGATCTTCGTGTGGAGCCGCCCCGCGGTGTCCGCCACCAGGACGTCCGCACACCGGGCCCGCGTGGCCTCCGCCGCGTCGTGCACCACCGCGGCGGGATCGGAGCCTTCTCGGTGACGCACCAGCTCGGCGCCTGCGCGGCGCGCCCACACCTCCAGCTGATCGATGGCCGCGGCGCGAAAGGTGTCCGCTGCCGCCAGCACCACGTGCTTGCCGAGCGCGCTCAAGTGGCAGGCCAGCTTCCCCGCGGTGGTGGTCTTGCCGGAGCCGTTCACGCCCACCACCAGCACCACCGCGGGCGGAGGCTCCAGATTCAGGGGTGCGGGGTCCGGCAGGTAGCCCCGCAACACCTCCCGCAGGGCCCCGCGGAGTTCCTCTGGGCGCCGCAGCCCAGCCCGCACGCGGCGCCGCAGCTCCTCCACCACCTCCCCGGTCACCTCCACCCCCACGTCGGATACAAGGAGGGCTTCCTCCACCCGCTCGAAGAACGCGTCGTCCGGAGGGCGCGTGAAGGCATCCTGCAGGTACGCGGCCAAAACGTGCCTCGTGCGCCGCAACCCATCCCGGATGCGGCCCCGCAGCCCCGTCCGCCCGGCTATGTCCACGGAACCTCCGCGCCCGCGCCCTGCTCCGCCGCGCGGCGCAAGGCCAGCATCCCCACCGCCACGTCCTGAATTGCCACGCCCACCGACTTGAACAGGGTGACCTCGTCTGGGCCGCGCCGTCCCAGGGAAGGGTCTTCTATCAGTTGGCCCAGCTCCACCGCGTGGCTCCAGTCGAAAGCGCCCTCTGCAGCGGCCTGGATGAGGTCCCCGGCCTCCGCCCGCGCGGCCTCCAGGCTGTCCACCACCACCCTCGCCCGGCGCACCACCTCTGCAGGGACCTCCCGCATTTGGGGGGTGTAGGCACCGATGGCGTTCACGTGGGCGCCTGAAGTGACGTCCGCGGGATCAAACACGGGCTCACGGCTGGGCGTGGCGGTCACCACCACGTCCGCACCGCGCACCGCAGCCTGCGGGGACGGCGCGCTGAACACCGACGCGCCCGCCAGCCACGGTCGCCCCCTCGCCCACGCGGCGAAGCTCTCCCGGTGGGCGGGGGTCGGACAGTACACCCGCACCTGGGTAACACTGCGCACCGCGCACACCCCCTCCAGCTGCCGGCGAGCCTGGACGCCGCAGCCGAATATCGCCGCCACCGCGGCGTCCCTGCGGGCCAGGAGGTCGGTAGCCAGGCCGGTAACGGCACCGGTGCGCAGGGCCGTGAGGGACGCTCCTTCCACCAGGCCCAGGGGCCGGCCATCGGTGGGGTCCAGCAGGAGCACGGCGGCCTGGATGGTGGGGAGTCCCCGTTGTGGGTTTCCAGGAAAAACGGTGACGGCCTTCAGGCCCAGCCCCACGCCTTCCACCAGGGCGGGCATCCACAGCGCGTCGCCTGAAGGCGTGGGGAGGTGCACGCGCAGCGGGACTCGTGCCCGCGTCTGCGCGAGGGCCAGAAAAGCTTCGCGCAGGGCCTGGATGGCGTCCTGCATGGACACCAGATGTTCCAGGTCCGCTGCGCTCAGAACCCGCAGGTTCGGCACAAATTCCTCCCGCAAGCCCCCATCTTTAGGCCTGGGGAGGCGCGGGGGGCACCTGCTGCGCGGGCAGCTCCACCGGGATTCGCGGGACCTCCAGCGCCGCGGGCGGCGGCTCGGGGGAGGCAGGCTTGGGCGGGGCCGGAAGCAGGGCCTCCTCCAGTACCTCGTCCATGTGCTCCACGAACCGGAATCGCAGCGCCCGGCGCACGTTCTCGGGGATCTCGTGCATGTCCCGCTCGTTCTCCTTGGGCAGGATCACCGTCCGGATCCCCGCCCGGTGGGCCGCGATCACCTTCTCCTTGAGCCCGCCCACGGGCAAAACCTTGCCCCGCAAGGTGATCTCGCCCGTCATGGCCACGTCCTTGCGCACCGGCCGGCCGCTCAAGGCCGAGGCCAGGGCGGTGGCCATGGTGATCCCCGCGGAGGGACCCTCCTTGGGCTGTGCGCCCGCGGGCACGTGGATGTGCACGTCAAACTTGCTGTACCAGTCCTCGTCCACGCCCAGCCGCCGGCTCCGGGACCGCACGTACGACACCGCGGCGTTGGCGGACTCCTTCATCACCTCCCCCAGCTGCCCGGTGAGCACCAGCTTGCCGTTGCCCTTCACCAGGGTGGCCTCCACCGTGACGATGTCCCCGCCCGTCTCCGCCCACACCAGACCCGTGGCGGCGCCCACCTCGTCCTGCTTCTCCGCCACGCCGTAGCGGAACTTGGCCGGGCCCAAAAAACGGTGCAGCATCCGGGCGGTGACCCGCTGGGGCGCCCGGGAGTCCCCGGAGGCGACGAGGGTTGCGATCTTCCGGCAGATGGTGCCGATCTCCCGCTCCAGGTTCCGGACCCCCGCCTCGCGGGTGTACTCCCGGATGATGCGGCGCAAAGCCGCGTCCGTGATCTGCAGCCCGAACTCCTCCAGCCCGTTCTCCTTGCGCTGCTTGGGCACCAGGAAGTGCCGCGCGATCCCCAGCTTCTCCTGCTCGATGTAGCCGGGGAACCGGATCACCTCCATCCGGTCCCGCAGGGCGGGCGGGATGGTGTCCAGCATGTTGGCCGTGCAGATGAACATGACCTCGCTGAGGTCGAAGGGCAGCTCCAGGTAGTGGTCGCTGAAGGCATGGTTCTGCTCCGGATCTAGGGCCTCCAGCAGGGCCGCGGAGGGGTCGCCTCGGAAGTCCATGCCCAGCTTGTCGATCTCATCCAGCATGAACACGGGGTTCTTGCTGCCCGCGGTCTTCATCCCCTGGATGATGCGGCCGGGCAGCGCCCCCACGTAGGTGCGCCGGTGGCCCCGGATCTCCGCCTCGTCCCGAACCCCGCCCAAAGACATGCGGACGAACTTTCGACCCAGAGCCCGGGCGATGGACTTGCCCAGGGAGGTCTTGCCCACCCCCGGGGGCCCCACGAAGCACAGGATGGGCCCCTTGGACTGGGGGCTCAGCTTGCGCACCGCCAGGTACTCCACGATGCGCTCCTTGGCCTTCTCCAGGCCGTAGTGGTCCTCGTCCAGGATCTTGCGCGCCTCCGGGATGTCCAGGCGGTCCTCCGTGCGCACGCTCCACGGCAGGGCCAGGATCCAGTCCAGGTACGTGCGCACCACCACCGCCTCCGCCACCATGGGCGGCATTTTCTCCAGCCGTCCCAGCTCCTCCAGGGCCTTCTCCTTCACGGCCTCGGGCAGGTTGGCGGCCTCGATCTTTTTCCGGTACTCCTCCACCTCCGCCTGGCGCTCGTCCTTCTCTCCCAGCTCCTGCTGGATGGCCTTCATCTGCTCCTTCAGGTAGTACTCGCGCTGGGACTTCTCCATGGACTTGCGCACGCGGTTCTGGATCTTGCGCTCCAGGTCCAGGATGTTGATCTCCCGCGCGAGCACCTGGGAGATGAACTCCAGGCGGCTTGCGACGTCCAGCTCCAGCACCTTCTGGCGCTCCTCCGTCTTCAGGGGCAGGTGCTGCGCCACCAGGTCCGCCAGCTTGCCCGGCTGGTCCGCGTTCATCACCGCCATGTACGCCTCGGGGGGCACAGTGCGGCTCAGGCGCGCGTACCGCTCAAACTGGGAGGTGATCCCCCGCATGAGGGCCTCGATTTCCAGGGTCCGCTCCGTGGGGTCCTCCACGGTGCACACGTGGGCCAAGAAGAA
>PSLI01000050.1:0-11447 GCA_040289515.1 Candidatus Sysuimicrobiota bacterium
CAGCCCTGCATCGCTCCCTGGAGTTTTACAACACCGCCGGCCGCACCTCGGCTACCGCACCCGCGGCCGAACACCCGCCGATCCGTTCTGGGAAGCTGTAGGGAGGCGTTACGATGACCCGGCTAATTATGCTACAGGTCTATACACCCTTACGATACGGGACGCCCAAGCCCTGCCCACCGTATGTTTGCAGCCGCGCACGTGGCGCGCTCCAGCCCTGCCCGCCCGTCGCCTCCCACGCCCCGATTGAGCTTCCAGCCAGACCCGGGCCTCACCCGCGATTCCTACAAGCCAGCGGCCGAGCCGTGCTATTCGACCTTGATGGCACCCTTGTCGACTCCTTCCACCTTCTGACCGCCGCCTTTGCCCACGCACTCCGGCAGGTTTTAGGTCGGGAGCCCACCGAGCAAGAACTCCATCGAAATTGGGGCGCCCCCCTTCGCCTCCGAGCCGCCGCCGTCGCCCCGGAACAGGCCGCCGAAGTGGTCCGCCTCTACGAGCGCTACTACGAGCAGCACCAGGAAGCTATCAAACCATTCCCGGGCATCCCCGAGTTATTACGAGCCCTGCGGCACGACGGCTTCCGCCTCGCTGTCGTCACGTCCAAAAGCCGCCACCGCGCCCTCTTTACCTTGCAAGCCTGCCGTATCCTCCACCTGTTCGACCGCGTGATCTGCGAAGAAGACGCCCCGCGCCCGAAGCCGGCACCTGAACCCGTCTATCAAGCGCTCCGATGCCTTCGAGCTCCCGTCCGCAAAACGTGGATGGTCGGGGACGCGCCCATCGACATTCTAGCTGCGCGTGCCGCTGGAGTGCGCACCGTGGCCGCTCTCTGGGGGACACGTGAGCGCGACGCGGTGCTCGCCCTACGCCCCGATTATATTGCTTCCCTCCCCTCCGACGTGCTCAAAGCTGTCCGCGGATAGACCGCACATCGCACAATCCGAAATGAGACTTCCTCCCCTAATGCTGGCGCCTGCCCTACGCCAACTGTCCACAGGAGCCGCCCGCCGGGGACATCCCCAACACAGTCCACCCGATCCCCCCTATACACCCGCCGCACGACTCGTCCCCGCAGCTCCCCTGCCACGTCGCTGACCACCCACTCCGGTCGCACGCACAGCCACACCGGCCCGCGCAGCGGTTCAGCCCACGGTACCTCGACCTGCTGTCCATCTCCCAAAACCACCTGCACGCGACCTTCCTGCCAGGCCACCGCTTCCCCTTCCAAAAAACTTGCCCTCCCCACGAATCCCGCCACAAAAGGTGTTCGCGGCTTTTCGTACACCTCCTGCGGGCTCCCTATCTGCTCGATCTGCCCTTCTCGCATCACCGCCACGCGATCCGACATCGCCATTGCCTCCACCTGATCATGCGTAACGTACAGCACCGTAAAACCCAGCCGCCTCTGAAGCTCCGCAATCTCGTCCCGCAGCTCCTCCCTCAGTCGCGCATCAAGGTTACTCAGGGGCTCGTCCAGCAACAACACTGCCGGCTCCCCAACCAACGCCCGCGCCAGAGCTACCCGCTGCTGCTGTCCCCCCGACAGTTCGCCCGGATAACGATCCGCCACCTGCTGAAGACGTACTAGCTCCAGCGCTCGTCGTGTCCGTAGCTCAAGCTCCCTCCGTGTCACCCTCCTACACCGAAGCGGATAGGCGACGTTCTGAAACACAGTCATGTGCGGCCACACCGCGTAGCTCTGAAACACCATAGCCATTCCACGACGCTCAGGCGGCACCTGCCACTCGGGAGTGGACAGAACCCGTCCCTCAACAATAACGCGCCCTTCTGTCGGCCGCACAAACCCCGCAATTATGCGCAACGTCGTTGTCTTGCCGCACCCCGACGGCCCCAGAAGACTTACAAACTCACCATCGTCGACCGTTACGTCAAGTCCTCTAATCACCCACGCATCGTTATAGCGCTTGCCCAACCTCTCCACAACCACTCCCGCCATCTCACGCCATCCACTCTTTCTTTGCTGTCTTCACCATCAGCACGTGTCCGCCTAGCAGCAGCACTGTTACAACGAACGACAGTGCCGCACTCAACGCGATCTTCCCTTCCTCATGCAACCCGTAAATTACCACGCCGATTGTCTCGTTTCCTACGGAATACAGCAGGACGGACAACGTGAGCTCCGCCACGGCGGGTATGAACACAAGGACCCATGCGGAGCGCACGCTTGGCCACATTATCGGTACCACAACATCCACAACTGCCCGACCAGCACCCGCGCCTGCAATCCTCGCTGCCTCTTCCAGCGACGCGTGTACCTGCGCCAGCCCCGAAGACGCAGTGCGAAGCCCAATCGCCACAAAGCGCGTAACGTACGCTGCCAGCAGAATCCAAGCCGTATCGTAGAGGCGAATATTCACAACCGGAATCGGCCGCGCATATGCCAGAATCAGCGCTACTGCCACCACGGTCCCCGGGACGGAGTAGGGAATTGCCAATGCACCCTCGAGCACTTGCGCCGCTCGCCACCGCGCGCGCTCCGATAGGTACGCTACCGCTACCGCCAACAGCACAACCAGCGTTGCAGCCCCTGCCGCTAGCATCAGGCTGTTGCGCAAGGCCCGCCCGACCTTCGGTATTCCAAAAAGCACCGTCTGATAGTGCTCAACCGTCAGGTTTTCCGGACCTACCGGCACTCCGTACGCCCGGGTAAGCGACGTTAGCAACAAAGCCCCTAGCGGCAAAACCGTCGCAATTCCCACAACCGCGGCCACAAAAACCCCCGCCGCCCATCGCCAACGTCCCAGCTCGATACGCCCGCCCCCACCTCCCTGCCCAGTCACAACCGCGAAGCGACCACCTCCCCGCCCCACCAACCCTCGCTGCAAAACAAGGGCCAGCCCTGCCGGCGCCGCCAGCAGCACGGACAAGGCTGCAGCCGCCCGCAAATTGTCCGGCGTCCCGAAGCTCAGCACCGTCGCATAGATGCGTGTCGGCAGAACAAAATAACGAGCCGGGAATCCCAGTATCGCAGGAATCCCAAAATTGGCTAGTGACGACACCCACAGGAGCAGCGCCCCCGAACCAATCGCCGGTAAAACCAGCGGCACCACCACGTCGCGCATCACCTGCAAAGGCCGCGCGCCCGCCATCCGCGCTGCCTCCTCCAGCGCCGGATTCATGCGTTCGAGCGCCGCCCGAACCACTACATACGGGATCGGGTACCCGTACAGGGTCAGCACAAACACGATGCCAGCCGGGCCGTAAATTACCGCCAGCGGCGTCCCAAACCCTGACACCTGCATCCACAACCGGTTTAGATAGCCCACCGGGCTCAGCAAATACACCCATGCCATGGCACCGATGAAGGGCGGAATCATGTAGGGCAGCAGAAGCGCTGTGTGCCACGCACGCGCAGCTGGCAGGTCCGTCCGGCTCGTCAGCCACGCTAAGATCACGCCTAGAAACGTACCCGCAGCTGTAGCAGCCGTAGCCACCGCGACGCTATTCACAAACGCCTGCCGCACTGCGGCCTCCGACAGCGCCCGAGCGTAGTGCCCAAGGCTCACACGCCCCTCCGCCACGAGCGAACTGCCCAACAACACCACGGATGGGTACACAATTAACCCGCTGATCACCCCCACAAAGATCCAACCCACAGCGCCCCCCGCCCGAACTGGCAGACCCGCCGCGTAACCGTCCCGCCCTGCCCCTCGCCACGTGACGAGCTCGTTCATCTTCTACTGCACTCCGAACAACTCGCTGAATGTCTTTCTGATCTCCTCTCGCCACTGGTCGATATGATCTAGGTTCGGGAAAATCACCTTCAATCGCTCCGCTTCAGGTACGCCTGCCGGGTACGGAATCCCCGGCAGCACCGGGATGTAGCTCCGCTGCGCGAACAGGCTCTGGGCCTCAGGTGTATACAAAAAGTCCACGAACGCCTCCGCCGCCGGAAGGTTCTGAGTTCCCTTCACAATCGCCACCGGCGTCGGCACCAACAGCGAACCCTCTTGGGGCCATATGTGGTCCACCGGCGACCCACGTCCCTTGGCCGCACGAACAAAGAAGTCCACTACCTGCGCTATGCTAATCTCCCCGGATGCCAGCTTTTGCAGCACATCCCCATTGCTACGCAGCACCTGCGTTTCATTCTCTCGCAGCTTCCGATAGTAGGCCCAGCCGAACTCTCGCATGCTGACGAAGGTCCCCACGTGCGCGAGTGCAGCGCCGGACACAAACGGATTTGGAATCCCGACCCGACCTCTGTAACGCGGCAGGGTTAGGTCCCACCAACTGCTCGGCCGAAATCGAACATGATTTGTGTTAAAAGCGACTACGTTAAAGATCAGGCGGACCTCGTGGTACCGATTTCCGTCATAGTGGTACCGGCCGGGCACCCGTCGCCCTGACGGAGGGGAGTAGGAAACCAGCAGGTCCCGGCGTGCTAGATCCCGCAAAAAAGCTATGTCTGCAAACCACAACACGTCCGCCTGGATACGCCCGGTCTGCATCTCCGCCTGAATCCTCGCCACCACCGGCCCAGACCCTGCGCGAAATACCCGCACGGTAACGTTCGGATACCGCCGGTTGAAAGCCTGGACGATTAAGTTGACATCGTCTTCCGACTCCGATGTATACAGGGTCACCGTCCCGCCGGGCCCCGGTGCCCCGAGGCCCGATCCGACCAGTACTGCGCTCAATACCGCTCCAGCCAACAAGCTCCACGGCCACCGGCCCACACGTGACATATCCTTCACCTCCCCCGAATGTTAAAGTGGCCGCCCTTCAGCACATCCTCCTGCTCCAGCTACAACTTCCTGCCACAGCTCCTCAAACCGCCCCTTGTTCCATCGCGCCAACTCTTCGCCCGGGCTCATAGAGAAACCCTCCAGGACCACACAACCTGAATAGTCCCCGAGCGCCCGCAGCGCACTCACCAGGTCCCGTCGCCCCTGCCCGAGCGGGAGATGTAGCCGCGCCTCATCCGCATCGCTGAAGTGCACATGCACGACCGGATCCAGGCTCCGCACGAACGCCGCTTCGTTTTCACCCCAAGGAATGTGCGCCACATCCAGGGTGATGCCAACGTTGGAGCGCCCAACTGCCCGTACCAACGCATTCGCCTGTTCTGGATAGACGACCAACTCCCCCTGCCGCGGCTCCATGTGTTCGATCGCGAGCTGCACCCCCAGCTGCATGGCGTGATCCGCGAGTTCCTGCAAGACCCCTACCAAGGTATTCCAGTAAACTGCCCCCTCGTCGTGCGGAACGGTTACGTGACCGGGGTGAAGGGCCACTACCCCCGCCCCCACCTGACTGGCGAGTTCCAGGGATTCATGCAACTCTCGAACAGAGGCCTGCCGGATGGCCTCCAGCCGTGACGCCGGGTTGAGGTCCCAGCTGAAGGCATGCAGCGTCAGTACCAGCCCCAGCTCATGAGCCGTTCTCCGGACCGCGCTCGGGTCGACTCCCTCCCGCCGCAGCGAAAACGCCCAAAGCTCCACCCCGTCGTATCCTAGCTCCTTGGCCCGCCGCAACACGTCCAGGGTTTCCTGCGCCCAGAGAACCGGCGCGCTCAGCAGGAGCCGGAACGCACGACGTGCGGGCGGAGACTCTCGCGGCCCGACCCTCAAAGGAGTCGAGCGACGGCGGACCCCTGCCCCACGTAGGATGTCCAGCGTCGTCCGCAGCTCGGCCGCCACACGGAAAGGTTTGGTGACCACCCGTCCCGGGAACGTGGTCAGAAAACGACCCGGGTAGTGCAGCGCTTCCCCGCCCAGTTCCAATGGCTTCGCCACCACGCGTCGTACCAGGCTGCCCACATATTCTTCCACGAACTGGAGCGTATCTACGACCGTACCGCGTCCGCAAACAACACACGTGATCCGCGACTGTCCGCCTGCTTGCGGTGCCACCAGGTGCCAGGTAAGACGCCCACAGCGCGCGCACTGCAGCTGTACCTCGTAACGCTCCGCCACACCCATCACGATTCCTGCCCCACACGTTGCAACCACCGGTCCAAGCTCTCCAGAAACCTGGCTCCGTCCGCACCATCCGCCACCCGGTGGTCCAGCCCCAAGGTCACGTCACATACGGGGCGTACGGCCAAAGCATCCCCAACCGCCCACGGTCGGAGCCGCACCGCCCCAACCGACAGGATGGCGGTCTGCCCGGGCACCACCAGTGACGTGAATCGATCCACACCCAGCATGCCGAGGTTGGATACGGTAAACACCGCGTCGCGCACGTCCTCCAGGGTCAACCGATCCTCCCGGGCCCGCTGCACCAGGTTCCGTAGCTCAGCATCCAGCATCGAAAGCGTCTTTCGATCCGCGTCGCGAAGCACTACCAGCTGAAGCCCCTGCGGACTGTCAACTGCTACCCCTATGTGGATTCCTTCGTGCACGACTCCCTGCGGCGTCGTCCGAAGCCTCGGGTTCTCCCTTAGAGCTCGAGCCGTCGCCCACACCAGCGCTGCAGTGTATGACACTTCCCCTCGAGCTCGACTCGCGTGAGACACGTCCAGCGTCCGCGTCAGGTGTACCTGCGGAATCTCGCGGGCGCTCTCCACCATGCGCTCGGCCACCACCCGGCGCCGCCCCTCCGAAACTCCGCGCACGCGCCGCGCCTCCACTGCCGCCCGCACGTCCACCTCCGTAATCCTGCCTCCCGGTCCGCTCCCCTGCACCGTCGCCAGGTCGATCCCTTCCTCCCGGGCTAGCCGCCGCGCTGCCGGTGTGGCGGCGACCATACCGCCGCCGCCTTGCTCGGCGCCGGCGGACGTTGCCAAAACCTCTTCCTGCAACACCTCTCCCGGCTCCACAATGTAAGCCATCACGCCCGTCACAGGGACTCTGTCACCCGGCCGCGCTCGGACGCCTGCCAAAATGCCGCTGGCAGGAGCCTCAACCTCCATGTTGACCTTGTCGGTCATCACCTCCACCAGAGGCTCGCCCGCCTCGACCCATTCACCCTCCTCGCGCAACCAGCGAACTACGGTCGCCTCCTCCATGGTCATATCGAGCTTCGGGAGAATCACAGGTCGAGACATTCGTCCCTCACGCGACCAGTACCTGCCGAACGGCCTGGACGATGTCTTCTTCCTGCGGAACTGCCGCCCGTTCCAACCGCCGATTGTAGGGTATTGGGCACTCCGCCCCCCCAAGCCGTACCACCGGCGCCTGCAAATAGTACAGCGCATCACTCTCCGCGATTAGGGCAGCGATTTCGGCGCCCACGCCCAACGTTTTCACGCCCTCGTACACAATCACCACCCGCCCCGTCTTTTGCACGGACTGAATGATCGTGTCCGTATCCAGGGGGCGCAAAGTGCGCGGGTCTACCACCTCGACGGAGATTCCCTCGTCCGCGAGTCGCTCTGCAGCCGCAAGCGCCCGCGGGACCATCCCAGACGTCGCCACCACTGTCACGTCTCGCCCCTCCCGCTTCACATCCCCGCGCCCCAGCGGTATCTCGTACGGCTCCTCCGGCACATCTCCCCGAGTCCGGTACAGTAGCTTGTGCTCCACGAAAATCACCGGGTTGGGATCCCGGATGCTCGCCAAAAGCAAACCCTTAGCGTCTCTCGGTGTGCTGGGGCTGACCACCTTCAAGCCCGGGACATGCACAAACCAAGCCTCCAGGCTCTCCGAATGTTGAGCCGCGGCTCCTGTGCCAGCGCCCGCCGGAGTCCGCACCACCAAGGGTACCTGCGCCCGCCCGCCGAACATATACCGAATCTTCGCTGCCTGGAGGACCAGCTGCTCCATACAAAGAGTGATGAAGTCCATGAACTGGATCTCCAGCACCGGCCGCAACCCCGTGAGCGCCGCACCGATGCTGCAGCCCGTGATCGCAGCTTCGGAAATGGGAGTGTCGCGCACCCGCTCAGGCCCGAAACGTTCCAGCAGTCCGTCTGTTACCCCGAATGCCCCCCCATACGTACCAATATCCTCCCCCAGGAGTATTACGGTAGGATCCTCCTCCATGGCCTGCCGCAGCGCCTCCCGGACGGCCTCTGCGTAGCTAAGGACCCTGCTCATGCGTACACCGCCTCCAGCAATGCAGCGGGATCCGGTTCGGGGCTTGCCTCAGCGAACCGCACGGCCTCTTCTACCTGCTCCCGTACCTCCCTCACAAGCCGTTCGTACTCCCCTCCACCAAAAACCCCACTGCTCTCCAACAGTCGTCGCAGCTGCTCGATCGGATCCCTCGCCCGCCAGCGCTGCACCTCTTCCCTGCTCCGGTACCGCTGTCGGTCGCTTTTGCTGTGACCGCGATACCGATACGTTACACACTCGAGAAGGGTCGGCCCATGGCCCTGCCGCGCTCTCGCTACAGCCTCCTGTGCAGCCGCAAAGACCGCCAGGACATCCATCCCGTCCACGGTCCGTCCGGGAATACCGTAAGCACACGCCCGATCCGCAATCCGCTCTACCCGCATGGATTGCCGCACCGGCATAGACATGGCGTATTGATTGTTTTCACAGACGAACACCACCGGCAACTCCCAGATGCTGGCCAGGTTGAGAGACTCGTGAAAAGCGCCTTCGTTCGCGGCACCGTCCCCGAAAAAGGCTACGCAAACTTGCCCGGTCCGTCGTATCTGGATGGACAGTCCGACGCCGGCCGCGATGGGCAAACCGCCTGCCACGATACCATTTGCACCCAGGTTGCCACTCTCAAGATCCGCAATATGCATGCTTCCGCCCCTGCCGCGGCAGTAGCCGGTCTCCTTACCCAAAAACTCCGCCATCATGCGCCGCACGTCCGCTCCCTTCGCCAGGCAGTGGCCATGTCCGCGATGTGTGCTCAGAATGTAATCGTCCGGGCGCAAAGCCTCACATATCCCCACGGCCACCGCTTCCTGCCCGATGCTCAGGTGCATGGTCCCATGCACAAGCCCCGCACCGTAAAGCTCCTCCGCCTTTTCCTCAAACGCCCGGATGAGCAGCATGGTCCGCAGCATGGCCCGCAGCCGCTCAGCCGGCAGTGCCTCTACCATCACCGTCCCACCTCCAGCTCGGACCTAGCCCTCTTCAGGATCGTTCGCGCCACAAGGTGATCCGTGACCAGCACGTCTATCAGTCCCCCGTGGAGAAGCCCCAGGATGGCTTCCGCCTTTTCCAGTCCGCCCGCCACGGCAACAACCGTTGGGATCCGCCGCAGATCCTCCAACTGCACGGCGACAATGCGCCGCTGTAGAAGATCGTCCACGGGCAGCCCGTCGAGCGTGTACGGGCGTGTGCACACATCCCCTACGGCTCCCCGTTGCCGCAACCCGGCCAGCTCCTGCGCGGAAAAATAGCCACTTTGCACCAGCGTGGAGGAGGGGACGAGTGCTCCCACTCCCACCAGCGCTACCTGGGCACGCCGCGCCAAGTCCAGAACACGTCGGATGCCGGGATCCGAGTACAACGCCTCCTGCACCTCGGGGCTCGCGACGACTGCGGGAGCGTGCAGGAAGTGGGCCCGCCCCTGGTGGACCTGCGCAAGCCGGCGGGCCAAGTCATTGGCGTGCACACCTGGCGCCACTTGACCTACCCCACCTACCAGGGGCACGGTCGTGGTGCGTAGCGCTCGGTGTCGAACGTGCTGGACCACCTCGTTCAGCGTGGTGCCCCAGGAAATCCCCACCACTTCCCCACCCTTGAGGCAGCGATCCAAGTACCGTGCCCCCGCCTGCCCGAGCGCCCGCCGCGTCAAGCTCGGAGACTCGCTGTGGCCAGTGACTACAATGGCCTCCCGCAGCCTAAACCGCTCCTCCAGCTCCCACGCAAGCTCGTGATGGGATCCCTCCGGGGGGTTGACCTCGATCCGAACGATGCCCTCCGTCCGCGCCCGCTGGAGCAGACGCGATACCGTCGGACGTGAAAGCCCGAGCCGCTCCGCGATCTCCTGTTGCGTAAGGTCCCGCAGGTAGTACAGGTCTGCGAGCCTCGCCATCAGCTGCCGGTCGTCCTCCCTCGGCGTCACACCAGAACTCCAGAAAGTACGAGTACGTCCTGCAACCGCCTGAGCTGAACCACTATGCTCTCCTCGTTCAGCTGCACGTCGTCGTAGGTCAGCACTTCTCCCTTGCGGATTTCTCTTCGAGTCCGCGCACCGCTCACGATCCCTATCGGGACCGCTCCTGCGGCACGTGCTCGCTCCGCTTCATCTGCCAGCCCGTACACGGTCTCCCCCCCGATTCCGTCCAGCTCTTCTCCCGAGGCCAGGTCGCGCTTAGCGACAGCCACGCACTCCACAAGGGGCGCACCCTGTGCCTGCATGGTCACCTCACCGTCGAGAACGGCCCGCGCGACCGACAGGGGCACTTCCAGATTGGCCAGGTGGAACGGCCGGTACAAGGCGTAATACGGCCCCGAGCCCATCCGCAGGTACTCCAGGTCCCGACGGATGCTCTCGTCATCCGCCCGGACGACCACGAACACCCCCGGCGCTACATTTCCGATGGCATAGTCCACTACGCCCCGGCGGGTCAAAATTCCACCGTTCGCCTCCGGCACGAAGACCCGTACCAGCTCGTCCCGGCTCACCACCGGGCCGTGCATGCCGGCGCAGTCCACCGTAAGGCCCGTCGCGTTTCCCAGCGCAGCCATTTCCATCATGGTCTTGGTGCCATCCACGAAAGCTGCGAGCATACGAGGGCTCATCCCCCATCGGGCCGCCTCCGAGGACACGGTCGCCGGCGTCGCGTCGCGATCCAGACGGTTGTTCTTCCCTTTCCCGGCGCAAACCACTTCCAACCCCATCGCCCGCGTGAAGTCTACCATTTCGCACAGGACCGCGGGCTCGTCCCCCAGCCCGACCGTGTACGCCGTCTCCGCGGCTCGAAACAGGTAAGCTAGGATCGGTCCCACGGTGGCGTCCAACTCGACGTTCATCGTTACGAGCGTCTTGCGTTCCCGCAACGTCAACAGCGCGATCCGGCACCCGCCCTCGGGGTCACCCGTGGCCTCCACAACCGCCTGCGCCGCGCTCACGACCACCGAAGGCTCCGAAGCCAGCGCCACTCTCCCGTCCTCCACCACTCTCCAGGCCTCATCCGTGCTCTGTACAAACTCTCCCACTAATCCCGTAGCGTTTACCGCTTCCCAGGCTCGCTGTGGCACCCGGTCGCAAACCGCGACCACTCGCACCCCCGGCAGACGCGTCAGCTGTCTAATCACACCACTTCCCATCTGGCCGGCCCCCACCACCGCCACTCGAATCGGCCGGCCCTGCCGATCCAGCGCACGCAACCGGCTGAGAATCATACTCGCAGACCTTCCCGGCTGTTCTTGTCCGTCATGTTGAACATTTGTTCAGCGCTGAAATAATGTTGCTTCGCGAGTAGGTTCATGGGTGCTGTCACGGAACGCAAGGGGATCACATGTTCGCCTTAACTGGACTTGGCCCGGTTTCGTGAAGCAGGCGGAGCGGGACGCGGGGCTGCGTAGCGACGGGCTGACCACGGCGGAGCGGGAGGAGCTGCGGCGGGA
>PSLI01000051.1:0-11333 GCA_040289515.1 Candidatus Sysuimicrobiota bacterium
CCGCTACCTGGGCGCGCGAACCGATGTCCGCGACCTCATGGCCATCGCTGATATTGTCGTACTTCCCACCTACTACCGTGAGGGACTGCCGCGCGTGCTCGTCGAGGCAGCCGCGATGGCCCGTCCGCTGGTGGCCACCGATGTGCCGGGCTGCCGGGAGGTGGTGCAGCCTGGGGTCAATGGGCTGCTGGTGCCGCCCCGGGATGTCCCCGCGCTGGCCGAGGCCATCGAACAGCTGCTGGCGGATCCGGAACGGCGAGCGGGCTTCGGGGAGATGTCGCGGGCCATGGCGGAAGCGAAGTTCTCGGATCGGCAGGTGGTAGGCCAGATCTTGGCGTTATATGCTGCGCTGTTGGAGGCCAGAGGCATCCCTACGCCCCCGGGGTTTCGGGAAGCCGCAGCGTAACGGCTTCGGGAGGTTCGGCCCGCCCCGATTGGGGCAGCGGCGGCGATGGTTGCGCCGATGGGGAAACGGCCGGAGGGGCTTGGGTGCAACCCCCTTCGAAGCGAAGGGATGTCATCGGAAGAACGGCCCGGCGGCGCCGATCGAAGGGCCGGAGATCGGGCTTCCTTATACTTGAAAACGTCTGAATCCAGGAGCCGTCGGTGCATTGGCTGCCGCAAGGAGGACCGATGCGCGTCGAGGCGCTGAGACGATGGGAGCGGCGGGTGGGACGCCCATGGGCGCTCTCGGTGGCGGAGCACCGGGCTGTTTTGATCGCCCTGGATCTGCTGGCGGTCAACGCCGCCCTGCTGGGCGCCCTCGCCTGGCGGCCCGCCGGTCGCGCTGGGTTCGAGACGCTCCTGCAGCATCCCCATTGGTTCGGGTTGTGGAGCCTCCTTTATGAGCTGTGGGCCTGGGCGCTGGATGCCTATGCGCCCCGCGCCCTCCGCCGGTTCGCCGACTCCGTCCGGACGGCGGTCCTTGCCGGCCTGGCAGCGGCCGGCTGCTATCTGCTCATCCCTTATCTCACGCCTCCCCTCCCGTCCTCCCGGTCCCCCCTCTTCGCTTTCCTGCTCCTCTCCGCCGCCTCCCTCCTGGCGGCCCGGGGCCTTTATACGCTTCTTCTCGCCCCGTCAGCCCCTCCGCGACGGGTCCTCATCGTCGGGGCCGGATGGGCCGGGCGCACCATCGCCGAGGCCCTGGCGCAGGAGGGCCGCTCGCTCTACACCGTCCTCGGCTTCTTAGACGACGATCCCACCAAGCAAGGGACGACGGTGGGAGGCTGGAGCGTCTTGGGGGATCGCCACGCCCTACCGGACGTGATCCGCCGCCATCACGTGGACACGGTAGTTGCGGCGATCACGTGGAATCCGGACGCGGAGTGGGTCCGGATCTTGATGGACGCCCTGGAGCAGGGGGTGGAGGTGATCCCCATGTCCGTCCTGTACGAGCAACTGACGGGTCGGGTGCCGGTGGAGCATGTGGGCGACGACTGGCACGTGGCCCTGCCGATCCAGCATCCCCTCACGCGCCCGCTGAACCGCGCCCTCAAGCGGGCCTTCGACGTGGTGGCGGCCACCCTGGGCCTGCTGGTGCTGGCCCCCTTCGTCCCCCTCATCGCCCTGGCCATTTACCTCGACTCGCCGGGGCCGATCTTCTACACCCAGGAGCGGGTGGGCCGGGGCGGCCGCATCTTCAAGGTATACAAGTTTCGCACGATGATTCCCAACGCGGAGCAGGGACAGGCCGTTTGGGCCCAGGAGAATGACCCGCGGGTCACCCGAGTCGGTCGCCTCCTGCGCAAAACCCACATCGATGAGTTCCCCCAGTTCCTCAACATCCTCAAGGGGGAGATGAGCGCGGTGGGCCCACGGCCGGAGCGGCCGGAGTTCGTAGAGGAACTGGCGCGGGAGATCCCCTTCTACCGCGTGCGCCATGCGGTCAAGCCGGGGATGGCGGGATGGGCCCTGGTTCGCTACGGGTATGCCGCCTCTAAGGAGGATGCCCTCCTCCGGCTTCAGTATGATCTATACTATATTAAGCACTGGTCCCTGTGGCTGGATCTGGTGATCCTTCTGAAAACGGTTCTCGATGTCATCACGCTGCGCGGCCGGTGAGGGTGTGATGGGAGGAGGGCGCGCCAGGGAGGAAACGGCGATCGCAATCATCGGCGCCTCCGGTGCCGGGCTGTTCGCCGCCTGGCGGCTGGCGGCGGCCGGGCGGCCGGTGGTGGTCTACGCGGGCCAGGGGGAACCCCGTTGGACGTCCCGCACGCTGATCGTCACCGACATGCTCCTACGCCATTGGCCAGGCTTCCCGGAGCCTCTGCTTCGGCATCCGATCACGGCCTTCGAGTTGTGGGCCGGGGGGACCTGCCTCCGGCTCCCGCTTCGGCGGCCCGACTGGGTCGTGGAGCGGGCGGAGATCCTGGCGGGGTTGGCCGCCCTCGCCCAGGGGGCGGGGGCGACGATCCGGTGGGGGTGGCGCTTCGTCGGCTGGGAGGACGGAGCGCTGTGGGTGCGAAGCCCCCGGGGGGATTCCGAGCGGATCCGCCCGGCCGCCCTCCTCGCTGCCGATGGGGTCCGCAGCCGGGTGGGTGCCGCCTGGGGCCTGCCCCCGCCCCCTCGGGTGCTTGTCCTCCAGGCCCGGGTGAGACTGCCCCGCTGGGCCTCCCCGGAGCTGGCGGTGGTCTGGTTTGACCCGGAGGCGACCCCCTACTTTTACTGGCTGATCCCGGAGTCCCCCGGGGAGGGGGTGCTGGGGCTGGCTACTGAGCTGGGCCAGCCCATCCGGGTCCTGTTGGATGGCTTCTTGGCCCGCCTGGGCCTAGAGCCCTTGGCCTATCAAGGTGGGGTCGTGGCCGTCTACCGCCCCGGCTTGCCCTTCCGGGTCGAACGGGCGGGCCTCTCGTTGTTCCGGATCGGGGACGCGGGGGGACAGGTGAAGGGGACGACGGTGGGGGGGACCGTCACCGGGCTGTGGGGGGCGGCGGCGGCTGTGGCCGCCCTCCAAGGGGATGGGATGGGGTTGGCGCGGCGCCTGGAGGGGGAGCTGCTGGCCCACTGGGTGGTCCGCCGGCTCCTCCATCGGTTCGCTCTGGAGGACTATGAGCGTCTGCTGTGGGGGCTCAACAGGGGGGCCCGGGGGGTCCTCGGGTCGATCCCCCGCGACCGCTTCGCTGTCGGGGCGTGGCGGCTGCTGCTCGCCCAGCCAACTCTCTTGCTGAGCGCCCTGCGCGGCAGGTGAGGGACTAGGCACTGGGCGTGTCGGACACCGGGGGTGAGCGTCACAGGTTCCCGTCTTGTAGAGGCCTTGGTCTTTGGGGGGCCGTACGGTTTACGTCGGGCTCCAGGCTGGAAAGTCGGGTTCTGAAGGAGACGGGCAAGGCTGGAAAGTGGGGTGCTGAAGGAGACGGGCGGCGAACGAGCCAGGCTAGTAGACAACATCCCAGAAAGCAGGCTCGTTGCTACCCATGAACCACGGTCTCGCTGCAAGTACCTGGCACCCGTCCGGTACCCGCTCAGCGACCCGAGTCTGACCAGCAGACCGGGCGCGGCGGTGGCGGCTGCTACGGGCGTCGGAAACGCGTTGTGGCCACTGCCGAAACGAGCTACCGGCGGAACAGGGCCGCTCCGAGCAGGCTGAGTTGGGCCAACAGGGCGGTGATCAGGATGCCAGCTAGCCAGGCGAACCAGCGGCTGAATTTCTGATCCAGGGCGTCGATGCGCCCGGAGAGCTCATCCCGGAATCGGTCGATCTTCTGGTCGATGTGCAGGATGTGCTGGCGGATCTGGTGGATGTCCTCACGCAGCTGGGCATAGCCGCGGGAGTGTTCTTCGACCTTGCCCTCCAGGTAGGCGACGCGTTCTTCCAGGCTGGCTGCCACGGCTGGCCTCCTGGGCAGAGGCTACCATGTCCTGCGGCTGGTGGTCGAGTTGCCGTTGGTACCAGGTACCGGTTCCAGGAACCAGGGCTCTGTCCCCAGGGGACAGAGCCCTGGTCTGATCATCAGACCTCCGGCGAGCGGGGTGAGGCCCTGGCAAGCCCCGGGCGTGGTACCAGGGACCGGTGCCGACACCGGTAAGCGGTTCCACGTACCGGCTTGGAGAGCTAAACGCGCCCGGTCAGGGTTCCACCGGTTCGATGTCCAGGATGCGGTCCACCCGGAAGGTCCGCTCCGCGTGGCGGTGGTCGCAGAAGGCCCGGAGGGCCAGGAACTGTCGGCCCTGGTACTCCACCTCCCCCAGCTCCAGGGGCCAGACGAGACGATGGCTCTTGATCCCGCTGGGCTTCAGGTAGACGATGCGCACGGGACGGCGGGCCTCGATGGCGCGCTGGATTAACTCCTTCCGCCGGTCCACGGGCAGCGCCCGGCCGGCCTTCTCGTACTGGAATCGGGTGAGAAACTTCACGATCCGGTAGTCCACCCACACGTGCTTGCGGTGGATGGGCCGCCGCAGCACGATCCCCTCCAGCGTGCGGCACCGGCTTAACGCCACGTACACCTGTCCAGGGGCAAAGGCGCCGCGCCCGACGTCGATCACCACCCGGTCGAAGGTTTTGCCCTGGCTCTTGTGGATGGTTACAGCCCAGGCCAGGGTCATGGGCAGCTGCGTGTACCGTCCCACTACGCGCGACCGCAGCTCGCCGCCCTCCACGTAGAAGGAGAACAGCTCCCACGTGAAGGGGGCCACCTCCGCGTGGATCCCGCTCTCCAGTTCCACCACCACCAGGGGATCAAATTCGTCCACCACCTCCGCCACCCGCCCCATGGTGCCGTTGACCCAGCGGCCTTCGGCGTCGTTGTTGACCATCATCACCTGCGCTCCCACTTTTAGCTCCAGACGCAACGGGGCAGGTGCGTGGTCGTGGCCGAACTCCCCCTGCAGCAGCCCCTCGAACACGTACTGCCGGCCGGGTAGCCGGCCCAGCTGGGCCCGGTTGACCGCCTCGGCCATCTGGTTCGTGGTGGTGAGCTGCACATACAGGTCGTCGGGCCCGGGCTCGAGGTCCGGCTGGCAGCGGCGGTTCAGCAGCTCCAGGTGCTCCTCGGTAACTGCACCGTTCCGGATCGCCCCCAGTACCTCCAGGAAGACCGGATCGGTCTGACGGTACACCTTCTCCAGCTCCACCAGCTCCAGCTCCACGTCCTGCAGGGCTCGCGCGCTGTAAAAGTACGGGGTCTCGTACACCGTGCCCAGGGCCCGTCGCTCCGCTCCGGTGACCACCGGCGGCAGCTGGTACAGGTCGCCGAAGAAGGCCATCCGCACGCCCCCGAAGGGCCGGTTCCGGCGAGGCCCGTTCAGCCGGAGGAACCGGTCGACGCAGTCCAGCAGGTCCGCGCGCACCATGGAGACCTCGTCGATCACGATGAGCTCTACGTGCTTGTACACGCTCTCCTGGTCTTGCGGCACCCACAGCCGGGACACCTGGTCCGGGGTGACGTCGGGCCGGAAGCCGAAGAAGGAGTGGATGGTCTGGCCTCCCACGTTCACCGCCGCCACGCCCGTAGGCGCCAGCACCACCGCGCGCTTACGGGTACGGCGGAGGAAGTACCGGAGCAGGGTAGACTTACCCGTGCCCGCTCGGCCGGTGACCAGCACGTGCCGCCGGGTCCCCTCCAGCAGGTGCAGGGCCCGCCGGAACTCGGGGTTCAGATCGATGCGGTCGTCCTCCGGCGCTGCGCGGCCCCCCGCGGGCCGGCCGCGATGCCCGTCTGCATGCACCTGCCGCCGATCCAACCGCGTCCCCCCGCCAGCCCGTCCGCCGTGCTACCCAGTCCAGGCTAGCACGGCGGAGGGTTCGCAGCGCGCCTGTCGAACCCTTGACCTACCGGAGCCGCGGTGCTCATGCGGCCGGAAGGAGGTGTGGTTGTTGCGCGCCATCGTGCCCGTGGCGGGATTCGGCACCCGGCTTCGCCCCCACACCTACACGCTGCCCAAAGCCCTCATGCCCGTGGCGGGCAAGCCGATCCTCGGCCACATTTTGGATGAGCTGTTGGAGGTGGGAGTGGACGAGGTGGTGCTGGTGGTGGGCCACCTGGGAGAGAAGGTGGAAGCCTTCGTGCGCGACAACTACCGCGTGCAGGCCTACTTCGTGCGCCAGGAACGGCCCCTGGGCAACGGCCACGCCATCTACGTGGCGCGGGAGTACCTGGACGAGGAGCCGGTGCTCATCTTGCTGGGCGACACCATCTTCCGGGGCGACTTCCGGCCCATGCTCCGCAGCCCCGTCTCCCTCATCGGGGTCCGGGAGGTTCCCGACCCCCGCCGCTTCGGCGTGGTGGAGCTCGACGAACACGGACGCGTGCACCGCATCGTGGAGAAACCCGAGCAGCCCCGCAGCAACCTGGCCATCACGGGCGTGTACTGGGTGCACCACACGCCCCTGTTTCGCCGGTGCCTGGAGCGGCTCATAGAGGAGGACCGTCGGGCCCGCGGCGAGTACTGGTTGGCGGACGCCCTGCAGTTGTATGTGGAGGCAGGGGCGGAGGTTCGCCCGTATCCGGTGGAGGAATGGTACGACTGCGGGACGCCGGAGGCCCTGCTGGCAGCGAACCGGGCCCTGCTGGACATCCTCAACCCTCCGGCGCCGCGCCTGGACGGCGCCTTGGTGCACCCGCCGGTGGCCATCGCACCCAGCGCGGTGATCGAGGAGTCCGTGGTGGGGCCGCACGTATCCGTGGCGGAAGGCGCGCGGGTGGTGCGGTCCGTGGTGCGGGACAGCATCGTGAACCGCAACGCCACGGTGCGCAACGTGGTGCTCCAGGGATCCGTGATCGGGGAGGGCGCGTACCTGGAGGGACGCGCCACCCGCGTGAACCTGGGCGACGACTCGGAGATCGAACTGGGCGGCTGACGTGGGCGTGAGGCTGCCGGACCGTTGCCAGGTGGCGGTGGTGGGCGCGGGGATCGTGGGGCTTGCCTGCGCGCACGCCCTGGTGCAGCGGTACCCGGACCTGCGGGGGGTGGTGCTGGAGAAGGAACCCGAGGTGGGGTTGCACCAGACGTCCCACAACAGCGGCGTGGTGCACGCGGGGATCTACTACCGTCCCGGCTCCCTGCGTGCGCGGCTGTGCCTGGAAGGGGCCCGGCGGATGCGGGCCTTCTGCGAGGCGCACGGGCTGCCCTTCCAGGCGGTGGGCCAGGTGATCGTGGCCACCGAGGAGCGGGAGCTTCCGCGACTGGAGGAGCTGCTGCGCAGGGGGCAGGCCAACGGCGTGCCGGGGCTGCGGTGGTTGCGGGCGGAGGAGCTGCGGGAGGTGGAACCGCACGCGGCGGGGCTGGCCGCCCTTCACTCCCCGGCCACCGCCATCACGGACTTCCGGCAGGTGGCGCTGACCCTGGCCAAGCTGCTGGGTGCTTCCGGGACCGCGGTGGTAACCGGCTGCGCGTTGCTAGGTGCTCGGCGCCGGCCGGAGGGGTTCGAGCTGCGGACAAGCCGGGGGCTGCTGCTGGCGAGATCGGTCCTGAACTGCGCGGGGCTGCACAGCGACCGCGTGGCCCGGTCGCTGGGAGCGCGGCCCGGGGTCCGTATCGTGCCCTTCCGGGGCGAGTACTACCTTTTGCGGCCGGAGCGCCGCCACCTGGTCCGGGGTCTTATCTACCCGGTGCCCGACCCGCAGCTGCCGTTCCTCGGCGTGCACCTCACGCGCACCGTTCACGGGGAGGTGGAAGCGGGCCCCAACGCGGTGGTGGCGTGGGCGCGGGAGGGCTACCGGCCGTGGGCCTTCCGGCTGCAGGACGCGTGGGAGACCGTTAGCTACTCCGGGTTCTGGGGCCTGGCGCGGAGGTACTGGCGCGTGGGGCTGTACGAGCAGATCCGCTCCTGGAGCCTCCGGGAGTTCGCACGGTCGGTGCGCCGTCTGCTGCCGGAGGTGCAGGATCGGGACCTGCAGCGGGTCGGTTGCGGGGTGCGGGCTCAGGCGGTGGCACCCGACGGCAGCCTTGTGGACGATTTCCGGGTGGTACTGCAGCCGGGAGCTGTGCATGTGTTGAACGCGCCCTCCCCCGCGGCCACCGCCGCCCTGGCCATCGGAGACCACGTGGCTGAGCTGGCCTCCGAGGTCCTGGGGTTGGAGGCCACGCCGCGGGCACAGTCGGCCCTGGGGTGGTGAGGCCCGCGGTGCCCTCGAGGGGAAGGCCCTGGAGCGCTTCGCGGAGATCCAGCGCCAGGCTCAGCGGTACCTCGAAGGGCGCGGCAACCTGTTCACGTGGATGTCTGCCTCGGGCCTGGACCTGCGGCCTTCCCGCAACTGGACCTTCAGCCTACGGAAGGTGAGCGCCCTGGAGATCGTGGTGTACGCCCACGGCCGGACGGCCAACCAGGGGCGGCGGTGGAGACTGTCCGTGCGCGGCGACGGGTCCGCGGCCGTGCAGCTGGAGTCCCCTTGAGGGCGGTACGGCCGCACCCCGGCACGCGTCACGGGGCCAGCTTGGCTGCCAGCTGCGCGATCTCATCCGGGGACAGGCCCGGGGCGAATTCCTCCGCAGGTCCCGCAGGACGGACCTTGTAGGGAACGCCTCACCGTGATACCTCCCCGGTGGGTCGTGGCTACTTTTGGCGGTTCTGGTGGGGCCAGCTGGCTGCTGGTGGGAACGGCCTCGTGGCCCTGCTCAGGCCCCGCTGAGAGTGCCGGGGCGGTCCTCAATCCCCGGGTTGAAAAGCGCCAGCGGGAGCGCGGCGGACTCTGGGGACGGACAGGATGGTGGCCGCCGCGCACAGCTGCAACACCACTACCCCGAGCCACGCGGCGGTGTAGGAGCTCCCGGCCCGCTCCACCGCCCAGCCGAAGGCGGGCGGTGCCATCATGGTGAACACGTACAGAACGGTCATGCTCAAGCCCACGGCTACGGCCCCAGCCCCCCACGCCAGCTCGGAGATGAGGGTGACGTACAGCCCGTTCCATCCCAGCAAGGTGAACCCCGCCAGCAGTGCCAGCAACACCGCCAAGCCCACCGGTACCCGTGGCCACCGCGACAACAGCGCCAGGGCTAGCACGGTGGCCGCCGCGCAGCAGGCTGCCAGGGCCATGGGACGCGGGCGGTCCCCACCGAAGTGGCGGTCGGAGACCCAGCCCCACACCATCCGTCCGGCGATGCCGCCCAGGTGGACGAACAGCAAAAGCCGCGCAGCGTCCTGCGCGCGCCAGCGGAAGGTGTCCACGAAGTATAGGGGCAGGTAGCCTGTCAGGGCGTACTGCCCTGCCGCCAGCAGGCACGCGGTCATGGTGGTGAGCATCAGGGGAGGGCTGCGGAGGAACCCTACCGGGCTGCGCCGCACGCTGCCCGTCGGTCTCAGCACTCGGCCCCGCAGGGAGGGTGTGGGGCCCAGTGCCCAGTAGGTAACTGCTCCCGCTAGGCCGCACCCGACCGATGCGACCACGAGTGCTATGCGCCAGCCCCACGAGGCCGCCAGCCACGGCAGCAGCCAGGCCGCCACAAGGCCGCCCACGGGAAGGCCTGCCTGGCGGACTCCCATGGCCACCCCGCGTTCCCGCGGCGGAAACCACCCCATCACCGCTTGGCTCCCGGCCACCTGGCTGGAAGGGAATCCCAAACCCCCAAGGGCCAGGGCCAGCGTTACCAACCCCACGGACGGCGACAGGGCGGCAAGCGCGGTGAACAGGGCGGTCACCAGGGCTCCGGAAGCCATCACGCGGCCTTCGCCCCACCGCTCGGTGGCAAGGCCTGTGGCGTAGAAGGCCGCCAGGGCCCCCAGGTCGAAGGCACCCAGCACCACGCCCGTCTGGGCCAGGGAAAGGTGCAAGTCCGAGCGCAGAAACGGCGCCACCGTCGGAAGCCCGAAGCGTACGAAGGTTAGACCCGCCTGCTGCAAAGTGGCGACTACCAGCACCCGCCACCGCTTGGGGGACGAAGACGAGGCTGTCGGGCTCGGCAAAGCTGGCTGTGGCACGACACTTCCATTGTATGGATTTGCGCCAGGCTTCCCGCCGCGTGACGGACCATCCCGCCGCCGCAGGCCAGTACGATGCGCAGCCCCAACCGGAGAAGAAACCCAAGAAGGACCCCGGGGCTGGTGCTGAATCCCGCCTTCGCCCTACTGGGCGACGGAGCAGCCGAAGGAGAGGTCTCGTCAATAGTCACAATGAACGAGGCCGGCCCCGTTTCGCGGCACGTGGGTTACGCTGGAGTTGCCTGTGCCCCCAGCACAGAGCCACACACGAAAGGGGCCGGTGAAGATGCAGGGTATCACAAAGTTCGTCGGGATGGCCGTATCCAAGGAGAGGATCGAGGTGGGCATCGCCGACGCGGGTGGAGGAAGGGGCCGTTTCTGGGGAGGGAGCAGGCACGAGCCGGAGGCGGTGCGGAGGCTCATGCAGCAACTGGGGCGGCCCGAGGAGCTCATGGTGGCCTACGAGGCTGGACCGACGGGTTACGGTTTGCAGCGCCAACTGGAGGGGATGGGGATCGCCTGCATCGTGGCGGCCCCATCGTTGACACCGGTGCGGCCCGGCGATCGTGTAAAAACAGACCGACGGGACGCGGTGCGGCTGGCGGAGCTTTTGCGGGCCGGGGAGCTGGTGGCGGCCTGGGTGCCTGGGGAAGACGAGGAGGCGTTGCGGGATCTGGTACGGGGAGGATGCCAAGCAGGATCAGTTGCGGGTTCGGCACCGTCTGAGCAAGTTCCGGTACCGGTAAAACGTCACCATCCGCTCGGGAGTCCCGCCCCAGCGCCTCCGCCGGTTTCCCGTACCCGTGCGGGTGGCACCAGGCCTCGAGCTCCTTGCGCTTCCGCTCCGCCTCCGCCCGGGTCGGGGGCGTAAGCGATGGCCCCCAACATGGGCTTGGCCACGGCTTGCTGGCGGCGCGGCAGCTGCTCCAGCACGTGGCGCACCTCGGGGTTGCCCGCGAAGTCTTGGACTTCGTGGGGAGCCCTTCCAGCACCGCTGCTCCTCGGCCTCCGGCCAGACGTTGCCCAAGGCGCCCGAGATCCCCAGATGGCCGTCCCCGATCACTAGCCGCGGTGCGTCCATCCCCCGGTCCCGCAAGTCCCTGGACTTGCCCCGGTTTCGTGGACACCCTGAGACTGGAGGCGACAGCCTCGGAAAGCAGTGATCCACGAGGCCCAGGCGCAGACCCCCTTACCCGCGGCAGTTCCGGGAGGAGGCGGTGCAGTTGGTCCACACCTCCGGGCGGCCCATCGCCCAGGTGGTCCGGCAGCTATTGATTGCGCACGGGGCCCTGAGTGCGCGGGGGAAGCAGGCGGAGCGGGACGCGGGGCTGCGTAGCGACGGGCTGACCACGGCGGAGCGGGAGGAGCTGCGGCGGGAGAACCGGATCCTGCGGGAGGAGCGGGAGATCCTGAAGCAGCCCCGGGAAATCTGGCGATTTCTCGGGTACTACGCGTGGCGGAGTCGACCTCCCAG
>PSLI01000052.1:0-11266 GCA_040289515.1 Candidatus Sysuimicrobiota bacterium
CGCGTCCGCCCGGCCTCCCCCTCCGCCGGCCACCGCTCCAGCTAGGCGCGCCACCGTGGGGGCGGAAAGCGGCGTCCCCCGCAGCGCCAGGGCGACGTCCCCCTCGGCCAGCCCGTGCAGGTACAGCTCGGGCAAAAGCTCCGAGACCCCCTTTGTGCGCCGGGCGAACAGGGGCAGGATCCGGCTCTCGAACCGCTCCTCAAGGCCCCGCACCCGGGGACGCCGGAGGGTGAGGGTGCCCATGGGGGTCAGGAGCCGCCGCGGCTTGCCGT
Source organism: Candidatus Sysuimicrobiota bacterium (assembly GCA_040289515.1). Taxonomy (GTDB): domain Bacteria; phylum Sysuimicrobiota; class Sysuimicrobiia; order Sysuimicrobiales; family Sysuimicrobiaceae; genus Tepidifontimicrobium. The sequence continues at coordinate 273 of PSLI01000052.1, forward strand.
AGCCGTTCCGGTCTCCAAAGGTTGCGTCGACGGCGGCGCGCCGCGGGTACCGGACCCGGCCCAGAAGCTCCGTCACCTCGGCTTCCAGGGCCTCCTGGATGAGCGTCTGGACGGCGCCCGCCGCCACGCGGGCAGCCCTTCCCAGGTGGGGCGTGACGTCAGGTTTCCCCGACGTGGTCCGCTGGTCCATGGCGGTGGCTCTCCTGCGGGCTTCCAAGCCCTGGTTGTTCACCAAGAGGAGGGGACACCGCCTTCGCCGTTTACACACCCTTTGAGGGTACCTCCCCTTCCGCCCGCGGGCGACCAAGCCACGCAAAAACTCCAGCCAGAACTGAACTCGTACGTCTCTGCCGCGCCCACGTCGAACCCCAGGACCTCCCGTTCCCGCGTCTTGCACGCCCACGGCGATCACCGCCGCCATGTGCTGACCCCGTGCCCGGTACGCCTCCTGCACCACGGCCAGCAGCGCCCGCTCCAACCGCCTTCGCGGCTCCAACAGGCTCGGGAAGAAGCTACCCTGGCGCAGCTTGGGGATCTGCAGTTCGACGGTGCCCACGCGCGGGTCCCAGCGCCGCGGACGGTACCCGTTGCGGTACGTCCTGCGGGTTTTGGTGCGTTCGTAGCGCTGGGCGCCGATCCCCTCGCTGACCTCCAGCTCGATGAGCTGCTGCGCCAGCCAGCGCCGCCCTTCCCGCAGGGCATCGAGTCCAGGGTCGTCCGGGTCCTTTCGCAGGAGCTCAAGGAGTGCCATCCTAAGATCGGCGGCCATCGGTCCGCTGCCTCCTTTCGTCTGGGTTGGTCTAACCCGAAGGGAAGCTGCCGGTGGCCCCCTTTTGTCAAGGCGTGCTAGCCCTGGGCCCTAGGGCCCACGGGAATTTACACCACCACCCGGGACTCTAACGCTTTTTTGCTGCGGCATGACCTCCAGCGGCGCAACGGCTACTTTCGTTTCACAGCGTGGAGAAACCGGGACGCGTACTTCTTCGACGAGGTTTGACCCGCGTTACCCGCATCTGGGCCTGCCGCACGGGTCGGCCCGGCAGGTTCCGACGGGGGTGTGGGAGCGGGAGGTACGACCGCGGGTGGGTGTGGGTGAACCCCTCGTACGGAAGCGAAGACGGTGGCGGTGTTTACCGGCCGCGCCCGCGTACTGAACCACGACAACTTCCGCGATCCCGCAGCGGTGGCTCCTCAAAGCCAGTTTCAATTGGGGCCCTGGAAGGGGTTGCGGGGCTGAGGGAGTGAGGACACTGTCGCGGGCACCGCTGGGCACCTCTTCGCTGCCCCCGGGTGGCGGCTAGCCGGGCCCGCTCGGACGGCCAGCGCAGCTTACCTGGCACCCTCCGCAATCGCGCCGGGCCAGCTCGATGCCCGAGGTGCATCAGGCCAGCTCTGGGCAAGGTGCCCTGCTCGGCCTCCCACGCTAAGGGCGAGAGCCGCCCGCGGCATGCCCGTGCCCGCTTGGAGTGCAAGCCGTCGGGTCCGTAGGCCAGGTAGCGGCACCGCCGCCGCACAGGGTGCGGGAATATCAGACTTGTAGCAGGGCTGGCTCACGCGGCGGTACGGCTTCGGCGTGGCGCTTTGTACGTCTGCACCCTCTTATGCGAACGTACGCGCGTGCGAACAGCTGTATGCACCAACGGTCGTAGGCCGCATATTTGAGGTGACTTTTTCTTCAGCAGCAGGAGCTGATTGCGATGGTGCCGAAAACCCCATACTGGAAAGTTATTCCGAAATACGGGAAAACAAGTGGCACGCCCACGTACTCTGGAACACGACGGGCTCCGCACTGTGGAGCGGGCTGCGGAAGTACTCCGGCAATTTTCCTGCGACGGCCCAGCTCTCGGGCTCCAGGAGCTGGCCCGGTCCCTAGGGCTTCCCCGGAGCACGGCCCACCGCCTCCTGCGCTCCATGGAAGCTGCCGGTTTCCTCGTGTACGACCCGGAGAGCCGAACGTACCGATTGGGCCTGTGGCTAGCGCGGCTTGGCGAGGTGGCGATGGCCTCGGTGGAACTCCGGACTGCTGCGCGCCCGTACCTCCAGTCCCTCGCCGCCGAGACCGGTGAGTCCGCCCTCCTCCTGGTGGTCCGGGGTTCTTCGGCGGTTGTCATCGACGTCCAGGAGAGCCAGTCGCCGCTGCGGCTCACCCTACCGGTGGGCACCCCCTGGCCTTTGCACGCCGGTGCCAGCAACCGCGTGCTCCTTGCCTTCTTGCCCGCCCACGAACGGGAGGAGATCCTCCGCCAGCCTCTTGACCGGATCACCCAGCGGACGATCACCGATCCCGACCGGCTTCGTCGGGAACTTGACTGGGTGCGGCACCGGGGGTTCGCCTACTCGGTCGGTGAGCTCACTCCGGGGGTGGCGGCCGTCGCAGTCCCCATCCTCGCGGATGGGAGGCTGCTGGGCGGGCTTGCGGTAGCTGGCCCCGCTGCCCGCCTGACGCGCGGCCGAGTGCCCGGGGTCGTCCGGCGCCTTCAGGAGGCGGCGGCTGCCATCGCACGCAACCTGTACGGGAGCCCCATAAAGCCCAGCTAGGAGGTGATCCTGATGATGCACAGGGCTGTGGGAATCGTGATGATCGTGCTCCTGCTCAGCGCCGGTGTGGCCGCGGGTCCTGCCGTACGCGGCGCTATCGTCGTCACGAGCTACGGTGGATCGTGGGAGGAGTTCATGCGGAAGGTGATCGTTCCCGGGTTCGAGTCCCAGTACCCAGGGACGAAAGTGGAACTGGCGGTGGGTCTATCGCGGGACTGGGTGGCGAAGCTGCGCGCAGCCGGGAAGGACAACCCGCCGTACGATGTGGTAATCGCAAACACTGTGTGGGTCTCCGCGGCCCGGAGTGAGGGATTCTTCGAAACGATTACCGCGGAGCGCGTTCCGAACCTGCGCGACGTGTGGCCGGAGCTGCGCAACCCACAGGATAACGGCGTGATCTTTGCCATCAATCCTCTTGGGATCGCCTACCGGAGGGACCTCGTCAGGACACCGCCTAAGCGCTGGCGAGACCTGTGGAGCCCTGAGTACAGGGGGCGACTTGGCATCTACAGCATAAACAACTCCGCCGGGCCGATGTTCATCATGATGACCGCCCGAATCTTCGCCGGCGACCCGAAGAACTTCCGGGCGGGTATTGAGCGAATCAAGGAGCTCCGGCCCTTCCGGCAAACGGACTTTTCTGGAGATATGGAGAAGCTGCTGACGGCCGGAGAAGTCCACATTGGGATCTTAGACGCACCTGCTGCGTCTCGCCTCCGGCTGCAAGGCGTGCCCATTGAGTTCGTGGTGCCGCTCGAGGGAATGTTTATGTTCGAGCAGGACACGAACGTGACGGTGGGGTCCAAGAACAAATCTACGGCGTTCATGTTCGTGAACTACATGCTGGATCCAGCCACGCAGGAGAAGTGGGCACGTCAGTACTTCGTCACGCCCGCGAACCGTAAGGTGCGGATTGGGGGGGAGCTGGCGCGCTGGATCCCGGTCCACACGGGCCCGCAGATCCGGTCCATCGTCAAGTGGGATTGGGAGTGGTTCAATCGTGGGGCTCGTGAGCAGATGATTGAGCTGTGGAACCGGGAAATCGTGAGCCGGTAGGGCCATGGCGTCCATCCAACTGGATGGTGTAACGAAACGGTTCGGCCCAGTGGTGGCGGTCCGGGGGTTGAGCCTGCAAGTCCGGGAGGGGGAGCTCTTGACCCTGTTGGGTCCTTCGGGGTGCGGGAAAACCACAACTTTGCGTCTGCTGGCAGGCTTTTTGACACCGGAGGAGGGGAGGATTTTCTTTGGGGAACTGGACGTGACGCGCCTCGCGCCGGAGCACCGCAATGTGGGCATTGTCTTTCAGAACTACGCCCTGTTCCCGCATATGACGGTCGCGCAGAACGTGGCCTTCGGGCTAGAGGTTCGTGGCCTACCGGGCCGGGAGATCCGCTCCCGAGTGCGCGAAATTCTGGAGCGGGTGCAGCTGCGAGGTCTGGAACAGCGCTACCCCCATCAACTGTCGGGCGGGCAACAGCAGCGGGTAGCCCTCGCGCGCGCTCTTGTGATCAACCCGGAGGTCCTCCTGCTGGACGAGCCCCTGGCGAACCTTGACGCCAAGCTGCGGGAGGAGATGCGCTTTTACATCCGCCACCTCCAGCAGGAGTTCCGGATTACGACGATCTACGTCACCCACGACCAGGCCGAGGCCATGGCGCTGGCGGACCGCATTGCCCTTCTCCGGGACGGCGTTCTGCAGCAGGTGGCCCGTCCAGAGGAGATCTACCGAAGGCCCCAAAGCAAGTGGGTGGCGGACTTTGTGGGTGTGTGCAACTTCATCCCAGGCCGGGTCCTGGGGCAGGAGGACGGCTTTCTGGTGGTCCAAACGCCGGTGGGTCTTTTGCGGTGTAGCGGGACTGCAGGCCCGGGCCGCGTGCTCGTGTGCGTGCGGCCTGAGTCCCTGCGTCCCCAGGCAGAGGGGCCGAACCGGATCGCCGGCGTCGTTCGCTCGCGGACGTTCCTCGGCAACCTCCTGGACGTGCGGGTCTTTTGCCCGGGAGAGGTGGTGCTGCGGGTGCAGTGCCCGCTTACGTGGGATGCACAGCCGGGCGAATCTCTCCACCTTGCATTTCGAGCACAGGACGCCTGGGTAGTTTCTGAGGAGGGCTGACACATGGCACGAGCAGCTGAAATGGCCCGGCTTCGGGTGCGCCGGCCCCCCCGCAGCGCTCCACCGGCGGTCTTGTTGCTGCTGCCGTCGGGGCTGTTCCTGGCAGCCTTCTTTCTCGTCCCCTACGGAAACATGGTTCGCATGAGCTTCCTCGCGAAGGCCGAGGGCGCTGCGTTTGCGAACGGCGTGACGCTGGAGAACTACCTGCGAATCTTGCAGGACGCCTTCTACTGGCGAGTGATAGGCCGGACCTTCTGGCTTGCGGGCCTGAGCACAGTCCTGACCCTCCTTTTAGGGTATCCGGTCGCCTACGCCATCGCCCGTGCACCGGGGCCGCGGCGGCCGTTGCTCCTGATGTTGCTCTTGGCCCCCCTTCTCGTCGGGGCAGTGGTGCGCTCCTACGGCTGGATGATCCTGCTGGGCCGGGTTGGGCTTATCAACCAGACGCTGCGAATACTAGGCGTGGGGGAAGTAGAGCTCATGTACAACACTTTCGGTGTTGTGATCGGTCTCGTGCACGTGTATCTGCCATTCATGGTTCTTGCATTGGCAAGTGCTTTGGAGCAGATTCCTGCGGAGGTTGAGCTGGCAGCCCGGTCCCTCGGAGCCGCACCGTGGAGGACGTTCTGGCGGGTGACCTGGCCCCTGTCGTTACCGGGCGTGTTTTCGGGTTCGATGCTGGTCTTCGTACTAGCCTTGAGCGCCTACGTGATCCCCATTCTGCTGGGAGGGAATAACGTGCTTGTGATGCCTATCCTGATTGTGCAGATGCTCTTGGATGCGTTCAACTGGCCGGTTGGATCTGCGATGGCCATGGTACTCTTTGGCCTGGCCTGTGTTGTGCTGTTGGTGTACGTGAAAACGGCAAATCGAGTTCTCCGCTGGATTGGGCGGTGAGTACAACGGTCCGTCGACTGGGCTTTCTCGGGGTGACTGTCGCCATCTACGGGTTTTTACTTGCTCCGATCGTCATCGTGGTTGTTGCGGCGTTTAACGCTGGAGAGTATTTGCGCTTCCCCCCCGAGGGGATCTCTTTACGGTGGTTTGCGAAGTTTTTTGCGAGCGAGCCGTTCGTACGCTCTTTCTGGTTCAGCCTGAAGCTGGCGTGGCTGTGCACCGTTGTGAGCACTGTGCTCGGGGGGACGGCCGCTTTCTACGTGGTGCGGCATGCGGGGCGCTTGCGAGACGTTCTGCGGCTCCTCCTGGTGGCCCCGCTGCAGCTTCCGGCAATCCTCACCGGGATCGCGCTGCTGCTATTTTTTTACAGCGTGGGGCTGGGGACGCGAGGGATGGGGGGCCTTTTGATCGGCCACACCGTCGTCTCTGTTCCGTACGTATTCCTCATTGTGAGTACCGTGTTGCTGCGGTTCGACCGCAGCCTGGAGGAGGCCGCGAGGTCGCTGGGGGCTTCTGCCTGGGCGACCTTTTGGCGGGTGACGCTTCCGCTGATTCGGGGCGGAGTCATTTCGGGGGCACTGTTCGCGTTCATCACGTCATTTGACCAGTTCCCGATTTCATTGCTCCTGGTGAGCGTTGGCAACACGACACTGCCGATCCAGCTGTTTGACTATCTGCGGTTTTCGTTCGATCCGACGGCGGCAGCAGCGTCTACGGTGAGCGTAGTCATGAGCGTGATGGTGGTGTGGCTGATCCATCGGTTGGTCGGACTGGAGCAGGTGACCTGGGGAGGTCCGCGGTGAGGGGGGTTCGCGTCCGAGTAGGGATTGATATAGGTGGAACCTTCACGGACGTTGCGCTTGTGGACGGAGACGGCCGCTTGTGGAAGCACAAGGTACTCACCACGTCCCACAGGCCGGAGGAAGGTGCGCTGCGGGGACTTGAGGAGCTGTGTGAGCGGGCAGGGTACAGGCGGGAATGTCTGGGATTGGTCGTTCACGCGACAACGTTGGTGACGAACGCGCTGATCGAACGGAGAGGGGCGAGGACCGGACTGCTCACCACTGCAGGGTTTCGGGACGTGCTGGAGCTCGGCCGGGAGCAACGATACGACATTTACGACCTGTTTTTGCGCTTTCCGAAACCGCTGGTGCCGAGGCGGTGGCGTGCGGAGGTTGAGGAACGGGTCGGGCCTGACGGATCGGTGCTGAGGCCGGTGGATATCCACGGTGCGCAGGCGGAACTCAGGCGGCTGGTCGCTGAGGGGGTGGAGGCCGTCGCGGTAGCGTTTCTGCATGCGTACCGGAATCCGGTGCACGAGCAGATGGTGCAAGAGTTGATTACCGCAGAGTTCCCAGAGCTGGCTGTGTCCGCGAGCAGCGAGGTCTGTCCGGAGATGCGGGAGTACGAGCGGGTCTGCACGACGGTCTGCAACGCGTATACGCAGCCGCTGACCGGTCAGTATCTGGCAGTGATGGAGGAGGCCGTGGGAGACAGGGGAGGACGGCTCCTCCTGTTCTTGTCTTCCGGGACGCTGGCCGGGCCGGAGGTGGCGCGCCGCTGCCCCATTCGGCTTTTGGAGTCGGGGCCAGCGGCCGGGGCACTGTGGGCGGGTCAGGTGGCAGCGGGGGTGGGGCAGCCGGAGGCGGTGGCGTTTGACATGGGCGGGACCACGGCGAAGATCAGTCTCGTACTCGGCGGGCAGCCGCGGATTGTTCCCATGATCGAGGCCGCGCGGGTGCACCGCTTCAGATCTGGATCGGGGATCCCGATCCGTACGCCCGTGGCAGACACGGTGGAGATCGGCGCTGGCGGAGGATCGATCGCTCGTGTGGACTCCATGGGGCTTTTGAAGGTGGGCCCTGAGAGCGCGGGCGCTGATCCCGGCCCCGCGTGTTACGGGCGAGGTGGAGAAGAGCCAACAGTGACCGATGCGTGCGTGGTCTTGGGCTACTTTGATCCGGCTGCGTTCCTCGGGGGTGCGATGCCGCTGGATGCGCGGGCGGCCCAGCACGCCGTTGCCCGCTTGGGCCGGTCGCTGGGACTGGACCCGGTGCAGGCTGCGTGGGGGATCTACGCCGTGGTGTGCGAGAACATGGCCCAGGCAGCGCGCCTTCACTTCGCCGAACGCGGACGGGATCCCAGACGCTTCACGTTGGTGGCCTTCGGCGGTGCCGGCCCGGCCTTCGCCACGCGGCTCGCGCGTACCCTGGGGATCCGGGAGGTGGTGGTGCCGCACGGCGCTGGCGTCGCATCCGCCCTGGGCCTCTTGACCGCCCCTCCGGGGTTCGAACAGGGTCGCTCCTTCGCTTGCGACCTGCGCGAGCTGGCGCGCCATTGGGAGACGATAGAGCATCTGCTCCGAGAGATGGAGGAGCGGGGGAGGGCGGTGGTGGTTTCCGCTGGGGCCGATCCCCGGCAGCTGCGGATCGAGCGGCGGGCGGAGCTGCGTTATGCCGGCCAGTTCCACGACCTCGAGATTCCGATCCCCCCCTCCCTCCATCCGGGGAGCGCAGAGGATTTGCAGCGTCGGTTTGAGGAGCAGTACCGTGCGCTCTACGGCATTTCTCTCGAGGGGTACCCGGTGCTCGCTTTGAGCTGGCGCACCCTTGTCGTGGGGGAGTCCTCTCCTTTCCGCCTGCGGCCGGACCCGGCTGCGCCCGTTCCCCTCCGCCGGCTCCGCCCCATCTACCTTCCCGGCGAGGGTTTCACGTGCGTACCGGTGTACCAGCGAAGGGCGCTGGCCGCGGGGATGGTCGTAGAGGGTCCTGCCGTGATCGAGGAAGAGGAGGCGACGACGATCCTGTGGCGGGGCGACCGGCTCGCGGTCGACCCGGAGGGAAGACTGCGAATCGCCATCGGAGGGGAGCTGTGACCGGATGGGATCCGGCTACGCTGGAGATCCTCTGGAGCCGCCTGGTGCACATCGCCGATGAGTGCTGGGTCACCATCGTCCGTACGGCTTTCTCCACTATCGTGGGTGAGGCGGGGGACTTCGCCTGCGAGATCCTGGACGGGCGAGGTGAGTCGATCGCCCACTCGCCGCGCTCCATGCCGGTCTTCAACCTGACGCTCCCGCGGGCGGTGAAAGCCCTGCTCTCGGCGTTTCCGCCGGAGTCGTTGGAGGAAGGGGATGTCCTGATCACGAACGACCCCTGGATGTGCGCTGGCCACCTCTTCGATGTAGCGATCGTCACCCCCGTGTACCGGGCGGGTCGACTGGTAGGTCTAGTGGGCTCCATCGCCCACTGGTCGGACATCGGCGGGACCAAGGATCCCGGGCACGCCCGCGAGATTTACGAGGAGGGGCTCCAGATTCCTCCCGTCAAGCTCTACCGGGCGGGTCGGCGCAACGAGGATCTGGTAGCCCTGATCCGGCGGAACGTCCGCAACCCTGAGATGGTCTTCGGAGACCTTCAAGCCCAGGTGGCGAGCAACCACGTGGGAGCTCAGCGACTCCTGGCGTTCCTGGAGGAGGTTGACCTCCAGACGCTGGAGCCGCTAGCGGAGGAAGTCCAGCGACGAGCCGAGATCGCGATGCGGCAGGCGATCCGCTCCTTACCGGACGGCACGTACCGGAGTCGGATAGAGTTCGAGCTCATGGGCAGGCCCGCCTCACTGGGCTGCGAGGTGCGGATCGAGGGAGAGGAGCTGACCGTTGACTGGGTGGAAGCACCTCCGGAACAGCCCGTCGGGGCGCTCAACTGTACGTACTCCTATACGGCCGCCCACACCGTGTACGCACTGAAGTGCCTGCTTACCCCGCAGATCCCTTCTAACGCCGGGTGCTTCCGCCCCCTCCGTGTGCGCGCCCCGTTGGGTAGCGTGCTGAATTGCCGATACCCCGTGGCGACGAGTCAAAGGACGTTGGTTGGCTGGTTGCTAGCCCCTGCACTCTTTGCATCCCTGCAGGAAGTGGTGCCCGATCGCGTACAGGCCTTCAGCGGTCTGCCGGCCTCCGTTTCCGCCTACGGGTACGACGCCAGCGGGAATGCGTTCCACGACCACATTATGTTCGGTGGAGGTCAGGGGGCAGGGCGTTTTACAGACGGCCGGTCCGCGCTCATGTTCCCTACCTCTGCCGGCAACGTACCGGTCGAAATGTTCGAACAGCGCACCCCGATTCTCGTAGAGCGCAAGGAGCTAATCCCGGACTCGGGAGGGCCAGGTGCACATCGGGGAGGGCTCGGACAACGGGTTGTTCTGCGCAAGCTGGCGGATGACGGCCGGCCCGTGCTCCTCCACATCCTCACCCACGCTGTGGGGCGCCCGGTGCCGGGCCTCCTCGGTGGAGAGCCGGGCCGGGATGCGCGGGTCTGGTGCGAGGGGACGGCATCAATCGGCCGGGCGGGCGCGAGCATACTCGTGGAGCTCTGCCATCCGGATCAACGGGTAGTGGTGGAGACGGCGGGCGGGAGCGGCTTCGGGGATCCCGGACGGCGGGCGAGGGAGGCGATCGAGCGCGATCTCGAGGAGGGATACGTGACCTCATGGCCGCATAAGCTGCCTCAGGGCGAATGAGGGAATCAAGGTTTAGTCAAGAAGCGTCTAAACCTGCGGCAACTTGTTTTACCTTCCTGATGCGCCCGCGGCATCTCTGGTCAACCGGGTTACAGGCCCAAGTTTGACACTTTCCTCGCACACGGCGGAGCCGGAATGGCGTGAGGGCCCGGGTTTCTGGGCGTCCGGGGCGCGCACGCGCGGGGAACCTGTAGGCACACGCTTCTTAGGATTGAGCAGGTATTCCCCGGGTTGTAGTCGTATGAAGTGGGCATGTACCTCCGCACGGTGCAGCGCAGGAACAAAGACAGCTCGATCGCCCGCTACGTGCAGCTGGCCCACAACTTCCGCCCCGGAGACGGGCCGGCCGCAGGCGCAGGTGCTGTGGTCCTTCGGCCGCGAGGAGGAGGTGGAATGTGCCCAGCTGGAGCGGCTGGTGCGCAGCATCGAGCGCTTCCTCTCGCCCGAGCAGGCGCTGGCACGCCAGGCCGGGAAGGCGGAGGTCCCCCTGCGGTTCCTGGAGAGCCGGCCTTTGGGCGGGGGCTGGGTGCTGAACGGGCTGTGGCAGGAGCTGGGCATCCCCCGGGCGATCCGCGAGGGGGTGGCGGAGCGCCGGGTGCGGCTGCCGGTGGAGCGCGCCCTGTTCGCCATGGTGGCCAAGCGGGCGCTGGCGCCGGCCAGCAAGCTGGCGACCCACGAGTGGCTGCAGCAGGAGGTCGCCCTGCCGGGGACGGAGGGGGTGGAGCTGCACCACCTGTACCGGGCCATGGACCTTTTGGTGGAGGCGGGGGAGCCGCTGCAGCGGGCCATCTACTTCAGCGTGGCGGACCTTTTGCAGCTGGAGGTGGACCTGCTCTTCCTCGACACCACGACCAGGTCACGTCCCGTCAAGTGGTGGAAAATCGGCTCCCCTTCGGTTTTGCGCCTTACATCGCCGGCGTCGCCAAAG
>PSLI01000006.1:0-71951 GCA_040289515.1 Candidatus Sysuimicrobiota bacterium
CCTGCCCCGCTACGACCCGCAGGCGGTGGAGGCGTACCTTCGGGGGGAGCAGGCGGCCGCGGTGTTGCGGCTGGCCCGGGAGGTGGTCCAGGTGGTGGAGCCCTACCGGGCGGACACCCTGGAAGGGGCGCTCCGGTCCGCGGCCGCCGAGCGGGGGCTTTCCATGCGGGCCATGGTGCACCCCGTGCGGGTGGCCCTCACGGGCAAGACGGTGGGTCCCGGGCTGTTTGAGCTAATGGAGTTGCTGGGGCGGGAGCAGGTCCTCCGCCGACTGGAATACGGAGAGCTGTTGTGCCGGTCCGCGCAGGCGCCGGTTTGACAAGCGCGGCCACACACGGGCACAATACACGCGGGCCCCGCGGGAAACGCGGGGCCCGGCGTGTGAGGCCCTGGGGGATCGTCTAACGGTAGGACGGCGGGCTCTGGACCCGTTGGTGGGGGTTCGAATCCTCCTCCCCCAGCCAGCGGTTGCGCAACGACGGTGTGGCCCCATCGTCTAGAGGCCTAGGATACCGCCCTCTCAAGGCGGAGACGGGGATTCGAATTCCCCTGGGGCCACCACCCACCATCGCCCCGCCGCACTCCCTCGCAGGGCTTAGCGCCTCCCGGCAAACACCGGTGAGGGCCTCGTTTGACCCCTCCGTCCGGCCCGGAGTAGCATCGAGGAAACGAGGACCCCGGGAGGGATTTGGATGCCCCTGGCCACGGGCGTGTACGTCCAGGCCGCCAGTACCCTGCGGCGGGTGTTGTACGAGATCAAGAAGGTCATCGTGGGCCAGGACCTGCTGCTGGAACGGATCCTGGTGGCCCTGTTGAGCCGCGGCCACATCCTCATCGAGGGTGTCCCGGGTCTGGCCAAGACCCTGGCGGTGAAGACCACGGCGCAGGTGGTGGGCGGCGAGTTCAAGCGCATCCAGTTCACGCCGGACCTGGTGCCCGCGGACCTGGTGGGGACCCGCATCTACAACCAGCAGCGGGGGACCTTCGAGGTGGAGCTGGGGCCCATCTTCGCCAACCTGGTGCTGGCGGACGAGATCAACCGGGCTCCCGCGAAGGTCCAATCCGCCCTTCTGGAGGCCATGCAGGAGCGCCAGGTCACCATCGGGAAGCAGACCTTTCCTTTGCCGGAACCCTTCCTGGTGCTAGCCACCCAGAACCCCATCGAGAGCGAGGGCACCTACCCCCTCCCGGAGGCGCAGGTGGACCGCTTCATGTGTAAGGTGGTCATCAGCTACCCCTCCGTGCACGAGGAGATCGAGGTGGTGGAGCGGGGAACCGGGGAGACCCGGCCTGTGGCGGAGCAGGTGCTGACGGCGCAGCAGCTGTTGGAGCTGCAGCGGGTGGCGGACACGGTGTACGTGGCGCCCCGGGTCATGGAGTATGCGGTGCAGCTGGCGGTGGCCACCCGGGACCCCGCCAGCGTGGGGCTGCCGGAGCTGCGGCGGTACATCCAGTTCGGCGCTAGCCCCCGGGCGCCTTTGAACCTGATCCTGGGAGCCAAGGCCCTGGCGGTGCTGCGGGGCCGCGAGTACGTCCTGCCCGAGGATGTGCGGGACCTGGCGCACGACGTCCTGCGGCACCGCTTCGTGCTGTCCTACGAGGCCCTGGCGGAGGACGTGCAGCCGGACCACATCATCGATCGGATCCTGGAACGCTTACCGCTGCCCAAGGTGCACATCGGGGACCCGCATGGAGACGCCCGAGCGGATCTTGAGGCGCCTCGAGTTTAGCGTCGTTCGGAGGCTCGATGGCTTCCTGTTCGGCGACTACACGGGGCTGTTCTACGGTCCCAGCCTGGACCTGGCGGAGGTGCGGGAGTACGTGCCCGGGGACGAGGTACGCCGGATCGACTGGAACGTCACCGCCCGCACCACCCGCCTGCACGTGCGCCAGTACCGGGAGGAGAAAGAGCTCACCGCGTGGCTGGCGGTGGACCTGTCCCCCTCCATGGCCTTCGGCACCCGCCGGGTTCTCAAGCGGCAGCTGGCGGCGGAGTTCTGCGGGGCTGCCAGCTACATCGTGACCCGCCACGGGGACAGGGTGGGGGCGGTGTTCTTCCCGCACCGGTACCTGCTGCCGCCCCGCACGGGCCGGCTCCAGACCCTTCGGGTGCTCCACCTCCTCCAGCGTCTGCAGACCCCGCCCGCCTCCGGCCGGACCGACCTGAGGGGCGTGCTGCGGGACTTGAACCGGATGCTGCGCCGCAGGTCTTTGGTGTTCGTGGTGTCCGACTTCCTGTCCCCGGAGGGCTGGGAGATCCCCCTGCGGCAGCTGTCGCACCGACACGACGTGGTGGCGGTCCGCACCACCGACCCCGCGGAGTCCGAACTTCCGGACGTGGGCATCGTGACGTTGCAGGACCCCGAGACAGGCCAGCAGGTGCGGGTGAACACCTCGGACCCTGCGGTGCGGCGTGCGTACCGGCAGCGGGTGGCCCAGTGGGAGGCGCACCTCCAGCGGACCTTCCGGCAGGCAGGGGTGGACGTGCTCATGCTTTCCACGCACACCTCCATCGTGGAACCCCTCGTGCAGTTCGTGGCGTACCGGAGGAGGCGGCGGTGGAGTTCACGTGGCCGGTGATGCTGGTGGGGCTGTTGGCAGTACCCCTGCTGGTGGTCTCGTACGCCTCCGTGCGTCGCTTCCAGGCGCGGGCGGCGCGGGCCTTCGCGGATCCTCACCTGCTGGCCCTGCTGCGGTCCGGACCCCCCCTTCGCGCCCCGTGGCTGCCCTTCGCCTGTTACCTGGGGGCGGTGGCCCTGCTGGTGCTGGCGTCCGCCCGGCCCGTGGCGGCCATCCCGCTCCCCACCAACCAGGCGGCGGTGGTGGTGTGCATCGACACCAGCAAGAGCATGGTGGCCGCCGACATCTCCCCGAGCCGGCTGGACGCTGCCAAGCGCATGGCCCGGGAGCTGGTGGTTTCCCTGCCCCGGTCGCTACGGGTGGGCCTGGTTGCCTTCAGCGACTACGCGCAGGTCCTCGTGGCCCCCACCACGGACCGGCAGGAGGTACTGGAGGCGATCGAACGGCTCCAGCCCCAGCAGGCCACCTCCATCGGTTCCGCCATTCTCACGGGGGTGCGGGCGCTGCCGGGCCGGGAGCGCGCGGGGGAGGACCTGCTGCGCCGACAGCAGGGGCTGCTGCCCACGGTTCCGCCCAGCCCGCCGCCGGCTTCCGACCTTCCTCCGGCAGCCTTGGTGCTGTTCAGCGACGGGGTTTCCAACTTCGGGGTGGACCCCATGGAGGCGGTGCAGGTGGCGCGCCAGTACCGGGTGCGGGTCCACACGGTTGGGGTGGGGACCCCCACAGGCCAGGTTCAAACAGTGGACGGGCAGCTGGTGTTCATCCCCTTCGACCCCACGGGGCTGCAGCAGATCGCCCAGATGACGGGCGCACGGTACTTGTACCCGCCCACCGCGGAGGACGTCCGCGCCATCGGCCGGGAGCTGGGCCGGGCCGTGGTCTGGCAGCGCCAGCGCACGGAGATCACGTCCCTGGTGGCTGCTATGGGCGGGGTCCTCATGCTGGCCGGAGGGGCTCTTTCCCTCGTGTGGTTCCGGCGGGTACCGTAGAAAGGGAGGGGAGGCCGTGGGGTACAGTTTCCTGTGGCCTGCGGCGTTGTGGGGGCTGGGGCTGTTGCCGCTGCTCGCGTGGGTCTATGCCCGAGCGCTGCACGGCCGAAGCCGCCGGGCTCTGACCCACTCGCGGGTGCCGCTGCTCGCAGAGCCCGCGCGCACCTCGCGCCCGTGGCGGGGGCACCTGCCCGCGGGGGTGTTCGGGCTGGCTCTGGCGGCGGTGATCCTGGCTCTGGCACGTCCTGTGGCCCCGATGCCCGTGCCCGCGGCCCACGTGAACGTGGTGCTGGCCCTGGACGTGAGCCGCAGCATGCTGGCGGAGGACGTGAGGCCGAACCGGCTGGAGGCTACCAAGACGGCCGCTGTGGAGTTCGTCCGGACCCTGCCTCGGAACGCGCGGGTCGGGCTGGTGTCCTTCAGTTCATACGCCACGCTGCTGGTACCGCCGACCGCGGACCACGGGCGGGTGATCGAAGCCATCCGCGCCCTGGAGGCGGAGTTTGCCACCGCCATCGGGGACGGGCTGCTGGAGGCGGTGTGGGCCCTGCCCGGGCGGGTGCGGCCCAGCTCCCCCACCGCCCCGCCTCCTCCGCCCTCGGAACGCTTACCGCCGGGTGTGGTGGTCCTCATGTCGGACGGGCAGAGTAACCGGGGTATCTCGCCCACCGAGGCGGCACGGGTGGCTCGGGATCAGCAGGTGAAGGTGTACACGGTGGGGGTGGGCACCCCCGAGGGGACGTTCCTGAACATCGGCGGCCGTCCCATCTGGGTGCGCTTGGACGAGGAGACCCTGCGGGAGGTGGCCGCCGTCACCGACGGGACCTACTTCCACGCCTCCTCTACGCACGAGCTGCGGCGGGTGTACCGGAACCTGGGGCGCACCATCGGGTGGGACCGCAAGCCCACCGAGGTGTCCTCCGTGGCCGCGGCGTCCGGTGCGGTGCTGCTGGTGGCTTCCCTGGCCATCTCCCTGCTCTGGTTGCACCGGGTGTCGTGAACGCGACTCCCACCATGCGGGCCGCAGTTCTGCACGCGCCCGGCGGGCCCCTGGCCGTGGACGACCGGCCCATGCCCACCCCGGGTCCGGGCGAGGTCCTGGTGCGGGTGCACGCATGCGCGGTGTGCCGGACCGACCTGCACGTGCTGGACGGGGAGCTGCCCGACCCAAAACTGCCCCTGGTCCTGGGGCACCAGGTCGCAGGCGTGGTGGTGGCCCTGGCGGATGGGGTGGAGACCCTTGGGGAGGGCGAGCGCGTGGGGATCCCGTGGCTGGGCTGGACCTGCGGGCAGTGCCGGTACTGCCGCCGGGGTCTTGAGAACCTGTGTCCGCACGCGCAGTTCACCGGTTACGACCGGGACGGTGGGTTCGCGGAGTACGCGGTGGCCGACGCCCGCTACGCCTTCCGGCTGCCGGAGGCCTACGACGACCTGCACGCGGCACCGCTGCTGTGTGCGGGAGTGATCGGCTACCGGTGCCTGCGCATGGCGCAGGAAGCGGAGCGGCTGGGCCTGTACGGCTTTGGTGCCGCGGCGCACCTGATCACCCAGGTGGCCGTCTGGCAGGGGCGCCGGGTGTTCGCCTTCACCCGTCCCGGGGATGGCGAGGCCCAGGCTTTCGCCCGGGAGCTGGGGGCTTGCTGGGCGGGTGGCTCGGACCAGCTGCCCCCCGAGCCCCTGGACGCGGCCATCGTGCTGGCCCCGGTGGGATCCTTGGTGGTGCAGGCCCTCCGTGCCACCGCGCCCGCCGGGGTGGTGGTGTGCGGCGGCATCCACATGAGCGACATCCCCTCGTTCCCCTACCGGCTGTTGTGGGAGGAGCGGGTGGTGCGGTCGGTCGCGAACCTCACGCGGCAGGACGCGGAGGAGTTCCTGACCCTCGCACCTCGGGTCCCCGTGCGGGTGCGCGCGACACCGTATCCCTTGGAGGAGGTGAACCGGGCCCTGGAGGACCTGCGGGGCGGCCGCGTGGTCGGTAGCGCCGTGGTGATCCTGCAGCGCTAGACACGGACGCTTCGCGGGGCCGGTTGCGTTACCCTGAAAAAGGGTGCGGGCGGGAGGTGGATGCGATGGCGTACAACGACGTAGAGCGCGCCAGCCTGGCTGACCTGTTGCGGGCGGCGGACCCCGAACCTCTGCTGACGCTGAACGGTCCCGTGCTCAGCCTGCACCTAGACACGGACCCCACACGGCCGGAAAACCAGCGGGCTGAGCCGGCCTACCGCATCTGGGCCCGCCGGGCGTTGCAGACCCTGGCGGAGGGGCTTTCCAAGGAGGAGCGCCGCCGGCTCTCGGAGCGAACCGGCCGCGTGGACGAGCGGCTCCGCAGCCAGCGGCCGCGCGGACGCGGGCTCAGCCTGTACGCAGGGGACGGGGTGTGGCGGGAGTTCGTGTGGCCGGTGCCCGTGGAGAACCGGGCCCGGTACGGCGTGGTGGACGTGTGGCCGCTAGTGTGGCTGCAGCAGGTGTACGTGCCGTATGCGGTGCTGCTGGTGCACCGCGATCACGCGCGGCTGTTGGTAACCCACCTGGGCGAGGCCACGTTGGTGGAAGACGAGGAGTTCCACCTCGATACCCACCAGTGGCGGTTCACCGCGGGCAAGCCCCCCTCCTTCGCCAAGGGGATGGGGATGTCCAGCAGCCGCGGGGCGCAGCGGGACGTGTACGACGCCCGGGTGGAGGACCACGTACGGCGCTTCTGGTCCAGGGTAGCCTCCGCGGCCGCACGGGCGCTGGAGGAGCTGGGGATCCAGCATCTGGTGGTGGGGGGGGGCCCGGAGACCACCGCGGCGGTGGTGGGCCTGCTGCCGGAGCCCGCGCGACGATCCGTGGTGGGCACGGTATCTGTGCCTCCCCTGGAGGACTGGCCGCACATCCGCGACCGGGTCCTCGAGGTGGCGCGAGAGGACCAACGGCGGCGGCAGGCGCAGCTGAGGGAGGCGTTGTTGGGCAATTCAGGCCCAGGGGGGTCGGTGCTGGATCTGGAAAGCACCCTGCAGGCCCTGGCACGGCACCAGGTGCTCACCGTGGCCGCGGACCGCGACCTGCAGGTGGGGGTGTGGGCGTGCATTGCTTGCCCGTTCGCCACCTCGCGGCCAGCAGACCGCTGCCCCACCTGCGGCCAGCCCGCCCGGGAGCTGGACGTCACGCAGGTGCTGCCCCTGCTGGCGCGCAGCAACCGCGCACCGCTGGTGCTGCTGTCGGACGGCACCCTGCGGCGGCACGGTGGGGTGGGGGCGTTGCTGCGGTTCTCGTGAGGGGACACGATGCTGCTGGCGTCCCGAGACATCCCGGTGGAGGTGCACGGCAACGGGCGGTTCGTGGTGCTGGAGCGGGATTTCACGCCCGCGTACCTGCGCACCTACGAGGAAGGCCGGCTGCGGGAAAAGGTGGAGGAGGCCCTGGAGGCCTTGCGGGACTGCACCCTCTGCCCCCGGGACTGCCACGTGGACCGGCTGGCCAACCGCTTCGCGGTGTGCCGGGTGGGCCGCTACGCGCGAGTGTCGTCCTTCTTTCCCCACTTCGGGGAGGAGGACGTGCTGCGGGGGTGGGCCGGCTCCGGTACCATCTTTTTCGCCTGGTGCAACCTGCGGTGCGTGTTTTGTCAGAACTACGAGACCAGCCAGATGGGGGAAGGCGTGGAGGTGGGCCCCCGGGAGCTGGCGGCTATGATGCTCCGGCTGCAGGAGCTGGGCTGCCACAACATCAACTTCGTCACCCCCGAGCATGTGGTCCCGCAGATCCTGGAGGCGCTGCCCCACGCCATCGAGGGCGGGCTTCGGCTGCCCCTGGTGTACAACACCAGCAGCTACGACAGCCTGCACAGCATCCGCCTCCTGGACGGGGTGGTGGACGTGTACATGCCGGACTTCAAGCTGTGGGGGCGGGAGCACGCCCGCAAGTACCTGCTGGCCCCCGACTACCCCGAGGTGGCGCGCCAGGTGATCCGGGCCATGCATGAGCAGGTGGGGGTGCTGAAGGTGAACGAGGACGGGCTGGCCCGCCGCGGGGTGCTGGTGCGGCACCTGGTCATGCCGGAGCTGCTGGAGGACACCCGGCAGATCCTGCGGTGGCTGGCGGAGCTGTCCCCGGACACGTACCTCAACGTCATGGATCAGTACCGGCCGGCCTGGAAAGCCCGCACGGAACCCAAGTACGCGGAGATCAACCGGCCCATCACCCGCCGCGAGTACCAGCAGGCGCTGGCGTACGCGCGGGAGGTGGGCTTGTGGCGGCTGGACTCCCGCTGGCGGCGGGATCCGCACATGATACTATGGTGAAAAGGGGGGATGGAGGATGCCGAAGGATCTGCAGGTCGGCAGCCGGAAGGCCTGCGGGTGGCTCGTTGTGGCTCTGGCGCTCCTCGCACCACCCGCGGGTGCGCAGGCGGTGCGGGTGGGCGCTTGGGTGGACGCGGTGGTGGCGGTCGAAGAACCCAGCGACGCCGCCGCGGTGCGGCGGCTGGAGGCCCAGGACCTGCACGCGTGGTTTTCCTCCACCGCCAACCCGGAGATCGCCAACCGGGTGCGGGAGTCCCGGACGCTGCGCTTTACCACCTCCCTGGGCCTGGTGAACGAGCTGACGTTTAACCCCGTCGGGCCCGTGTTCCCTGGCACCGACCGCCTGAACCCCTTTGCGGTGGGCCGGATCCGCGAGGCCCTGAACTGGCTGGTTGACCGGCGTCACATCGCGCAGGAGATCATGGGCGGCATGGGCGTGCCCCGGTGGCTGCCCATCAACACCGCCTTCCCGGACTACGCGCGCCTGGCAGACGTGGCCCGGCGCCTGGAGATCCGCTACCGCCACAACCCCGAGCGCGCCCGGTCGGTAATCACCGAAGAGATGCAGAAGCTGGGGGCGACCCTGGTGGGTGGCCGCTGGCAGTTCCGGGGCCGCCCCGTCACGATCACCTTCCTCATCCGGGTGGAGGATGAGCGCCGGCAGATCGGGGACTACGTGGCCAGCCTGCTGGAACAGGTGGGGTTCGAGGTGGAACGGCGGTACGGCCGGGCCGCGGACCTCAACCCCCTGTGGATTGTGCAGGACCCCGCGGAGGGCCGCTGGCACATCTACACGGGCGGGTGGATCTCCACCGTCATTAGCCGCGACCAGGCGGGCAACTTCGACTTCTTCTACACCAAGCGAGGCCTGGCCCGGCCCCTGTGGCAGGCCTACCGACCCAGCCCGGAGTTCGACCGGCTGAGCGACCGCCTGGGCAAGCGGGACTTCCGCAGCGTGCAGGAGCGCAACCGCCTCATGGCCCGCGCCCTGGAGCTGGCCCTGCAGGACTCCGTACGGGTGTGGCTGGTGGAGCGGCAAGCCGTGTGGCCCTGGCGGGCGGAGCTGGAGTTGGTCTCCGACTTGGCCGGAGGGCTGTCAGGCTCTTTTCTGTGGCCGTACACGGTGCGCCTGCGGGGCCGGAGCGGGGGGGCGGTGCGCATCGGGCTGCCCAGCATCCTGCCCGAGCCGTGGAACCCCATCGGGGGCTCCAACTGGATTTTCGACACCACCCTGTACCGGGCCACCCAGGACTACCCCTTGATCCCCAACCCCCACACGGGGTTGCCGGAGCCCCAGCGGATCGAGCGGGTGGAGATCACCGTGAAGCAAGGGCTGCCCGTGACGAAGAGCTCCGACTGGGTGACCCTTCGTTTCGCCCCCACCATCCGCGTCCCCGAGGACGCCATCATCGGGTGGGACAGCCGGGCCCAGCGGTTCGTCAAGGTGCGGGAGAAGCACCCCCAGGGTCTGGAGGCCCTGGTGAAGAGCACCGTCACCTTCGAGCGGGACCTGTTCCGTAAGGTGCAGTGGCACGACGGCAACCGGCTGAGCCTGGGGGACATCCTCCTGGGATGGATCCTCACCTTCGAGCGGGCGGACGAGCACAGCCCCCTGTTTGACCGGTCGTACCTGCCCACCTTCCAGTCCTTCGTGGAGACCTTCCGCGGCTTCCGGATCGTAAGCGAGGATCCCCTGGTGGTGGAGTACTACACCACCTCGTGGACCATGGACGCGGAGCTCATGACCGCCGCGGGCAGTTTCTGGCCCCTGTACGGGTTTGGTCCGGGCCCGTGGCACACCGTGGCCCTGGGGATCCGCGCGGAGGCCGCGGGACGAGCCGCCTTCACCGCGGCGAAGGCCACGGAGAAAAAGGTGGAGCGGCTGAACTACGTGGCGGGCCCCACCCTGGCCATCCTGGACCGGGAGCTGGACGCCGCCCGTGCGGAGAACTACATCCCCTTCGAGCGCGCCCTCACACGGTGGATCAAGCCCGAGGAGGCTCGGCAGCGGTGGCGGCTGCTTGCCGCATGGCGTTCCGGCCGCGGTCACTACTGGGTGGGCATGGGCCCGTTTCTCCTGCAGCGGGTCTCGCCCGTGGAGAAGATCGTGGAGCTGCGCAGGTTCGGCCGGTTCCCGGACCCGGCCACCAAGTGGCTGCGGTTCGGCGCACCGCGCCTGGCCTCCGTGAGCGTGGTGGGCCCGCGTCAAGTGCGGGCGGGCAGCGAGGCGGTGTTCGAGCTGCGGATCACCGAAGACGGCCGACCCTACCCTCCCCAGGATCTCCAGGAGGTGAAGTACCTGCTGTTCGACGCCCGCGAGGAGCTCGTCCTGCAGGGGCGGGTGCAGCCCTCCCGGGAGGGGTGGCGGGTGGTGCTGAGCCCGGAGGTGACCGCGCGCCTGCGGCCCGGTTCGAACCGGCTTGAGGTGGTGGTGGTCTCCAAGGCGGTGAGCATTCCCAGCTTCGGATCGGCCACCTTCACCTCTTTGCCCGGCCGGTGAGCCTCCTGTGGCCCCCGCGGTGGCGGGGAGGGTGTCCCGGGCCCACCAGCACCCCGCGGTGCGGGTGCTGCTGTATGCTCTCAGCCGCTTGCTTGCCCTGGGAGCCGCGGTGGTGGTGGGCGTGTACCTCACCATCCTGGTGGCCAACATGGGTGGCTACGTGGACCAGATCAAGCGGGCGGAGATTCGAGAGCAGGTGGCGTTGTCCGTGTCCGTCAACGAGCAGATGCGGCAGCTTCCCTCGGAGGTACGGGAGCGTCTGATCGAGGAGATGATCCGCAACGAGGAGCACCGTCTGGGGCTGGACCGTCCCTTCCTGGCCCGCTCCGTGAGCTACCTGAAGGACGCGCTCCTGCTCCGGCTGGGGTTCGCGGAGCGCATGACCAGCGACGTGGGCTCGCGCCTGGTTCGGCAGATCATCCTGGACCGGCTGCCCGCCACCCTCCTGCTGTTTTTGAGCGCCCAGCTGTTGCTGTTCTTTACCTCCGTGGCCGCGGCCCTGGCTCTGTCGCGCCGCTACGGCAGCCTCCCAGACCGCCTGGTGGTGGCCCTGGCACCCACCTCCGCGGCTCCCGCGTGGTTCTACGGCATCTTCCTCATCCTGATCTTCGCCGCGGGGTTGCGCTGGCTACCCTTCGGGGGCATGGTGGACGCCCCGCCCCCGGAGGGCAAGCTGGCCTACGCCCTCAGCGTCCTGCGTCACATAGTGCTGCCCCTGGCCAGCCTCACCCTGAGCTCCATCTTCCTGTCCGTGTACGCGTGGCGGACGTTCTTTTTGATCTTCAGCAGCGAGGACTACGTGGAGCTCGCCCGGGCCAAGGGCCTCCCGGGTCGCCTGGTGGAGCGGCGGTACATCCTGCGGCCGGCCCTACCCACCCTGGTGACCTCCTTCGCCCTGGGGCTCATCGGCGCCTGGACCGGGGCCATCGTGCTGGAGACGGTGTTCAACTGGCCGGGGCTGGGCCGGGCCCTGTACCAGGCGGTGGCCCTGTATGACACCCCCGTGATCGTGGGCAGCACCATCCTGTACGCATACCTGCTGGCCGCCACGGTGTTCGCCCTGGACATCGTGTATGCGGTGGTGGACCCGCGGGTCAAGGTGGGTCTGGAGGCCGACCGGTGACGGCGAACCTGCGGGAACTGTTCCGCTACCCCTCCGCGGTGGCCGGCCTCGCCATCCTGGCACTGCTGGTGGCCCTGTCGGTGTACGCGGTGGTGGCCATCCCGTACCGGGAGGCCATCCGGCTGTGGAGCGTGGGAGAGGCCGCCTGGCCGCGAAACCCGCGCTACGCGCGGCCGGAGTGGCTGAACTGGCTGGCGGGAGGACGGCTGCCCCGCACCCTGGTGGTACGGGGCCCGCAGGGCTCCGCCACGGAACGTTCCCTGGGCAGCGGGGTGCGAGAGCTGCAGTTCGAGCTTTCCTTCCGCTATCCGTACGATCGGTTCCCCACGGAGCTGGCGGTGTTCGTGGACGCCCAATACCGGGAGCAGGCACCGCACCTGGAACTCGCCTGGCGGACGCCCGCAGGCTCGGAGGTCAGCCTTGCCGACTTCAGCCCGAGGCGCCGGGATGTCTACCGCATGTCTGCGGACGCAGATTTGCGGGCGAGGCTGGGGGGTGCGCCCGAGGTGGTGCTGTTTGCCGCCCCGGAACGGCCCAGGCAGGCATCTCCGGGTCGCCACGCCCTGCGGGTGCGCGCGTTTCTGTTCGAGCCGGGCTCCTCGGTGCAGGTGGAGCTGGTGGTGTACGGTGAGGTGCACGGGCTGGCCGGCACCGACCACCTGCGCCGCGACCTCACCCTGCCCCTGCTGTGGGGAACACCCATCGCCCTGGCCTTCGGGCTGCTGGCGGCCGTGGGCTCCTCGGTCAGCTCCCTGGTGATCGCCGCGGTGGGCGCCTGGTACGGAGGGTGGGTGGACGGCCTCATCCAGCGCATCACGGAGGTCAACCTGATTCTGCCGGGGCTGCCCATCCTCATCATGATCGGCACCCTGTACTCCCGGAGCCTGTGGGTCATCCTGGGAGCGGTGGTGCTTTTGGGGATCTTCGGGGGTGGCGTGAAGACGTACCGGGCCCTGTTTCTGCAAGTGAGGGAGGCGCCGTACGTGGAGGCCGCGCGGGCGTACGGGGTGCGCGACCTGCGGATGGTGGCCATCTACCTGGTGCCGCGCGCCGTTCCCGTGTTGCTGCCGCAGTTTGTGACCCTGATTCCCGGGTTTGTGTTCCTGGAGGCCACCCTGGCCCTGCTGGGCCTGGGCGATCCCGTGCTGCCCACGTGGGGGAAGGTGATCGAGGACGCCCAGCGCGCCGGAGCCCTGTACGTGGGGCACGCGTACTGGGTGCTGGAGCCGGCTTTTCTGCTCATGCTGAGCGGGCTGGCCTTCACCCTGCTCGGGTTCGCCCTGGACCGGGTGTTCAACCCCCGGTTGAGGGAGCTGTAAGGTGGAATCCCTGCTGCGGGTGGAGGACCTCCGGCTGCACTTCCGCACCGCCGCGGGCCTCGTGCGGGCGGTGGACGGCGTGCACCTGGAGGTAGCCCGGGCTCGCACCGTGGCCGTCCTGGGTGAGAGCGGCTGCGGCAAGACCTCCCTGGCGCGTGCCCTGCTGCGGCTGCTGCCCCGCAACGTGGCCCACTACAGCGGTCGGGTGGTGCTGGACGGGCTGGACCTGCTGGAATTACCGGAGGAGGTCTTCCGGCAACAGGTGCGCTGGGTGCGCCTGTCCCTGGTGCCGCAGGCCGCCATGAACGCCCTGAACCCGGTGCTGCGGGTGGGAGAGCAGGTGGCCGAGCCCCTGTGGTTGCACGGCCGCGTGCGCCGGCCGCAGGAGGCGCGGGGGGAGGTGGAAGCTGCCCTGCGGCGGGTGGGCCTGCCCGCGGACTTCGCGGACCGCTACCCCTTCGAGCTCAGCGGAGGGATGCGTCAGCGGGTGGCCATCGCCATGGCCCTGGTCCTGCGGCCGCAGCTGGTGGTGCTGGACGAGCCCACCTCTGCCCTGGACGTCCTGACCCAGGCGAACCTCATGAACCTGCTGAAGACCCTGCGGTGGGAGCTTGGCATCAGCTTCCTGCTCATCACCCATGATGTGGCCACCGCCAGCGAGCTGGCGGACGACGTGGCGCTGATGTACGCGGGCCAGATCGTAGAGTTCGGCCGCGCGCACCGCTTTCTCCGGCAGCCCCTGCATCCTTACGGCCAGGCCCTGCGGGCCAGCGTGGTGAGTTTTCGGGAGGAGCGAACCCCGCAGCCCCTTCCCGGGCAGCCCCCGAGCCTGGTGAACCCGCCCCCGGGGTGCCGTTTCGCGGATCGGTGCCCGGCGCGCTTCGAACCCTGCCACCGCACACCTCCCCTCGTGCCCGTGGAGGGGCACGGGCGGGTGATGTGCTGGCTATATGCGCAGGAGGCGTCCCGTGTCGGGTGAGCCGCTTCTGGTGGTGCGTGACCTCGCCACCTGGTACGAGCTGCGGCGATTCGGGTTTCTGCACCAGGGGTGGGTGCGGGCTACGGACGGCGTGAGCCTGCAGGTGCAGGAGGGTGAGGCGGTGGCCGTGGTGGGGGAAAGCGGCTGTGGGAAGAGCACCCTCGCCAAGACCCTGCTGGGGCTTGTGCGGCCGCGGCGCGGGGACCTGTGGTTCGAGGGCCGGCAGATCCGGACCGAGGACGACTGGCGGTGGTACCGGCGGCGCGTGGGCTACGTTCAGCAGGACCCGTACGCCGCTCTTCCGCCCTTTATGACGGTGCGCCGCGTCCTGGAGGAACCTCTCGTGGTGAACGGTGTGCGCTCTGCCAGGGAGCGGCGGGCCCGGGTGGTGGAAGCTCTGGAGGCCGTCCAGCTGGTACCCCCGGAGGAGTTCCTGACGCGCTTTCCCCACATGCTCAGCGGGGGCCAGCAGCAGCGGCTCGTGGTAGCCCGCGCCACCCTCCTGAACCCCAGGTTGCTGGTGGCGGACGAGCCGGTGTCCATGCTGGACGCCTCCGTGCGGGTGGAGGTGCTGCAGCTGCTGCGCAGCTTCCAGCAGGCTCGCAGGCTTTCGGTGGTGTACATCACCCACGACCTGTCCACGGTGCGCCACTTCTGCGAGCGGGTGCTGGTCATGTATGCGGGCAAGGTGGTGGAGCAGGCACCGGTGGCGGACCTGCTGCGGGAGCCCCGACACCCGTACACACAGGCGCTGCTAGCGGCCATCCCCGACGTCGACCCGAACAACGCCCGCCGCGTGCGCGCCGTGCCTCCGGGGGAGCCGCCAAGCCTCGTGCGGCCTCCCGGCGGCTGCCGGTTCCACCCGCGGTGCCCGGTGGCGATCTCTGGGGTGTGCGAGCGTAACCCGCCTCCGGACTTCGAGGTAGCGCCGGGGCACGTGGCAGCGTGCTGGCTGTACCAGGCAGCCCGCAGGGCGGTTGCGGGAGTCACCCCGCAGGGAGGGTCGCTGCCGTGAACCCTGTGCGTCTGATGGGCACGGGCGCGGCCCTGCTGGTGGGCAGCTGGGGTGTGGTGTTTCTGATGGTGTTGCGGGAGCTGCCGCCGGACTTGGGGTTGGCTTTGGTGGCCTACGGAACGAGTGTGGTGGGGTTGGGTTTGGGGATCGTGGGTGCGGCGTTGTGGGCGCGGGGACGGAGGGTGCGGTAAGGGGCCGGCCGCCGCGTCGCGGGGCCGGCCCCTTCCGGTCAGGCGGCCCAGGTCTGCCCCGGTTCCATCACCACGATCTCCAGCCCCTCGATCTCCCGGGTTGCTTCCCGGAGGGCTTCCGGGGTGCCGGTGAGGAGCGGGAACGTGGCGTAGTGCATGGGAATCACGCACTTGACCCCCAGCAGCCGGATGGCGTACGCGGCCTCCGTGGGGCCCATGGTGAACCGGTCGCCGATGGGCAGCATGGCCACCTGGGGCCGGTACAGCTCGCCGATGAGCTTCATGTCCCCGAACACGCAGGTGTCCCCCGCGTGGTAGATGCGAAAGCCGTCTTCCGTCTCCAGCACGAACCCCGCGGGGTCCCCCGCGTACACCACCGACCCGTCCTCCGCCTGCGCCCCGGAGCTGTGGAACGCGTTGGTCATGGTCACCTTGAGTCCTTGCACCTGCACCGTACCACCCTTGTTCATTTGCTCGAACCGCTCAACCCCCTGCCGACTCAAAAGGGCGCACACCTCCGGCATGGCCACCACCGTGGCGCCCGTGGCGCGAGCAAGGGGGGCTACGTCGCTGGACAGGTGGTCGAAGTGGCCGTGGGTGATCAGGATGAGGTCCGCCCGGTCCTGCTTTTTATGGGAATCTGGGCAGCGGGGGTTGCCTTCCAGCCACGGGTCGATGAACACCACCTTGCCGCCCGGGGTGGTGATCTTGAAGCTGGCATGGCCGAGATACGTGATGCGGAGGCCCTGGGGTAGCTTCACGGCGCACCTCCTGGTTCCAGACGGGATCTCGCATCTAGGATACGGCTGTGGGAGCTTTCCCACCTAGCGGGTTGGAGGAGGTGCGCGGGTGAGCTGGCGCCTGCTGGTGTTGAGTCTCCTGCTGGTAGTACCGGCAGGTGGTGAAGCTCCCGCAGGGGAGGGTGTGGTGGTGGCGGCCGCGGGTGATGTGGCCTGCGACCCCGAACACCGACCCCGGGCCGGTGAATGTGCGGACGCCCACACCGCGGCCCTGCTGGCGGACGCGGACCTGGTGCTGATGCTGGGGGATGGCCAGTATCCGGACGGTTCTTTGGAACGCTACCGACAGGGCTACGGTCGCACGTGGGGCCGGTACAGGGACCGCACCCGGCCCGTTCCGGGCAACCACGAGTACCGGACCCCTGGGGCCCGGGGTTACTTCACGTACTTCGAACAGCTGGCGGGCCCCCCGGGTCTTGGCTACCACGCCTTCGACGCGGGGACCTGGCGGCTAGTGGCCCTCAACTCGAACTGTTGGGCGGTGGGAGGCTGCGGCCCCGGCTCTCCCCAGTACCGTTGGCTCGCCGAGCAGCTAGCCCTCGGCCGCGGCCGGTGCGTGCTGGCCTTCTGGCACCACCCCTTGTTCACTGTGGGTCGGTACGAATCGTACGAACCGGTTCGGCCGTGGTGGCAGGAGCTGTACCGTGCCGGCGCTGCGGTGGTCCTTTCCGCGCACGACCACAACTATCAGCGTTTTCCGCCGCTGGACCCCGAGGGCCGGCAAACGCCCCGCGGGATTCGCCAGTTTGTGGTGGGCACCGGGGGCCGGAACCTGTACCGCGCCCGCCGCCAGAGTCCCGTTGAGGCGGAGGTGGTGCGGGACGACCACTTCGGCGTCCTTCAGCTCCGTCTGCTGCCGGGACGCTATGAGTGGGCCTTCCTCGCTACCAGCGGCCAGGCCTTGGACCGCGGCACCTCCCCATGCCCGCTACCTGGAACCGATCCCAGGTACCGGCGGGGTGGCGGCTAGGAGTTTTTGCGTTCGGCGCTCGTGCGCGCGTCCAGCAGGGGCAGGGCGAAGGAGAACACACTGCCGCGGCCCGGTGTGCTCTCCGCCCAGATGCGGCCTCCCTGCATCTCCACCAGGTGCTTAGCAATCGCCAGCCCCAAGCCGAAGCCGCCGCTGGTGCGGGTTCGGGACCGGTCCGCCCGGTAGAAACGGTCGAACACATGGGGGAGGTCGTCGGGCGGGATTCCCTTCCCCGTATCTTCCACCGAAACCCACCCCTCGCCGCCGTGAACGCGGGTGCGCACGTGGATGCGGCCGCCCGGAAGGGTGAACTTCAGGGCGTTGTCCACCAGGTTGGTGAGGACCTGCTCCAGGCGGTCGGGATCGGCCACGACCAGCACCCCGGGCTCCACGGAGCACTCCAGCCGGACGCCCGCGCCCTCGGCACGCGGCTGTTGCCGGTCCACCACCGCCGCGCACAGGGCCGCGAGGTCCACGGTCTGCAGCTGGAAGGTGACACCCTTGGACTCCAGGCGGGACAGCTCCAGCAGGTCGTCCACCAGCTTGGTGAGCCGGTTGGTTTCCGTCTCGATGATCTCCAGGAACCGGCGGCTGTTCTGTTCGTCCCGCAGGGCTCCCGCCAGCAGGGTCTCCACGAAGCCCTTGATGGAGGTAAGGGGCGTGCGGAGCTCGTGGGAGACGTTGGCCACCAGCTCTCGCCGCAACCGTTCCGACCGGCGCAGCTCTGTGACGTCCCGCACCACCGCCACGGCCCCCGCGGGCTCGCCGTCGCCGCGAATGGAGCTGCACGTAACCTCCACCACCCTCCCGCCGGGCAGGCTCAACTCCTCGGACTGCTCCCTGCCTTGGGCTGCCGCCTCCAGCAGCTGCACCAGGGCCGGGACCCGCACCACCTCCGCCAGGGGCTGGCCCACAGCGTCCTGCCGGAC
Organism: Candidatus Sysuimicrobiota bacterium; assembly: GCA_040289515.1. GTDB lineage: Bacteria > Sysuimicrobiota > Sysuimicrobiia > Sysuimicrobiales > Sysuimicrobiaceae > Tepidifontimicrobium. The sequence continues at coordinate 17,676 of PSLI01000006.1, forward strand.
GCCCAACAGCTCCTCCGCGGATCGGTTCGCCAGCAGCAGCTCACCGCGGGGACCCACGGCCACCACCGCATCCCGCAGGCTCGCCAGCACAGCCTCCAGCCGGTTCCGCTCCTCCCGGATCCGCTCGACGGTGTTGGCCAGCTGCTGGGCCATGCGGTTGAAGGCCTCCGCGAGGCGGCCCACCTCATCCGGACCCCGTACGGAAACCTGCCGGCCGTACTCGCCCCGGCTAATGGCCTGGGCACCCTGTTCCAGCTCCCGCAACGGCCGCGTGACCGACCGGCTGATGCGCAGTCCCAGGAAGGTGCCTGCGCCCAGGGCCAGGGCCCCTGCGGCCGCGAACGCCCACCAGACTTGCTGCAGCTGGCGCTGTACCCACAGCCGGGGTGCCGACACGTGCACCACGCCCAGTACCCGGGACCCCTCCCGCACCGGTGCGGCCGCGAAGATTCGCATCTCCCGGCTCGTTTCGTCCCACCGCTGGGCGGAGCTCACGCGGCCTCGGGTTGCCTCCAGCACCTCGGGCGGTGGCGGGGGCTGGCCCAGGCCCAGGTGAGGATTTGTGCCCGAGGGATCCCGCACCCCCACGTACACGCCCTTGCGCCACTGGTAGACCTTGGTCAGCTGTTCCACGGAGCCCAAGGGCTCCCCGGCCCGCAGGTGCGGGCGGATTGCCTGCGCGATGACGCGGGCTTGTGCTTCCAGGCTGGCGGCGTAGGCCCGCGTGTACCGCTGCTCGATCTGACGCACCGCGTACGCCCCCGCCACCAGGAGGGCCAGGGCCACCACGGCCACGTAACTGGCCACCAGCCGTGCCTGCAAGCTCACCGTCCTCCGGTCCTCCGAGCTTTCCGGGATGCCTCCGGTACCTTGAACTTGTAACCCACGCCCCGCACGGTGACGATGTACGTGGGAGCAGCGGGGTCGTCCTCGATCTTGTCCCGCAGTCGGCTGATGTGCATGTCCACGGTCCGGGTGGTCCCAAGGTAGTCGTAACCCCACACGTGCTCCAGGAGCGCGTCCCGCGTGAACACCCGATTCGGGTGCGCCATGAGCAGGCGCAGCAGGTCGAACTCCTTGGTGGTAAGATCCACGGGTCGGCCCGCCAGGAATACCTCCCGGGTGTTGGGGTCGAGAACCAACTCCCCCGCCACCAGCCGGGGTTGCGTGCTTCCCGCTTCCATCTCGGGCCGGGCGCGCCGCAGGATGGCCCGCACCCGGGCCACCAGCTCCCGGGGGCTGAAGGGCTTGGTCACGTAGTCGTCCGCGCCGGTCTCCAGCCCCAGCACCCGGTCCAGCTCGCCGTCCTTGGCGGTGAGCACCAGGATGGGGACCGGGCTTTCCCGGCGGAGCGTCCTGCACACCTCCAGGCCGTCCACGTACGGGAGCATGAGGTCCAGCACGATGAGGTCGGGACGTTCCGCCCGCGCCCGCTGCAGGGCCTGCTGGCCGTCGTACGCCACGCTGACCTGGAAACCCTCGCGTTCCAGGTTGTAGCGCACGAGCTCCACGATGTGGGGCTCGTCGTCCACCACCAGAATCTTGTGCGGCACCTGCGCACCCCCCCAGCGGCTCCTTTTTTGAGCCTCCCCCCCCGGCATCACGGGAAGGTAAAAAATTCAGTCGTCCGGCGAGGGCCCCGCCTGGCGCACCTCCGGGGCCACCTGGCGCGCGAAACGCTCGAAGTTCTGTGCGAACATGCGCGCCAGCTTACGGGCCTGTTCGTCGTACGCACGGCGGTCAGGCCATGTGTTGCGGGGCACGAGGATCTCCGGGGGCACCCCGGGCACCCGTTCGGGCACCCGCAGCCGAAAGCGGTGCTCCTCCCGGTACCCGACCCCTTCCAAGGCGCCCGACAGCGCCGCGCGGATCATGGCCCGCGTGTACGCGATGGGGATGCGGTGGCCCACCCCGAAGGGCCCACCCGTCCAGCCCGTGTTCACCAGCCACACCCGGGACCGGTAGCGGCGCAGCCGGTCACCCAGCAGCTCCGCGTACCGTGCGGGCGGCAGGGGGAGGAAGGGCGCGCCGAAGCACGTGCTGAAGGTGGCCTGAGGGTCGCGAACCCCCTTCTCCGTGCCCGCTACCTTGGCCGTGTAGCCCGACAGGAAGTGGTACAGGGCCTGGGCGTGGTCCAGGCGGGCGATGGGCGGCAGCACCCCGAAGGCGTCCGCGGCGAGGAACACCACGTCGCTGGGATGGTCCGCCCGGCCGTCCGGGACCACCTGCATGAGGTAGGACAGGGGGTAGGCGGCGCGCGTGTTCTCCGTGATGCGGTCGTCCTGCAGGTCCAGCTCCCGGGTAAGGGGGTTCACCACCACGTTCTCCAGCACCGTGGCGAACCGGCGGGTGGTGGCGTAGATCTCGGGTTCCGCCTCCGGCGAAAGCCGGATCACCTTCGCGTAGCAGCCGCCCTCCAGGTTGAAAATTCCGTCGTCCGCCCAGCCGTGCTCGTCGTCGCCCACCAGCCGCCGCTCGGGGTCCGTGGAGAGGCTGGTTTTACCCGTGCCCGAAAGCCCGAAAAACAGGGCGCTGCGACCATCAGGGCCGACGTTGGCCGCACAGTGCATGGAGGCTACGCCCTGCTGCGGGAGCAGGTAGTTCATCAGGGTGAACACCGACTTCTTGATCTCGCCCGCGTACAGGGTGCCCCCGATGAGGACCAGGCCCTGGGTGAAACTCAGGGCGATGAAGGTCTCCGACCGCGTGCCGTGGAGGGCCGGATCTGCCTTGCAGCTGGGCAGGCACAGGACCGTGTAGGCGGGGGGCTGTACCACGGGCTGCACCCCCTCCGGCCTTCGGAACAGGTGGCGGCTGAACAGGCTGTGCCAGGCCAGCTCCGTGATCACCCGAACGGACACCCGGTAGCGAGGGTGGGCGCCCACCACAAGGTCCTGCACGTACAGGTCGCAGCGGGCGGCCCAGCGGAAGGCGTGGTCGCGCAGGGCCGCGAACGCCTCCGGCTCCATGGGCTGGTTCACCGGCCCCCACCACACGTGGTCGACCACCCCGGGCTCCTGCACCACGTATTTGTCCTGGGGCGAGCGGCCCGTGTGCGGGGTGGTGACGACCGCGAAGGCACCACCCTCGGCCAGCATCCCCTCCCGCCGCCGCAGAGCGTGCTCCACCAGTTCGGGTACGGTGAGGTTCCAGTACACGGCCGCGTGGGTCATAAAGGGCAGGGGCGAGGGCTGCGCGTCGGCCAACCTCATCCCGACCTCCCGGCGTCGTCCGCCGCTAGCATAGCACACGAGATGGACGCCCACGCGGGGCGGACCCTATGATGGGGACGGCGCAGGACGCATGGAGGTGGTGCCTTGAGGGCCTTGGCGTTGGCGGCTGTGCTGCTGGTGGTTCTGGCGGACCTGGTGCCCTCGTGCGAGTCGCAGAGCCGGGTGGTGCTGGGGTGGGTGGAGGACAAGTACATCGAGAGCGAGGGTGGAACCCTGTACGTGATCGTGGTGGACCGGGCACCGTACTCAGTGCCGTACACCTTCTATCAGGACGTGCGGGTCGGCGACAAGGTGCGGTATGACGGCCGCAAGTGGGAGATCGTGCGCCGGGCAGGCGAGCCCTCGCGGCTGGTCCCCATCGAACTGCTCCCGCCGTCCCCGTCTCCTTCGCCGTAAGCAGGGACGGGTCCGCGGAGACGCAGCGCGGGGGTCTGGGTGAGGGCGTTCGGGAGTGTTCTCACGCTGGAGGAGGCCCTGGAGCGCTTTCTGGCCGCGGTGCGGCCACAGCCGCGGGGAGAGGAAGTCGTACCCCTGGAGCGCGCCCTGGACCGCGTGTGCGCCTCCGACGTGCGGGCCGCCGAGGACCTGCCTCCCTTCCACCGGTCCACGGTGGACGGCTACGCGGTCCGGTCGCAGGACCTGCTGCACGCTTCCGTGCGAGATCCCGTGGTCCTGGAGCTGGTGGGCGAGGTACGCATGGGGCAGTTGGCCGCTGTCTCGGTGGCCGCGGGCCAGTGCGTGCGCGTACCCACGGGCGGGGTGGTGCCCCCGGGAGCAGACGCGGTGGTGATGCAGGAGCATGTCCGCCTGCAAGGCGGGCGGGTGCACGTCCTTCGCTCCGTCACCACGGGGGAGAACGTTCTGCACCAGGCAGAGGACGCCCGGCGGGGCGAGGTGGTAATCCAGCGGGGCACCCGTCTTCGCCCGCAAGAGCTGGGCTTGCTGGCGGGTCTGGGCGTGGCGGAGGTTCCCTGTTACCTGCCGCCGCGGGTGGCGGTGTTCTCCACCGGCGACGAACTGGTGCCGCCGGACCACCAGCCCCGTCCAGGACAGGTTCGGGACATGAACGGGTACGCCCTGACCGCGCAGGTGGCCAAGCTGGGGGGGGTGCCGAGGTTCGGGGGAATCCTACCCGACCAGGCGGTGGTGGTGGAGACAGCTCTGCGGGACGCCATGCGCACGGCGGACGTGGTGCTGGCCTCCGGGGGAAGCTCCGTGGGCACCCTGGACGTCCTCAGCGAGGTGATCCCCCGCCTGGGGGAGCCGGGGGTCGTGGTCCACGGAGTCGCCATCAAACCCGGGAAGCCCACCCTGCTGGCGCTCTGCAAGGGCAGGGTGGTGGTGGGGCTGCCCGGGCATCCGGTGTCGGCCATGGTGGTGTTCGACGTCCTGGTGCGGCCCGTGCTGGAGGCCATGCTGGGTCTGCATCCCCAGCGGAGGGGGCCGCGCACCGTACCCGCGAACCTGGTGGCACCCCTTGTGGCCCCTCAGGACCGGGATGAGTTCGTGCGGGTGCGCGTACGGTGCCAGGAGGACGTGCTGGCCGCGGAGCCCGTGCTGGGGAAGTCCGGCATGATCACCACTATGACCCGCGCAGACGGCTATGTGCGGGTCCCCATGGGCTCCCGCTGGGAGGCGGGTACCCCGGTGGAGGTGCGTCTGTTCGACTGACGGGGCCGCGGGAAAGGCGGTGAGGGAACCGTGCTGCTGCTGAGACCGGATCTGTCCAAGGCCAGTGCCCCCGAGCGCCCGCAGGACTTCGCGGGGCGCGTGCTCCTGCAGGCGCTGCGGCGCACGGAAGACCCGGGCGGCGTGGAGGTGCTGGCGGTGTTCTTCGAGGGGGGTGCCCGCACCCGACCCCATGTGCACAGCACCGACCAGGTCCTTGTGTTCCTGGAAGGCGAAGGTGTGGTGGCCACCGAGTCGGAGCGGCGGGTGGTCGCGGCGGGGGAGGTGGTGTGGATCCCCGCGGGCACCTGGCACTGGCACGGCGCCAGCAAGGGACGGTCCTGCTGCCACCTGTCCATTAAGCCGCCAGGCCCCACCGACTGGAACCCTCCGCTGCGGGACTGGGAGGACTGGTGAGCGACCGGCTCACGCACGTGGACGAAGCGGGCCGTCCCCACATGGTGGACGTCTCGGAGAAACCGGAGACCCTGCGGGTGGCCACCGCGCGGGGGGAGGTCCGCATGCGGGCGGACACCCTGGCGCGGATCCGGGCCGGCCAGGTGGCCAAGGGCGACGTGCTGGCCGCCGCACAGCTGGCTGCCGTCCAGGGCGCCAAGCGCACGTGGGAGCTGGTGCCCCTGTGCCACCCCATCCCCCTGTCGGCGGTGGAGGTGGGGTTTCACCTGCGAGAGCAGCCTCCCGCGGTGGAGGTGCGGGCCACGGTGCGGGCGGTGGCCCGCACGGGGGTGGAGATGGAGGCCCTGTGCGCTGTACTGAGCGCGGCGTTGTGCGTGTACGACATGTGCAAGGCCATCGACCGCGACATGGCCATCACGGACATCTGGCTGGAGCACAAGTCCGGGGGCCGTTCCGGTGAGTACCGGAGGGCTGGTGGCGGATAGGGTGGCCAACCGCTGCTTTGTGTGCGGGCCGGACAACCCCGCCGGGCTACGGCTGCGGTTTGTGCAGGACGGGGCAAGGGTTCGGGCGGAGTTCGTCCCCAGGGAGGAGCACGTGGGCTGGGAGGGGATCGTGCACGGTGGCATCCTGGCCGCGGTGCTGGATGACGCCATGGGCAACGTGTTCTACCTGCAGGGCTACCAGGCCCTCACCGCCCGGATGGAGGTGCGATTCCGCCGGCCCGTACGCCCAGGGGAGCACCTGGAGGTGCGGGCGTGGGTGGCCGCGGAGGATACCCGCACCGTCACCACCCGCGCGGAGCTGGTGCGGAACGGAGAGGTGGTGTGCAGCGCCGAGGCTCGGTTCCTCCGCAGCTCCCTGCGGGAGGTGGGCCGTGCGGGCTGAGCCGGAGCGCACCGTGGTGGCCAACCGCCGTGCCCGCCACGACTACCACCTGGAGGAGACCTACGAGGCCGGGCTGCAGCTAGTGGGCAGCGAGGTGAAGAGCCTGCGGGCTGGCAGGGCCTCCCTGCAGGACGCGTACGCAAAGGTGCGCGGGGAAGAGCTGTGGCTCGTTAACATGCACATCGCTCCGTACGAGCAGGCGGGCCCCTTCAACCACGACCCCCTGCGGCCCCGCAAGCTGCTCCTGCACAAATCCGAGATTCGGCGCCTGGTGGGAAAGGTAAAGGAGCGTGGGTGTACCCTGGTCCCTCTGCGGGTGTACTTCCGCCGGGGCCTGGCTAAGGTGGAGCTGGCCCTGGCGCGGGGCAAGAAGCAGTACGACAAGCGGGCGGACCTACGCCGGCGGGAGGCCGAACGGGAGGTGGCGCGGGTCCTGGCAGGTCGCCGCCGGCCGTGATAAAATGAACGTGGCCTTGCGGGCCGTTGCACCTCGCTGGGGGCGAACGGTCTCGACTGGGCAGGAAGCAGCGGGGCTGCGCGCCGAGGTTTGGTAGGGGCCTCGTAAAACAACCTACCGGACGCGATAAGCGTCAACCAGCCTAGCTTGGCTGCCGCGGCCTAAAACCCGCGGCCGTCTCCCCGGGTTTGGCCGGCGGGCCCGGAGGGGGCGTGAGCCAGCCGGCTGCGCCCGGCCGCCGTGCTCCTGGCGGCTTGGCTAAGACCGAAGGAGCTTGGCCTCGGGCCATCCTGCCTGCGGGAGGGCCCGGGGCAACGACAGAACGCAGGCTACGCGCGTAGACGCTTCGCCCTCACCTGTTCAGGACGCGGGTTCGATTCCCGCCGCCTCCACCACAGAAAATTTTCTTCCCCCCAACGGCAGGAAGCAGCTTGGTGCTTGGCGAACTGACTGTCTGACAATCAGATCAAGCGGGGGGGAGCGGTCATGCGGCGGTGGAGCTGGGCCGGGTGGTGGGCTGCAGTGTTGGCGATGGGCCTGGTGTCGGCCGCCTCCAGCGGGTCCGCGGAGGGGCCTGCCGCCGCCCGCCCTTCGCGGCCACGATCTGTCAGCCAAGCCGGTGGTGGAGTGACGTGATCGAGCCCATCGAGCGCCCCAAGGTGTACCAGCTGGTGGCGGAGCGCCTGCTGCACCAGATCCGCCAGCGCCACTTGAGCTCCGGGGACAGCCTGCCACCCGAGCACGAGCTGGCCCGGCGGTACGGGGTGGGCCGGTCCTCGGTGCGGGAAGCCTTGCGGCTGCTGGAGTCCAAGGGGGTGATCCGGTCTGCCGGCCACGGCTCCTTTGTCGTGGCGGAGTACGGCAACACCCTGGTGGACTCCCTGCGCTTCCTGCTGACCCTGGAGGTCTTCGACCTGCTGGAGCTGTACGAGATCCGGAAGGTACTGGAGACGGAGTTCGCGGCGCTGGCGGCCTGCCGCCGCTCGGAGGTCCACCTCCGGCGGATGGAGGAGGCACTGCAGGAGATGGAAGCGGGGTTGGACTCCCAGGCCCGCTACATCGAGGCGGACCTGCGCTTCCACCTCACCATAGCGGAGGCCACCCGCAACCGGGTCGCGGTGTACGTGATGCGGGCCATCCGCGACCCCCTCCACCGTGCCTTGGCCCGCGTGTACCACATGCCCGGAAGCCCGCAGAAATCCCTCGCGCAGCACCGAGCCATCCTGGAGGCGGTGCGGTCGGCGGACCCGGAGGCGGCCCGGGCGCGGATGGAGGAGCACCTGGGCCGGGTCCACGAGGACATCCGGAAGGTGCTGCACACGGACGCCGCGCACCGTCGCGCGGGAGGAGGGCGGGGTTGAAGGTCGGGTTCGTGGGCCTGGGAGTCATGGGAAGCCGCATGGTGAAACGGCTGCTGGACCGAGGCCGCGCCGTGGTGGGGTACAACCGCACCAGGGCCAAGGCCCAGTGGCTGCTGGACCTCGGCATGGAGTGGGCCGACAGCCCCCGGGCGGTGGCGGAGGCGGCGGACGTGGTGTTCACCATGGTGACGGACACCAAGGCCCTGCAGGCGGTCACGGCGGGCCCGGACGGGATTCTGGCGGGGTTGGGCCCCGGGAAGGTGTACGTGGACATGAGCACCGTGAGCCCTGCGGCCAGCCGTGCCCTAGCGGAGAGGGTGCGCCAGCGGGGGGCGCAGATGCTGGACGCGCCGGTGTCCGGCAGCGTGGTGACCCTGGAGGAGGGGCGGCTGTCCATCATGGTGGGCGGTGACCGCGAAGCCTTCGAGCGGGTCCTGCCCGTGCTGCAGGACATCGGGCCCGTGGTGACCCACGTGGGCGGCAACGGCCAGGCGGTGCTCATGAAGGTGGCCACAAATTTGAGCCTGGCCGTACAGATGCTGGCCTTCAGCGAGGGGCTCCTGCTGGCGGAGAAAGGGGGGATCCCCCGCGAGACCGCGGTCCACGTGCTGCTGCACAGCGTCATCGCTTCCCCCATGCTGAAGTACCGGGGTCCCTTCGTGTTGAGGATGCCGGAGGAGGCATGGTTTGACGTCAACATGATGCAGAAGGATCTGCTGCTGGCCCTGGAGATGGGCCGGGAACTAAACGTGCCCCTGCCCACCACGGCCACCACCAACGAGTACCTCACCGCGGCTCGGGGGCTGGGGCTGGCGCGCTGTGATTTCGCGGTGCTGTTCGAGGTGCTCGCGCGACTCTCGGGACGTCCGCCTGAGCTGGCTTAGGAGGGAGACCCATGCACGGACCCGTCGCTGCGGACCGCACGGAACTGCCGGACGAGGTACGGGACGTCCCCGCCGCGGACTGGTTGCGCATGTACCGGCTCATGGCGACCATCCGGATCTTCGAGGAGCAGGTGAACGAGCTGTACGTGACCCGGCGCATGCCCGGCCTCGCGCACTTGTACATCGGCGAGGAGGCGGTGGCGGTGGGGGTGTGCGGGGCCCTGCGGCGGGAGGATTTTATCACCAGCACCCACCGCGGGCACGGCCACTGCCTGGCCAAGGGCGGCGAGGTGCGGCGCATGTTCTGCGAGCTGTTGGGCAGGGCGGAAGGCTACTGCCGGGGCAAGGGCGGTTCCATGCACATCGCGGATCCCCAGTCCGGCAACCTGGGCGCCAACGCCATCGTGGGGGGGGGCGCGGGAATCGCCACGGGCGCGGCTCTGTCCGCCCGCATGCGGGGCACGGACCAGGTGGCGGTGTGCTTCTTCGGGGAGGGGGCCCTGGGGCAGGGGCTGCTGTACGAGGTCATGAACATGGCCTTCCTGTGGAAGCTGCCCGTGGTGTACGTGTGCGAGAACAACCTGTACAACGAGTACACCCACTACCGGGAGACCACCGCGGGCGACATCCTGGCACGGCCGCGCGCCTTTGGGATCCCTGCGGAGGAGGTGGACGGCCAGGACGTGCGGGCGGTGCTGGCGGCAGCCCGGCGGGCGGTGGCCCGCGCCCGAAAGGGGGACGGGCCCTCCTTCCTCCTGTGCAACACCTACCGCTACTTCGGCCACCACGTGGGTGACGTGGACCGCTCCTACTACCGCAGCCGCGAGGAAGAGGAGAACTGGAAGGCGCACCGGGATCCCCTGAAGATCCTGCGGGGGTGGATGCTGGCCGCGAGCCTGGCTCGGCCGGAGGAGTTCGAGGCTGCAGAACAGGCCGCCCGGGAGGAAGTCCTGCAGGGGGTCGCTTACGCTCTGGCGGCGCCGTACCCGGACCCCAGCGAGGTGAGCGAGCATGTCTATGCCTAGCACGCTCCCCGCCACGTCGGCCTCGGGCGCGGTGCGGGAGCTCACCCTCGCCCAGGCCATCCGGGAGGCGCTGGCGGAGGAGATGCGGCGTGACCCGCGGGTGTTCATCCTGGGCGAGGACGTGGCCGAGGCGGGTACACCCTTCAGGGTGTTGTCCGGACTGGTGCAGGAGTTCGGGCCGCAGCGGGTGGTGGACACACCCATCTCCGAGGCGGGGTTCGTGGGGATCGCGGTGGGCGCCGCCATGACCGGCCTGCGGCCGGTGGTGGATATCATGTTCGGCGATTTCCTCACCCTGGCTATGGATCAGATCGTAAACCAGGCGGCCAAGGTGCACTACATGTCGGGGGGGAAGCTGAAGGTGCCCCTGGTGATCCGCACGACCCTCGGGGCTACCCGCCGGTCCGCGGCCCAGCACAGCCAGAGCCTGCACGCCTGGTTCAGTCACATCCCGGGCCTGAAGGTGGCGCTCCCCTCCACCCCCTACGACGCCAAGGGCCTGCTGAAGACCGCCATCCGGGACGACAACCCCGTGCTGTTCTTCGAGGACAAGATGATGTACCAAGTCAAGGGCCCGGTCCCGGAAGGGGAGTACACCATCCCCTTCGGGGTGGCGGACGTCAAGCGGCCGGGCCGACACGTGACGCTCGTGGCCACCAGCAGCATGGTGTACGTGGCCCTGGAGGCCGCGGAGCTTTTGCAGCAGGAGGGCATCGAGGCGGAGGTGGTGGACCCCCGCACCACGGTCCCCCTGGACGTGGACACGCTGGTGCGCAGCGCGCGCAAGACCGGACGTGTGGTGGTGGTGGACGAGGGGCACCGCCGCTACGGGGTCACCGCGGAGATCGCCGCGGTGATCGCGGAGGAGGCCTTCTACGACCTGGAGGCTCCCGTGCGCCGTGTAGCGGCCCTGGACGTGCCGGTTCCCTTCTCGCCGGTGCTGGAGGACCAGACGGTGCCCACCCCCCAGCAGGTGGCCGCGGTGGCCCGGGAGGTGTGCCAAGCGAGCTCGTGAAGGCCCTGCGACAGGAGGTGCGGGCGATGGGGATCAAGACGTACGGGCTTATGGGCGTGGACTGGGAAGCGCGGGTGGATTACGAGCGCCTGCGCCGGGACCGTCTGGCACGGGTCAAGGCCCTCTTGAAACGCTCGGAGCTGGGTTCCCTGCTGTGCTTCGACATGAACAACATCCGTTACATCACCGCCACCCACATCGGGACGTGGGCCATGGACAAGCTGGTGCGGTTCTGCCTGCTGCCCCAGGACGACGAGCCCATCCTGTGGGACTTCGGGTCCGCGGCACGGCACCACCAGCTGTACTGCCCGTGGCTGGGGGAGCGATCCAGGGCCGGGATCTCCACCCTGCGGGGGGCATACCCGGAGCGGGCCCGGGATGTGGCCCGGAAGATCCGGGTGGAGCTGGAGGCGAGAGGGCTCCACCGGGACCCCGTGGGGGTGGACGTGGTGGAGCCCCCGGTGCTGTTCGCGCTGCAGGAGGAAGGCCTGCGGGTGGTGGACGGGCAGCCCCTCATGCAGGAGGCCCGCAAGATCAAGACCCAGGACGAGATCACCCTGCTGACCACCGCCTGCATGATGGTGGACGCCGCGTACGAGGAGCTGTACAAGTTCCTGCGGCCCGGGGTCCGGGAGAACGAGTGCGTGGGCCTGGTGGCCAAGGTGCTGTACGACCTGGGGTCCGAGCATGTGGAGGGCGTGAACGCCATCAGCGGGGAGCGCTGCAACCCGCACCCCCACGTGTACACCGACCGTGTGCTGCGGCCCGGGGACCCCGTCTACTTCGACATCCTCCACAGCTTCAACGGCTACCGCACCTGCTACTACCGGACCTTCGTGGTGGGCAGCGCCTCCCCCGCCATGGTGGATGCTTACAAGCGGTGCCGGGACTACCTGGACGCCGCCATCAGCTTCATCAAGCCCGGCGTGACCACCGCGGAGGTGGTGAAGGTATGGCCCAAGGCCGAGGAGTTCGGCTTCCCCAACGAGGAGGCGGCCTTCGCCCTCCAGTACGGGCATGGGGTCGGGCTGTCCATCTGGGAGAAGCCCATCTTCAGCCGGTTGGTGTCCTTTGACGAGCCGGAGGTCATCGAGGAAGGGATGGTGTTCGCCCTGGAGACCTTTTGGCCTGCCGCGGACGGGTGGAGCGCGGCCCGCATTGAGGAGCAGCTGGTGGTCACCAAGAATGGGTGCGAGGTCATCACCCGGTTCCCCGCGGAGAAGCTCCTGGTGGCCGGGACGCGATACTGGACCGTGGACGGTCCGCTGTCGACGACCCGAGAGGTGCAGTCCCAGCTGAACCGCACCACTCCGCCCCTGCAGGCCGTGGTGGCCTCCGCGGCGGCGGAAGGCGTGCGGCCCTGAGGAGGGCGCGTTGCCAAAGGAGCTGATCATGCCTGCCCTGGGCATGGCCCAGGAGACCGGGAAGGTCCTCCGGTGGCTGCGCGGCGAGGGCGAGGAGGTCCGTCAGGGGGAGCCCGTGCTGGAGGTGGAGACGGACAAGGCCAATGTGGAAATCGAGGCCCCCGCATCCGGCATGCTGGCTCGGATCCTGGCGCGCGAGGGAGCAGAGGTCCCCGTGGGTCAGGTGATCGGCTGGATCCTGCTGCCCGGCGAGCAGCCCTCTGAGCTGCCTGTGGAGCGACCAAGCCCCTTGGCGGTCGAATCCGCGCCTGCGGCACCCCAAACACCCGGAGCCGCGGCGGTCCAGGCACCCCCTGCCGCCTTCAGCCGTCCCCGTGCTTCTCCCAAGGCCCGGCGGATGGCGCGGGAGAGCGGGGTGGACCTGAGCCAGGTGGCGGGCTCCGGCCCGGGCGGTGCCGTGCTGGCCACGGACCTGAAGCGCCTGCGGGCGGGTGAAGCGGAGGGCGTCCCGCACGTGTGGAAGCTCATGGCGGAGCGCACCGCCCGGGCCTGGGCCACGGTGCCGCATTTTTTCCTGCAGCGGGATGTGCGGGCGGACCGGTTGCTGAGCTGGCGGGAGGCCCTGCGGGGGCGGGTGGCGGCGGAGCTCACGCTCACGGACCTGCTGGTGAAGCTGGCGGCCGCGGCCTTGCGCGCCCACCCGGAGATGAACGTGAGCTGGGAGGACGGCCGCCTGCGCCGGCTTGAGGGGGTCCATGTGGGCATCGCGGTGGCTACCGAACAGGGGCTGGTGGTGCCCGTGATCCACCGCGCGGACGTCCTTCCCGTGGCGGAGATTGCCACCCGCCGGGCGGAGCTTGTGGAGCGCGCGCGGGCGGGAAAACTCCGCCCCGAGGATGTGGAGGGTGGCACCTTCACCGTCAGCAACCTGGGCATGTACGGGGTGGACCGGTTCTTCGCCATCGTGAACGCTCCCCAGGCAGCCGTCCTTGGTATCGGCCGCGTCACCGAGCGGGTGGTGGCGGAGGAAGGCCGGGCAGCCGTGCGGCCGGGTCTCACCCTGGGGCTGTCGTGCGACCACCGGGCCGTGGACGGAGCCCGGGCGGCCCGGTTCCTGGACACCCTGGCCTGTTGGGTGGAGGAGCCCCTCGCGTTGCTCCTCTGACGGACGGTTTTGAGGAGGCTTGCCGATGCAACGCGTGAGGTTCATCGGTCTGGGTGCCATGGGAGCCGTGAGCGTGCCGCGGCTGTTGCAAGCGGGCTATGCCGTCGTGGGGTGGAACCGCACGGAATCCAAGGCGCGGCCCTTGCGGGAGGCGGGGATGGCCTGTGCGGGACGTGGCGCTGGGCCCGGAGGGCGTGCTGGCGGGCCTGCTCCCCTACATCGGGCCCAACGGCAGCGCCTGCGCCATGAAGCTGGCAGTGAACCTGCTGCTCATGGTGGAGGTGATCACCTTCGGAGAGGCGGTGGCGCTAGCAGAGAAGGCGGCCGTAGACCGTGCGGGGGCGGTGGAAGCCATTCTGAACAGCGTGGCGGCGTCTCCCGTGCTGGCATACCGCGGGCCCTTCATCCTGGAGGGGAGGATGCCGGACCGGCCCTGGCGGACGTCAACCCCTAACAGAAGGACATGCTCCCAGTACTGGGCCTGGCGCGCAGGCTGGGAAGTCCGGTTCCCCTGGCGGCCGCCAACGACATGATGAACGCGTGCCGCGGGCTCGGGCTGGACCACCTGGGGTTCATGGTAGCGCACCGGGTGTACCGGAGGTTTGGAGGGGAGGGAGGCTGAGGGTGTACCGGAAGACCGTGCGGCAGGTGGTGCCCCGTGGGGGGCCGACCCGAGACGAAGGGCGGGTCGACATGGTGGTGCGGTTCCTGGTGGACGAGGCGTCTGCTTGGGCGGAGAGATCCACCCTCGGGGGCGCCTCTTCCGCGACGGCGCGGAGTGGCGACGGTGGAGGACCTGGAGGCGGTCCCGGGCCGGGTGGTGGACGTGTTGGGGCAGATAAGGCGGGTCCTGGCAGGATTCGGGGAGCACCTGCGGGCCGGGGAGTTGGTCATCTGCGGACCCGTGGTTCCCCCGCTGTTCCTGGAACCCGCGGATCGGCACCTGGCCTTCGGGCTGGCGGGCCCAGGCTACGTGACGGTCAACCTGACGGAGGCGCAGCCCTGAGAGATCCACGCACAGGGGGCTATCATGCAGCTGTTGGAGCGGGAGCGGACGGCAGCCGCGGAGCTGACCGGAGGAGACCGGCTGCCACGGGTCAGGCTGGCGGCGGTGCAGGCCACGCCGTTGTTCCTTCATCGGGAGGACACCACGGAGCGCGCGTGCGAGTGGATCCTGCGGGCCGGATGCCAGGGGGCCAGGTTCGTAGTGTTCCCGGAGGGGTTCATCCCGGGCCACCTCCTCTGGTACCACTTCTTCCCCGCCACCGACCCCCCAGCAACGCTTCGGCCACCCGTTTGTTTCTGAACTCGGTGGAAGTACCCGGCCCCGTCACGGAAGCCCTCTGCGAGGCGGCCCGACCAGGCAGGGGAACTTGTGTGGTGATGGGGATCTGCGAGAGGCGGCCGGGCACCTTCGGCACCCTGTACAACACCCAGCTGTTCATCGCCCCGGACGGAACGCTCTTGGGCCGGCACCGGAAGCTGGTGCCCACCGTGGGCGAGCGTCTGGTACACACGGGTGGCTTCGGCGACACCCTGAGGACCTTCGACACCGACTTCGGCCGGGTGGGCGGGCTCATCTGCGGCAAGAGCTCCAACCCCTGGCGGTGTTCGCCCTCCTGGCGGAATACCCGCACGTGTTGGCCATGAGCTGGCCCAACCGGTTCCCCAAGCGAGGCATGTCCTGCCCGGAGCGGGCCCTGGTGGTGGGCCGCGCCTTGGCGCTGTCCACGAAGCCCTTCGTGGTGAACGGCTGCGGGACCCTCCCGGGCGAGATGCGGGAGCTGCTGGTTTGTACGGAGGAGGACCGGGCTGCCCTGTGGGACGACCGGAGCACGGGAGGATCCTGCATCGTGGGCCCCAGCCGATTCGTGGTGGCCGGGCTCATGGGTGTTGAGGAGGGAACCCCGGTGTATGAGGCGGACCTGAACGAGTGCGTGAGCGAAAAGATCCGGTATGACTTCGCCGGGCACTACAACCGGCCCGACGTCTTCCAGCTCCGGGTGCGGGCGAGGGCACCGGATCTACGTGCGCAGAGGAGGGGTAGGTGTCAAGACCAGGTCGCCGAAAGGAGGGGTTCCGATGACGGGCGAGCAGGCAGGGTTTGTTCGGACGGTGGCGCACGCGGAGCTCGGCGGCGCCGAACAGGTGGTGGGCCGGGGGCCTCAGTCTAAGGTGTTTCACCTGGACCAGGTACCCGTGCTGGAGTCGCTGCACGACGGGCGCCGCAAGCAGATCCTGTTGAACCGGACCAACACCGGTGCGGAGTTGCTGGTGGACGTGGTGAGGGTGGCCCCGGGTTCCAGCTCCCCTGTGCACTTTCACCGCAACACCGAGCACTTCTTCCACGTACTGTCGGGCCGGGGCTGGATCCGCATCGGGGAGCAGGAGTTCCCCCTGCGGGCGGGCTCCGTGGTCTGGGTAGCGGAGGGGGACGTGCACCAGCTGCTGGCCGATCCGGACAGCGAGCTCGTGTTTTTGGAGTACTTCTCCCGGGCGCAGCACGAGACGGTGTTCCTGGGGCCCGCGTGTTCGTGGCGCGGCTGACGGGGGCGAGCGTGGGCGGGGGCCTGCGCGCGGTCGCGTCTTGGCCCGAGGCCGGATTCCCCCGCTTCTCGGAGGGGGAGATGCACAGGCGACGCGTGCTGCTGGCGGAACTGCTGGCCCAGGCCCGGGTGGACCGGGTGGTGGTCTACGGCGCGTCGGGCACCGGGGACGCGGTGCAGTGGCTCACCGGTTGGCCCGTCACGCGGGAGGCTGCGGCGGTGTGGGCCCCCGGGGAGGCGGTGACCTTGTTCGTGCAGTACCGCAACCACGTCCCCACCGCGAGGCTGGCGGCGGCAGAGGACGTGCAGGTGCGGTGGGGTGGACCGTCCACGGCCCGGAGCGTGGCGGAGGAGCTTCTCCGCCGGGGTGGCAGCTCCCAGCGGGTGGCGCTGGTGGGCCCGCTTCCCGCCGCAGCCTGGCGGGACCTGGCCGCGCACGTGCGCGAGGTGGTGGATCTCACCGGGCCGTACGTGCGCCTGCGGCTGGTCAAGTCTCCGGAGGAGCTCGCCTGGCTGCGGGCCGGTGCGGCTTTCACGGACCGGGCCGCAGCCGCCCTGGAACGGGCTCTGCAGCTCGGGGTGACGGAGTTCGAGCTGGTGGACGCCGTGGAGCGCGCGTACGTGCCTCTGGGTGGGGCCACGCACATCCACTTCCTGTCCGTGACGTCCATGAAGCACCCCGACCGGTGTGTGCCCGCGCAATTCCCTTCCGCGCGGCGGGTCGGCCCCGGGGACGTGGTGGTGTGCGAGGTGAGCGCCGCCTTCTGGGGGTACGCGGGTCAGTTGCTCCGGACCTTCGTGGTGCACGGGGAGCCCGCGCCCCTGTTCCGGACCCTGCACGAGGTCGCAGAGGAGGCGCTGCAGGAGGCGTTTCAGCGCTTGCGTCCTGGCGCCCCGGCGCGGGATCTCCAAGCGGCCTTGGAGGTGGTGCGGCGCGCGGGATGGACGCTCTGCGACGACTTGGTGCACGGGTTCGGGGGCGGGTACCTGCCGCCCGTGCTGGGGCCGGACGGGTTCGAACGCCCGGAGGACGCGGAGCTGGTGCTGCAGCCGGGGATGGCGGTGGTGGTACAGCCCA
This sequence comes from Candidatus Sysuimicrobiota bacterium, assembly GCA_040289515.1. Classification (GTDB taxonomy): domain Bacteria; phylum Sysuimicrobiota; class Sysuimicrobiia; order Sysuimicrobiales; family Sysuimicrobiaceae; genus Tepidifontimicrobium. The sequence continues at coordinate 34,777 of PSLI01000006.1, forward strand.
ACGTGGTGAGCCCCGACAGGCAAGCGGGCGTGCAGACGGGGGAACTCGTCCTGCTGACCGAGGAGGGGATGGAGTTTCCGCACAACTACCCGCGGGGCCTGCGCCTCGTGGGGTAAGGAGGCGGCATGGACCGTCCGGAGCGACAGGACACCGAGCGGGATCCTCGTGTGCAGACCGCCATCGACCACTGGGCGCCGCGCTTTCTGGCGCAGGGCGTGGACTACAACGACTTCGTGCGTACCACGGGAGCCATCCGACGGTGGGAGGAGTGGCTGGATGCCTGGGTGGCCACGGGAGACGTGCACGCGGACTTGGCCCGCGAGGCGGAGCATCGGGGACGGCGGGTGACTGCGGGAGAGGCGTGGGTGCGGGCTGCCCTGTGTTACCACTTCGCGAAGTTCGTGTGGTGGGTGGACCTGGCAAAGCGGCAGGACACCTCGCGGCGGTCCGTGGCAGCTCTTGGGGCGGCCCACCGCCACCTGGACCCCACCGCGGAGCGCCTGGAGGTTCCCTTCGAGGGCGCCCGGCTGGTGGCAAATTTGCGGTTCCCGCGGGAAGTAAAGCGCCCGCCCCTGGTGCTCCTCATCCCTGGCCTGGATTCCACCAAGGAGGAGTTCTTCTACTGGGAGCACGTGTTCCTGGTGCGGGGCATGGCCACCCTGTCCCTGGACGGTCCGGGACAGGGAGAGACCGGGGACCACACGGTGATCCGGCCGGACTACGAGGTGGCCGTCTCCGCGGTGCTGGACGCTCTGGAGGGCCGCTCCGACCTGGACGGTCGCCGCGTGGGGGCGGTCGGGGTGAGCCTGGGAGGGTACTACGCACCACGGGCTGCGGCCTTCGAGCTTCGGATCCGCGCCGTGGCCGCCATCGGAGGGCCCTACAACTTCGGAGCCCTGTGGGACACCCTTCCGGGCCTCACCCGGCAGACCTTCGCCCACCACGCAGGTGCCCGGGATGAAGCCGAAGCCCGCCACCGCGCGCTCCAGCTGGACCTCAGACCCGTGTTGCCGCGGGTACGACAGCCCTTCCTGGTGGTGTTCGGCCAGCAGGACCGCCTGATCCCCTGGACGGACGCGCAACGGGTGGCCCGGGAGGCGCCCAACGCCACCTTCGTCCTTTTCCCGGAGGGCAACCACGTGTGCAACAACATCCCCTATAAGTACCGTCCCCTGGTGGCGGACTGGATGGTGGAGACTCTGCGCCGGGAGGCGTAAACGGTGAGAGCCAAGATTCGTGTGGAAGGCGTCGTCAAGCGGTTCGGGGACGTGCTGGCCGTGGGCCCCTGCAGCCTGGAGGTGTACCCGAACGAGTTCCTGTGCATAATCGGCCCCAGCGGGTGCGGCAAGACGACCCTGCTCCGCCTGGTGGACGGGCTCATCCTTCCCGACGAGGGGAAGGTGTGGGTAGACGGCCAGCAGGTCACGTTCCCGCGGCCGGATGTGGCCATGGTATTCCAGCACTTCGGGCTGTTCCCTTGGAAGACGGTGTGGGAGAACGTGGCGTAGGCCTCCGGGTGCAGGGGCGGTCCAGGGCGGAGATCCAGGATTTGGTACCCCGGTATATAGAGCTCATGGGGCTGCGGGGATTTGAACACCGCTACCCGTACCAGCTCTCCGGCGGGATGCAGCAGCGGGTGGGAATCGCCCGGGCGCTGGCCGTGGATCCGGCTGTGCTCCTCATGGATGAGCCCTTCGGAGCCCTCGACGCCCAGACGCGGGAGCTCATGCAGGAGGAGCTGTTGCGGGTGTGGCGGATCCAGCGGAAGACGGTGGTGTTCGTCACGCACAGCATCGATGAAGCCGTTCTGCTGGGAGACCGGATCGTGGTGATGTCCCGGCGGCCCGGGCGGGTGAAGGAGATCCTTGCCGTGGACATCCCCAGGCCCCGAAGGGCGGAGGTGGTCCGGGGCCTGCCGCGGTTTTTGGAACTCCGCCAGCACATCTGGGATCTTTTGCGGATGGAGGTGGCGGTGGCATGAGGGCCGAGGCGGTGGCTTCCGTAGGTCCAGGGGGGCGTGCAAGGCTGCACCTGGGACCGCTGGGGATCCGGGTGCTCTCCGTGCTGCTGGGGCTTGGCGCGTGGGAGGCGTACGGCCAAGTCCTTCGCTCGCCCATCTTCACGTACCCGTCTGCCATCGTGCGAGCGGGCGTGCTTCTGGTGCGGACCGGGGAGCTAGCGTACTACCTGCAGGCCAGCCTGGTGGTGCTGGCCGGCGGGCTTTTCCTGGCCATTCTGTTCGGAATCCCCTTCGGCGTGGTCATGGCGCGCAGCAGCCTCGTGGAGTACGCTACGGAGCCCTACATGAACGCCCTGTACGCCACGCCCACGGTGGCCCTGATCCCTGTCATCGTCCTATGGCTGGGGTTCCAGACTACGGCGAAGGTGGCTCTGGTGTTCCTGTTCTGTGTGTTCCCCATCCTCATCAACACCTACCAGGGCGTGCGGAGCGTGGACCGCCGGCTCGTGGAGGTGGCGCGCTCCTTCTGCTCGGGGGAGTGGGCGCTGTGGCGGGACGTGATCCTGCCGTCCGCCACACCCTTCCTGCTGGCGGGGATCCGGCTGGCCATCGGCCGGGGGTTGGTGGGCATGGTGGTGGCGGAGTTCTACACCAGCATTACCGGGCTGGGGTACATGATCGTGCAGTACGCGAACACGTTCAAGACGGACCGCCTCTTCGTCCCCATCGTGGTTCTCATGATCCTGGGGGTGGGCCTCACGGGGCTGCTGAAGGCCGTGGAACGGCGCATTGCGCCTTGGATGCACATGCCGCACGAGGAGTAGGAGGTGAGGGAGATGGCACGGGCGACGATCTGGAAGGGATGGCTGTTGGCGCTGGGGTTCCTGCTGGCCGGGGTTTCCCCGGCAGGGCTGGCACAGGCGCGGCGGGTGCTGGGGATCGCCATGCCCACCACCCCGCCCAACGTGGTCCACCTGCCCCCCTGGATCGCGCAGGAAGGGGGGATGTTCGCCAGGTACGGGATCGAACCCCGCATCTTCACGTTTGAGGGTGGTCCCTCTGCCCTCCGCGCGCTGTTAGGAGGGCGAGGAGAGGTGCACATCGCCGCCCCCGGTATCCCGCCTTTCGTGTCTGCCCTGGCACGGGGGGCGGAGCTGCGGGCCCTCTACAGCTACGCCATGCCTCACCCGGTGGTGATGGTGGCGCGGCCGGAGGTCCGGAGGTGCGAGGACTTGCGGGGACGGAAGATCGGGACGCCCGGAGGCGTGGGCGCGTACCCCGAAGTGATGGCGCGGGCGGTCCTACAGAGCTGCGGTCTAAGCCCGCGGGACGTGCAGTACGTGAGCATCGCCACGGGGGCGCGGGTGCCCGCCCTCTTGTCCGGACAGATCGACGCCATCACCATGCACCTGGACCAGGCGTACGAGGCCCTGGACCAGAAACGCGATCTGCGCATTCTCGCGCGCTTGTGGGAAGTGCTCCCGCGGGGCTGGTACGCCGCCTACGTGACCACGGGGGAGATTATCCGCACCGAGCCTCAGCTTTTACAGGACGCTGTGTGCGCTCTGATCGAAGCGCAGCGCTTCATCTATCAGAACCGCAGCCGCACCATCGACATCGGCGTTAAGTACACGAAGTTCAGTCGGGACGTGGTGGCACGGACGTACGACGAATTCACCCGGCGAGGCCTCTGGCCGGTGAACGAGGCCCTGCATCGGGACCTGGTGGAAAGCGGGATCGAAACGGAGGTTCGCATCGGCACGCTGTCCGCCGCGGAGCGCCCCACCTACGACCGGGCGGTGGAGTGGGGGTTCGTCCGCGCCTGCTTAACCAAGCTGGGCAAATGGACGGGGGATCCCCGCTGGTACTGAACGTAGCTGCCGAACCTGCGACGCAGCGCTGGACAGGAGCCCGCGCTCCGGCCCCTATACTGGGAGGGTGACAGCCCAGCTGGGAGGAGGCTGCAGGAGGATGAAGTGAAGGACCTCGAGGCGGGGAAGTGGATCGGGCGTTCGCTGCGGAGGAAAGAGGACGGGCGGTTCCTCCGGGGGCAGGCGCGCTACGTGGACGACCTGCAACTGCCGGGGATGCTGCACGTAGTGGTAGTGCGCAGCGCCCACGCCCACGCGCGCATCGCGGGCGTCCAGGTGGACGCCGCGCGGAAGGTCCCCGGGTTGGTGGCCGTGATCACCGCGCAGGACCTGGAGGGCAAGCTGGGCCGGTACGCCCTGGCGGGGGTGGAAGGCACCCGCGTGGAGGACGTGCCGCATCCCGTGCTGGCCACCGATCGCGTCCGGTACGTGGGGGAGCCCGTGGCCGCGGTGGTGGCGGAAACAAAGGGGGCAGCGGAGGATGCCGCCGCGATGGTGGAGGTGGACTACGACCCGTTGCCCGCGGTGGTGGACCCGGAAGCGGCTCTGACGGGTGGGGTGCCCCTCCACGACAGCGTGCCGGACAACGTGCTGTTCCGGTGGGAGGGTCAGGGCGGGGATCCCGACGGGGAGTTCGCACGCGCAGACCGCGTGGTGCGCCAGAAGTTCCGGATTCCGAGGCTGGCGGCGGTACCCATGGAGACCCGGGGCGTGGTGGCCGCGTACGACCCCGGGGCAGACCTGCTGACCGTGTGGGCCTCGGCCCAGGGGACCCACCGGCCCCGGGCGCAGCTGGCCCGCATCCTCCAAAGGCCTGAGGAGCGCATTCGATTTATAGTCCCCGACGTGGGCGGGGCGTTCGGGAGCAAGTTCGGGGTGTCTCCGGAGACCGTGCTGGTGGCGTGGGCCGCGCAGGAACTGGGCCGGCCGGTGAAGTGGGTGGAGGATCGGCGGGAGAACCTGCTGGCCAGCTACCAGGGACGCGGTATGGTGGCAGAGGTGGAAGTGGCGGTGCGGGACGGGCGTATGACCGCGCTCCGGGCGCGGCTCCTGGCCGACGCGGGCGCGTACCTGTACCCTTCCACCCCCATCCCTCCGGTGAACACCGCCATGCTCATGACGGGTGCGTACGACATCCCCAGTGCCCACGTGGTGCTGCTGGGCGTGGCCACCAACAAGGTGCCCACCGGCCCTTACCGAGGGGCGGGGCGGCCCGAGGCTGCGTACCTGGTGGAGCGCATGGTGGAGCTGGTAGCCCGGGAGCTGGGCGAGGATCCCGTGAGCTTCCGGATGCGGCACCTGGTGCCCCCGGACGGGTTCCCCTACCGCAACCCGCTGGGGTTCGTGTACGACTCGGGCGACTACCCCGCCGCTTTGCGCAAGCTCCGCGAGCTCCTGGATTACGACAGCTGGCGGGCGGAACAGGCGCGGGCCAGGGCCGAAGGGCGGCTCGTCGGTGTGGGGGTGGCTCTGTACGTGGAGCGGGCCGCCAGCCAGCTGTGGGAGAGCGCCGCGGTGGTGGTGGAACCCACCGGACGGGTGGTGGTGCGCACGGGCTCCGTACCCCATGGCCAGGGCCACGAGACCGTCTTCGCTCAGATCGCCGCAGACCTGTTGCACGTGCACCCCGACGACGTGGTGGTGCAGTACGGGGACACGCACCTTTTGGGCCGCAGCATCGGCACCTTCGGCAGCCGGTCCACCACCCTGGGCGGGTCCGCGATCGTGGTGGCCGCCCAGAAGCTACAGGAGAAAGTCAAGCGGATCGCGGCCCACCTGCTGGAGGCCAGCCCGGAGGACCTGGAGTGGCAGGACGGCTGCCTGTGGGTCCGGGGCGTCCCCGAGCGGGCGGTGAGCTGGCGGGAGGTGGCCTCCGCCGCCTACCAGCCGCAGCGGCTGCCTGCGGGCCTGGAGATGGGGTTGGAGGCGGTGGGCTACTTCGCCATTCCGCGCCCCGTGTTCCCGTACGGCGCATACGGCGCGGTGGTGGAGGTCGATGCGGAGACCGGCCAGGTCCGGATCCTCCGCCTGGTCGCGGTGGATGACGCGGGCCGCATCGTCAATCCCCTGCTGGCGGAGGGGCAGATCTCGGGTAGCGTGGTGCAGGCGGTGGGCCAGGCCTTCTGCGAAGCCTTCGAGTACGCTGGGCAGGGACAGCCCATGGCCACCACCCTGGCGGAGTACGGCATCCCGCGGGCGGTGCACGCACCGCCGCTGGTGAGCGAGTTCCTGCAGACCCCTTCGCCTCTCAACCCCCTGGGCGCCAAGGGCCTCGGGGAGGCGGGCACCATCGGAGCTCCGCCCGCCATTGCGAACGCCGTGATGGACGCCCTGGAACCCTCCGGCGTGCGCCACCTGGATTTCCCCTTCACTGCGGAGCGTGTGTGGCGGGCCATGCGGGGCACTGCGCGGTAGCCCGCAGGAGCTGAACCCCTGCGGCGCGTAACTCTTCGGGGATGGAGCTTCGGCCTGCCCGGGTGGCCCTGTTCGTCACCTGCCTGGTGGACCAGTTCGCACCGGAGGTGGCTGCCTGCACCCTGCGCGTACTGAAGCGCGTGGGGCTGCGGCCGGCCGTGCCCGAGGGCCAGACGTGTTGTGGCCAGCCCCTCCTCAACGACGGATTCCCCCGCCAGGCCGCGGCGGTGGCCCGGCGCTTCCTGAGGACGTTCGAGCCCTTCGACGCGATCGTGACGCCCTCCGGCTCCTGCGCCAGCACGGTGCGGGAGTTCTACCCGCAGCTACTGGCGGGCAGTCCCGAACACGCCCAGGCGGAGGCTGTGGCCGGCCGCATGTACGAGCTGTCGGAGTTCCTGGTGCGGGTGCTTGGGGTCGAGGAGGTAGGTGCGCGCTTCCCGCACCGGGTGGCCTTCCACCCATCCTGCCACCAGCTGAGGGCTCTGCGGGCCGCGGACTGCACGCGGACCCTCCTGCGGCGGGTCGAGGGTCTGGAGCTGGTGGACCTGCACCACCCGGAGGCGTGCTGTGGGTTCGGGGGTGTGTTTTCGGTGAAGTTCCCCGAGGTGTCGGAAGCCATGCTGCACGACAAGGTAGAGGACGTACGCCGCACCGCCGCGGAGGTCCTGGCCTCCGCGGACCTGGGCTGCCTGTTGCACCTGCGGGCCGGCCTTCGCAGGAGAGGTGAGCCCGTCCGGTGCCTGCACGTGGCGGAGGTATTGGCTGCGCCGTGACGCCCACCGCGGCCGCTTTCCGGGATCGCAGCGCCCGCGCGGTGCAGGACCCTGCCCTGCGGGAGGCCATCCGCCGCGTGACCGGCCACCTGGGGGGGCGGCGCGCACAGGTGACCGCTGAGCTCCCGCACTTCGATACCCTCCGGGAGCGAGCCAAGCACATCAAGCAGCACACCCTGGCACACCTGGACCGCTACCTGGAGCAGTTGGAGCACCAGGTACGGGCCCGGGGCGGCCACGTGCACTGGGCGCGAGACGCGGAGGAGGCCGCGGCGTGCGTGGTGCGCATCTGTCAGCAGGGGCAGGCCAAGCGGGTCGCCAAGAGCAAGTCCATGGTTACGGAGGAGGTGGAGCTGAACCGGGCCCTGGAAGAAGCGGGGATGGAGGTGGTGGAGACCGACCTGGGCGAGTTCGTGGTGCAGATCAGCGGGGACCGCCCCTCGCACCTGATCGCGCCCATCATCCACAAGCGGCGGGAGGAGGTGGCGGAGCTGTTCTCCCGCCACCTGGGGACCCCTCCGGACGCGCCGGTACCGGTCCTCACCGCCGCAGCCCGCGCCCACCTGCGCCAGACCTTTCTGCGGGCGGACGTGGGGATCACCGGTGCCAACTTCCTGGTGGCGGAGACGGGGACGGTGGTGCTGGTAGAGAACGAGGGCAACGCCCGGATGGTGACCAGCCTGCCGCGAATCTACGTGGCCGTGGCTGGTATCGAGAAGGTGATCCCGCGCCTGTCGGACCTCGCGGTGTTTCTGCCCCTGCTGGTGCGCAGCGCCACCGGGCAGAGGCTGTCCGCGTACGTTTCCCTCCTGTCCGGGCCCCGCGGGCCCGCAGAGCAGGACGGTCCGGACGGTTTCCACCTGGTGCTGGTAGACAACGGCCGCACCGGGGTGCTGGCGGACCCGCAGCTGCGGGAGGCGCTCGAGTGCGTGCGCTGCAGCGCCTGCCTGAACGTGTGTCCGGTCTACGAGCGGGCCGGCGGGCACGCGTACGGTTCCGTGTATTCCGGCCCCATCGGGGCCGTGGTTACCCCGGCCCTCACCGGTGGCGGGGGGCTGCTGGATCTGCCCTTCGCCTCCACCCTGTGCGGTGCGTGCCGGGAGGTGTGCCCTTTGCGCATCGACATCCCCCGCATGCTGGTGGCGCTCCGCATGCGGGCCCAACAGGCGCCGCAGGCCCGGTGGGAGCGCGGGGTGGCAGGGCTGGCTGCGTGGGTGCTGTGCCACCCCACCGCATACCGGTGGGCTTCTCTGGTCGCCCGCGGGCTGCAGCCCGTGGTGCGCTTCCTGCCGATCCGCCCCCTGCGGGCGTGGGCCCGCGGCCGGGAGCTGCCGCGGCTGAGCCGTAGGCCGTTTCACCGGACGGTGGCGCGGTGAGCAGCCGCCAGGCGATCCTGGACGCCATCCGCAGGGCCACGGGGGCCCGGGGACCGGAGCTGGTACCGCCCGGTCCGCCCCCGGAGGCTGCGGAGTACCGGCACGCGCTTGCCCGGGATCGGGTGGACGTGTTCGTCCGACGCCTGGAGGAGCTGGGAGTGTACGTGCACCGGCTGGAAGCTGCGGACGGGCTCGTGGCCGTAGTGGCCCGGCTGTGCGAGGGCCGACGCACGTACGTGGAGCCGGCTCTGCAGAAGCTGCGGGAGGCCCTGGCGGAGGTGGGGGTGCCCGTGGTGGGCTGGGAGGATCTGGCGGAGGCGGAAGTGGGCGTGACCGGCGCGGACTACGCGGTGGCGGAGTCCGGGACCCTGGTGCTGCTTGCTCGGCCGGACCGGCCTCGGTCCGGCTCCCTGCTCCCGCCCGTGCACGTGGCGGTGGTGGGCGAGGACCGGGTGCTCGCGGACCTGTTCGACCTGGTAGAGCACCTCCGGGGAACGTCAGGCACGGTGGTGCTGGCCAGCGGGCCCAGCCGCTCCGCGGACATCGAGATGAGTCTGGCGGTGGGCGTGCACGGCCCGGGGGTGGTGCACGTGGTCCTTTTGCCCGGGCAGGAGGGAGCTGCGGGTCCGGCTAAGTAGAAGGCGCGGTCGGAGTCCCCCGAGCGGCGCGGCGGATAAGGAGGCATCGTGAGTGACCGGTTGAGCCGGATGCTGGCCGAGTACGCGGTGGCTGTGCAATGGGAGCAGCTGCCCGAGCCCACGGTGCACGAGGTGAAGCGAAGGGTTCTGGACAGCCTGGGGGTGGCTTTGGCAGCGTTCGCGGAGCCCGCGCCGAAGGCCGCCCGGGGGTACGCGTACCACTGGCCGCTGGAGCGGGGTGCTAGCCTGTGGGGTACCGTTTTCACCGCACCTCCAGAGGTTGCCGCCTTCGCCAACGGGGTGATGGTGCGGTACCTGGACTTCAACGACACGTACTTGTCGCGGGAACCTCTGCACCCCAGCGACACCATCGCGGCCCTGTGGGCTCTGGCGGAGTGGCGGGAGCTGCCCTGCCGGGAGTTTCTGCTGTCGGTGGCGGTGGCCTACGAGGTGGGCGTCAGCCTCTGCGACGCTGCCAGCCTGCGCCCGTGGGGCTGGGACCACGTGAACTACATCGGGGTGGCCACCGCGGCCGCCGCGAGCCGGCTGCTGGGGCTGTCCGTGGAGGAGGTGGAGCACGCCATCAGCCTGACCTGTGTGCCCCACGCGGCCATGCGGCAAACGCGGGCCGGGGAGCTATCCATGTGGAAGGGGGCCGCGGCGGCCAACGCGGCACGGCACGGGGTGTTCGGGGCGCTGCTGGCGGAAGCAGGCATGACGGGCCCACACCAGCCCTTCGAAGGCGAGATGGGGTTCATCCGGCAGCTGCTGGGAGGCGAGGGGTTCCAGCTGGAGGCGCTGCAAGGCCTCCGGGAAAAGCGTCCTCCCCACCGCATCCTGGACACCTACATCAAGTACTGGCCTGTGGAGTACCACGCCCAGAGCGCCGTGGACGCCGCGCTCCAGCTGCGGGCGGAGGTTCAGGACCCCGACCGGATCGCGTCCGTGCGGATCTTCACCTTCCGCGCGGCGTACGAGATCATCGCCAAGGACCCGGAGAAGTGGCAGCCCAACACCCGCGAAACCGCGGACCACTCCCTGCCGTACATCGTGTGGGTGGCTTTGCTGGACGGGCGGGTGGACCGGTCCTCCTTCTCCCCGGCACGGTTCACCGACCCGAAGATCCGCCGGATGCTGACCGACCGCACCCAGCTGGAGCAGGACCCGGAGCTCACCGCGGGCTATCCGGATGGTATTCCCAACCGCATCGAGGTCCACACCCGTGACGGCCAAGTCCTGGCCCGGGAGGTGCGCTACCCCCGGGGCCACGCCAAGAACCCCCTGAGCGACGCGGAAGTGGTGGAGAAGTTCCGTGCCAACGTGGCGGGGGTGCTGTCGGCGCAGCAGGCCCAGCGGCTGCTGGACGCCGTGTGGACCCTGGAGGACCGAAGCCTGCGGGAGGTGGCGGGGCTGCTGCGCCTGTAGGCGGTACCGGAGGGGCACGTTGAGCGCTTGGCTTTTGGAACCCGCGCCGCAGGAGGCTCCGGGGCTCGTGCTCCGGCGGCTGCTGGAGCGCGAGGCGGTGGTGGTGGCCCCAGGGGTGTTCAGCCCCCTGGCCGCGGTGGTGGCCCGCCGGGTAGGGTTCGAGGCCCTGTACGTATCCGGAGCGACCTTCTCTGCCAGCCTGGCGCTGCCCGACCTCGGGGTGTTTACCCTCACGGAGTTGGCAGACTTCGTGCGGCGCACGTACCGGGCCTGCGGGCTGCCCCTGGTGGTGGACGCAGATGTGGGGTTCGGGGAAACTCTCAACGTGGTGGCCGCGGTGCGGGAGCTGGAGTGGGCGGGTGCGGCTGCCGTCCAACTGGAGGACCAGCCCATGCCCAAGAAGTGCGGACACCTGGCCGGCAAGTCCGTGGTCCCGCCGGACGAGATGGCGCGGAAGGTGGCCGCCGCGGCCTCAGCCCGCGCCCACGCCCTCATCGTGGCCCGTACGGACGCCCGAGCGGTGGAGGGCCTGGACGGGGCGGTACGGAGGGCGCTGCTGTACCGGGAGGCGGGTGCCGACGTGATCTTTCCCGAGGCCCTGGAGTCGGAGGCGGAGTTCTCGGAGTTCGCGCGAAGGGTGGGTGGCTGGCTGGTGGCCAACATGACGGAGTTCGGCCGCAGCCCGAACCTGCCGGCCCGCCGACTGGGGGAGCTGGGGTACAAGCTGGTGATCTTCCCCGTGACCGCCCTGCGGGCTGCCATGAGGGCGGTGGAGGAGGTCCTGCAGATCCTCCACCGGGAGGGCACCCAGGCAGGGGTTCTGGACCGGCTGCAGACGCGGGCGGAGCTGTATGACCGCATCGGCTACCACTGTTATGAGGCGTGGGACGCGGAGCTGGCGCGCAGGTTCCGGCAAGGAGGCGATCCGGCATGACGCAGGCAAGCTACAGCCCCGGGTTGGAGGGGGTCATCGCTACCAGCACGTCCATCTCCTACCTGGATACCGAACACGAACAGATCGTCCTGCGGGGCTACGACCTCATCGAGCTGGCGCGTCGCAAGCGCTACACGGAGGTGGCGTACCTGACCCTGTACGGAAAGCTGCCCAGTGGGGCGGAGCTGGAGGCCTTCGAAGGGCAGCTGCGGGAACACGCACAGCTTCCGGAGCCCGCGGAGCGCCTGCTGGACATCCTCCCACCCCGCATGCACGTCATGGACGCGCAGCGCACGGTGCTGTCCTTCCTGGCCGGCCTGGAGGACCCGAGGGAGCTCCAGGATACATCCTTCGAGGCCAACCTCCGGAAGGGCGTGCGGGTGCTGGCCCGCATGCCGGCTCTCACCGCCAACGCCTACCGGGCCCTGCGGGGGCTACCGCGCGTGCAGCCGGACCCGTCCTTGGGCTTCTCGGAGGGGTTCCTGTACCTGCTCTTGGGCCACCGTCCGGACCCTAACGCGGCCCGGGTGTTCGACCTGACCCTTACGTGTTACATCGAGCATGAGATGCCCAACTCCACCTTCGCGGCTCGGGTCATCGCCTCCACCTTGTCCGACCTGTACGGGGCCCTGGTGGGGGCCGCGGCGTCCTTGAAGGGGCCCCTGCACGGGGGGGCCAACGAGGCGGTGGCCCACACGCTGCTGGAGATCCTGCAGCAGGGCGGCGCAGACGCGGCGGAGGGGTACGTGCTGGAGCGGCTGCGCCGGGGCGAGCGGATCATGGGCTTTGGCCACCGGGTATACATGCGTCGGTACGACCCCCGGGCCCTCCTGATGCGGGAGTTCCTGCCGGCCCTGGCAGCCCGCCGGCCGGAGGGGGAGGAGCTGGTGCGCATCCACGGCATCGTGGAGCGGGTCATGCACCGGGAGAAGGGCCTGTACCCTAACGCGGACTACCCCGCGGGGCTGATCTACTACCTGTTGGGGATCCCCATCGAGCTGTACACCCCCATCTTCCTGGTGGCGCGGACCGCGGGGCTGGTCGCCCACGTGACCGAGCAGCAGGCTCACAACCGGCTGTTCCGGCCCAGGGTGCTGTACGAGGGACCCCGGGGCCTGCATCCGTAGCAGGTCCCCCCTACCACCAGGCGTCCGTGGCGGGCCCGTACAGCTCCCGCAGAGCGCGGCGGTCCAGGGGCCGCCGGCTTTCCTTCCATCGCAGGTAACGGTCCAGGACCTCCCGGTGCCGCCGCTCGGACGTGCGCAGGCACCGGTGGGGCATGCGCAAAAGCGCCCGTTCCACCTCCCACACATCCCCCTCCGACAGGCGCCAATCGACCCGTACCAGTTCGTCCAGGTCCGCCAGTGCGTAGCCCACGAGGCGGCCCGACCCGTCCACATACGGGTCCACGTAGCTGTCCACCAGGTCCCGGAGGGTTCGGAAAACGGGCCGCCGGCCGTGCAGATCCACATCCCGGGATTTGGCCCCCGCGCCCCACCGGCCGCAGGACCGGAACACGAACACCACGTGGTCCAGCCCGTCCTCCGACTCCAAATCCAGCACCCACGGCGGGTAGCCGTGTTGGTCCAGGATGGCCGCGGCGGCCAGCACCGCTTCCAGGCAGCGCGCCCGGCCCGCGCGCACCATACCCCGGAAGGAGCGCAGGGTGGGGCCGCGACGCTCCCCGTTGTACGGCAGCGAGCGCAGCCACCCCTGGACCCGGTACGGCGTGGTGCAGACCTCCACCACCGCCCGCTCTCGGGGCGTCAGATCCTCCGGAGGAGGTGTTCGGCGAAGGTTCCTTGCCGGCACAGCGCTGCTCTAGATAGAATACTACCTGCGAATGAGTCTCCAGAGCTACGAGTTCGCCCTGCTGCGACGGCGCCTGGTACGGGCGGGCTACCGTCTCACCCCCCAGCGCTGGACCGTGTGGGCGGCCCTCCGGGAGCTGGGCGATCACCCCACGGCGGAACGCCTATACCGGCGGGTGCAGCGCAGCCACCCCATGGTCAGCCGGGCCACGGTGTACAAGACCCTGGATCTGCTGGTCCGGGTGGGGCTGTTGAGCCCCCTGCCGGCCGCGGATGGCGTCACCCGGTTCGACGCGGGCCAGCCCCATGTGAACCTGGAGTGCGTCCGCTGCGGTCGCATCGAGGACGTCCAGGACCCAGGGCTGCTGGCCAGCCTTCGGCGTCTGGTGCGGCGGCGGCGGTTCCGGCTGAGCCTCAGCCTGCTGGTGCGGGGGATCTGCGGGCGGTGCGACGAACCCCCCAGCCCGCGCGGCGGGGCGGACTCGAAATCCCACGAAGGGAGGAAGCGACATGGGTGAAAAGGGCCGGAGCATCGTGGACCTGAACGTGGACGAGCTGGTCGGCGAGCTGCGCAAGGCCTACCTGGACGAGTTGCTGGCCTTCTACTCCTACTGGATCACCGCGCGGGTGGCGGAGGGCTGGCACGGGGAGGAGCTGGTGGAGCACTTCGAGGAGGAGGCGAAGGGCGAGTTGGGGCACGCGGGCAAGCTGGCTCGGCGCATCGTGGAGCTGGGAGGCGATCCGGTGGTGCACCCCAAGGACTGGGAGGCGGGCGCCAACGGACCGTGGACCGCGCCCCGGGCGGACTGGAGCGACGCGGACGGCATGGTGGAGGACCAGATCCGGGCGGAGCGCAACGCCATCGAGGCGTACAACCGCCTGGCCAAGCTCACCTTCGGCAAGGACCCCGTCACGTACCAGCTGGCCACCGAGCTGCTGGCTGACGAGGTCCGGCACGAGGAGTTCCTGGAGAACCTCCTTGGGCGGCGCCACCGCGGGCGCTGAACACCATCTGGCACGGCGTTTGCCCCAAAGTCCTGGGCAGACCGCGCGGCAGGGGATCGAGGGCACCGTCCCGAACACTCCGTTTCGGGCCGACCAGAATAACCACCCTGCCCGGGAGGGCAAAAAGGAGCGTAGACGCAGCCATGGCCCCACGGACCGCTCCGCCGCCGGTGTACCTGGCCGTCGTCCTCCTGCTGGCCCTCCCGGCGGCAGCTCAACCGGGCTTCCCCGCGGTGGTGGTGAACGGCGTGCAGCTGCGCCTGGAGCCGCCGCCCGCCTTCCGGGGCGGCGTGCTCATGGCACCCCTGGAGGGATTGGTGGAAGCGTACGGGGCCACCAGCCGCTGGGATCCCTCCACCCGGGCAGCCCAGGTGATCGGGCCCCGCGGCACGCGGGTGGTGTTCCGGGCGGGAGACCGCGTCGCGGTGGTGGATGGACAGACCCGCCTCCTGCCCGCCACCCCGGAGGTGGTGGCAGGTAGACTCGTGGTCCCGGCCGAGTTCGTGTTCCGGGCCCTCGGAGCGTGGGTGAAGTGGGAGGAGTCAGAGGGCACCCTGCACGTGGCCTCCCAGGTGCTGCGGCTGGTCCTGGACCGCGCCCCGGGCGCGCTGCGGATGCAGGTGGAGGCCACCGGCCCCATCCAGGTTCGCACCGTGCTCCTCTCGCAACCGGATCGGTTGGTGGTGGACCTGGTGAACGCCGCCTCCCGCATCGAGACTCGGGAGGTGAGCCTGGGCCAGTTCGGCGTCCGACGTGTGCGCGTGGCCCAGTTCCAGGTCAAGCCGTACGTGACGCGGGTGGTGCTGGATCTGGAAGCTCCCCTGCAGGTGGACGTGGAGCCGTCTGCGGCATCCGGTGCGGTCCTGTGGCTGCGGCCCGCAGCGGGATCCGTGGCCTCCGCGTCGCCGGCTCCCTCCCCGCCGCCAGCGCCTTCGCTGACGCCCGCCGCTGCAGGTGACCCGCGGCCCGAACCCGACAGCCCGCAAGAGGTCAGCCCACCGCCCGCGAGCCCCTCCGCAGCGCTCCCATCCGACGTGCCGCGGATCGTAGAAGTGGCGGTGCAGCGGGAGGTGGGCCGACTGCGGGTGGTGGTGCAGGCGGATCGGCCTGTGGACTACCAGGTGCGGGAGCTGCGGGAGCCCGACCGGCTGGTGCTGGACATCCCCGCCATCTTCGTCCCTGTCAAACAGGAGCTGGCGGTGGGAGGCCCGGTGGAGGTGGTGCGCACCTCGCAGTTCCAGGCGAACCCCCCGGTGGCGCGCGTGGTGGTGCAGTGGCGGACCCGGACGCGGTACGAGGTGCTGACCGAGGAGGGCGGAAGCCGGGTAGTGGTGCTGGTGGACGATCTTGCAGGGCAGCCACCCCAGGCCGGCCACCTAGTGGCCATCGATCCTGGCCACGGGGGCAAGGACCCAGGGGCCATCGGGGCCACGGGTCTCGTGGAGAAGGATGTGGTGCTGGACGTGGGGCTGCGGATGCGGGACGCGTTGCAGCGCCAGGGCGTGCGCACGGTGATGACCCGCGAAGCGGACGTGTTCGTGGACCTCGCAGACCGCGTCCCCATCGCCCTGCGGGCGGGTGCCACGGTGTTCGTCAGCGTGCACGCCAACGCTACCACCCGAGGCGTCATCCGGGGCGTGGAGACGTACTACCTGAAGCCCAACAGCGTGCTGCTGGCCACCTGGATCCAGGAGGAGCTGGGCCGCAGCCTGGGGATCCCGGACCGGGGTATTCGCACGGCCAACTTCAGGGTCCTGCGGGACAGCCCCGTACCCGCGGTGCTGGTGGAGGTGGGGTACCTCACGAACCTGGAGGACGAGGCGCTGCTGCGCACCCCGGCTTTCCGCCAGCGGGTGGCGGAGGCCATCGCGCGGGGCGTGGTACGCTTTACCCGGCAGGTGCCCGCCCTGCAGCCGTAAACGGTGAAGGGGGAGGCGGCCGTGTGGCTGTGGGTGTTGGGTCGTTCGGGCGGGTACCCGCGTCCGGGGGAGGCTTGCTCGGGCTACCTGGTGGAGGCCGGCGGCCAGCGGATCCTCCTGGACCTGGGGCACGGGGCCCTGTCCCGGCTGCTCCTGTACCAGGACGTGTACGGTCTGGACGTGCTGGTGCTCTCCCACCGGCATCCCGACCATGTGGCGGACGTACCGGCCCTGCGCGTGGCCCTGCGTTGGGGCCGCCCGCCTGCCTCCTGGCCCGGCCGCCTGCCGGTGCTGGCCCCGCAGGGGACGCGGGAGTACCTGGAGCACGTGGTGGGTGAGCCTGCCCTGGAGGAGTTCGACTTCCACTACATCCGGGAGGACCAGCCCGTGGAGCTGGACGGGGTGCGGCTGCATTTCCGCCGGACCCGGCACCCGGTGGAGACCTACGCGCTGCGCCTGGAAGCCTCAGGTGCGGTGCTGGCCTACACCGCGGACACGGCGCCGTGGCAGCCCCTGGTGGAGCTGAGCCGCGGCGCCCACCTGCTCCTGGCGGAGGCCACCCTCTCGGAGCGCTACACGGATCGTGTGGAAGCCGTAGGCCACCTCACGGGTCATCATGCGGGGCAGCTGGCGCACCAGGCAGGTGTGCGGCGGTTGCTGCTCACGCACTTCTTCCCCACCACGGACCCCCAGGAGTCCGTGGCGGCGGCGCAGAAAGCGTTTGCGGGCCCGGTGGAGGCGGCGGAGGAGGGAACCAGCTACGAGGTCTAATCCGGTCACCATCCGACGGCCCGATGGACGCGCGCCGGACGAGCTGCGACCGTGCCGGATCGTGCGCGGCTACCTGAAATACGCGGAGGGCTCGGCCCTCATCGAGCTGGGGGACACCCGCGTGGTGTGCGCGGCCACCATCGAGGAGCGGGTGCCCCCCTGGCTAAGGGGATCCGGACAGGGCTGGGTCACCGCGGAGTACGGCATGCTGCCGCGGTCGTCCCGGGAGCGCATCCCGCGGGATCCCCTGGGCAAGCCCGGGGGGCGCGCGGCGGAGATCCAGCGGCTCATCGGCCGGTCCCTGCGGGCCGCGGTGGACCTGAAAAAGCTGGGGGAGCGCACCGTGTGGCTGGACTGCGACGTGCTGCAGGCGGACGGGGGGACGCGGACCGCGGCGGTCACGGGCGCCTTCGTGGCCCTGGTGGACGCCCTGAGCCTGTTGCACCGTACCCAGGCCCTCTCCATCTGGCCCGTGCGCAGCTTCGTGGCTGCCACCAGCGTGGGCATTGTGGCCGGGGTGCCCATGCTGGACCTGGCCTACGAGGAGGACGCGCGGGCGGAGGTGGACATGAACCTGGTGATGACCGACCGCGGGGAGCTGGTGGAGGTCCAGGGAACCGCGGAAGGCCGTCCGTTCACGCGCGATGAGCTGCGGGAGCTGCTGGCCTTGGGGGAGAGGGGCATCCGGCAGCTGGTGGATCTGCAGAAGCGGACCCTGCAGGGCTCGTGAGGCGTTTGGTGCTCGCTACCCGCAACGAGGCCAAGCGCGCGGAGCTGGAGCGGATGTTACGGGACCTCCCCCTGGAGCTGCACAGCCTTCGGGACTACCCTGACGTCCCGCTCCTGCCCGAGGAGGCCGACAGCTACGAGGCCAACGCGCGCTCCAAGGCCCTCACGGTGGCCCGCTGGGTGCGCGAGGTGGCCCTGGCGGACGACTCCGGGTTGGAGGTGGACTACCTGGAGGGCCAACCGGGGGTTCACTCGGCCCGCTTCCTGGGAGAGCAAGCTTCGGACGCGGACCGGAACCGGGAGATCCTCCGGCGCCTGGCGGGGGTCCCACCCGAGAGCCGGACGGCGCGCTACCGAGCTGTGGTGGCGGTGGCCTTCCCCGACGGGCGTGTGTACACCTTCGAGGGTACCTGCGAGGGGGCCATCGCCCTGGAGCCCCGCGGCACCGGCGGGTTCGGGTACGACCCGATCTTCTACCTGCCGGACCTGGACCGGACCATGGCGGAGCTGAGCCCCCAGGAGAAGGACCTCATCAGCCACCGGGGGCAGGCCCTGCGGAAGGCTCGGGCGTTCCTCCTGCAGGTGGTGCAGGGCGAGCCCGGGGCTTGAAGCCATTGCTACACTGACACCAGGGCGACTGGGAGGGCAACGTGTCAAACGTGTTTTTTAACAACCCCTTCTGGACGTACTGGGCTCTGACTTTCGCGGTGTTCCTCATTTATGCGGCCTCCTTCCTAGTGGCGGCGCTGGACGTGCGAGAGGAGATCGCGGAGCAGCTGCGGAAGGCGCAGCAGCGGCGGGCCCGCACGAAGCCCCGGTTCGAGGACCCGCTGGCGGGGCACAGTGTGGCGGCCACCCTGGACCCCGGAGCCAACCGGCAGCTGCCAGCGTTTTTGCAGTGGGTGTACGACGAAGTGACCCCCATCGTCCAGCGGCTCGGGATTCAGGCGCGCATCCTGGTCTACCAGGACTCCAAAGGCCACCCCCTAGTGCACCTGACGGACGGCCAGCGCCTGGTGACCTACCGCCTGGACCGCACCCTGGCGGAGGAGGCCCGAGCGGGCAACCAGCCGTCTTTGGAGGAAGCCCGGCGACGCGTGGAGGCGTTTTTGAGGCTGGAGTGGCTGGGGGATTCCAGCGCCATGCAGCGCACCACGGAGCTCGCCAAGGAGGCCAAGCCAAAGGGCGAGGCGGCTGCCCAGGAAGGCCCCGCACCTGCAGCGCCAGCGCCGGCTGCTGCCGCAGACCCTAGGGCTGCGGAGCGGCAGCAGCTCATCGAGGAGGCCAAGGCCAGGGCCGCGGCTCGGAAGACGCAGCAGCCAGGGTCGGCATCCTAAACCCCGCCCTCCTGCGTCAGCAGTACCCGCCTGGCCACGGGCACGGGAGGTGCGCCCAGGTCCAGCAGCCGGTCGTGGAAGGTGCGCAGGCAGAAGGCGTCCTTCAGACACCGTTCACACTCAGCGCGCAGCTGCCGGATCAACAGCTTGCCCAGCGTGTAGGACAGGTAGCCGGGGTCGAAGGTCCCCCGCTCGGCCTCCTTGCGGGCGGGCAGCGGCTCCAGGTGGGCCTCCTGGCTGAACCGGCGCGCAGCCTCTTCCACGGTCCACCCTTCCGTGTGCAGCCCCAGGGAGGCGCGGAACCGCACCGCCCGCACTAGGGCGTCCGTCAGCTGGGCCACCCGCAGCCGGGGATCCCCATCCCCGTAGCCGCTCTCCAGCATCATCTCCTCGCAGTAGTGGGCCCACCCCTCCACGAAGGCGTAGGAGGTGAGGGCTCGGGCCACGCGGGAAGAGAGCCCGCGCAGCCGCAGGAAGTGCACGTGGTGCCCGGGGTACGCCTCGTGGACGCTCGTGTTGCGCAGGGTGTACACGTCGAAGCGGGATAGCCACGCCTGCTTCTCCGCGACAGACCACCCGGGATCCGGCAGGGTCACGTAGTAGTAGGACTCCACCTCGCCTTCCTCGAAGGGGCCCGCGGTGTCCATCATGGCGAAGGCCCAGCGCAGAAAAGGGGGGGTGGGCTCCACGCGGCAGTCCGCGGGCTCCGGAACGGTCACCACGGGGTTGCGGCGCAAAAACTCCCGCAGCTCCGCCAGGATGGCCTGCACGCACGGTAACAGCTCTTCCTCGCTCGGATGTTCCCGCGAGAGAAGGCGTACCACTTCCTCGGGCGGGCGGTGTGGGTCCACGCGCCGGGCAGCCTCCTCCAGCTCCTGGTGCAGCCGGGCCAGCTCCTCCTCCGCGCACCGACGCAACGATTCCAGGTCAAGATCCACCCGCTCACCGGTCCAAAGCATCCGGCGGTAGCGGTCCGGCCCCAGGGCGAACTCCCCGGAGGCGGATGGCAGCAGCTCCTCGGCCAGGAACGCCACGAACGCCTGTACCGCCTCCACCGCGGGGCCGTGGGCTTCCTCAAACCGCGCCCGAACGGGGCCCGAAACCTCGCGAACCAGGGGCGGCAGCTGATCCCGTAGGAACTCCAGCCCTCCCTGAAACATCTCCAGGGCGGTGCGAACGAACACCCGGGGACAGTCGGCTTCCAGGTTGCATCGCGCCTCCTGCAGGAGCCGGGGAAGCTGCCGCAGGTGCTCCGCCACAGCCAGGACCCGCCGGTCCAGGGGGGCGTAGCTGCGCTTCACGTACACCGTCACGTCCAGGGCGTCCACGTACGCCAGCGGGTTGCGCTGGAAGCTCCGCAGGTCCTCCAGCTCGAACCGTTCGCGCTCCAGGCCTGCCAGCAGGATCTCCCGTTCCAGGCGTTCCGCGCTGTCCAGGGACTCCCCTGGTAGCTCACGAACTGCGCGTTCGTGCTCCCGCACCGTCCGCAGCCGGGCGTCCAGGGCCTGCGGGGTAAAAAAGCCCAGGCGGCCGTCGTAGGCGTGCAACCCCAGCCGCGCTGCCCACGTGGGGTAGAACTCGAACGCCGCATTCAGAACCTCGTCGGCCAGGCTTTGAAACCGCTTCTCCATGTTCTCCATGGCGTCGCCTCCTTCCCGGAGGTTGTTCGGGATCGGCCTCGCCATTCCCTGGCCGTTGACGGTCCCCAAGCCCCTCCGTACAGTGGAGGCGCGGGGTGTGGCGCAGCGGAAGCGCATCGGCTTTGGGAGCCGAAGGTCGCCGGTTCGAATCCGGCCGCCCCGACCAAGGGGGCAGGGCACAAAGTGGGACCAGCAGTTGTGTTGCCCGTGAGCGCGTGCTGCGAGGTGCACCGTGCGTAGACGCCCCCACATCGGGGTGATCGGCGAGCAGGACGCCCGACCGGAGATGTGCTGTCTGGCGGAGGAGATAGGGCACGAGGTGGCCCGGCGGGGCGCAGTGCTGGTGTGCGGGGGTCTGGGTGGGGTGATGGAGGCGGCTTCCCGTGGAGCTGCGGAGGCTGGAGGGACCGTGGTGGCGATCCTGCCGGGCGCCCGAGCGGAGGAGGCGAACCCGTACGTGACGGTGCCGGTGGTGACGGGCCTCGGGGAGGCGCGGAACGTGATCGTGGTGCGCACCTCGGACGCCCTGGTGGCGGTGGGGGGAAGCTATGGCACCCTGTCGGAGATCGCGTACGCCCTGAAGCTGGGGGTACCCGTCGTGGGTCTGGCTACCTGGGAGCTGTCGCGGCCCGGACTGGAGCAGGACCCCATCCTCCGCGCGCGCGACGCCCGCGAGGCGGTGGAGCTGGCGTGGGAACTGGCTCTGCGCCGCACGCAGGGCACCTGTCCACAACGGTGAAGAGGAGCTGAGGAGGGAGGGAAAGACGAGTGGGGAGGTGCGGTATGCGCATCGTGCGAGCCATCGCGGTCGTCCTTGCAGGGAGCGTGCTGGTCGGCGGGGTGGCTTCGGCCAAGCCCAAGGAGCAGCGGGTGAAGCTGTATCGCGCGGGGGAGACCTTCTGCACCAGCCGGACCCTTGTGTGGGGAACGGGGGCGGTGGTGGTGGAGGACCGCTGCTACGTGGTGGCCCTCGTACGGAAACCGGAGGGCACGTTCGTGGCTTTCCTGGACCCGGGCGTCCACGTCCCACCGGGGCAGCTGGTGCGGCTCAACACCCCCGCGGGGGCCAAGTTGCGGGGCCGCATCTTTTACCTGGTGCCCGTGCGAACCGTGGTGGCCGTGCCGGTGAACACCCTGGTGGTGGTCCCGATCCGCGTGGAAGAGGAGGGGTCCCGGCTGAACCTGATCCTGACCGCGCCCCAGGCTCCAACCCTGACGGTCGTGTTCAGCGTCCGCCTGTAACCCCGCCGGCCCATCCAGGATGGCGCGCGCACTGGGTTCTATGATATACGATATAGATGCACGCAGCATGCTGGCTGGGGGTGTGCTATGAGAGCAGTTGGGGTTGTCCTGGCCACTGTTAGTGTGTGCTGAGACCAACGAGGACAAGGTGAAGTTCCTGGGCTACCACGACTTCAAGCTGCGCTGGACTGCCTTCGTCCTGGCCAACACCACCGCGGCCCTGGCGGGGAGCCTGTACGGGGTGTACTTCGGGTTCGTGAGCCCGGAGATGGCCAGCGCCGCCCGCGCCGCGGACCCCGTGGTGGTCA
The DNA here is from genome assembly GCA_040289515.1 of Candidatus Sysuimicrobiota bacterium. Classification (GTDB taxonomy): domain Bacteria; phylum Sysuimicrobiota; class Sysuimicrobiia; order Sysuimicrobiales; family Sysuimicrobiaceae; genus Tepidifontimicrobium. The sequence continues at coordinate 56,931 of PSLI01000006.1, forward strand.
CCATCCTGGGCGGCACGGGCACCCTGTACGGGCCCCTGGTGGGCGCCCTGGCCTACGTGGGGATGAAGGACCTGGTGAGCGGCATCGTGGGGAACTGGGAGTTCTTGGTGGGCTTGCTGCTGGTGGTTATCATGCTGGCGGGCGAACGGGGCATCTGGGGGACCCTGGAGCCGTGGGTGCGCCGGCGGTGGACGTGGCGGCGGCCGGCTCCGGCCTTGCAGGAGTAGGAGGTAGGCGTGGACGCCCCCCTTTGGGTCTCCGGCGTGGTGTACGGGCTCAGCATGGGGAGCATTTTCTTCCTGCTGGCCGCGGGGCTGTCCTTTTGCTTTGGGCTGATGCGGATCATCAGCCTGGACCAGCTCCTGTACTACTCCCTGGGGGCGTACGTGGCCTACCAGGTGAACGTGGCCACGGGTCTCACCTGGCCCGCCATGCTGTGCGGGGCTCTGGCTGCGGGGGCGCTGAGCTGGGTGGTGGAGCGGTGGGTGTTCGACCGCATCTACGCTCGGGAGATCACCTTCACCATGATCACCTCCTTCGGGATCCTGGTGGCCGGGGTAGGGGCTATCAAGTACGTGTGGGGCCTGGTTCCGCGCCCCATGGGGATCCCCGTGGAGGCCCAGGTGGCGGTGCTGGGCGTGAACGTGCCCGTGTACCGGATCCTCGTGATTGCCATCACGGGGGCTGTGTACGCAGTCATTCAGTGGCTGCTGAACTGGACCATGGTGGGGACCGCCATCCGGGCTGCGGTGGAGGACGTGGACCAGGTGGAGGGGCTCGGGGTGGACGTGTACCGCCTGTTCACGGGTACCTTCGTAGGGGCAGGGATGCTGTCGGGGCTAGCGGGGGCCTTGCACGGACCCCTGGTGATGGTGGATCCTCAGATGGGTCTTGAGGTGGTTCCTTTCGTGTTTATGGTGGTCATCATCGGAGGCCTCGGGAGTCTCAAGGGCACCCTGGTATCCGCCTTCCTGGTGGGGCAGGTGGTGTCCCTGGGGTCCCTCGTGTACGCGCCGTTGGCTCAGATGGCCCCCTTTGCCGCCATGCTCCTAATTCTCCTGTGGAAGCCAACGGGCCTGTACGGGAGTGCACTGCTGAGGCGCTAGCGGCGATGGCTCTGCTGGAGCTGGAGGACCTGCACGTATACTACGGGAACATCCACGCCCTCAAGGGGGTATCCCTGCGGGTGGAGCCCAGGGAGATTGTGGCCCTGCTGGGCGCCAACGGGGCGGGGAAGAGCACCACCCTGAACACCGTGAGCGGGTTGCTGCGGCCCCGCTCCGGAGCGGTGCGTTTGGAGGGGGAGGATCTGACCCGGGTGCCCCCCCACAACATCGTTCAGCGGGGAGTGGTGCAGGTCCCCGAGGGACGGCGGATCTTCGGTCAGCTCACGGTGCTGGAGAATCTGGAGATGGGTGCCTTCACCAGGGCGGACCCCCACGGCGTCCGGGAGGATGTTGACCGAGTGTTCGCCCTGTTCCCGAGGCTGAAAGAGCGCGCCGGGCAGGTGGCGGGCACCCTCTCGGGCGGAGAGCAGCAGATGCTGGCCATCGGGCGGGCCCTCATGGCCCGGCCGCGGGTGCTCCTCATGGACGAGCCCTCCATGGGGCTCGCGCCGCTGCTCGTGGAGCAGATCTTCGACGCCATTCAAGAGATCAACCGACAGGGCACCACCATCCTCCTGGTGGAGCAGAACGCGTACATGGCCCTGCAGATAGCCCGCCGGGGTTACGTTCTGCAGACGGGCCGGGTGGTGCTGGAGGGTCCAGCCGAGCAGCTCCGGGAGAACCCAGAGGTCAAGCGGGCCTACTTGGGCGGTTGACCTCCTCGGGTGCCCCCCACTGTCTTGAAATGGCCGTTACACCCATAGGGTTCTATGGTGCCGGCAGCGTGCAGGAAAGGGGAGATCCTGATGATCCGGAAGGTGGCGCTGGTGCTGTGTCTAGCCGTCTGGGGAGCTGTGGGGGCGGATGCGGGCCCCGCACCCCGCACCGTCCGGGTGTTCATGACGTCCTTCAAATTCGACCCCAACATCATCCAGCTGCGGCCGGGAGAGCGGGTGGTGCTGGAGCTGGTGAACGAGGACCCGCAGCGCCCGCACAACATCGCGTCCGAGCTGTTCAACCAGACTGCGCTGGTGGTGCGGGGGGAGTTCCGACAGGGCACCACCAGCGACGGCTGGAGGTACGTGTTCGTGGACGCGGGAAAGCGGGCGGAGGTGGAGTTCACAGTTCCCCGGGTGGCCGCCGGGCAGGCGGTGTTCATCTGCAGCGTGGGCCAGCACGCGGCTCAGGGCATGACCGGCGCCTTCGTGGTCCGGGGGGGGCAGTAGGGCGAGGGCCGTTTATCCTGGGGCGCTTTGCGCAGCCTGCGGATTTTCACTATACTGGGAGGCGGATGGAGGCGGGTCCGGGGTCGGTGCCCGTCCTCCGGACGGCCCCACCGGCCCGCGACGCGGCCTGCAGGAAAGGGGCTGGGGCCATAGCTCAGCTGGGAGAGCGCGTGCATGGCATGCACGAGGTCAGGGGTTCGAGTCCCCTTGGCTCCACCAAGCTGGCGGACGACTGTGTATCCAGGCGGTAAGCTCCGTCCCCCCGGGGCGGGGGCTTCCGGTTTCAGCGAGGACCGGGGCGGGAGGAAATAAAGGGTATGACGCCGGGGCGTTACGTGTGGCACAACGGCAGGCTCGTGCCGTGGGAACAGGCCACCGTGCACGTGGCCGCCCACGCGCTTCACTACGGCAGCAGCGTGTTCGAGGGAATCCGGGCGTACGACACCCCCCAGGGGCCTGCGGTGTTTTGCCTGGCAGCGCACGTCCGCCGCCTATTCGACTCCTGCCGGATCTTCCGCATGGAGGTCCCTTACAGCCCGGAACAGCTCTCCGAGGCCATCCTGGAGACGGTGGGGTACAACGAGCACCGCGCCTGCTACATCCGACCCCTGGTGTACCGGGGAGCGGGTGCCTTTGGGCTGGACCCGAGGAAGGCACCGGCGGAGGTGGCCATCCTCACCCTCGAGTGGGGCGCCTACCTGGGACCGGAAGCCCTGGAGCAGGGAGTGGACGTGGTGGTATCCACCTGGCGGCGCATGGCTCCCTCCACCCACCCCGCCATGGCCAAGATCGCCGGCAACTACATCAACTCCCAGCTGATGACCATGGAGGCGCGGGACGGGGGGTTTGCGGAGGCCATCGCCCTGGATGTGGACGGCTACGTGAGCGAGGGCAGCGGCGAGAACGTGTTCGTGGTGCGGGACGGCGTCGCCTACACCCCTTCCCTGGCACACTCCATCCTGCCTGGGGTTACCCGGCAGGTGGCCATGACGCTGCTGCGCGAGCTGGGCTACGAGGTGCGGGAGGTTTCCCTGCCGCGGGAGATGCTGTACCTGGCGGACGAGATTTTCCTCACGGGTACCGCGGCGGAAATCACCCCTGTGAGGAGCGTGGACCGCATCCCTGTGGGTGGCGGAAGACGCGGGCCGGTTACCGAGAAGGTGCAGCGGGCCTTCTACGACGTGGTGGAGGGCAGGGTGCCGGACCGGCACGGCTGGCTGACCCCCGTGCGGGCCACCCGTCCGTCGGAGGCGCCGTCCCCGGGCGAGTGAGGGGGCTAAGGAGCATGCATCAGCGGTACGACCCGAGGGCCCTCGAGGCCAAGTGGCAGGCCCGGTGGGAGCAGGACGGGCTGTACCGCACGCCCGACCGCAGCGACCGACCGAAGTTCTATTTCCTCACCATGTACCCCTACCCCAGCGGGGACCTGCACATCGGCCACTGGTACGCCCTGGCACCCAGCGACGCGGCAGCTCGGTACCGCAGGATGCGAGGGTATAACGTGCTGTTCCCCATCGGGTTTGATGCCTTCGGGCTGCCCGCGGAGAACGCGGCCATCAAACATGGCATCCACCCGAAGAAGTGGACGTTGGCCAACATCGACCGCATGCGCCGCCAGCTGCGGTCCATGGGGGCCATGTTCGACTGGTCGCGGGAGATCGTCACCTGCGAGCCCGAATACTACAAGTGGAACCAGTGGTTCTTCCTGAAGTTCTACGAGGCAGGGTTGGCGTACCGGGCCCTGGCGCCCGTGGACTGGTGCCCCCACTGCAACACCACCCTGGCCCGGGAGCAGGTGGTGGGCGCGGACCGGCGCTGCGAGCGGTGCGACACCCCGGTGGTGAAGAAGGATCTGGAGCAATGGTTCCTCCGCATCACCAAGTACGCGGACGAGCTGCTGGACTTTTCGGGGATCGAGTGGCCCGAGCGCATCGTCACCATGCAGCGCAACTGGATCGGCCGCAGCGAGGGTGCGGAGGTGACCTTCACCGCCCACGCCCCGGACGGCTCCCACCACCCCGTGGTGGTGTTCACAACCCGTCCCGACACCCTCTGGGGGGCCACCTTCCTGGTCCTGGCCCCGGAGCACCCCCTGGTGCCCCTCCTCACCGCTCCGGACCGGCGCGCGGAGGTGGAGGCCTACATTTACCAGGCCCGCCGGCAGAGCGAGATCGACCGCATGAGCACGGAGCGGGAGAAAACCGGGGTGTTCCTGGGCAGCTACGCCACGAACCCCGTCAACGGGGAACGCGTCCCCGTGTGGATAGCGGACTACGTCCTGATGGGCTACGGGACGGGTGCCATCATGGGGGTGCCGGCCCACGACCAGCGGGACTTCGAGTTCGCCCGCAGGTACGGCCTGCCGGTGCCCGTGGTCATCCAGCCACCTGGGGAGCCCCTGCAGGAGCCCCTGCAGGCCGCGTACGAAGGGCCCGGCCGGATGGTGAACTCCGGGCCCTTCGACGGCACCCCGGTGCCCGAGGGCTTGCCGAGGATCATCGCGTGGCTGGAGCAGACGGGCCGCGGGCGGCGCGCGGTGAACTACCGGCTGCGAGACTGGTTGATCAGCCGCCAGCGGTACTGGGGCACGCCCATCCCCATCGTCTACTGCGGCCGGTGCGGCACGGTCCGGGTCCCGTACGACGACCTGCCGGTGCTGCTCCCCGAGGACGTGGACTTCATGCCCACGGGCGAGTCTCCCCTGAAGTACCACGGGGGTTTCCGTCGGACCCGCTGCCCCCGCTGCCAGGGGCCCGCGGAGCGCGAAACGGACACCATGGACACCTTCGTGGACTCCTCGTGGTACCAGTACCGGTACCTGTCCCCCCACGAGGAGCGCATGCCCTTCGACCCCGAGCAGGTGGCGTACTGGTGCCCCGTGGACCAATACACGGGCGGGGCCGAGCACGCGGTCATGCACCTCCTGTACACGCGGTTTTTCACCAAGGCCCTGGCGGACCTCGGCCTTTTGCCCTTCCGGGAGCCCATGCTGCGGCTGTTCAACCAGGGCGTGATCCTGGGCGAGGACGGGGAGAAGATGAGCAAGTCGCGGGGCAACGTGGTGGACCCGGACGAGCAGGTGGCCAGGTACGGCGCGGACGTGGTGCGGGCGTACCTCATGTTCATGCGGCCGTGGGAGGAAGGAGGGCCCTGGAGCAGCCGCGACATCGAGGGGGTCGGCCGCTTCCTGCGGCGCGTGTGGGACCTGGTGACCAGTACGGCAGGAACCCGCCAGGAACGTTGGCCCGAGGAGGAGGCCCTGGAGCTGCGCCGGCGGACCCACCGCACCGTGCGGAAGGTTACCGAGGACTTCGAGCGCTTTGGGTTCAACACGGCCATCGCGGCCATGATGGAGCTTACGAACCACCTGGTGCGGGTGCGCGAGACCCTGGCGGGAAGCCCCGCGTGGGAGGAGGCGGTGCGGGCGCTGATCCTGATGCTGGCCCCTGTGGCCCCGCACCTGGCGGAGGAGCTGTGGGAGCTTATCGGCGGGCCCTACAGCGTGCACACACAGGCCTGGCCCAGCTACGACCCCGAGCTGGCCCGCACCCCGGAGGTTACCCTGGTGGTGCAGGTGGACGGCCGCGTGCGGGACCGGCTCACTGTCCCCGAGGATCTGCCGGAGGCGGAGGCCCGGGCCCTGGCCCTCGCCAGCGAACGGGTCCGGCAGCACCTGAACGGCCGGGTGGTCAAGGACGTGGTGTACGTGCCCGGCAAGGTGGTGAACGTGGTCTCGGAGCCCGTGCCCGCACAGACCAAGGGGTAGCCCCAGCTGCTGCACTCCCCGGAATGTTGTCAAAAACGGCCCGTGCAGCGTTCCTTCAATGGATGTTGCACTTCGACCGCCAGGAGGCGCTGGTGCTGGCCGCGGCGTGCGCGGCGGTGGTGTTGGGGCTGGCGCTGTCGTGGGCCCGCCCCGGGCCCCAGCCCGTGTGGGTGCAGGAGTCTCTGCAGCCTGCCCCCACCCCCATGCCGCAGCTTCCTGGGCAGCCCTTGAGGATCTCCGTGAACCTGGCAACCGCGGAGGAGCTGCAAAAGCTCCCGGGCATCGGGCCCGTGCTGGCACGGCGCATCGTGGACGACCGCGCCCGCAACGGCCAGTACGCGCGGCCGGAGGATCTCCTAAGGGTGAAGGGCATCGGCCCCAAGACCCTAGAGAGCCTTAAACCGTACCTGCAGGTACCTTAGCCCCGGTGCCTGGTACCGGTTCCAGGTTACAGTAGCAGCTACCGGCTGCCAGGCGAGGTGTTCCAGCAGGCGGTCAAAGAGCCCGGGGAGGCTTCACCCCGCGCGTTGCGGGCCGCAGAAGCACAGGACCATCTCGCGCACCAGCTTCGCGGCCGACACCGCGGTGGCCCCGGAGGGATCAAGCTCCGGCGCGGCCTCCACCAGGTCCAGCCCTACCACCGGGAGGTCCCGGAGCAGGTACAGGGCCTGCAGCAGCTCGGAGAAACTGGGGCCGCCCGGCTCGGGGTTCCCCACGCCCGGCGCGTACGCGGGGTCCAGCACGTCCAGGTCCACGCTTAGGTAGACCGGGTAGGAGCGCAGCTCGGCATGGACGGTTTCCGGCAGCGCCAGAGGCTCGCACACCCAGCGGCAGTGCCGCCGCGCGAGCTCCCACTCCTCGCGCAGCCCCGACCGGGCGCCCAGCACCACCAGCCGTCCGTCTCCCAGGTGGTCCAGCACCCTCCGCAGGGTGCAAGCGTGCGACCAGGGATCTCCTTCATACGCCTCCCGAAGGTCCAGGTGCGCGTCCAGCACCACGACCCGCAGGTCGGGGAAAGAGGCGTGGATGGCTCGAACGGCCCCTGCGGTCACGGTGTGATCGCCGCCGAGCACCACGGACAGGGTGCCCGGCGGGAGCCCGCGCAAAGCCTCGGCCACCTGCTCCACCATGGCCCGCGGCTCCAGGTGCGCCACCTCCAGGTCGCCCAGGTCCGCCAGTCCCAGCTCACTCAGGTCCAAGCCCAGCGCGGGGCTGTAGGTCTCCAAGCTCACCGACGCCTGACGGATAGCTTCCGGACCGGAGGCGGCACCTGGCCGGTATGACTGCGTGCGGTCGTAGGGGACCCCGATGAGCGCCGCTTTGGCGGGAAGGGACTCCACGGCACCCAAAAATCGGGTGACCACGGCTGCCCTCAGGCTTCCAGCAGCGGCCGCAAGAACGGTGGCGGGTTAAAGGCGGCTTGGTGCTGGGCGCCCGTATAGTACCGCAGGCGGAACCCACCCACCCGCTCGTCCACCACCCCCGGCGCCAGCGCTACGGGGTCGAAGCGCTTGGACGCCACGGTGAAGGTCCACAGCACCCCGGGGTAGCTGGGCACGCACGTGAGGAGGGTGCGAACCACCGGGAAGTGCACCCGGAGGTTGCGCCGCACGTTCGCGATGAGGTCAGCCTGGTAAAGGGGCGAACCGCTCTGTACGACCAGGACCCCGTCTTCGCTCAGCGCGCGGTGCAGGTCCCCGTAGAAGGGCTCTCCGAACAGGGGGACGGAGGGCCCCTGGGGGTCCGTGGAGTCCACGAGGGCCACGTCGAAGCGCTCGGAGCACCCACGCACGTACGCAAGGCCGTCCTCAACGCGGAGCTCGGTGCGGGGGTCGGCGAAGGCGTCACCGGGGATCTCCGGGAGGTACCGCAGGGTGGCATCCACCACCATGCGGTCGATCTCCACCATCACGACGCGCTCCACGGGGTGCTTGAGCACCTCCTTTAGAAGCCCCCCATCCCCGCCCCCGATGATGAGGACCCGTCGGGGGTTGGGGTGGGTAACCAGCGCCGGGTGTGCCAACATCTCGTGGTAGCAGAACTCGTCCGTCTCGGAGGTCTGTACCGCGTCGTCCAGGATCAGCATGCGGCCGAAAGCGGAGGTGCGGATGACGCGGACTCGCTGGTAAGCGGACTGGGCGTCGAGCAGAACCTCGTCCACCCGGTATACCTGGGCGAAGCCGTCGCCTCCGTAGTCCCAAAGCCATTCGGCCATGTGTACCTTCCTCCTTCCCCGGATGCTTGTTGGCTGGCGGCCAGGCGGTTAATCCGGCCAAAGGAGGACGGCCGCCACCGCGCACCCGATCCGCTCGACCACATGCTCCCGGACGCCTACCACTACCTCCCGCAGCCGCAGCCCGCGCACCTCGAAGGCTTCCCGCACCAAGCGGCGCACGATCTGCTCCGCGTTCTCCGCGGTCCCCTTGTGGGAGTACTCCATGATGACCCCGTAGCTGTCCTCGCTGAAGCCCACCGCCACCGCGGCGGCGATGCGCTCGCCCGGGATGTGGCTGGTGATGCGGGCGTACACGGCCGGCGTCAGGGTGCCCTCGGGGACCCTGCGCATGGGCACCAGCCGGGCGCCCGCGGGCAAAATGCTGGTGACCCGCAGGAAGTTCAAATTGGCGATTCCCGCGTCCAGCAGCGCCCGGTCGAAGGCGTTGATCTCCGTTGACCCCTCCCCCGCCCCCGTGGCCAGGGTGACGGCTTTTGGCACGGCCCACATGGAGCGCCCTCCTTTGGTGGATACGCAACAGCCCTTATCGTAGGCCGCAGGGCGCTGCGGAGCAACGGGGGATAAGGGGATAAATGGAGGGTGCAGGGGAGGATCAGGGCCGGGTCAAAATACACCAGCGGTCTGCGTCCATGGTGGACAGGAGCGACCGGCTGTTCGACCCTCAGGAGACGCTGCCGCCGGACCGGCGGGTTGCGCGCCAGCTGCAGCGATTGCGGCAGGTACTTTCGCAGACCGGGGCGCCTGCGGCCCGCGAGCGGGCTCAGGCGGCGGGCCTGCTGGACGGGGAGCCCAGCCTGGAAAAGCTGCGCGCTGTGCCGCTGCTGCGGAAGGAGGAGCTGCCACGGGTGCACGCGGAGCGGTGGCCGCTCGGCGGGTGGGTGTGGTGGGAACAGGTCCGCAGGCTGTTCGTCTCCCCCGGCCCCATCTTCGACCCCGAGGGGCCGGGCCCGGACTACTGGGGCTGCGCCGCCGCCCTACACGCGGCGGGCTTCCGTCCTGGGGACGTGGTCCTCAACACCTTCTCGTACCACCTGACCCCCGCCGCGTGGATGATGGAGGGCGGCCTGCAGGTGCTGGGCGCGGTGGTGATCCCGGGCGGGGTGGGCAACACGGAGATCCAGGCCCGAGCGGCCTCGCACCTGCGCGCTACCGGGTACACGGGCACCCCCAGCTTCCTCGCCACCCTCCTCCAGCGCATGGAGGAGCTGGGCCTGCCCGCCCACTTCCAGGTGGCCCTGGTAACCGCCGAGCCCTTGCCCGCCTCCTTGCGAGCGCGGTTCGAGGCACGCGGGATCCGCACGCAGCAGGCCTACGGCACCGCGGACGTGGGGCTGGTGGCCTACGAGTGTCCCCGGAAGGAGGGCATGCACCTGCTGGACCGCTGCCTGGTGGAGCTCGTGGATCCGCAGACGCACCGGCCGGTGGGCGCGGGCGAGCCGGGCGAGGTGGTGGTCACCCTGCTGGATCCCACGTACCCCTTGCTGCGCCTAGCCACCGGGGACGTGTCGGTGCTGCGGCAGGAACCCTGCCCCTGCGGCCGCACCGCACCGCGGCTGGCCGGCATTCTGGGGCGGGTGGCGGAGGCGGTGAAGGTACGGGGCGTGTTCGTGCACCCGGGCCAGCTGCACGAGGCGGCCAGCAGGCACCCGGAGGTGCGGCGGTTTCAGTTCGTGGTGCGCCGGACCGGGGACCGCGACGAGTTCGTGGCACGGGTGGAGCTGGACCCGCAGGACCCCGAGGTCGCCCGGCGTTTCGCGGACACAATACAGGCCCTCACCACCCTACGCGCGGAGGTGGAAGTGCTCCCGCCCGGAGCCCTGGGGCAGGTAGATCGCGTCCTGGTGGACGAGCGCCGGTGGGATTGAGACAGCCTTAGCCTGGCCGCGGAGAGGCCAGGGGGCCGCTTGCCTAGCCCACGGCGCGCCCCGCTGCTCGCGCGCCGTACATGGCCGGGTCCCCGCCAGGGTAATTCGTCCTGGGGTGACCCTATGGTCCGGGCACGTGGCCGTTCCCAGGGTCACCCGGGCCCGCAGCTCGCTTCCCGCCACCGAGACCCGGCTTTGCTCCACCCCCGTGCCACTGCTTGCGCTACCAGCGCCGCGCCGTCGGACTCCGTGTCAGGCAGCAGCACCGCGAACTCGTCCCCGCCGATGCGGAACACCAGGTCCGTGCTCCGCACCGTCCTGCGGATGGCGTGCGCCACCGCCCGGAGCAGGGCATCGCCCGCCGGGTGGCCGAACACTTCGTTGGTGCGCTTGAGGCCCGAACGTCCGCCAGCAGCAAAGATACGGGGCTCGCAGACCGACTGACCCTCTGGCACTCCCACGCCAGCGCCTCGTCGAACCGGCGGCGGTTGTACAGGCCCGGAGAGGGGGGGTCGGTGGCCACCAGCAGCCCCCGCCGGAGCCCGCCCGCAGCGCGGTGACCATCAGGAAGGACAGGGGCACATACAGCACCACGGAGGCTAGGGCGAGCTCTCCCAGCCCGCGGGGACGCAGGTGTGCGGGATCGCCGGTGTCCAGGAACCTGCCCAGGGAAACCACGAACCCCGTAGCGGCCCCGAAGGCGGAGCCCGCTGCCAGCAGCGCTGCCACCTCAACGCGAGGGAAGCTGCCAAGGGCCAGCGGGCCCGGCGCCCGGGCCCCAAACACGCGGTCTGCCAGGTGCATCCCCGCGGTGGCGTTCCCGAAATACACTAGCGCCCGCCACACGCTGGCCCGTTGAATCGCTGCCAGCGGAACCACACGGGCCTCCCGAACCTGTACTCTGGGTGTTCCCCAATGGAGTGAACAACGCGGGGCGGGAGATTGGGGAAACCCACGCGCTGTGTTAGAATTCTACCATCAACGCAGCGCGCGCGGTGCCGGAAGGAGGTGTAAACGTGGCTACCGTCCGGGTGGGCAAGGACGAGTCGCTGGATAGCGCCCTCCGCCGGTTCAAGCGCGAAGTCCAGCGCTCCGGGATCCTTGTGGAGGCCAAGCGTCACGAGCACTACGAAAAGCCCAGCGACCGACGCAGGCGGAAGGCTGCGAAGCGGGCCCGAAAGGCCCGCTAGCTGGCGGACGGACGAGGGGCCAGACCGGGCTCCGGACCCTCGGAGCCCGGTCTGTTTGGAGGCGCCATGGGGCTCGCGCAACGGCTGGCGGAGGACCTGCAACGGGCCCTGAAAAACCGCGATGAGGTCCGGGTGTCCACCCTGCGCCTGGCCCGCGCCGCCGTGCACAACGCGGAGATCGAGCGGGGTAGAGCCCTGTCCGATCCGGAAATCCAGGAGGTGCTGCGCCGGGAGGTCAAACGCCGGCGGGAGGCCATCGAGGCGTACCGGCGCGCGGGCCGGGAAGAGGCCGCGCGCCGGGAGGAACTGGAGATGGCAGTCCTTATCGAATACCTTCCCCAACCCCTCTCGGAACAGGAGCTGCGCGCCTTGGTCCAGCAGGGGGTCCGGGAGACGGGGGCTGCAGGGCCCCGGGATGCGGGGCGCGTGGTGGGCTGGGTGATGGCGAGAGCGCAGGGTCGGGCGGACGGACGCCGGGTGGCGGAGCTGGTGCAGGAGGTCCTGCGCGGCTAGCCATGGCACGGCAACGGACCCAGCGGGTCAAGCGGGCCTTCAGCGCAGGGGGCGTGGTTTACCGGTGGGGCCCCTCAGGGCCGGAGGTGCTGCTGCTGCGCCACGAGAGCGGCCGGTGGATGCTCCCGAAGGGGACCACGGAGGCCGGTGAGACGGACGAGCAGGTGGCTCTGCGGGAGGTGATGGAGGAGACCGGGCTGCGCAACCTGAAGCGGACAGCGGACCTGGGGGAGGAGCGCTACCGGTTCTACTGGCCGGCTGACCGGACCTTCTACGACAAGACGGTGCACTACTACCTGCTGGAGTGGCAGGGCGGGGAGGAGCCTACCCCGCAGCGGGAAGAGGGTTTCGTGGACGCGGAGTGGGTCCCCCTGGAGGAAGCCTTACGCCGGGTGAGCTACAAGGAAACGCGGGAGGTCCTCCGGCGCGCCCGGCATGCCCTGGCATCCCGCGCAGCCGCCGGAGGCTAGCGTGATCCCCGACCCCCGCGCCTTCGTCGAGGACACCCTTCGGAAGTACGCAGAGTTCGTCAACCCTGGGCTGGTGAAGCTGTACCGGTTCGCGGGGGTCGAGACCGTGGAGTGGGAGGCGGAGGGGGTGGTGGTACGGGACGTGTACGGGCGGGAGTACCTGGACTTCTCCGGGGGTCCTGCGGTGTTCGTGCTGGGCCACCGCCACCCGCGCGTGGTGCAGGCGGTGGTGGACCAGATCCAGCGGATGCCCATGTCGGTGCGGGCCATGCCCCGCCGCCCGGAGGCCGAGCTGGCCGCGCTGCTGGCCGAGCTCACCCCCGGGGATCTGCGGTACTCCTTCTTCTGCAACAGCGGTGCCGAGGCGGTGGAGGGTGCCCTGAAGCTGGCGCGGCTGGCTACGGGCCGCACCGCGTTCGTCGCCACGGAGGGAGCCTTCCACGGCAAGACCTTCGGGGCCCTGTCTGCAACGGGTCGGGACAAGTACCGCAAACCCTTCGAGCCCCTGGTGCCCGGCTTCCGCCACGTGCCCTTCGGCGACGCGGAGGCTATGGCGGAGGCGGTAGATGAGGAGGTCGCCGCGGTGATCGTGGAGCCCGTGCAGGGCGAGGGCGGGGTGCGGGTGCCTCCTGACGATTACCTCCCGAGGGTCCGGGAGATCTGCGACCGCGCGGGGGCCCTACTCATCGTGGACGAGGTGCAGACGGGATTGGGCCGCACGGGCCGCATGTTCGCGTGCGAGCACTGGGGCGTGGTGCCCGACGTGCTGACCCTCGCGAAGGGGCTGGGCGGCGGTGTGATGCCCCTGGGAGCCTTTGTGGCGCGCCCGCACCTGTGGGAGGCTTTTTCCGAGGACCCGTACCTGCACTCTTCCACCTTCGGAGGCAACCCGGTCGCGTGCGCCGCGGGGGTGGCCACCCTGAGGGTCTTGGTGGAGGAGAACCTCCCGGAGCGCGCACGCCACATGGGGGCTCTGCTTGTGTCGGGGCTGCAGGAGGTGGCGGCGAGGCATCCCCGGTGGGTGCGGGAGGTGCGGGGCAAGGGGCTGCTGGTGGGCGTGGAGTTCAGCGACCCGGACGTGGCCTTGCTGGCCTCCGCGGAGGCTATTGCCCGAGGGGTGATCTTCTTCTTCTCTCTGAACCGCCCGGAGGTGGTGCGGCTGGCCCCTCCCCTCATCGTGGAGGTGCACCACGTGAAGCGGGCGTGCGCGGTGCTGGACGAAGCGCTCCGCGCGGTGGCGGAGACCCTGGAAACCGCATCCGGGTAGCACTTGGTCCCGCGGGACGAGTACCTGAAACGCCAACACACCGCGTGGCGAAAGGCCGCGGAGCAGGGGCTGGCCGTGCTCGTGTGCGTCGGGGGCCCCTTTTACGAGCGGCCCGCAGACGTGGCGTACCTCACGGGCCACCTGCCGGCCTTCCCGACCGCGGAGAGCTGTCCGGTTCGCCGCGGGGCAGGACACGCGGCCGTGGTCCTGGACGCAACCGGCGCCGTGCTCCTGGTGGATACCCCCCACTACCGGGAGGACCTGGTGGTGGCCTCGGAGGTGGTGGCAACTGCGGACCTGTGGGGGGAGCTGGCGCGCCGGCTCCGCGGCCGCTTTGGCCCGGTGGGCTGCGCAGGCTCGGACGTGCTCCCGTGGGAGGCTGCCCGGTGCCTCGAGGAGGCGGGCGTGCAACTGGTGCCCGCGGACAGGGTGGTGCGGGAGCTGCGGAGGGTGAAGAGCCCCGCGGAGGTGGAGCTGCTGCGACAGGCCTGCCTGTGCGCCCGGGAAGTCCTGCTGGCTGCCGCCGCGGCTTGCCTGCCCGGTACGCCGGAGGGCGAGGTGGCCGCGCAGGGGGCCGCCGCGGGGTACCTGCGGTAGACCCCCTCGACCGCGTGAGCGGTGCGGGTTTCGCGTGCAGGGAGCTGGCCGAGCCGCCGTGACCGATCGGGTATGCAGGTCGAACCGGTTCGCCAAGGGCGGCGCGCAAATGGCCGGCAGCGTGGTCCTGCAGCAGGAACTCTACGACTGCCCGGTCGACAGCCGGATGCGACCCACCGTGGGTTCCCGCCGTGGTGGGGACTGGTAGAAATGAGACCATCTCGTTCACGCAGGGGTGAGGCATGGCGGGTATCCGCTCAGACCCTGAGCTCAAAGACAGGCGAAACGATCATCCCGGAACGGACCGACTCCTGGATGCGGTGCGGCAAGCGGCGGAGAGCATGCGGTTCGGGCACATCCTCATCAAGGTGTAGGACGGTCGCGTGGTGCCGTTGGAGAAGGTGCGGTACGAGTAGCGAGGGTGGGGACGCCCCGGCGCGGGCAGACCCGAGGCAGACGGGCTGACCTGAAAAAGACACGGGGAGGCCTCCTGCGAAGAGCAGGAGGCCTTTTGATTCCCGGAGACGGGGCGTCCCATAGAGCAGATCAGCGTGCGGGTGTCGGAGTGCCGGAAGCTGGACCCGGCGGGCGGGGGCCCGTGGTGGTGGGCGACCGCGTCCGGTACAGGGACCGGCTGTGGAGGGTGGTGGGGATCTACGTGGTGCATGACCCGGGGATGCGAAGGCGGTGAAGGTGCGGCAGGACGGGCGGGTCGTGCACATGGCGGCGGTGATCGCCGTGGGCGTGCAGAAGACGCGGGAACGGGAGGTCCTGGGGTTCGACGT
>PSLI01000053.1:0-10346 GCA_040289515.1 Candidatus Sysuimicrobiota bacterium
CCCGCCCCTGCGGCGGCATGTCGGCCTGCGAGGAGGTGACGCGCCGGTGGAGCTGGGCTACGTGACGGTCTTCACGCCGGCCTTCGAGGCCGAGGTGGAGTTCTACGAGCGGGTCCTGGGCCTGCCGGTGGAGCACCGCAACCCCCACTGCGTGCGCTTCGCACGGGCACCTGCGCGCTCGCGGTGCAGCGCACGGGACGCCGCTGCACTTCGAGGTACGGGGGTCGGGCCCGCCGGTCTACGTGTGCCACGGCGGGCCGGAGGCGACCTACTCCTACCTGGCCGACGCCCTGGAGCCCCTGGCCCGGCGCTTCACCTTCGTCTACCCGAACGCCGCCGGCACGAGCAGCACGATCCGGACGGCGAAACGACGGGGGCCTGCGTCTGCTCAAGCGTCCTGGCCAGGCTGCGTGGGTTCCCCGGAGACGGGCGCATCGCGAGCCCGCTGGCGGAGACGGCGCGCCTTGGCCCGGTTGCCGCAGTCCTCCATCGCGCACCACCGGCGGCTGCGGTTGCGGCTCATGTCCACGAAGAGCCATCCGCACTCGTCGTCCGCGCACCGGCGCACTCGCGCCAGGTCACCGGACGTGAGCAGTTCGGCGGCCGAGGCCAGGATGGGCCAGAGGGGCCGATCCAACGGCGTGGCCTCGTCATCGGCCCACGCCCAGTCGAAGCCCCCGGGGCGCGCCTGCAAGCGGAGGCGAGGCAGCGCCCGAGCCAGGGCCCGGTTGAGGTGCTCCAAGTCGTCGGCCGGAGGCTCCCGCGCGGCGGCCACCGCGGCAAAGATCCGGTACATCGCCTCCCGCAGCGCGAGGGCCTCGCGCAGCGCTCCCGCCGCCTCGGCTGGGCGGGCGCGGCCTGCGGCCATCAGGCCTTCGGCAGTCTGCCGGTCGACGGCTCCGGCGTGTACTGCCCACTGCACGAATTCATCGAAGCTCGTCAGCCATTCCTTCGGGTGGTCCGTGCCGTGCCAGTCCACGGTGTTGACGAAGTCCAGGCACAGCCGCCCGCCGACGAGCTTCAGGTTCGACGCGGACGGGGGAGCCTGTGGCGTCTTCTCCCGCCTTGACGCCGTGTCCGCCATGGCCTTCAGACCTCTCCAAACGAAGGGCACGTCCGTCGCTCGGTTCGCCGTCATCATACCCGGCCGGCGGCCGCTGCCTCTAACCTGTGTAAGACGCTTGACAGGTTACATGACTGGGGCTTAGGCTGTAGGCTGTAACCAGCGTTCTCCAAGTGGGTGGTTGAGTGGGATCCGCCGAAGCGGGCCACCCGCTTGGAGGAAGGGGGAGGCCGTCGGCCATGGCGCTGCAGGAACGGCTGGTTCGCTGCGTCACCGTCTTGCTGGATGAGGCGTTCGCAGGCCCCCCGGGACGCTCCAGCTGGTTCACCGACTCCCATCCCGGGGCCGGGCTGTTCGGGACCCTGGATGCCGTCCCGGCCGCAGCGGCCTCGACGCCGCCGGGGCCCGGCAGGACCACCGTCGCAGCCCACGTGGAGCACCTTCGCTTCAGCCTCAACCTGGCCAACCGGGCGTTGCGAGGCGAAGACCCCTACCCCACGGCCGATTGGAAGGCGAGCTGGGCCCTCCAGCAGGTGGACGACGCCGCCTGGGAGCGTCTCAAGGCGTCGCTTCGGGACGAGTACCTGGCCCTGCGGGAGGCGTTGCAGTCGCCGGGTGCCTGGGCTGAGGACGACGAGGCGCTCACCGGCGTCCTGGCGACCATCGCCCACGGCGCCTACCACCTGGGCGCGCTCCGCCAGATGGTCCGCTCGCTGCCGCCGGGGTCCGCCTGAGAGGGCCTGGCCTGCGTTCGCGCGTGGCAGCCGTGCGGAGGGGGAGGGTCAGGCGAAGCCTTGGCTGGACAGGCGATGCGAAGGCAGGGGGTGCCTGGCGGGGGACTCGGGCCGCCCCGGAGGCAGTTCCGGCATGACGGTCGCATCCACAAGGGTCATAGGCGTGCGGCGGCCCATGGGCATCGTCCGGCTGGGCTCCCCCCTCGGGCGTCCCACCGGAGGCATTCGCCCCCGGAGCCTGGCCGGATGGCTCCGCTGCGTGGGGCGACGAGGGAATCGCGCTCGTACGGGGCTGTGCCCCCCGCCGCCCGAGGGGTCCGGCGGCGCCGCGACCTCCCCACGCCGGGGTCGCCGGCTTGGTGCTCCTCAGCTCCGGTGCCCGTCTGGATGCGGCCGGGTGGGGCGCGGCCGGCGCACCGCCATGGCCCTGCTGCTGTTGGCCAACGCCCTCTGGGCTGCCTCCCACCTTGCGGCCAGGGTGGCCCTGAACACGCTGCCGCCGCCACTTACGGATCTGCGCGAATTGTAAAACCTAGCCACGAGGGAGGGATTGCCGTGTTCGAGCGCATCGGGTCGGGCAGCCCTTGGGAGCCTGTGGTGGGCTATGCGCGCGCTGCGCAACATCGAGGCGGCTCTGGCCCGCGTCGGTACCCGTCTTGAGCACGTGGTACGCACCCGCATGTACGTCACGGACATCAGCCGGTGGGAGGAGGTGGGCAGGGCGCACGGCGAGTTCTTCCGGGACATTCGGCCCGCCGCCACCATGGTCGAGGTGCCGCGCCTGATCCACCCGGACATGCTGGTTGAGATCGAGGCCGAGGCGGTGCTTCCCGACGAAGGAGCCGGATCCTGACCGGCGTGACCGCGGGCGGGAGGGGCCGGGGCGTGGTCCGCCGTGCTCATGCGCTCGGCGGAGGGTGCGGAGGGCCCTGCCTCGCGTCCAGCCAGGGAGTCTAGTGCTCCGGGGAGCGCGCGTCCGGGGTGGGAGCGGTCGCCCCGCCATCCGGCACGGGCGCGGGTGGAGCGGGAGATGGCGAGCAGGGTGCGGTGTTCTCGCCGGCGGGCGCGCGGGGCGCGCTGCCGGGTCGCGAGGCCCCCGCCCGAGGGGACGGCCTGCGGGACCGCCGGGCATCTCCGCCGCACGGGGAGCCGCACCCGGGGCCGGCAGGCGTGTTGCGCCGCAGGTGAGCGGCAGCCCAAGGACATGCCAGGGTGAGGTGAGACGCCGGTGTCGCCGTCCCGACGCGAGCCCCGAGCAGCCGATTCACCGCAGGACCCCTTGCCGTCCCCGGGGGAGGAGGTCTTCGTCCGCAGGGGCGCCGTGACGCTGTCCGGCTTCGTGTTGACCCCCGACCGCCCGGGGTCTCAGCCCGCGGCCGTCCTCATCCACGGCAGTGGCCCTACGTCGGTGCGCGAGTACTGGAGGCCGCCCGCCCAGTTCCTCGTCGCCAAGGGGCTCGCTGTGCTCGCCTTCGACAAGCCGGGCGTGGGGCTCATGGGGCGGGTGCGGCGGCTGCTAGCTTGCGGGGAGCGGTTGGTCAGCTGAATTGGCGCCTCACCGGGTCTGGCGCTGGCAAAGCCCCTTGACCCTGCCTTGGCAGCCCCTTCTTGCGGCACCGCGATGGTTCGCCTGAACCCTGGGGGCGGCGCTTCCCGGCCCTGGCACCTTCCGCAGGTTCACACCCTGTTGGCGCGGGCCGCTAGGATAGAATAGGCGCATGGAGCTGAAACGGATTCCCATCGAAAAACCAGATGGCCTGAACGTCATCCTCGGACAGTCCCACTTCATCAAGACGGTGGAGGACCTGCACGAGGCACTGGTGACCGCGGTTCCCGGCATCAAGTTCGGGTTGGCCTTCTCCGAGGCGTCCGGCAAGCGGCTGGTGCGCCGGTCCGGCACCGACCCGGAACTCGTGGAGCTGGCGGTCCGCAACGTGCTCGCCATCGCAGCGGGCCACACCTTCCTCATCGTGCTGGGAGAAGGCTACTACCCCATCAACGTGCTGCCCGCGGTGAAGGCCTGCCCGGAGGTGGTGCGGATCTTCGCGGCCACCGCCAACCCCCTCGTGGTGGTGGTGGCGGAGGAGGGGGAGCAGCGGGCCGTTCTAGGGGTGATGGATGGCTTCAAGCCCCTGGGGGTGGAGGACGAACCCGAGGTGGCTTGGCGCAAGGACCTTTTGCGCAGGTTCGGCTACAAGCTGTAGGCGGAGCGTGGAGATCATCGACGCCCACGTGCACCTGGTGACTCCCCGCATGGTGGAGCGCACCCTGCAGCCCCACCTGCCCATCCGGGCTCCTGCCCTGGAGGCCGCATCGCGGGTCAGGCGGCGGCGGCTGCAGGAGCTGGCGGGCCAGACCCTGGAAGAGATCGCGGCGTGGTGGGAGCGCCAGCTGGACGCCCACGGGGTGTCCGCGGCCTTCTTCATCGCGGTGGGCGAGGCCAACGAGGAGCTGGCGGAGTTCTGCGCCCTCAACCCGCGGCGCTTCTTCGGGTGGGGCAGCCTGTCGGACCCCCTCCACCCCGATGCCCCGCGCATCGTGGCTCACTTCCCGCAGTGGGGCCTGCGCGGCCTGAAGCTCTACCCGCCTACCCAGCGCTTCCACGCCAGCGACCGGGCGGTGTTCCCGGTCTACGAGAAGGCCGCGGAGCTGGGGATCCCGGTGCTGTTCCACTTCGGGATCACCGTGGCCCCCTTGTACGACCTCACGTACGCCAACCCCCTCAACCTGTCCGCGGCGGTCAAGCAGTTCCCGGAGGTGACCTTCGGCATCGCGCACTTCGGGGCCGGGTTTTTGAGGGAGACACTCATGCTGGCCTACCACACGGACAATGTGTTCGTGGACACCTCGGGAACCAACAACTGGCGGGAGTACACGCCCGGGAACCCGTCGCTGGAGTCGGTGTTCGCGGACGCCCTTCGGGCCTTCGGGCCGGGCCGGGTGGTGTTTGGGACCGACACCGCGGTGGGCCCGTATCGCGGGCAGATCCTGCACGAGCAGCTGGCCCTCCTGGACCGGTTAGGGCTGTCGGAGGAGGAGAAGGCCCTCGTGATGGCGGGCAACGCCCGGCGACTGTTCCGCCTGGACAGCCCGGCGTCCGAAACCACCTGGGCGGCTAGGGAGCCATCAGGTACTGGACGCTGAAGGGAAGCTGCGGAGGTGGCACTGGGCGCAGCCAGGGCAGTTGCCACCGCAACAGCGATCCCAGGAAGCCCTCCTCCGGGTACTCCACGACCCGGGCCCGCCTCAGCCGCGCCAGCTGGAGAGCCTCCGAGAGGGCATCCTCGAAGGAGCCCAGCTGATCCACGAGCCCCAGGCGGTGGGCCTGGGCTCCCGTGTAGACGCGGCCGTCCGCCAGCTGCAGCACCCGCGCGCGGGCCAGTCGCCGGCCCTGCACCACCACCTCCACGAACCGACGATACGCCTCCTCCACGATGCCCTGAAACAGAGCTGCCTCCTCACGCGTGAGGAGTCGGTCGGGGTTGCCCATGTCCTTGAACCGGCCGCTCTTGAACACCACGGTCCTCAGCCCGATCCTGCGGTTGAACTCCTGAAAGTTGGGCAGGACCACCAGGACCCCGATGCTGCCCGTCAGGGTGGAGGGGTCGGCCACGATGCGGTCCGCGGCCGCGGCCACGTAGTAACCCCCGGAGGCGGCCACCTCTGTGAGCAGGGCCACCACGGGCTTGCCCTGCTGGCGCAGCCGCACCACCTGGTCATGGATGCGGGCACTGGCCACCACCGAACCGCCGGGCGTGTTGAGCTCCAGCAGGATCGCCTTGACCTGCGGGTCGCGGCCCGCGCGCTGCATCTGTTCGAGCACGCGGCGGGCGGAAGCCGCCTGTCCCAGGGAGAACAGCCCACCGCCCTCCTGGCTGATGGGGCCTACCAGGCGCACGAGGGCCACCTTGTCCGGACCCTCACCCGCTACCACCCGCTCCTCGCGACCCCCGGGTGCGCGCAGTTGGGCCCCCAGGGCGAACCCGGCCGCCAGGCCCACCAGAGCCGCCCCCAGAAGGGCCACGGAGGCCAGGACTGCAGCTGCCGCCCACACCACCGGTCGCTGCATTTCCACACCCCCTAATGCGGGTTCGGTGAACACCTTAGGCCACCGGGTACGGCCCCGCAACCTCTTCATGAACTCTTAACGGGGGCTTAAACAGGGCTTTGTGGGGATGGCCCAGGCTGAGGGCGAAAACCATCGGGGAGGTGACGAGGATGCGCAGCAGTCTCGCCGTAGTGTGGGCGGCCTTCCTGGCCAGCCTGTCTGTGGGACTGGGCTGGGCCCAGCAACGGGTAGGCGGGACCGCCAGCCCCCCTGGCACCGTGGTGGTGGACGGATCCAGCACCGTGGCCCCCCTCACGACCGCGGTGGCGGAGCAGTTCCGCAAGACCCCTCAGGGCCGTGGGATCCGGATCACCGTGGGGATCAGCGGAACAGGCGGTGGGTTCAAGAAGTTCTGCGCGGATAGCCCGCAGTCCCGCACGGACATCAACGACGCCTCCCGGCCCATCACGCCGGAGGAGGACGAGGCGTGCCGGCGCAACCAGGTGAGCTACGTGGAGGTCCCCGTGGCCATCGACGGGATGAGCGTGGTGGTGCACCCCCGCAACACCTGGGCCACCTGCCTGACCCTGGGCGAGCTCAAGCGCATCTGGGAGCCCGCCGCGGAACGCAGGATCACCAGCTGGCGCCAGGTGCGGGCGACGTTTCCGGACCGGCCGCTGCGGCTGGCGGGGCCCGGGGCGGACTCCGGGACGTTCGACAGATTCACGGAGATGGTGGTGGGCAAGGCCAAGGCCAGCCGTGGCGACTACCAGGCTACGGAGGACGACAACGTGATCGTGCACTTCGTCAGCCGGGACGAGGGCTCGCTAGGCTACTTCGGGCTGGCGTACTTGGAGGAAAATCTGGCCAGGGTCAAGGCCGTGGCGCTGGACCCCAGCGGGCAGGTGGACCTCACCTCCGACGACCAGTGCCGGGGGGTCGAACCCAGCTTCGACAGCACCAAGTCGGGCCGCTACCCGCTTGCCCGGCCCCTCTTCATCTACCTGAATCGCACAAGCGCCCTGTCCAAGCCCGAGGTGCGGCAGTTCGCCAGCTGGTACGTGGGTGCCAACAGCGGCGTGAGCCTGCAGGTGGACGATCCCCGGCAGCCGGGCAGGAAGACCAACCTCGCCCGGGCCGTGGGGTACGTGGAGTTCCCAGAGAGGGTGTACGCGGCCGCGCGGCAGTGCATCGCCCGGCAGAAGCCCGGAACCGCCTTCCGGGAGGGCGGCAGGGCCTCCGGAAGAGCCACCCTGGAGCAGGTGAGCAAGGCGTACCCAGCGCACTGCTGGTAGGCCCGGCGGCCACGCCAGCCTGCTGGTTAACAAAAACTTAATCCGCACCCGGGAGGCTCGTATCGTGTTCGGAGCGCAGCCTCGGCAGGCCAAGGAGCGATGGGTGAGGGCCGGGCTGGCGGCCAGCGCCCTGCTGTCCGCGGGGGTCACGCTGGCCATCGTGGCGGTGCTGGCGTACGAGACCGCGCAGTTCTTCCACCTGCCGGTGGAGGCCGCCAACCCCCAGCGGGTGTCGGAACGCCCCGACCTGCAGCGGTTCGTGGAAGCCCGCCCCGACCTGGTGGGCCGGCCGTGGCAGCTGGTGCGGGAGTTCTTCACGGAGACCACCTGGAGCCCGCTGTACAGCACCAAGCGGTTCGGTGTCCTGCCGCTTGTGGCAGGGACGGCCCTCACCAGCGCCGTGGCCCTGCTGGTGGCGGTTCCCCTCGGGCTGCTGACCGCGGTGTACCTGAGTGAGTTCGCCCCGGACCCTGTGCGGGGGCGGGTGAAGCCCGTACTGGAGGTGCTGGCGGGAGTCCCCACCATCGTGTACGGCTATTTCGCCCTCACCTTCGTGACCCCGCTGTTGCAGGATCACGTGTTCGGACCGATGATGGCGGGCCAGAACGCCCTGTCCGCCGGCCTGGTGATGGGGATCATGATCCTGCCCTTGGTTTCCTCCCTTAGCGAGGACATCATGCGGGCAGTCCCCATGGACCTGCGTTACGGGGCCTACGCCCTCGGAGCCACCCGCATGGAGGTAGCGGTTCGGGTGGTGGTGCCCGCGGCCTTCTCGGGGATCGCGGCGGCCTGTGTCCTGGCCCTGTCCCGGGCCGTGGGGGAAACCATGATCGTGGCCCTCGCCGCGGGGCAGACGCCCAACTGGACCTTCAACCCCCTGGAGACGGTGGAGACCGTCACCGCCTTTATCGTGCAGGTGAGCCTCGGCGACGTGCCCTACGGCTCCGTGGAGTACCGCACGTTGTTTGCGGTGGGAATGGTGCTGTTCGTGCTCACGCTGGCCATGAACGTGGCGAGCGTGCGGGTGGGGCAGCGTTTCCGGGAGCGGTACCTGTGACCGTGGCGTCCCTGGAGGGGTTTTCACACCGGCGCCTGGAGCGCCGCCAGAAGGTTGCGGGTTTGTTCGTGGCCGCCTGCCAGGCGGCCACGCTCCTGGGCCTGGTGTTCCTGGCGGTGCTGCTGGTGGACGTGGCCCGGGACGGGGCCCCGTACCTGCGGCCGCAGCTGGTGACTCAGTTCCCCTCTCGGTTCCCCAGCCAGGCGGGCTACGCCAGCGCGTTGGTGGGGACCGTGTACGTGGCGGGGATTACGAGTCTGGTGGCCTTCCCCCTGGGGGTGGCTGCGGCGGTGTACCTGGAGGAGTACGCCCGGCCAGGCCCGCTGTTGCGGCTGCTGGAGGTGAACATCGCGAACCTGGCCGCCATCCCCTCGGTGCTGTACGGCCTGCTGGGGCTGGGGTTGTTCGTGGAGGGGTTGCGCATGGGCAAGAGCGTGCTGGCGGGGGCGTTGACCCTCGCCCTGCTGGTCCTGCCCCTTGTGATCCTGTCCAGCCGGGAGGCCATCCGAGCGGTGCCCTTTTCCGTTCGGGAAGCTGCCTACGCCCTGGGGGCTACCCGCTGGCAGGTGGTGCGCTACCACGTGCTGCCGTATGCGGCACCCGGGGTCCTCACGGGAACCATCCTGGCCCTGTCCCGGGCCGTGGGAGAGACGGCCCCCTTGATCATGCTGGGCGCGCTCCAGTACGTGCCCTTTCTGCCACAGGGGGTGTGGGACTACTTCACGGTACTGCCCATCCAGATCTTCAACTACGTGTCCCTGCCCAACCCCGAGTTCCAGCGGCTGGCCGCGGCCGGCATCCTATTGCTGCTGGCGGTGTTGCTGGCCTTGAACGGGATGGCGGTGTGGCTGCGGGGGCGAGCTCGCGTACGGTGGTGAGGAGGGAGGTCATGGACGCCGCGGTGGGAGCGCGCCTGAGGCCGGAGGTGAGGCGCCAAGCCGTTGCCCCCACGAACCCCGTCATCCAGCTGCGGGACCTGCGGGTGTGGTACCAGGCGCGGCCGGCCCTCCGGGGGGTCAGCCTGGACGTGCCCGAGCGGCGCATCACCGCGGTGATCGGACCGTCCGGGTGCGGGAAGAGCACCCTCGTGCGGGCCATCAACCGCATGAACGAGCTGATCCCCGGTGTCCGCACGGAGGGGCGGGTGCTATTCCGGGGCCAGGACCTGTACGCATCAGGGGTGGACCCCGTGGAGGTCCGCGTCCGGATCGGCATGGTGTTCCAGAAACCCAACCCCTTTCCGAAGTCCATCTACGAAAACGTGGCCTTCGGGCTGCGGCTGCACCGCCGCCTACACCGCGGCGAGCTGAACGAGCGGGTGGAGCGGGCCCTGCGGCAGGTGGCCCTCTGGGACGAGGTGAAGGACGATCTGCACCGCAAGAGTGGTCTGGAGCTGTCCGGGGGCCAGCAGCAGCGGCTGTGCATCGCCCGGGCCCTAGCGGTGGAGCCTGAGGTCCTGCTGCTGGACGAACCGTGCTCCGCTTTGGACCCCGTCTCCACGGCCCGCATCGAGGCCCTCATGGAGGACCTGAGGCACGGCTACACCCTCGTCATCGTCACGCACAACATGCAGCAGGCGGCCCGAGTGTCGGACTTTACCGCCTTCCTGCTGGACGGGGAGCTAGTGGAGTTCGGTGCCACGGAAGAGCTGTTCACCCGGCCCCGGGACCGGCGCACGGAGGACTACATCACGGGACGGTTCGGATGACCCGCGGAGGATTGCGGGTCGAGGGGGGTGAGGACGGGGTGTCAGGGGAGCGTCGGCACATCCGGGAGGCATACGACGAGGCCCTACGCCGCCTCGAGGAGGACGTGGTACGTATGGGGAGCCTCGCCGGGGACCTGATCCACCGGGCGGTGGAGGCCCTCAAGAGGCAGGACGTGCACGCCGCGGAGGCAGTCATCGCGGAGGACGACGTGGTGGACCGTCTGCACCTGGACCTGGAGGAACGGGTGGCCCGGCTGCTGGCTACCCAGCAGCCCATGGCCGGCGACCTCCGGGCGCTCATGTCCGTGCTGGCCATCTCCATCGACCTGGAGCGCCTGGCAGATCACGCGGAGGGGATCGCCAAGGCCACCAAGCGCTTGAGCCGGGAGCCCCTCCTCAAGCCCCTGGTGGACATCCCCTACATGGAGCGGCTGGGGCAGG
>PSLI01000007.1:0-65810 GCA_040289515.1 Candidatus Sysuimicrobiota bacterium
TGTACTGCGGGCATTTCAGCTGGCGCGCCCGGAGGGATTCGAACCCCCGACATGCTGCTTAGAAGGCAGCCGCTCTGTCCCCTGAGCTACGGGCGCCCGCTCCATTGTATCCGCACACTGCGGGGAGCGGACAGTGCTCAGGCCTCCCGCGGGGGCCGGCTCGCCTCCCACACCAGGTGCCCCAGCTCCGGCAGCACCAGCTTCTCCATCGCCAGACGCACCGCCGCGGGCGAGCCCGGCATCGCCAGAACTACCTTGCCCCGCACCACGCCGCCCACCGCACGGCTCAGCATGGCTGCCGGCCCCACCTCTTCGTAGGAGAGCATTCGGAACAGCTCCCCGAAGCCGTCCAGCCGCTTTTCCAGCAGGGCCGCAACCACCTCATAGGTCCGGTCGCGCGGCGCGATCCCCGTGCCCCCGGTGGTCAGCACGGCCTGCACCTCGGAATCGGTCCTGCCGGCCGGCCCGGCCCAGGCCGGGGGCGAGAAGCCACGCGGCCAGGGCGCTTGCCACCACCAGCGCCCCGTTCACCGCGAGACTCGCCGCCACGCCCGCCGCGTCGGCCAGCCACCCCGCGAACAGGCTGCCCGCGGGCCCGCTGCCAATCAGGGCGAGGGTGTACAGGCTCATCACCCGCCCCCGGTACCGGTCGTCCACGAGGGACTGGATGGTGGCGTTGGTGCTGGACATGTACGCGATGAGGAAGAACCCAGACACGGCGATGGTGACCGAGGCGGTCAGCAGGGTTCGGGTCGTGGCAAACCCCATCAGGCCCAGCCCGCTCGCCGCCGCCAGCGCCACGGTCCTTGCCGGATCCAAACTCCGGGTGCTCGCTACAGCCAGGGCTCCCACCGTGGCCCCCACGCCCACCGCGGTGAGCAGCAACCCGTTCTCCGCGGGGCCGCCTCCCAGCAGGCGGACCGCGAACGCGGGCATCACCACCATCCAGGCAAAGCCAAACGTCCCGACCGCCGCCAGCAGCAAAAGCAAAGCCGCAACAGGTGAGTGGCCGCGCACGTAGCGGACGCCGTCTGCGGCCTGGCGCAAAATGCCGCCCTGCTCCTCCGCAGTCGGCGGCCGGTCCGGCAGCCGCACCCGCCACAGGGGCACGATCACGGCAAGGTAGGAGAGCGCGTTGGCCGCAAAGCACCAGCCAGGCCCCAGGACCTTGTACACGAAGCCCGCCAGGGCAGGGCCGAACACCCGGGAGGCGTTGAAGGCTGCGGAGTTCAGGGCCACCGCGTTGGCAAGATCCTCCCGGTCCACCAGTGTCGGCACCAGCGCCTGCCGGGTGGGGTTGTCCACGGCCATCACCAGACCATTCCAGAAGGCGAAGGCCAGGACCAACTCGAAGCGCACCGCCCCCGCGAAGGTAAAAGCTGCCAGGACTGCGGCCGCCACCAGGAAGGCACCCTGCGTAACCAGCAGCAGGCAGCGGCGGTCGTACCGGTCCGCCACCGCCCCGCCCGGCAACGCGAACAGCAGGGACGGCAGGCTGAAGGCGAACATCACCATCCCCGTCTTCAGGGCTGACTGTGTGATCTCGTAGACGAGGTAGCTCTGCGCGGTGCTCTGCATCCACGTGCCCACCAGCGACACCAGCATCCCGACCCAGTAGGTGCGGAACACGGAGTACCGCAGAGCACGGAACGGGCTCACATCGCCCTCCCTCCGCGATGGCTTGCCTCTTTCGGCCGGGCGGCGCTCAGGGCCGCCCGGTGGTAAAGCGCGGATCGCCTTTTCCGTCGGACGTAGAGCCGAGCGGCGACCGTGAAAAACGCGCTCAGAACCCGGTCAGAACGTCGACCATGTCCCGCACCGAGCAAGAGCCTCGTGTCGCAGCCCCAGTCCGGCAACGGGCGGGTGTCGGGAACACATTCCCACGTTCTAAACAACAGTGTCAGGCTCGGCGCGGAAACACCCGGGCCCGCTCGGGCCGGATGCGCAACCCCACCGTTTGGCCAGGCCGCAGAGGGGCGGAGGGGTCCAGGCCCCGCACCTGCAGGCACGTCCCGTCTTCCAGCACGAGCTCAGCCTGCAGGGTCCAACCCAGGTAGTCGGTGGCCTGAACCGTGGCCCGCAGCTCCCCCGAAGAGTCGGAGGTTACCTCCACGTGCTCGGGCCGCACCGACAGCCACACCGCCTGCCCGGTCGCCAGCTCCGCGTCCGTGGGAACCCCAAGGCGCCTGCCCGACAGCTCCACCTCTACCTCCCCTGTCCCCGCCCGCACCACCACCGCGGGCAGGAGGTTGGCGCCCCCCAAAAAGTCTGCCACGAAGACCTCCTTAGGGTCCTCGTACAGCTCGCGGGGACTGCCCGCCTGCACCAGGCGGCCAGAGTCCAACACCGCGATGCGGTCCGACAGCACCAGGGCCTCCTCCTGGTCGTGGGTGACGTACAGGGTGGTGATCCCCAGCTCCCGCTGCAGGCGCGAAAGCTCCGACCGCATCTGCACCCGCAGCTTAGCGTCCAGGTTGCTGAAGGGTTCGTCCAGCAGCAGCAAACCCGGGCGCACCACCAGGGCCCGCGCCAGGGCTACCCGCTGCTGCTGCCCTCCCGAGAGCTGGGAGGGGAACCGACCCTCCATCCCCGCCAGCCCCACCTTCTCCAACGCCTCCCGCACGCGGCGCCGCACCTCGGACCCGGGCACCTTCCGCTCCACCAGGCCGAAGGCCACGTTGTCGAAGACCGTCATGTGGGGCCACAGAGCGTAGTTCTGGAACACCATGCCCAGGTTCCGGTCCCACGGGGGCATCCGTGTCACGTCCTTGCCATCGAACAGCACCCGGCCCTCGTCCGGCTCCACCAACCCCGCCACGATGCGCAGGGTGGTGGTTTTCCCGCAGCCGCTGGGGCCCAGCAAGGTGAAGAACTCTCCCCGCCCCACGGACAAAGACAGGCCGCGCACCGCCGCGGTGATGCCGAAATGTTTGGTAAGCCGGTCCAGCTCCACCTCCACCGCCAGGACCCGTTCTGCCATCTGCACCGTCGCCCTCCGTTACCACGTAAGTGTGGGGCGCCGACCCCCGATCCGGTTGGCCACGTACGTCCCAAGCGCCACCAGCACCACCGCCACGGTGCCCAGGGCCGCCGCCGCACCCCGCCCCCGCGGACTCTGCGCGTACAGGTAAATGCCGTAGCTCAGGGGGCTCTGCTCCACTCGGCTGATGAGCAGCACCGTGCCGCTGAACTCCACCGCTGCGGTGACGAACACCAAGATACCCGCCGCCACCGCGCCCGTCAGCACCAGGGGTAACACCACCCGCCGAAAGATCCGCCACCGCCGCGCTCCGCTCACCGCTGCCGCCTCCTCCAGGGTCGGGTGCACCTGCGCCATGGCCGCGGACGTAGCCCGGACCGCGTACGGCAGCCGCCGCGCCACGTACAGCATGGGGAACACCACCCACAGGGCCGTCAGGGGTACCCCCAGCCCGGGAACCGCCCAGTGGTCAAATACGCGCAGAAATCCGACCCCCAGCACCACCCCGGGCACCGCGATGGGCGCCGTGGCCGCGAAGTCCAGCAGCCCAGGCGCCGGCACCCGGCCTCGGTGCTGCAGGTACGCGATCCCCACCGCGACCGCCACCGCCAGCACCGCCGCCGTGGTGCTGTACAGCAGCGTGTTCAGCACGAACTGCGGCGCCCGGAACAGGATCTCCTCGTAGTGGTCCAGGGTGTAGCCCGTGGGCAAGTACGTGAGGCTCCACACCCGGCTCACCGACAGCAGCACCACTCCCAGGTGCGGCAAAAGCCCCGCGAATCCCACCAGCATCGACACCGCCAGCAGCACCCACGGACCCCACCCCCGCAGAAGTTGCCCGGCCCGCTGCGCCCCCGTCTGCAGCGTCGCCACCTCCCGCCGCTGCCCCAGCCGCGTGGCCAGCCCCAGCGCCCCCAGCGCTAGCAGCAGCATCACCAGGGAGATGGCATACCCGTCTGGATCCTCCCGCGCGATGGTGGTGATCCGAAAGTACGCCTGCGGGCCCAGCATGTTCTTCACGTTCAGAATCAGGGGAGTCCCCAGATCGTCCGTGGCCCGTACGAACACCAGGATGGCTCCCGCAGCGTACGCGGGCGCCACCAGCGGCAGCGTCACCCGCCACAGAAGCCGCAGCCCCCGCGCTCCTGCCACCTGCGCGGCCTCCTCCAGGCTCGGGTCCACGTTGGCCAGCGCTGCCGTCACCGTCAGCAGGATGAACGGGAAGTAGTGCAGCGCGTGCGCCAAAATCACGCCCCGCAGGCCCTCCGCGGCCACGAACTGAACTCCCAGGCGGTCCTCCAGCAACAGCGTGAGCACCCCCGCGCGGCCCAGGGTCTGGTTCAACCCGATGGCCCCCACGAAGGGCGGGATCACCAAGGGCACCGTCAGCCAGGTGACCAGCAGGCCCTGCCCCCGGAACCGGTACCGCCCCAGCAGAAACGCCGGTGGAAGGGCCAGCAGGCTCGCTAGCGCCGTGGCTCCCACCCCGGCGTACACGCTGTTGCGTAGAGACTCCAAATACAGGGGCGTGTAGAAGAACCGCGCCACGTGCGCCACGGTGAAGCCCGTGGCGTCCACCACGGCCCCCCGCAACACCGAGGCGATGGGCAGGACCACCAGCACCCCCACTACCGCCAGCAGCAGCCCGTACAGCAGCAGGTGGGCGGGTTCGTACCCGGGCCGCCTCCGCCCCGCCGTCGCGGAGCCCGCGGGCACCGCTGCCGCTTGCGGCTCCATCTCTACCGGACCGCCTGCGCGGCCTCGTTGGCCAGCTGTACGGCCCGGCCGTACGCCTGCCGCGCCAGCGCCTCCCACTCCCGCTCCTTGGCTGCCCGGTACGCGGGGTCGCGGTCCACCTCCCGGGCGATCTCCATGGCCGTGGCCTCACTCACCGGCACCAGTCGCGCCG
This sequence comes from Candidatus Sysuimicrobiota bacterium, assembly GCA_040289515.1. Classification (GTDB taxonomy): domain Bacteria; phylum Sysuimicrobiota; class Sysuimicrobiia; order Sysuimicrobiales; family Sysuimicrobiaceae; genus Tepidifontimicrobium. Next base: position 4,890 of record PSLI01000007.1, read on the forward strand.
AGGCCCTCGCCTGCCGCAGCAGTCGCTCCGCCCTGCTCACGTCCCCGCCCCGGCGCCGCGCCTCTTCCACCGCTCGCTCCGCCGCGTAGATGGCCTCCCAAGCCCGCCGCAGCTCTGCGTGCCGGAAGGTGATCACCTGGTCGAACATCCGGGTCACCAGCTGGTAGCGCGCCGCGGACAGGTTGGCGTCAAACCGCACCCCGGGGCTCATGCGGAACGGGTTGGGGAACCCCTTGGGCGCCTGCACATAAAGACTCGCCCGCACCGGCAGCCGTGCGATCTCGGGTCGGAACAGGAGCTTCTGCCCCTCGTCGGTCAACAGGAAGTTCACGAACCGCCGAGCCCCCTCGGGGTTCGGCGCGCCCCGCACGATGCCCACGTTGGCGGGCACTAGGGAGGTCACCTTGGGGTACACGAACCGGACCGGCTGGCCGGAGGCGATGGCAGACAAGCCGAAGAAGTCGATGACGATCCCGATCCCGTACTGGCCCGCAATAACCGCCTCGGGTACCCCGAAGGATCGCTCCGTGAGGGCTCCCATGTTGCCCGCCATCTGCACCAGCAGGCGCCAGCCACGGTCCCATCCGTACCCCTGCAGGAGGGTCTCCACCGTCAGGTGGGTGGTGCCGCTGCGGGCGGGGGTGGACATGATGATGTGCCCGAAGTACACCGGCTCCAATAGGTCCTCCCACTCCCGCGGCTCGGGCAGGCGCCGCCGCTCCATGTACACGGTGTTCCACATGATCCCGTATCCGCTCACCGCGAACCCCACGAAGTAGCCGTCCGGGTCGTTGATGGGGAAGCCGGCGACCCGGTCCGGGATCCCCCTGCGCAGCTCCGCGGGCGGGGTGTACCGCTCCAGGAGGTTGTTCTCCTTCAGGTACACGAACGCGTCCACCGCGCTGGCCCAGAACACATCCACGTCCGGCCGGCCCGCCCGCTCCCGGAGCTGCGTGATGCCCGCCGTGGTGGGCTTGGAGACCACCACCATGGACCAGCCGGGGTTGGCGCGCTCGAAGGCTGCCTTGTACGTCTCAAACAGCTCCCGGGGGAAGGAGGTAAGCACCACCACCTGGCCCGCCTGGGCCAGGGCCCCTGCGGGCACCAGCCACGTCGCCAGCAGGACCAGCAACACACGCTGACACCGCCTCATCATCCTGAGATCCCTCCCTCCTCGTGGTCTGTGCGCTGCACCCAGCGGCAGGGTCTAACGGACTCGCTCCAGGTACTGGCCCGTGCGCGTATCTACGCGGATGCGGTCGCCCTGCTCCACGAACAGGGGCACCTGGACCACCGCTCCCGTCTCCAGAGTCGCGGGCTTGCTGCCGCCCGTGGCGGTATCCCCCCGCACGCCCGGGGGCGTGTCCACGACCTCCAGCTCCACGCTGTTGGGAAGCTCCACCTCCAGGGGCACCCCCTCGTGGAACACCACCTCTACCGTGGTCCCCTCCTTGAGGAAGCGCCGCGCCTCGCCCAGGACCGAGGCCGCCAAAGCCACCTGCTCGTAGGTGGACGTATCCATAAAGTAGTACTGATCCCCGTCGTGGTACAGGTACTGCATCTGCTTGCTCTCCAGGAATGCCTGCGGGACCCGTTCGCCCGCGCTGAACTTGCGCTCCACGATGGCCCCGGTACGCATGTTGCGGACCTTGGCCCGCACGTACGCGGAGCCTCGGCCCAGCTTCACGTGCTGCGCCTCCACCACCGTGTACAATTCGCCCTCCAGCTGGATGTGCACGCCCGGCCGAAAGTCGTTGGTCGAGATCAATCCTGCGCCTCCCGCCCGATGCTGTCCCCGGCCCGCCGTCGATGTGGCGGCCTGCTCCACACCCATTCTACCGAACTCTGTCCGCGCGCCACACCACCTCGCGGGCCGGGTGGAGGGACGGCTCACGCGGGCTGGTACACCAGGGAGGTGTTACCCCCCCAGACGCCTGGCCGTGACCTGGGCTTCCTCCCCCCGCGCCAGCAGCGTCTTGGGATCGCCCGCGTGCAGGGGGCAGCAGGCAGCTCCCACGCTCACGGTAGCGCCGTAGGGCGCAAAGGCTTCCACAGCCTCCCGCACCCGCTCCGCGATAACGAAGGCGTGGTCGGGGTTCGCCTCTGGCATCAGCACGCAGAACTCGTCCGGCTCCAGGTAGAACTTCGTGTCCACCGCACGGGTGACCCGCTGCAGGACCTGCGCCACGGGATGCGCTACTTCCTGCACCGCCTGCAGGCCCCACCGCCCGAGGATCTGCTCCCACTGGTTCACCCGCGCCGCCAGCAGACACGGGGATGGCCGTACCGCAAGGAGCGTTCCACCTCCACCGGCAGGGGCGATCTCCAGGTAGCGGCGATTGAAAAGACCGGTGTCGGGATCCTGGATGCGCTGTGCCTCCAGCCGCGCGTCCCCCGCAGCGCGGGCCAGGGATTCGAACCACTTGGCAAGCTCCACCACAGCGTCGAACGCCTCGTGAAGGGATGCCTTCTGGGCCTCCGTGAGGTCCGGAACCTCCTCCAGGACTGCCGCCCGGAACAGCAGCAGCTGCCGCAGCTCCTCGGCCAGGGACTGGATGGCGGAGGCCCCACTGAGGGTCGCGCCGCAACCGGTCCACCGGCCCGTAGGAATCCCCGTCCAGCACAACCCGAGTCCCCTCCAAGAGCGCCCGGCCACGAGCCTCCAGGGCAGCCCTGGACCGGCCACGGGCGGATGCGGCGGAAACCCCGTTGTCGATCACCCGCTGCCCCACGCGGGGATCCAGGGCTGCCACGAAGTCTCCCTCCACCACGGCTCCCTGCCTTGTTAACGACCGGCGGACACCCGGGTGCGCGGCAGCGCGAGCTCCGAAATCCTCGACGCCAGCTCCTCCGCCGCGTGCCAGTCCCCGTGCAGGCGCAGCAGGTTGTACAGGGCCAGCAGGCTACCGAGGTGATCCGGCGCCACCGCCAGGGCCGCCCGGAACTCCGCCTCTGCCAGCCGGTGGTAGTCGCCACCGTACCTGATCAGGCCCAGCTCGAACTGGCGCCGGGCGGTGAAGTAGGCGTAGCCCAACCGGTACCGGGCCTGGGGGTTCCTCGGTTCCCGCTCCGCTACCTGGCGCAAGGGTGCCAGCGCCGCACCAAACGCACCCGGCCCCTCACGGCCACGTCCATGGCTACCTCCTGGCAGGCTGGTCCTGCAGAGCTTTTCTACAACCCCGCGCGTGGATCCCTTCCGCCGTTCGGACGCACAGCAGGTGGCCATTTGGCGTTCATGCGATAATTTGTTCGGATGAAGGCGAACGTCTGCTCGCCAGATGTGGTTCCAGGGCTCGCCTCGGCGGGCCGAGGCTGCCCCCTCCGGTAAAATAAAGAAGATGCCCTTCACTACCGCGGACTTTCTGGACCTGCTCCGGCTGCTGGAGCAGCATCCGGAGTGGAAGACCGCCCTTCGGGCCGCCATCCTGGGGGAAGAGCTCCTGCAGCTTCCCGAGCTCGTGCGTCGGCTCGCGGAGGCCCAGGAGCGCAGTCAGCAACAGCTGTACTTGCTAACCCAGCAGGTACAGGCCCTCGCAGAAGCTCACCGGCGCACTGAAGAAGCCCAGCACCACGCCACAGAACAGATCCGCGCCCTCACGGAAGCCCAGCAGCGTACCGAGCAGCGCGTCAGCCGCCTTGAGGACACCGTGGCAGAACTCATCCACGCCCAGCACCATGCCACAGAACAGATCCGCGCCCTCACGGAAGCCCAGCAACGCATGGAAACGGCCCACCGGGAGATTGAACGCCAGCTGGCACGTCTGAGCGAGGAAGTCCGGGAACTGGTACGCAACCTGGGTCGCATGGAGGAACGCTGGGGCCTGGCCCACGAGGAAATCGCAGAGGATCTCCTCCCTCAGATGCTTCAAAAGAAGGGCTGGCAGGTTCTGCGGGTGGCCCGGTTAGACTTCGACGGCGAAGTCGATCTGCTCGTCGCCGTCCAGGTCCAGGGGCGGCTCTTCACCCTGGCCGTGGAGGTGAAGGGACGCGTCTGGAGCCGCACTCCGGCGGACGAAATCCTCCGGAAGCTCACCCTGCCCGCCTTCCTAGATGCCCTGCGTCGCCAAGGGTTTCCCGAGCCCGTGGTGCCTGCCGTCTTCGGGTTCCTCGTGTACGAGGGTGCCGCAGACACCGCGCGCCAGTCCGGGGTGGGCTTGTTCACACCACGCGGAGAGCTTGTAGCCCCCAGCCTGCCCTGAAAGCTTGCCTCGGCTCCCGCAACCAGGCCTCGCTGCGACCGACAGGGCCCGCATGGAGGAAACCCGCGGGACGGGCCCCGGATCGCGGTCAGCGTGTCCCGGGCCGGCGGACGAACAGCGTCAGGCGCACCCCGTCGAATTCCCAAAACAAGCTCACGCGGTGCGTGTGCGACAGTCTGCGGTATAGGGCCTCGAAGTGAGCGGGGGCCATGGGGTTGGCCTGCACCACCCACACGCGCGCGCTGCGCTGCGCTTCCTCTCGCACCGTCCGGGCGATCCGCTCGGGGACAGCGGGCTCCCACACAGAAGGCAGGACCACGTACTGCCCGCGCAACTGCGGGAGGTAGTAGTCCAGCCCCAAAAACTCCCACTGCGGGTACACCAACACCGAGTCGCCCGCCCGCAGCCTCGGCTTCAACACCGCCGCGAGGGACTTGCGATCGCCCGCCCCTGCCGCCGGCCGTGCTGCCCACTCGCCCAGCGACCACAGGGCCAGCGCCACCACCAGGACCCACAGCCCCGCCACCACTCTGGGTGCGGCGGAGCCCGCGGACGGGCAGCGCGCCTCCAGGGCAGCGCCCACCAGCAAGGCCAGGTACGGGACGGAGAACGAGAAGTAGCGCGGGTAGGACACCGTGCGCCCGGACCACGCCGAAGCACCGCCCAGCACCAGCGCGGGCAGGACTACGCAGCACACGGCCAGGCGTGCTGCTTCCGGGCAAGTCCTGCACGCGCGCACAGCGGCAAGGGCCAGGACCAGGGCCACCGGGGCTGCCAGCAACACCTTCACGCCCAGCGGCGCCGAGGACGCCAGGTGGTAGCTGGCGGTCCCCATCACCCGCCCTCCAAACCCACCGACGTGCAGCACGTCCAGGACCAGGCTCGGTGTGGCCGCCGGCCTCCAGGGAGGTGCCATCCGGCCGCTCGTCATGTGGAACCACAACACCGGCAGCCACGGCGCAAAGAACAGCAGCGAGCCAGCCAGCGCCCCCGCCACGCGTCGGAGCCCTCGCCACCCTCCCTGCCATGCTGCGAACGCCAGCAGGGAGCTGGCCAGCACAGATCCGAGGTAGTGCGTGTACAACAGGGCCGCGCCGATCAGCACAAGCCGCCAGAGCCCGCGCCCCGGCTCCTGCAGGACGCGCAGGGTCTCGTAGCCGGCCCACACAAACCCGCACGCCAGCAGTGCGTAGCGGGTCGCGTCCGCCGCAGCTTCAAGGAACAGGGGCGAGCTCGCTAGCGTGAGGGAGGCCACCGCCGCCGCGGTCGTGCCGCACCCGTTCCGGGCCAGGGCCCACGCACCCCACGCAGCGGCGACCCCCGCCAAAGCAGACGGCGCCCGCAGGCTCAGCTCGGAGCTTCCAAACAGGTGTACCCAGGCTTTGAGCAGCAGCGGGTACAGGGGCGGGTGTGCGTCGTGCAGCCGCAGGAACGTCATGAGCTCGCGCCAGGGTAGACCCGCAGCATGCAGGGCGTACAGCTCGTCGAACCACAAGCTCCGGGTGCCCAGGAGCGCCCACACGGCACCCACGCCCGCCGTGGCCACCCACGCCGCAACACGCGGGGTCTCGCCCTTCATCACAGCCCTTCCACCCGCTGGGCCCTGCAGCCGGGGGTCGGTCACCATCCCTCCCCAACCAGTCTGCACGGCCCAGGAGCAGGTGGGGTGCCAGTTGGTACCTGGAACCAGTACCAGGTACCCGCGCTCAGCTTGCCGTCGGGTCCTGGCCGCTACGGACGAGGTCCGAAGCGACCTGCCAGCACCGCTGGGCAGCCCGGAGCGCTCGGTCCGCGTGATCCGGTCCCGGTAGGCCCTCCCGCCCAGTCCCCGGGGCCGCGTCCGGGTAGCGGGTGATCGCGTAGTACCCGTCCAGCTCCAGCAGAGCTTCCCGCATAGGGTCCAGAGGCGTCCGTCCCCAAGCCGGCAGCTCCGCCCAAAGGTCGTCGATTCGGTGCGTCCTGGGGACCAGTTGCCCGGCCCGGGTGAGCAGGGCCTTCAAAGATTTCTCCACGCACTGCTGCGCGTGAAAGCACACTTGCGCGTACAGCCCCTCCTCCAGCGCAAGCCGGGCCACCCGGAGGTCGTCCTCCGCGAAGGCCAACCACCGTTCCGCTTCCTGCTGCGGACGCAACGGCACCACCCTCCCCCGTCGGACCATCTCCTCTCGCACGAAGGGCCTGTGTACGCTGAGCTCCCGCCACTCCTGGGGGGTGTAAACCAGCACGTCCAGCCCGACCCGTGCCCGCAACCGCTTTCGCAGATCCAAAGCCCGGTCGGCGAACTGGCGTTCCCCTTCCACAACGACGACGGCTAGGTCCAGGTCGCTCCAGTCATGTACTTGGCCCACGGCCAGGGAGCCGAACACCGTCAGGTGCAGCACGCGTGGGTCGTCGGCCAGGATCCGCCGGATCCTTTCCAGCTCGGCCAGCAGCTGATCCCGCCGCTGCACCGCTTGTCTGTCAGGTGGCGGGAACATGCAAACCCCGCATCTTGGGCCTCGATTCATGCTAGCACGGGGCGCCCGCGCACCCGGTACCGGTTCCAGGCACCCGGTCAGGGGGCGTCGTAGCGGATGCCGCCGCCTGGGTCCACGGTCACGGTAGCGGAGCCTGCGGGGTTGGAAAGGACGATGCGGTAGGCACCGTTCGGGCGGCCGAACGCGGAGAAGGTCACCAGGACACCGCCCTCGACCACCACGCCGCGCGGGAGGTCCGCCACGTGCACAAAGCCTCCGTCGTTCCGCTGGACCTGGTACCGCCCGGACCTATCTGTAAACGACACCTGGTAAGCCTTGCGCTCCGCTTTGGCGCGTTCCTGGGCTTCGCGGAGGTCGGTGGCCACCTGCGCGGCGGCGTAGCGCAGGCTCTGGTGCGCCTGGAAACGCTGCCAGGAGGGGTACGCCAGGCCCAGAAGCACCGCCAGGATCAGCAGTGCCAGCACCAGTTCTACCAGGCTTGTCCCGTCAGATCCTTTGGCACACACTTCCAGCACGCGCCTCCTCTGCTCTGTGACTTTTCGGCCACACGTCCGCCCGGCAACCGCAGGCCGTCACGGCGGACTCCCCTCCCGCCACTGAGGCTTCGCTCCCGCCAGGCCCTCCGCCCGAATCGCTGGCAGAAGCGTCGTCGGGAAGTACGGCGGCGAAAACCCCCGGCTCATCCTCCGGTCGTACACGGTGTGCTCCGAGTAACCGCGCACCCCCCCTCCCACGACGCAACCCGTGACACCCGCGTATTCAAGGATCATACCTCCCAGAAGCCTCAACTCGCCCTTGTTCGGCAGACTGCAGACGTTCTCCACGAGCAGCTCGCTGTTCACCCCATCGCTGACGCCCGGCTGTCCCGCCATGAACACCCCGTGCAAGTCCAAGTTCTCCGGCGCCGCCGGAGTGATCCGGAGGCTCCCCAGCGGGGTGAAGACACCCAGCAGGTTCAGCGGGTTGTCGGATGGGTCGTACGGGTTGGGAGGTCGCTCATACCGCAAGTGACCTGTGATGTACACGTTGCCACGGACCGTAATCAGCGTCTGCTCCTTCTCCTCCAGCTGGCCGCTCAGCCCGTCTGGACCTCCGGTACCCAGGTTTCCATGGACATAAATGATCATCGCGTTCCTGTACGCCGACGTTCCCTGGTAGCCCTTCGGCACACCTGTGAAGGTGCGTGTCCGCGAGCCCGGCGGCCATGCGGAGTTCGTCACCGTGGTTCGATTGTTCTCCCGGTCCACGGTGACGGTGACCTCCTGCTCGTTCGTGTGCACAAAGTGATAGCAAGCGAGGTCCCGGTTCGGGCCGCACGGGTCCATCCTCAGCGACCGCAAATCACCCTCCACGTACACCCCGCCCGCAAGCGGCTCCCCCGAGTCTGAAACGGAGTTGCGGTTGGTGTCTGCGACCGGCACGTAGATTCCAGGGGGAACCGGGTCGGGCCCGTCTGCAAGCTCCGGCACCACACTCCGAATTCGCCGGTTCCACTGCGAGGCGCTCCAACCATTCGGAGTCGGGTCCCCAGGATCCCAGCCCAAGGCAATTGCCCGCTGGTTGAACGAGTTGGGCGGTACGGTGATGGGCTGGATTCCCGGAGTGTTTGGGTCGCCATCAAATCCCCGCTGGAACTGCGCCGGGCGGTTGTCGCTGTCGTCATCGAAGTTCGACGGCGTACAGTCCGGCAAAACCGGAGCCGCGACGCGCTGGCCCCCTTCCACCCACTCGTTGGCCGCGAGGGTGACCTCGACGGGGCTCCCGGGCCTTCCGGGCAGCCGCCGGAACACCGCAAACGTGTCGGTGCTGGTCAGCCGCGTAGCCTGCACCCGCCCTTCGTCGCACGGCGAACCCACATCCGGCGTGCCGAACTTGGGGAAACCCCAAAAGCGGAACCGGCCGTTCGTGTGCACCGGACCGTCCAGACTCTCCGTGACATAGTAGTAGACGGCAGCGCCGTCGCTCCGGCTGAAAACATGGGTAAAGCTCAGCCATTCTGCAAAGCTCCTCCTGCTGATCTCAACCCGGAACTGGCCCTGCAGGCTCACGCGTCGACGGAAGGCTGGATCGACCTGCCCATCCGCCACGATCCGGTATTCCAGCGGGATGGTGTACGCCGCAGGACCCGTTTCGGTGTTGAGGTGGATGAAGCACTCGCTAAAGGGCGGGTTCGCGCGCTGCGGCGCGCAGGAGGGATGCTCCGCGCTCCGTCGCATAAGCACCACCGCAGCCCGGTACGCGCCGTCCCCCACGGGGTTCTGCGGAAACGTCCCAAGGGACAGGGGATCATCGGGCGGGACTCCGGAGCCCTTCGCGACGAACTCCAGCTTGAGTCGCGGCGTGGGACGCGACCAGTTCACACGGAACACGACCCACGCGTCCGACCTTTCAGGAGCGCTCACCCCCAGCGGCTGGCCGTCCACCTGCAGGTACGTCAGGAATGCGAGCGCGTTCTGTAAGTCCCGGTTCCCTCCCGCGTACCAGCCGGGTACGGTGCTGGAGATGTCTGCGGTGAACTGCGCAGCATCCGTCGGGTCGGCGTTGAGGACAGCCATGAGGGCGGCCCGGGCCGCCCAGGCACCGCCTTCCGCGATGTTCAGGCTCTGCGCGGCCCGGTACCGCACCGTGCTGAGCTGCGACTCCTGCCCGCTCAGGTACAGCACCAGCCCTCCCAGCAGGCTCAGCACCAGGATCACGATCAGCACGGACAGCAGAGCCATTCCCGCCTGTTCTTTCCGTGCCCGCATTCCGCACCTCCTACCGCGCGCGCAAGGCGACATCTCCCGTGAAGGTCCGGCTTGCGCCGTCCCGGGTCGTGGTCACCGTCACCCGGATCCGCGCAATGCCTGACGTGTCAACGGGCGAGCTCCCCAGGGAGTTGCCCCCCGCGTCGAAGTACTCGAAGACAAGGCCGTCCGAGCCATCCGGGCGCACCACGTGGTACGCGAGGATTTGAGGCTCCCCAGAAGGCGGGCAACCGACCAGGCCGGGGTCCAAGCTCTCGCGACGGGCCACCGCGTGCTGCCCCGCGTCGTACGAAAAGGTCACGCTGTAGGGGCTCCGTGCGGAGAAGGGGGTGTCCTGGGGGATCCTGACCGTCACGCAGGTGCGCCGCGCAACGTTCACCCCGCTGCCCCACCGGGCTTCGTCCACGATCTGGTCGAGGGCTGCCCGCACCTGCGCCTGGGTGAGAAGGAAAGCGTTGGTGTTGCGGGCAGCGTTGGCAGAGCTTGCCACCATCGCATAGATACCTGCCGTCACCACCCCCAGCAGAACCAGGGCGAGGAGCAGCTCCAGCAGCGTCGTCCCGCGCTCTTGTGCTTCCCGGTGCCCGCCCATGGCTTCCCTCACTTGTCGTCCAGCACGGTCGATAGCCGGACGAGGGGCTCCCTCGTGGGTGCTCCCCGTCTCCACACGGTGACCGTGACGGTGACCAGGGTCAGAATGTCGTCCCGGTTCATGTCCACGGCCAGCTCGAAGGCATAAGGGGAGGGGTTCGTGATCCCGCTGTAAGGAGCCGGCAGGGGCAGCGGGGTCCTGGGAAGAGGCGTCCAGTTCACCTGCCACACCGGGTTTGCGCTGGCGCGGATCTGTTCCATCACCTGGCTGGCTACGGTGGTGGCTGCCGCCCGCTCGTTGGAACGGGACGCGAACCGCATCCCCGCCAGCAGGGTGTACACCAGGAAGATGCAGGTGAAGGCGAACAGGGACACCGCCACGAGGAGCTCTACGAAGGTGAACCCGTCCTGGGACCGCCGCCCAGGTCGGCTCCTTAGATTTGCCGCCGGTACGTTCACTTCGTGCTCCTCCCCATTTCTTACGTACCTAAGAGCAAACAGCGTACCAAGTTTTGCTCGAACTGCGAGACCCAAGCGGGGAAACTCGCCCATCGAGCTGCCCCGGCTTCTTACAGCAAGTTTGAAATCCCCTGCTCCGGAATATACCCTTAGCCGTCGTTTTCCGGACTGGCCAGAAAGCCACTTTGGGTTAGCCGGGCGGGGGCGAAACTGTGTTCGCTACACTCGCGGATACCATGCGAAATACCACGCGAGCAGCTCCCGCCCCCACTCCGAGCCCACGAAGCCTCCCGCCGCCAGAAACGGGCCGAAGGGGATGACGTCCTTGCGGGCCTTGCGCCCGGTCGCTAGCAGCCACAGCCCCACCGCGCCGCCTGCGAGGATCCCCGCAAAAACCCCTACCCCCACCCGCACGGGGTCCGTGAAGGCACCCAGCATGGCCGCCAGCTTCACGTCCCCCCCGCCCATCCCGCCCTTGCTCAGCACCGCCACGGCCAGGAAAAACACGCCCGCTCCCAGCGCGGCCATCATTGCCTGCTCAACCCCCTTCGCCCCCGCCCGGGCGAAGGACAGCACAAGCCCCAGGACGATTCCAGGCAGGGTGATGCGGTCCGGGATGATCCGGTGCTCGAGGTCGATGAAGAACACAGGGACCAACAGGAACGCCAACGCCGCGCTTGTAAGGCCCGCCCAGCTGATCCCGTACCGCGCGTACGCGTACATGACCCCCGCGGCAGTCAGCGCCTCCACCAACGGGTACCGCCACGGGATGGCAGCAGGGCACGAGGAGCAGCGGCCCCGCAGAACGACAAAGCTCAGCAGGGGTACGTTCTCCCACCAGCGCAGCACGTGGCCACAGGCCGGGCACCGCGAGCCCGGCCGCACCACCGACTCCCCGCGGGGCAGGCGGTAGATGAGAACGTTGTTGAAGGAGCCCAGGAGGAGCCCGAGCACCCCCGCCACGCCCGCCGCGACCGGGTGTACGGACCAACCGTCCACGGGAATCCTCAGCCCTTGGGCTCCCCCGACCGCGGTAAGCTCCTGGGTGTCACCACGAACACCACTTCGGTCGTGCTCTGCGTCGTCTGGTCGCGCCGGAACAGGTACCCGATGATGGGAATATCGCCAAGCAACGGGATTTTGATGGTCGTGGTCCGTTCTTCGGTTCGAATCAGACCTCCGAGGACGATGGGACTACCGTCCCGGACCGTGAGGGTTGTGACGGCTTTCCGGGTGGATTTCCCCACCCCGGTGGCGAACTGCCGCGCCACGCCCACCTCTGTGAGGATCCGAACCGTAATCATCCCATCCGGGTTGATCTTGGGGGTAATATTCAGCTTTACACCCGCGTCGATAAACACCACCTGCGGGACACCCTGCGGTGTCACACCGGTCACGACCGGGATCTGGTCTCCGATGAATACCTCGCCCGCCTGTCCGTCCTTGGTCACGATGCGGGGGTTCGCCAGCAGCCTCCCCTTACCCTGGGAGATGAGTGTGTTGATCTGGACGAAGAAGTCAATGGCCCCCGTGCTTGGGTTGTAGAACACCTGGCCCTGCGAGGGCGTACCCGGGATGTTGAGCACGCTCATCTGCCACTGCAGGCCCAGGTCCCGAGCTACATCCACGCTCAAGTCGAGGGCGCTTGCCTCGATGAGTACCTGCGGGGTCGGCACATCCACCTGTGCAAGGAGCTGTTGTGCACGCTGGTGGTCTCCCTCCACCGCGGTCAGCACCACCGCGTTGTTCTGGTAGTCGAAGGTCACCACCGCCGCTGGGCTCAGGTGGGCCTTCAGCAGGGAGACGATCTCGGCTCCAATCTCCCGGGCAGGGCCACCCTCCGGAGCCCGCAGGTCCGCGTTGAGCCAGCGCAGGGGGTAGATGCGCGTGGAAACCGCTGCTACGGGGACAGGCACGTCCAGCTGCTGCACGATCTGCGCCACTCGCTGGTGGTCCGAGGGCGATGCGATGACGACGATGGTGTTCGTGCGCTTGTCCACCGCCACCTGGGACCGCTCCACCACGGTGACCGGCGCCGCCGGGACTACGGGAGCCGGGGGTTGGCCCGGTGCCGGGGTGGCCGCCGGCTGCGGAACTGCGAGCCGACGGCCGAACAGGAGCGGCTCAATCTGCTTCGCCACGTCCTCCGCACTCGCGTGCTGCAGCCGGTAGTAGCGGATCTCCACGGGCTCGCCCGGGAGCTTGTCTTGTGGCAGCACCATGATGGTGGTGCCTACCCGGGTCCAGCCAAGGCCCAAGGGCTGGGCCAGAAGGTTCAGCGCTTCCTCCAGCGACACGTTCACGAGGCGCACCGTGACCTTCTTCTCCGCGGCTTCCGGGACCACCACGATGTTGAGGTTGGCCAGGCGCGCCAGGGCCGCCATCACGTCGGACAGCTTCGCGTCCCGAAACTCCAGGGTGTAGCGGACGGGGCGGGCAGGCTGCTGCGCCTGCGCGGTGGCTGCCGGCGGCACGGGAGGGGGGGAGGAAGCCGCAGGTCGGCTCGCAGTCCGCGGCAGGATGGCGATGGCCACGGCGTAGGCCCCCGGCACCGGCTCGACGGCGTACGACCGCGGGGCTACGAGCTCCACCACGACCCGCACGGTGGTGTCGTTGAACTGCCCCACGCGGATCCGCGCAACATCCCGCGCACGCTGGGGCAGCTGGCCCGCGGGGATGCCCAGCTGCGCACCCAGAAGGTCCACCACGATCCAGGTGTCGGGTTTGCCGGCCCACTCCGCCACCCGGTGGCGCACCGGGCCGGATGTGATCACCGCCACCTGGACCTTGTCCCCGAACTCCTTCACGGAGACCGCGGTGACGGTCACGAGTCCAGCGGAGGCCGGGTGCGTAGGCAGCCCCAGGAAGACCGCCAGCACCACGGCCAGGACTGTACAAGTTACCCCGCTCCGTCCAGTCCACGTGCTCATCGTTGCTCTCCACCTCCCAACTTCAGCTCGACCCGCTCGTCCCCGCGGCGGAGGGTGATGCGGCCATCCTGGATGCGCTCCACACGGAACCCTTCCACCATCTCCCCCTCCCGGACGATGTAGGTTTTCTGGGCGATTTCCACGATCCCCACCGCCGACCCACCTTGGAGCAAGACGCCGACCGCTTTGGCCTCCGGAGCTGCAGCACCCGGTCGCCCTGGCCCTTGTCCAACCGGGGGCTGACCGCCAGGGAAGAAGGGCGGAGGCACCGTCGGCGCCGGAGGCGGGCTAGGTGCCCCTTGCGCCGGCCGCTCCCCAACCAGCGCCGCGAAGGGATTCGCCCGCCCGGACGGCCTCGGGGGTACTGCCGGCGATGCCGCAGCTGCAGGAGACGTCGCGGGAGCTGGAGAAGCGGCCGGCTCCGGGCTGACCTCCGGCGAAGGGGTGGGGCTTCCGGCCGTCGGTGCCACGGCAGGCGGTGCCTGGACGACCGCCGCGGGCCGCGGGCGCTGCACAAAGCGCGTGTACGCCACGTAAGCCAGCAGCAACACGAGGATCACAAGCAGATAGGGCAGCAGGCGGTTCTGGCCCGCAGGGGTGGGGGTCATCGCTGGGCCTCCCCGGCTTCGGGCAGCACGTACGTGTTCGCCCGCACGCTGAGGGCCAGCACGCTACCCGGCGGCCGTCCTTCCTGGGCGATGGGGGTCATCCGAAAGTCCGATAGCACCAGCAGCCGCGGGAAGTTCTGCAGGCGCTGCAGGAAGTCCACTAGGGCCACGTAGTTCCCTTCAGCTCCCAGCTCCACGGTAAACGTCTGGTACTGCGGCTGCTCCGGCTTCGGGGGTGCCTGCCCACCAGTCCTGGGAGCCGCCGGCTGGGGGGGAGCCTGCAGAGGCCCGGGCCGCACCAGGGTGATCTTGGCCTGCGACTGGCGTACCGCATCTTCGAGCTGCACCAGGAGTACCGGGATATCCCGGGAGGCCGGAAGCTTGGTCTCCAGCTCCGCGATGCGGGCCTGTACTTCCTCCAGCTGCTGCTCTACCTGTGGGCGGGACGCCGCCACGGCCTCCAGCCGCTGCCGCTCCGCGACAAGCTGCTGGCGCTGGCCCTCCAGCCGGCGCAGCTCCGCGGTACGCGGCTGGTACACGAGGTAGTAGAACCCCGCCAGCACGAGCACCGCCAGGAACACCACCAGCAGCAGTTGCTCCCGGGGCCTCATCGTGTCCCCCCCGGCGTAGGTTGAGACGGCGCGGGCCCGGTGCTGCGTTCCAGCTCCGCGCTGAGGCTAAACCGCACCACCTCCCGTTCGCCGATGCGCTGGCGCTCGCTTACCGAAAGGTCCACGTTGCGGAACAGGCGACTCCGCTCCAGGTTCACCATGAAGGCGGCCAGGGAAACGTTGGACGCTGTGGTGAGCCCCGACAGCTGCACGGTCCTCCCGCCTTGTAAGGCAAACTCCGTGATCCAGGAGTCCTGGGGGATGGCCGACGCGAGCTCTGCGACGGCTTCCGCAGCCGGCACCTGCCCGGCAAACAGCTGGCGCAGCAGCTCTTCCCGCCGCTGCACCGCCTGTAGCCGCGCCCGCATGCGTTCCACCTCAGCAGCCTGCGCCCTCAGCTGGTCCACCTCCGCCTGAACCTGTGCTGTCTGGCTGCGGAGGGCGCTTGTGCGGCCCTGCAGGGAGACTGTCCACACCCCCAGCACTGCCACCAGGACCGCGAGGATCACAAGGCCCACGGCCAGCGGGCTGGGCGGCTTGCGGACGCGCCGCTCCGGCGCCAGGAGGTTGATGCGAATGCTCATGGCTCCGCTCCCCTCAGCGCCAGCCCCACCGCGGTGGCCAGGACCGGCCCCAGGGCGGGGTCCACGCCGTCTGCAGCCGCAACCCGGAAGGGGTCCCCCACCTCCACCGGCACGCCCAGTTCGTCCGCGAACAGGGCGGCGATGTTAGATAGGCGCGCGGTCCCTCCGCTCAGGATCACCTTTTGCACCGCTTCGCCCGGCCAGCGGGACTGGAAGAAATCGATGGATCTGCGCAGCTCCGTGAGGATGTCCCCCAGGACGGGCAGGATCGCCTCCGCGACCCGGGCGCAGACGCGGTCGGTGAGGCGGGCCGGGTTGGCCACCGCCACGGCCTTCTCCTCTTTGGCTGCCTGGGCGGCAGTGGGTTCCAACCCCAGGCGCCCTGCCACCGCCCGGGTCAGGGCATTCCCGGCTACGGGGACCGAGCGGGCCAGCCGAAGCCGCCCCTTGTGCACCACGAGGATGTCCGAGGAGTCCGCACCCAGGTCCGCCAGGACCACGGCCCCCTCCTGCGTTTCGGACTGGAACAGCCGCATGAGGGCAAAAGAAGTCACCTCCAGAACCTCGGGGGTAACCCCCGCCTCCCGGAGGGCGAGGGAGAAGCCGTCCACCACGTCGCGGCGGGCCGCCACGAACAGCACGTCCAGCCGGGTGGTCTGCCCTTCCTGAACCCGCTCCAGGATCTGGAAGTCCACCGCGGCATCCTTGCTGGCCGCGGGCAGGTAGCGCTCCGCCTCGAAGCGGACGGCCTGGGCCAGCTCCGCGTCCGGCATGGTCGGCAGGCGCACTTCCCGCACCACCACCGCCCGGCCGCTCAGCGCGGTGTTCACGCGACGGTTCCGGATGCGGGCCCGGTCGAAGGCCTCCCGGATGGCAGGCGCCAGGACCTTCGGGTCCTGCGCGGCCCCGTCCACCACACCTCCGGGCGGCGTGGCCACCACAGCCGCATGCGCCACGCGGAACCGCCCCCCGGCCCGCACCAGCTCCACCGCTTTGACGCTGTGGCTGCCGACGTCCAGCCCGACCAGGCTTCGAGCCATGTACGCTCACCGTGTTAAGCGCTTCGTTTTTATAGCCCGTTTGGCGGAACTCTTTCGCGTCCGGCACCCGGTTTTCCTGCGCCCAAGCCCAGGTTTTCCGGAGTGCTGCCCGGGCCGGCGAAGGATATGCGTCTGGAGCAACATCTGTGCCAGATCGGGTTTTGTTAGAACCCGATCTCGCGCCAGCTGGTGACCACCACGGCAGCGCCCCCGGGCGCGCTCAGGAACCTGTCTAGAGCAAAGGGCAGGTACTGGCGCAGGTTTGGGACCTGGAACAGGTCCACGTTCTGCTCGAACACCAGCAGCCGGGAGATGACCGCGCCGTACAGCTGCAGGTTCTTCTGCATGGTGAGGTCGCACCGCTCCACGGGGAGCGCACGGTCGCACCCGCTGACCACGACCAGGTTGATCTCCTGGTCTTCGGGATTCCCGCTGAGGCCGAAACGGACGCGGCCGTTCACCAGCACGGCCAGAAGGTCGCGCGCGGGGAAGGTGGTCTCCGGGTAGAAGGGGCCGTTGGATGCGTAACGGTGTGCACGCAGCATCTCCTGCACATCGAAGCCGTACGCAGCGGAGGCAGCTACTGGGTTGCAGGCCGTACCCGGCTCGCAGGCGACCACGAGCAGGGAGGCGTCACCCGGCCTGCAGGGATCCTGCTGGCCCCCAGAGGGGTTGCACGGCTGGCTTGGGTCGTTCTCCACGCGGTAGTCCACGTCGCGCTGGACTTTCAGGGCACCCGGTATGTAGATTCTCTGTTCGGCCGCTACGTACAAGAAACCCGATCCGCGGCGATCGGGCGGAACGTAATATGCGGCACAGTTTGCCAACACATCGTTTAGCCCGCCCGCCTGCTGACAAGCCACCCCCTTGCCACGTTTGGGGATCCGCCACTCGGTATCGCCCAGCACGAGGTCCGTACCCCTTGCCTCCGTCCACGTGTCGCCCCTGCGGTTCAGCAGGACCAGCTTCGCAGGGCTTGCCGACAGGTCCAGCTCGTTCGTGTAGCCGTCCCAAAAGCCCTGAAAATTCGCCTCACAGTAAGCCCGGTTTACCGGGGGGCTCAGGCTGGGGTCTTGTCGTCCCCGGATACACGCCACCGCGTGCGGTATGCTGGGCAGCTGAATGTCCGGCACCGTCTTGTCCTGCAGCAACGCGTAGATCGCGTACGCGCCGCCCCTGGGCCGCAACGTTCCGGCGATGTGCACCCCCAGCATGGGGCGGCTTGGCTCGCCGATCTGAGGGTTGCCGGTAAGCACCAGGTCCCCGCACACGAAGGTCTGGTTGTCGTAGGGCGGCGTGTCCGTGCTGGACACCGGCCGGTCGTTCAGCTGCCGGGAGTTTCCGTGGAACTCCCAGTTCCCACGCACGTACACCGAGCCGTGGATGCGAAACGTCCCGTTCCCCACCCGGGTGGCGTCCACCCGCAGGGCGGAGTACGAAACGAAGTCTGCCGGCGTTACCCGCTGCACGGTGAACGTAAAGCCCCTCGTGGCTCGGCCCACGCGTCCTATGGCCCGCAGGGTGACTTTGCCCCGCTCACGCGTGCCTACGACGCTGACCGTATAGCGGCCGAAGCTCTGCTCCTGGGGGAGCGGGGACGGGGACGGGGAACCTACCGGCGGCGACACCGGTACAGCAGCGCACTTGGCGTCCGACGCCCCGGGGGAAGGAGACGGGGACGGCGCGGGGCTTACCACGGCGGCGCCCGCGCGGGGATAGGCTTTGTCCTGCATACACTCGTTCAGCAGGAGGTCGTAAACGTAACCCTGGCAGTCCTGCCGCCCTACCGTTCCGTCGTTGTCGCTCCAGTCGGGGTCCAACCGCAGGGAGGCGATGGCCCGAGCCGCTGCCGCGTCCGCCACGAGGAACGCCCGGCCTGAGTCCTCCGCCAGCTGCGCGTTGAAAGTCTCCGACAGGCTCGCCACCACCAGGGCCGCGGTCAGCAGCACCACCACGACCACCGTCAGCAGCGCCACCACCAGGGCCACCCCGGACTCTTCCCGCAGCGCCCGAATGCCCCTGCGGGATGCAGTTCGCACGTGCTTCACGGCAGCACCTCCAACCTACGCGTGGCCTGGCTGGTGAGCACTACGGGAGCCTCGCCCGCCCGGCCGCTTATGACCCGCACGCGCACCTTCACCCGAAAGATGTCCCCCAAGCGCTCAAGCCGCACACTTCCCGAGCAGGTCTCCTGGTCGTCCACCAGGCGCAGGGTCTGGTCGATCAGCTGGTCGAAGACGTCGTAGTAGCAGAAGTTCAGCTCCGTGACGGTGATGATGCCCACCTCCTCGGTCACCGTGAGGGGCCGCGTCCACCTGGACCCGCCCGCTCCTGCCATCTTCTCCACCAGGCGGCCCCCTTCGAGGCTGTACTCCAGCTCTTCGAACACGCCACACACACCACCGGGCGCTACGTCCGCGCGAAACACGAAGCGAGTAGGCTCCGCTACCCGGTAGAAGGGCAGGCAGCTCAACCACTGACGGTCGTACCCCTGGCCCGCCAGGCGGATGCGCCGGATCATCCAGTCCAGGGACGCCCTGCCCTGCTGCTGTACGCCCACCCGGTGCTGCCCCGCCGCCCACGACCGGGCCATGGCGCTGGTGGACGCGAACATCCCCGCGAAGATCACCCCGAGCATGACCAGGGCCACAAGCAGCTCCACCAGGGTCAGCCCCCGCTGGTCCCGCCTGAGACCGCTCCACATCGAAATCATCTGCGCACCACGCTGGTCGCCCCCAGCACGAAGGGCACGGTGTCACTTTCGTCCCGGTACAGGCGTACCCACACCCGCATCACGGAGATGGCGCAGGCATCCGGACAGCCTTCCACTCCTTCTACCTCCACCCTCACCACCGCCTTGGCGAAGTCCCGGGGCAGGGGGTTCTCGCCCGGTTCCCTGGACGTGGGCGTGATGGTGCGTTCCACCGCGGCGCCGCCTGACACCGCCTGCCATCCACCGGAGGGGTTCAGGTACGCCTCCGTGAGGTACCCGTAGCCCCTCGACCTCAGGTAGTCCAGCTCGCCCTGCAGCCACTGATGGGCCGTCGACTTGACCCGGGCGGGCCTCCCCGCCTGTGCCGTCGTCGCGTAGCCGATCTGGGCCGCCACCCGGGTCACCACCTGCACGCTGGCCAGCAGCACCAGCACCACCAGGGACACCGACACAAGCACCTCCAGCATGTTGAGGCCGGCCTGGGTCCAGGGCCGCTGGGCCGGTTGCAAGCACCAGCGCGCTATCCGGGCAATCACTGCTGGCAACTCTCCCCTTCCGGCGGAACCGTCACGAGCCCCGCCGCTCCCACGCACACCCGCCTGGTCCGCCCCCCGCCGGAGACTTCCACCTGGAATGGTTGAGGCGTCGGCTCCCCTGAGGGCAGGAAGGAAAGCTGCGCCTGGCTGGGGCTCACCGTAACCCCCTGCGGGTAGGTCTGGGAGACCAGGAGTGCGTCGCCGCCGTTGCAACTGAAGTTGTTAGGGTTGTTGTCGTCAGGGACGACGTAGACCGCCGCCCGACTGGCCTCGAAGCTCACCCGCACGCACTCGATCTCGGCGGACTTGGCCACCGCCGCCTGCTGTGCGGCCCGCACCAGACCCGCGATCTCCCGGGCGGTGCTCTGGACCCGGCGCTCCATGATCACCCGCTGGAAGCCGGTGAGCGCCAGGGCCACCAGGATCCCGAGCAGGGCCACCACCAGGGCAGCTTCCAGGAGGGTGTACCCGGTTTGGGTACCTGGCACCGGTACCAGGTAACGTCTGGATCCCGCTTCGGCCATCTGCCCTCCTCACCGCCGACCCCGGTACCTGGAACCGGTATCAGGTACGAAAAAGCGCCAAATCCGAAGTCCCCCGGCTCCGTATGGAGCAAATTTCCTGCCACCATGTGAACGCGGCGCTCTCCTGGCGGGAACGCCACGCGGGGAAGCTCGCTGCAGGCCGGTGTTGGACATCACGGGGAAGGCAGCCGAACGCTCCTACGGCGGCGTCTGAGAAACCCGGATCCGCCCCGTGACTGAGGCGACCACCACGTACCGCACGGCCTCGGCGCACCTTACCTCCAGCGTCCCGTGAGCGCCCACGACCGGCGAGCCGCTGGCTGCAAACCCCACGGCGAACTCCTGAGCGCCGGAGCGGCCCACCCTCACACAGGCGTGCCCCAGGGTAACGGAGCCCAGCAGCACCGGCGGCTGTTCCTCCCACGGGGTGCCCCACATCTCCACCCGGGGCCCCTCCCCATAGGAGAACCGGGCTTCCACCCTCCGGAACCGACCCGCGTGGGCCGTGGCCAGCTGCTGCGCCGTCCGTAGGGCTCTTTGAACCTCGTGCGCGGCGTCGGTGGCCCGGCGCTCTGCGAGCACGCGGCCGAAACCCGGAAGCGCCAGGGTTACCAACACGGCCACGATACACAGGCTGAGAAGGAGTTCCAGCAGCGTGTACCCTTCCCGCCCGGGCCCCAGGTTCCACGTACCGAGAGCGATCCGCAATC
This sequence comes from Candidatus Sysuimicrobiota bacterium, assembly GCA_040289515.1. Taxonomy (GTDB): domain Bacteria; phylum Sysuimicrobiota; class Sysuimicrobiia; order Sysuimicrobiales; family Sysuimicrobiaceae; genus Tepidifontimicrobium. Next base: position 25,619 of record PSLI01000007.1, read on the forward strand.
CTGCGTAGCGGCTGCGGCATCCGGGCATCTCGCACCTCCCGTCAGCCATCCAAGCACCCCAGCGGGTCGTGCTCGACCAACACCTCCCGCCACGCGAGAACCCGGATCCCTCCCCCTCGCTCGGGTCGCGTCAGGACTCCCTCCACTCGCCGCATGGTCCCTGCTGCTTCCCCGGTAGACCGGACACACACGCACCCCTCCCCACCGCACTCCTCGCCCCTGCGCTGTCTGATCCGTACGGTGTAACGTCCGACTGGATCCGACGACGGGAACGGAGTTCGCTCCGCCAGCTCGGTACACGCCTCGTCGGAGGCAGGGTCCAGGCACAAAAGCACCCACCCCGCACCCGGACGGACAAGGGCCGTAGCCCCCTTTCGATCAGACCAGTCCGGGTCGCGGCGCAGCTCGAAGATCGCGCGTTCCAACCCCGCCTCCGCCAGCTGGAACGCTCCCAGCGAGTTTCGTCCCGCGGCGGTGGCCTGGGCCTCGTACGCGAGCACCGCAAGGGCGGCCTGGGTGCCCAGAGCCACCAACAGCATCACCGCCAGCGCGAACACCAAGGCAGCTCCCCCCTCGCTGCGAAGCATCGAAGACATCCCCATGGTTTCACTCCTCTCCTGCCAGTCGCACGGCCACGTGCTCCTCCACGGCCAGCTGCCGCCACGTTTGCCGCACGTCCGTGAAGTCAAAGGCAGCCCGGATCCGTACGCGGGAGACCCGCCGTCTCCGCTCGGCGTCCAGGGGTGGTGGGCCGAGTTCAAGTCCGTCCCGGTCGAAGTACGCGAGCTCGAAAGAGCTCACGCGGAAGCCTTGCTCTTGCGTGGTCAGGGGAGACACGCTGCTGCCCGAGATCTCGCGAAGCACCCCGTCGGAGCCCAGGTAGAACCCCCGGCGCTCGGGACCCGCGGGGTCTGCTGAGAAGTCCGCCAGATACTCCACCCGGGACCGGTCCGCTATCGACAGCCGGTCAACAGCTCCGTATCCTGCCGCCCGCAGCGACACCATGATCCGCTCCAGGACGGTGCGTGCGTGGTGCTCCGCCTCCGACCACCGTTTCGCGGCGGACGCGAGGCGTACCACGCTGGCCACCACCGCGGCACCGGCGGCGGCCACCAGCCCCAACAGCGCCACCGACACCACCAGCTCAAGCAGCGTGAAGCCACGGTCGCCCCTCACGGCAACACCTCCGTCACCGCTTCACCCGCAGCAGCACTGCCCGCGCAAGGGGCCGGTGAGGATCCGGTCCGTACACTACCACCTGCACCCGCCGGGGGCCGCATCCGTCCCGCGGACCTCCCTCCACCGGCTCGTCCTCTATGCGCACCTCCGCTCGCTGCAGGGGCGGTTCGGGTACGGGCTCACCCACGTCGGCCTGCTCAGGCAGCACCCGCACCGTGGGCAAGGGCGGCGGCGCGTCCAACATGCATTGGGAGGGAGTCCGGAACCGCGCGTAGTCGAGGCTGCGCAGGTATTCCAGCTCGGCCTGTGCGTAGCGTGCTGCCCGTGCCGGGAGGCTCGTGGGCCCGCCCGGAGATCCCATGGCAGCAACCACGAGCCTGTGGAGGGGCCACGAGACGGCCAGTACGAGCGCGACCAACTGGACGGATACGAGGACCTCGACCAGACTCCACCCGGCTTGCTTCGCTGGCCGGCGCATGTTCCGCCCCCCTTGGTCTTTCCGCAGGAGAGAACGTTCCAGAAGGGCGGTTTTGCACGCGGCGGGGTTTAAGCTTCGCCCGGAGGCCAAGGCCCCGGTCGGGGCACCGGTTCAGCGTCCGATCAGACGGGCTATCATCCGCAGGTACTGAGCCACGGTCCGGAGAGGAGGCAGCTTGCTCCGGCCGCGCTTGAGGTCGTACCGGAGCACGATGGGGACCTCCCGAACCCTGGGGTGCAGTCCCCGCAACTTCACGAGGAGTTCGGTCATCACTGCGAACCCCTGGGACTCCACCAGCCGGTCCCCGTAACGCCGCTGGGCCTCCTGGAGCAGCTCCACCCGATAGGCCCGGAACCCACAGGTGAAGTCCCTGACTCCGGGCAGGGGGAACAGAACGCTCAGCAGCAAGCGGGCTCCCAGGCTCAAAAGGCGCCGCACGGGTGGCACACCCTCCACGCGGGCGCCGCGACGGTAACGGGAAGCGATGGCAAGGTCGGCTGTCTCCACGGCGGCCACAAGGTCCGGAATCTGCGCCGGCAGGTGGCTGCCATCCGCGTCAAGGGTCACCAGGAGGTCTCCGGGCGCAGCCCGTTCCAGCACGTACCACAGGCCGGTGCGGATGGCCCGGCCGAGCCCCAGGTTCTGCTCGTGGCGCACGAGGGTGGGGCGCAGGGGTCCCGGCCAGGCTCCCACCACGGCACCCGTCCTGTCCGTACTTCCGTCGTCCACCACCACGACGCGAAGCTCCTGCCCCAGCGCCGCCAGCTGCCGCAGGAGGTCCGGCAGGTTCTCTTCTTCGTTGTAGGCAGGGAGCACCACCCACACCATGGTTCCTCGAATCGGTTCCACGTACCTGTTCCCCCTTCCTGGAACCGGTACCAGGTACCTGGTGCAAAAACCGCCTGGTCGAGCGTTCACTCCACGGAAGGCCAAGCGGCCACGGTCAAGGTGGGGAGGTGAGTGATGCCCCGCAAGCCCCGGGTGGACGTCCCCGGAACCGTCTACCACATCACGGCCCGCGGCAACCACCAGCAGCGGATCTTCTACACCCCCAAGGACTACCACGTGTACCTCCGCCTGCTCCGGGAGGCCACACAGCGGTTCGGCCTGCGGGTGCTCGCCTACGCCCTGCTCCCCAACCACGTCCACCTGCTGTGCCGCCGGGGACCGGTCGCGCTCGCCAAGGTCATGCACGACGTGCAGCGCCGGTTTGCGCTGCACCACAACCGCCAGCTGGGTCTTCGCGGCCATGTGTTCCAGGACCGGTATCACGCCAAGCTGTGCGAGGAAGAAGGGTACCTGTGGGCGGTGGTGCGGTACATCCACAACAACCCTGTGCAAGCAGGGCTGTGCGACCACCCGGAGGACTACCCGTGGACCAGCTACCACGCGTACGCCCTGGGGCGGTGGGACCTGGTGAACCGGGAGGAAGCAGAGTTGCTCTGCCCCGCAGAAGCGGTCGTGGACCTGCCGCCCGGGCAGAAGGCGTACAAGCCGGCTGGAAGGGGATCCCGGGCGCAGAGGGTACCTCGCGCAGGGGAGCTGTGGCTCGCAGGCGGCAGCTGAGAGGTGCAGCCCGCGGGCCGGATACACCCTGTGGGGGAGCTCTTCAATCCGGTGAGCGTCTGCGGAAGTCTTCCCCTCGTCCACCACCGTAGCAAGCGAGCGCTGCGACCGAACCTGACCGCACGCCGGCCCTTCCCGAGCTGCCGCTCGTGCTTGCCCTACGTACGCTCGCCTGTGAGCAACCCAACCCCACCGGTCACCCCTACCCCTCTTTTCCCCCCAGCACAGGGGGCCTCACGCCATTGGTGGGCTGGGCCGGCAGTACCTGATACCGGTTCCACCTTGCGGTACCTGGTACCGGTTCCAGGTACCGGGTAGCCTACACGGGTGGGCTGAAGCGGCCGTCCACCGCGGTCCAGCCTCCGTCCACCACCAGCACCGAACCCGTAACGTAGCTCGCGGCGTCCGAAGCGAGGTACACGATGGTGCCCGCGATCTCCTCGGGTTTCGCCCAGCGTCCCAGGGCGGAGCGCTCCGCGTACGCCGCGTACCACGCGGGATCCTGTTGAATGGGCCGCGTGAGGGGGGTCTCCACCACGCCCGGGGCGACCGCGTTCACCCGCACCCCCCATGGCCCCAGCTCCGCCGCCAGGGTCCTCACCATCTGCACGATCCCCGCCTTCGTGGCGGCGTACACACCCTGTCCTGGCTCCACCACCTGGGCACGGATGGAAGCAAGGGCCACGATGCTGCCGCGGCCCTGCTCGGCCATGCGGCGACCGGCGGTCCGCAGGACGTGGAATGTACCCCTCAGGTTCACGGCCACCACCCGGTCGAACTCCTCGTCCGTGTACTGCACCAGGGGCTTGCGGATGTTGATGGCAGGGGTCACCACCACCACATCCAACGATCCCCAGCGCCCGCACACCCTTTCTGTCAGTTCCTCCACGGAGGTGGGGTCCGTGACATCCACGGGGTCGCTCTCCGCGCGCCCGCCTGCCTGTACCACCGCCTCCGCGGTGGCCCGGGCCGCCTCCTCCCGAACGTCCGCACATACCACCTGAGCCCCATGGGCTGCCAGAGCCTGCGCGGCCGCGGCGCCGATCCCCGACCCAGCACCCACGACCAGGGCCACCCGTCCATCCAGCCGGAACAGCCGGGAGTAGTCCACCGCTCACCTCCACCCTCAGCGTCCCAGAGCGTACACCACCGTGGCGGCGTAGATGCGGGCCGCCTGCACCAGCTCCTCCACCTCCACGTACTCGTCCACCTGGTGCGGCATCTCCCGACGGCCGGGCCCGATCACCACCACGGGCAGGCCCGCCCACGCCGCGAGGAACGTGCCGTCCGTGGCGCCTGGCACCCCGCCGTAGCGCGGAGGCCGGCCGGTGACCAGCCGCACCGCGTCCTCCACAGCCCGCACTACCGCCGCGTCCTGCGGGGTCTCCGTCCACGGGCGGTCCTCCACTACCTCGATCCCGGCTTCCACCCCTTCGTGACCCTGCGCAGCCTGCAGCGCGGCGCGGCGTACAGCCTCCCGCAGCGCCCCGTGGTCCTGCCCCGGGACGGTCCGCACGTCCACCGTTACCTGCGCCTCTCCCGCCATCACGTTGAACTGCGCGTCCCCCCTGGCGGGAGCCCGGAAGGTGGTGGGTGTCACCCACGGCAGCCCAAGGTGCGGATGGGGCGTGCACCTCGCCTGCTCGGCCGCCTGCAGCTCCTGCAACGACAGCACGAAGCGCGCCGCGGCAGGAATGGGGTTGGCACCCGCATAGGGCATAGCCCCGTGCGCCTGCCGGCCCCGGAAGACCGCCCGGACCCGAAGCGCACCCTTCTGCGCCAGGCAGATCTCGTTCTCCTCGGGCTCGCACACCACCGCGCCGTGGAAACCGTCCGCGAACCCCGCCCGCACGAAGGCCTTGACGCCCGCCATCATACCTTCCTCGTCCACCAAGGCCGCCAGCCGCACCCGACCCCTGAGACCCCCCGGTGCCCGCCGCCGCACGGTGTCCGCGGCCACCACAGCTGCCGCCAGTCCCCCCTTCATGTCGCACGCGCCGCGCCCGTACAGCCGCCCCGCCACCACCTCCCCGCCGAAGGGGTCGTGGGACCACGCCGTGGGGTCGCCCTCCGTCACCACGTCCGTGTGGCCCTCCAGGAGCAGCCCGAAGCCCGGATCCTCTGCCTCCCAGTCCGCGATCACGTTGGGCCGGCTCGGGAACACCTCCTGCACGAAGACCCTGAACCCGCGCCGGTGCAGCTCCTCCGCGAGGAAGGCCGCCACCTGTGCCTCGTTGGACGTAGGGTCACCGGGCCGCACCACGCTGGGGACGCGGACCAGCCGCCGGGCGAGGTCCACCAGCTCCTCTGCGTCCACCGCGCGGGCAGCCTCCCACGCGCGTTCGTCCAACGAAGGAACCTGAGGCATGAACTCAACTTCCCCTTTTCCGTTTTTACCCTTCGCCTTCCTCTTCGGAGTGGAGGGGCAGGGCCACCGGCCGCTTCGTGCGGGCAGAAAGGTCGAAGGCCTTGCTCATCATGAGGCGTTGGTGTGCCTCCGCCGCGGTGGCGTGCGGGGTGGGGACACCCATGGACACGCGGTCCAGCCACGCCACGGTCTCCTCCCGCACGGGCCCCCACAGTTCCCCGAAGGCCACGTCGCCGGGCGGGTAGCTGCCGAGCAAGTCTACCAGGCGACTTTCGGGGGGCTGTAGTCCTCCATCTGGGGCGCACTCACGGCCAGTACCACGTCCCGGTGGGTGTCGTCCACGGTGAGCACCCCCTCGGTGCCCACGATCCCGCCAGTGCAGGGTGGTGGCCAAGGGCTTCTCCACCAGCAGGGGGGAGGCCCCGGTCCACCGCGGCCAGGACGGGGGCCGCGTGCAGGTGCTCGTCCGTGGCCACCACCACGCAGTTGACCTCGGGCCGTGCCAGCAGTTCCTGGAAGCTCGTGGTCACGTAGTCCGCGCCCACCCGGCGGGCCAGGGCCTCTCCCCGTTCGGGGATCCGCTGCGCAATACCCATCCACCACGCCGCGGGGTGCCGAGTTGCCGCTTGGCCCGGAAGGTCCCCACACGGCCTGCGCCCACCACCGCCACACCGAGTGTGCGCAGGCGCTTTCTTTCCACGGCGGTCATCTCCCTCCTGGGCCTCCCTCAGACGGTCGGAGGGTAGCAGGCGCGGCCTTCCCGCGTCACCCCTCGGCTTCGGTTTGACACCTCCGGGTGCCAACCGTAGAATCGTGGTGCTCCGGGCCCTTAGCTCAGGTGGTCAGAGCGCGGTCCTGATAAGACCGAGGTCCGTGGTTCGAGTCCACGAGGGCCCACCAGCCGCAGCCACGCTTACTCCCTCACGGCGCCCGTTTGGTAAGCGCGCAGGAGCAGCGCGGCCACCGTGAGGGCCACCAAGGCCACCGCCCGCGCCTCGCGACCCGGCGGGATGGCCGCGCGGAGGAAGCCACGCGGCCGCAGCCCGACGCCAGCCAGCCCGCCCGCCAGGGACAAAAGTCCGTACAGCAGGTGCAGGCTGTCCGCTGGGCGGAAGCCCGCCAGGTACAGCCCCACCCCCGAGGCACCCTGCACCACCACGAGGGCCCCGCCAAACAGGTAGGCTACCCACAGCCACCCCGGGACCCTGCGGCGTGCCAGGTCCAGCACGAAGGCCACCAGGAAGACCCCTAAGTGCAGGACCACCGCGGTCCACAGGAGCGTTCGGAAGGCGTGGACGGTCAGCACCCTTTACGGGATTCGACGCCCCCCGCCGCCGCCCTGCCCGAAAACAAGCGGGGAGGGCGGTGCACCCTCCCCGCGACCCTGTACGCTGAGGCGCTTAGGTCTTCTCCTCCTCTTCCTCCTTCTGCTCCACCACCAGGGCCTCCGTGGTGATCAGCAGGCCGGCGATGGAGGCCGCGTTCTGCAGGGCACAACGCACCACCTTGGCGGGGTCCACGATGCCCGCCTTGAACATGTCCTCGAACTGCCCCGAAAGGACGTTGTAGCCCACGTCGGGGTCCTTCTGCTGGCGGACCTTCTCCACGATGATGGACCCCTCCTGGCCTGCGTTCACCGCCAGCTGCTTGAGGGGCTCCTCCAGGGCCCGGCGGACGATGCTGGCGCCCACCGCCTCGTCGCCCTCCAGCTTGCGGGCGTCCACGGCCTCCTGGGCCCGCACCAGGGCCACACCGCCCCCGGGCACGATGCCCTCCTCGACCGCGGACCGCGTGGCAGAGAGGGCGTCCTCCACCCGGGTCTTCCTGTACTTCATCTCCGTCTCGCTGGCGGCACCGATGCGAATCACTGCCACGCCGCCCACCAGCTTGCCCAGCCGCTCCTGCAGCTTCTCCCGGTCGTAGTCGGAGTCGGTCTCTTCGATCTGCTTGCGGATCTGCTGGATCCGCTTCTCGATCTCCTTCGGGTCGCCCGCCCCGCCCACGATGATGGTCTCCTCCTTGCGGACCCGCACCTGCTTGGCGCGGCCCAGCTGGGAGACGTTGGTGTTCTCCAGCTTGAGGCCCAGCTCCTCGCTGATGACGGTGCCGCCCGTGAGGATGGCGATGTCCTGCAGGATGGCCTTCCGCCGCTCCCCGAAGGCGGGCGCCTTGACCGCGCAAACGTTGAGGGTGCCGCGCAGCTTGTTCACCACCAGGGTGGCAAGGGCTTCTCCCTCCACGTCCTCCGCGATGACCAGCAGAGGCTTGCCCATCTGGACCACGCGCTCCAGGACGGGCAGCAGGTCCCGCACGGAGGAGATCTTCCGGTCGGTAATCAGGAGGTACGGCTCCTCCAGCACCGCCTCCATCTTCTCGGGGTCGGTGACAAAGTAGGGGGAAATGTACCCCTTGTCGAACTGCATCCCCTCCACGATCTCCACCGTGGTCTCGATGCCCTTGCTCTCCTCCACGGTGATGACCCCGTCCTTGCCCACCTTGTCCATGGCGTCCGCGATGATCTTGCCGATGGAGGGGTCGTTGGCGGAGATGGTGGCCACCTGCTCGATCGCCTCCTTGGTCTCCACGGGCTTGGCCACCTTCCGGAGGTGCTCCACCACCGCCTCCACGGCCTTGTCGATGCCCCGCTTGAGGGCCATGGGGTTGGCGCCTGCGGCCACGTTCTTCAGGCCCTCCCGGATAATGGCCTGGGCCAGGATGGTGGCGGTGGTGGTGCCGTCCCCGGCCACGTCACTGGTCTTGGTCGCCACCTCCCGGACCAGCTGTGCGCCCGCGTTCTCGAAGGGGTCTTCCAGCTCGATCTCCTTCGCCACCGTTACCCCGTCGTGGGTGATGGTGGGCGAGCCGAACTTCTTCTCCAAGACCACGTTGCGGCCCTTGGGGCCGAGGGTGATCTTGACCGCGTCCGCCAGCTTGTTGACACCCCGTTCCAGGGTACGACGCGCTTCCTCGTCGAACCGAAGCTCCTTGGGCATGGGCCATCCCTCCCGTCAGGCCCTCGTGGCCGCGGGCTCCCGCTCCACGATGGCCAGGATGTCGCTCTGCCGCAGGATCAGGTACTCCTCATCCCCGATCTTCACCTCGGTGCCCGCGTACTTGGCGAACAGCACGCGGTCCCCTACCTTGACATCCATGGGCAGGCGCCGGCCGTCCTCCGTGAGGGCTCCGGGGCCCACCGCCAGCACTTCCCCGTGCTGGGGCTTCTCCTTCGCTACGTCGGGCAGCACGATGCCGCCCTTGGTGCGCTCCTCCTCCTCCAAGGGCTTGACCACCACGCGGTCACCCAGGGGCTTCAGGTTCATAGCGACCTCCCTCCTTGTGGCATTGGGATTGGAGCCTGCCGTTAGCACTCTCAGCTGGAGAGTGCTAATCCAGCCTTAGTGTAGGCGGGGGGCCGGCGCTGTGCAAGTCCTCCCTTGACGCGGGCAGATTGGGGCTCGTAGATTAAACATAGAGAAATTTTGATATGTTTAGCTGAAATAGAGTGCCTGCCGCAGCCAAGCTCAAGCTAGGCGCCCTTACGCTGAAGGCAAAGCTGTTCCGCGGCTTTGCAGCAGGCTCTCGGCTGGCCATCCTGGAGACCCTTCGGGAGGGTCCCAAGACGGTGGGCGAGATCGTAAGGGCCACCGGGCTGGCCCAACCGAACGCCTCCAGCCACCTCCAGTGTTTGTGGGACTGCGGGCTGGTGCAGCGGGAGCGGGAGGGGCGGTTCGTGCGGTACCGCCTGAGCGACCCCCGGGTGGACGCCTTGCTGGACCTCGCGGACCGGGTGCTGGCGGAGGTCGCGCGGGGGGTGTACCTGTGCACCCGGTACGCGCAGGAAGATCAGGGCGGGCGATAGGGCAGGCATGCGTGTGCAGCGCGCCGCTGCCGGGCCGGTACCCGCTCGCACGCCGCCACGGTGATGCGCCTCCTGGGAGGCCTGTTTGGCGCGGTGCTGCTCCTCGCGGTGGTTGGCGAGCGCTCAGGGTTGCTGCAGACCGCAAGCCGCCGCGTCCCTGCGCTGGTGTGGGTGGCGTTCCTCCTGACGGCGGGCTGGCGTGTTCCGGAACGTGGTCGTCAGCGCCCTCCGGGGCCGCGTGACCTCCCACACCCTGATGACGGTCGGGGTCGTGGCCGCGGCGGCCGTGGGTGAGTGGGCGGCTGCGGGGGGGGTGGTGTTCTTCATGCGGGTGGGTGAGTTCGTGGAACGTTACACCGCAGAGCGGGCGCAGGACGCACTGGCGCACTTGGTGCCTTTGAGCCCGCAGACGGCCTGGGTGGAGCACGGCGGGGCGGAGCTGGTCGTCCCCGCGGATCAGGTGCGACCGCGGGAGGTGGTGGTGGTGGTGCGGCCGGGCGAGGTCGTGTCCGTGGACGGACAGGTGGTGGAAGGGGCGGCCACCGTGGACCAGGCGGCCATCACGGGGCGAGCCTTTGCCCGTGGAGGTGCTGCCGGGCTCCACGGTTTTCGCGGCGTCCGTGGTGCGTGCAGGCTACCTGCGGGTGCGCGCCACCGCCGCGGGCTCCGACAGCACCTTCGGTCGCATCCTGCGCGTGATACGGGAGGCGGAGGGGAACCCCAGGACGTTCCAGCTGGCCGCGGGCCGGTTCTCGGGCTACTACCTGCCCGTGGTGGCCGGCGTGGCGGGCCTTACCTTCCTCCTGCGGGGTGAACCTCTGGCCGCGGCCAATGCTGGCGGTGGCCTGCTCGTGCTCCTTCGCCCTGGCCACGCCCGTGGCGGTGCTGGCCGCCGCGGGGGCGGCGCCCCCCAAAGGCGTCCTCGTGAAGGGCGGCCGGTTTCTGCCCACCCGCCGCGAACTTTCCAAACATCTCCACCACGAAGGGCCGCGCCAGGCCCGCGAAGTACTCCGCGGTCCGCGGGTGCTCCATCAGCTCCCGGGCCAGCCGCTCGGGCGAGGCGCTGCGGGCGTACTGCAGCCCCCGCCCCGTGGCGCGCACCACCCGCCCCACCAGGTCCGGGTCCCGCTGGATCACGTCTTCCCGCGTCACCAGCACGAGCGACAGCGTGCGACCCGAACCATCCCACTCCCGATGGTCCCGGTCGGGGTTCGGCGCGGCCTTGCGCAGGAACGCGTTGATGGCCACCCACGCACCCGCACCCGGAAGTGGCGTCCCCACCGTGCGGCCCTGTAGGTCCCGCACCCGCCTCACCTGACCCTTCAGCCTCGTAAAAACCCCGGGCCAAGGCCACGAACACGGGGACGTTTTGCTCGTACGCGAGCACCCCTGCCATCTGGATGCGGTCGCGGAGCCCTGGGCCCGGGACGGGGACGGCCGCCGTCAGGACGCCCACGGCCAGCCAGCCGCATCACCACCGCCAGGCAAGCAAGGTCCGCATTCGGCTTCACCATCCAGTCGCTGCGTTCCCTGCAGCAACATCAGGAGTACACCACGTCCCCGCCCACCACGGTCATGCGAATCCGGGCGCGGGCCAGCTGGTGCGGGTCTTCCAGGACGTCACGATCCAGGGCCACGAGGTCGCACGCCTTGTCTACCTCCAGGCTCCCGTGGTAGGCTTCCAGGCCCGCCGCGTAGGCCGGCCCCCCCGTGTAGGCGCGCAGTGCCTCCTCCACGGACAGCGCCTGCTCGGGGAACCAGGGCGGATTCGGATCCCCGGGCCACCGACGGAACACCGCGGCGTACAGACCCAAAAGCACGTCCACGGTCTGGACCGGTGCGTCCGATCCAAAGGCCAGGACCGCACCCGCCCGGGCCAAGAACCGCCACGCGTACGCGTACCGGCACCGGTCGCCCCACAGGCGCTCCGCGAGCGGGCGGTCCGCCAGGCAGTGCGCCGGCTGCATGGAAGCCACCACGCCCAGCTCAGCAAAGCGCGCCACATCCTGCGGGTGCAGGAGCTGTGCGTGCTCGATCCGGTGACGCAGCTGCCATTCGCGGGTCGCGTCCCGGCAGGCCTGAAAGGCGTCCAGGGCCCAGCGGTTGGCACGGTCACCGATGGCATGGACCGCACATGCCCACCCGGCCTCCGCAGCACGCCGGATCAGGGCAGCCAGCTCCTCCCGCGTGTGCAGGGAGATCCCCCTGTCGTGAGGATGCCCCGCGAAGGGTTCCAGCATGGCCGCCGTCTGAGAGCCCAGCGTCCCGTCTGCGAAAACCTTCACCCACCCGAGCCGCAGCCACTCGTCCCCGAACCCGGACCGAATCCCCACCAGCACGGCCGCCTCCAGGTGCGTCTCCGGGATGGCGGCCACCACCCGCAGCCGCAGCCGCCCGGACCTTCTCAACCTCTGCAGCCCGCGGAGGGCCTCCGAGCCCTCCCCAGGACCGGCCATGTGGTGCACGGCGGCAATACCTCTCCGGTGCAGCTCCTCCTGCGCGCGCACGAGCGCCGTCTCCACCTCTCCGTCCGTGGGGGGTGGAATCGCTCGCGCCACAAGCTGCACCGCCGTCTCCTCCAAAACCCCGGTGGGTTCGCCGGAGGGGTCGCGCCGGATCCGCCCGCCGCGCGGATCCGGGGTGGAGGAGGTAACCCCCGCCCGCCGCAGCGCTAGGGAGTTGCACCACACGCGGTGGCCGTCCCTGCTCCACAGAACCACCGGCGTGTGCGGGACAACTTCGTCCAGGTCGGCCCGGGTAGGTAGACCCTCCGGCCAGCCCGCAGCGTCCCAGCCCCGCCCCACAAGCCAGCGATCCTGGGGCACCGCGGCAGCCGCTTCTCGGACCAGGTCTACCGCCTCCCGCTTGGAACGCGCCGGGCTCAGGCAGACCAGCGGGGCCTGCAGCCCCAAGGCCAGCAGGTGCAGGTGCGCATCGCAGAAGGCGGGCAGGACCACCGCACCGTGAAGATCCACCTCGGGCAGGTCCCCAAAGCGCTCCTGCACCTCCGCGTCCGTACCCAACCCGACCACGCGCCCCTTCCGGCACGCCACCGCCTGTACCACGGTACCGTGACGGTCCAGGGTGTACACACGCCCGTTGTGGAAGCGCACAGAAGCTGACTCCACCATAGCCGTAGGTCCTGCCGCGCCGCGCATCTTTCCAGGCGTGCCGGCGCGTCTTGCGCCCTGGCGCACGTCCTGGGTCCGCAGTGTAGGCGCCCGGAAGCCCGCGCGTCAACGTGCAGGGACGCGGGGCACCCGCATCGAACAGCTGCCCCGTGGTGTCCGGTTTTGCGTTCGCCGACCTCACGTGGCCCGCGGTGGAAAGGCTCCTTTCGGGGCCGCGGCGCCCCGTGCTGCTCTTGCCCCTGGGAGCCGTGGAAGCGCACGGCCCGCACGCTCCCCTCGGCACGGACCTGCTCATCTCCCTGGGAATGTGCAGACGGGCTGCAGAGCAACTCCGAGACGACCCCGAGCTAGAGGTCTGGGTGCTGCCGCCCATCGCTTACGGTGTGACGGCCTGCGCGGCGGGGTTTTCAGGGACGGTGGGCATCTCGCCCGCCACCCTGCAGGCCCTGCTGGTGGACGTGTGCACATCCCTCGTCGCACAGGGGTTGCGGTGGATCGTGGTGGTGAACAACCACTTCGAGCCCGAGCACGTGCGGTGTGTGCACGCGGCCCTGGACGCCGTGGAGGCCCGCACGGGGGTGGTGGTGGGGTACCTTGACCTGACCCGGCGCGCCCGCGCGGAGCGGCTGGGGGAGGAGTTCCGCAGCGGTTCCTGCCACGCAGGTCGGTACGAGACCTCGCTTGTGCTGGCGGAGCGGCCGGAGCTGGTGGACCGAGAAGTCCTGCGGAGTCTAGGGCCCGTCCAGGTAGACTTGGCTACGGCCTTGGCGGAGGGCGTGCGGGACTTCCGCGCCATGGACATGGACCGTGCATACTGCGGCTCGCCTGCGGACGCGACACCGGAGGAGGGCCACGCCCGCTTCCAGGTGCTGGCAGAGCTACTGGTGGAGACCATCCGGGCGGTGGCACGGGGCGGGGGCCGCGACCGGCCTGGACGGTTCGGTCGCGGGCCGGGTTAGACGTCCTCCCGCAGCTGCCGGCGGTCCACCTTTCCGGAAGGCGTGCGCGGCAAGGAGTCCACGAAGCGCACCTCCCGCGGGTACTTGTGCGGGCTCAGGTTTCCCCGCACGTGGTCCTGGAGGGCGCGGGCCAGCTCGGGGCCGGCCCGGTGCGGCTCGCGCAGGGTCACGTACGCCACGGGGACCACCAGGCCCTCCCGCACCGTGGGGAGGACCGCGCACTCGGCCACCAGCGGGTGGCTGAGCAGGCACTGCTCCACCTCCGCGGGCGCCACCCATACCCCGCCGACCTTCATGAGGTCGTCCGCGCGCCCCTGGTACCACAGGAAGCCGTCCTCGTCCTCGCGGAACAGGTCGCCCGTGCGAACCCAGTTGCCGTGGAAGGTGCGCACGGATTTGCCCCGATCCCTCCAGTACAGGAGGGCCGCCGTTTCCCCCCACACCCACAGCTCTCCCGTTTCGCCCCGCGGAAGCGGACGTCCGTCGGGGTCCCGCACCTCCGCCCGGTAGCCCGGACAGGGTCGTCCCACGCTGCCGGGCCGCACCTGCCCGGGCCGGTTGGAGATGTAGATGTGGTACAGCTCGGAGGACCCGATCCCGTCCACCACCTCCACGCCGAACTTCTGCTTCCACCGATGGTACAGCTCCGCGGGCAGGGCCTCCCCCGCGGAGGTGGCCAGCCGCACACAGGACAGGTCGTAGCACTCCGCCTCGGGGTGCTCCACCATCTGGCGCATCATGGTGGGCACCTGGATCAGCAGGGTGGGCCGGTGGTGACGGATCAGCTGGAAGATCCGCTCCGGGGTGGAACGCTCCGGGAACACCACCGCGGACGCGCCCACCCCGAAGGGGAACAGGGCCGCGCAGTCCCGCGCGTAGCCGAAGAACAGTTTGGGCACCGGCAGGACCACGTCCTCCGGTGTGTAGCGGATCACCTCCTGGGCGTAGTTCCAGAAGCTCAGGTACGGCGCGTAGTGGCAGTGCACCACCGCCTTGGGTCGGCCCGTGGTGCCCGTGGTGAACTTCCACAGGGCGAAGTCGTCCTTGCGCGTGTCCGCTAGGGCCGGCTCGGAGGGTGCCTGCGCCACCAGGCGGTGGAAATCCTCCTCCCCCGGCAGCAGCTCCGGCACTCCCACCGCCAGCAGCTTACCCCGAAACCCCACCGTGTGCGCCGCCTCCCGCACTTTTCCGTGCGTCACGGCATCCGTCACGACCACCTGAGGACGTACGTAGTCCAGGTAGTAGGCGTAGTCGTGGGCGTGCAGGTACGTGTACACCTCCGCGCTCACCGCACCCAGCCCCACCACGGCGTACCAGGTGGCCACGAACTCCACCCCGTCCGCAAGGGCCAGCAGCACCCGGTCCTCCGGGGCCACGCCGAGGGCGCGAAGCACGTGGCCGATTCGGTAAGCCAGCTGGCTGAGCTCCCGGTAGGTGACCGCCTGCTCCCCCACGTGCAGGGCCACCCGATCCCCTCGGCCCTCCTCCACGTTCCGGTGGAGGAAGTAGTGGGCCACGTTGAAATGCTCGGGCACCTCCTCGTACGTCACCACGCTTTCCACCCCCTCACCACGTCACAGCACCGCCATCCAGCACGATCCCCTGCCCGTTGATCCCCCGGGCTGCCTCCGAGCACAGGTAGGCCACCAGGGCGGCTACCTCCTCCACGGTGAACAGCCGACCCTGCGGGCTCAACCCCTGCAGGATGTGGCGGATTTCCTCGGGCGGCCGGCCCGTGCGGGTGCTGATGCGGGCGATGTTCTCCGCGGTCATGCGGGTGTCCAGGTACCCGGGGCACACGGCGTTGGCGGTGATCCCGCAGGGCGCATACTCCACCGCCACCGACCGCACCAGTCCCAGGAGGGCGTGCTTGGAGGCTGTGTAGGCGGCCACGTAGCGTCCTGGCACCTTTGCGGCCACGGAGGCGATGGCCACGATGCGGCCCCATGCGCTGCGCAACATGTCGGGGAGGACCGCCCGGATGGCGTAAAAGGCACCGGTGGCGTTCGCACGAAGGTGGAGATCCCAGTCCTCGTCTGTGATCTCGTGGAAGGGAGCGCTGCGGGCCCAGCCGGCCGCGGCCACCAGGATGGTCACGGGGCCCAACTGGTCCCGGGCCCGCGCCACCGCGTGCTCCACCTGTGCTCGCTCGGTTACGTCGCACGGGCACGGCACGGCCTGGCCGCCCAGCTGCTCGATCTCCCGGACTACGGCCACAACCTGTTCTTCCGTGCGGGCGGCCACCGCCACCGCCGCTCCCCTCCGCGCCAGCTCCAAGGCGCAGGCCCGGCCCACACCCCGCCCCCCGCCCGTGACGAACGCCACCCGACCCGCAAGCTCCAGCCGCGCTACACGCTCAGGTACCGCCGCCACAGCTCCCGGTCCTCCCGCAGGGCCTCCGACGTCCCCTCCCACACCACGCGCCCGCGCTCCAGGATGTAGTGGTAGTGGGCGAACTCCGTGAGGCGCTCCACGTACTTGTCGATCAGCAGCACCGAAAGCCCCTCCGCGTTCAGCCGCTGCAGCGCCCGCCAGATCTCCTCCCGCACCAGGGGGGCTAGGCCTTCCGTAGCCTCGTCCAGGACCAGCAAGCGAGGGTTGGTCATAAGGGCGCGGCCAATGGCCAGCATCTGCTGTTCGCCCCCGGACAGCCGGCTACCGAGCTGGTTCAGCCGCGCTCCCAGCCGGGGGAACAGCTCCAGCACCCGGTCCAGGGTCCACGGGGACCCTGCCGCGCGGTTGCCGCGGGCAAACGCCACCAGGTTCTCCCGCACCGTCAGGTTGGGGAAGATCTGCCGGCCCTCCGGGACCAAGGCCACGCCCAAAGACGCGACCACCTCGGGCGGCTGGCCCTGGATCTCGCCGCCAGCAAACCGCACGCGTCCCGCCTTGGGCCGCAGAAGACCCGCCAGAGCCCGCACGGTGGTTGTCTTTCCCATCCCGTTGCGGCCCAGCAGCGTCACCACGTGCCCGGAGGGCACTCGCAGGTCCACCCCGAAGAGCACCTGGCTGGTCCCGTAGGAGGCCTCCAAGCCCTGGACCTCCAGGAGGGCTGGCCCCGACGCGTTCGCCTGTGCCCGCGGGCGCGAAGAGGCCCTGGGCGCGCGGGCCTCCTCCAGCGCGTGTCCCAGATATGCCCGGTGCACCTCTGGGTCCTCCCGCACAACCTCCGGCGGCCCGCTGGCCACCACCCGGCCGTCCACCAGCACCGTGATTCGGTCCGCCACCTGGAACACCACGTCCATGTCATGCTCCACCAGGAGGATGGCCACCTCCCCCCGCAACCGCTGGATGAGCTCCACCACGGCGCGGGACTCCTCCTGGCCCATGCCGGAGGTGGGCTCATCCAGCACCACCAGCCGCGGCTCCGCGGCCAGGGCCAGACCCACCTCCAGCTGCCGCTGCTCCCCGTGCGACAGGGCCCGGACCGGCACCTCCAGCCTGCCGTGCAAATCCACGCGGCGCGCGTATGAGCGGGCCTCCTGTTCCAGAAAGGTTTCCTGGGCCACGGGCCGCCAGAAACGGAAGGAACTGCCCGTGCGCGCCTGCACCACCAGGCTCAGGTTGCCCAGCACGGTGTCCTGGGGGAACAGGTTGGTCACCTGGAACGTGCGGGCGATCCCCAGCAGGGCCCGCTCGTGGGGAGGAAGCCCCGTGATGTCCACACCGCGGAACACAATACGCCCCTCCGTGGGCGCAAGCAGGCCCGAGACCAAATTCACCAAAGTGGTCTTGCCCGCGCCGTTGGGGCCGATGAGGGCGTGCACCTCTCCGGGCTGGACGTCCAGGTCGCACCGCCACAGGGCCAGCACGCCCCCGAAACGCTTGCTCAGGCCGCGCACCTGCAGCAGGCTCACCGCTTCCGTCCCTCCGCGAGTCCCGCAAGCCCCCGGGGTGCCAGCAGGACGACCGCCAGCAGGGTCAGGCCCACGTAGAGCTGCCAGGAGACTGTCACGACGTGGAACAGCTCCTCGATCAGCACCAAGGCCCCCGCGCCCAGGACGCCCGCAAAGAACCGCCCCACGCCCCCCAGGATCACCATGAACAGAAAGTGACCCGACTGCGGCCAGCTCAGCATGGCGGGGGACACGTACTGGGTGTGGTGCGCCATCAGGGCGCCCGCAAGGCCGGTAAGAGCGCCCGAGAGCACGAAGGCGGCCAGCTGGATCCGGTACACGGGGAACCCCACGGTGGCTGCGCGCACCTCGTTGTCCCGCACCGCCTGCAGGGCGCGTCCGAACCGCGCGTGAACGATCCGCCACAGCACCACCAGGCTTACCACCAGCAGCCCGAAGGCCAGGTAGTATACCTCCACGTCCCCCAGGCTCACCCCAAAGTCCGTCCGCGGTGCGCGCAGCCCGTCCTGTCCCCCGTACTGCTTGAAGGAGACCACGAAGTAGTAGACCATCTGCGCAAAGGCGAGGGTGATCATGATGAAGTACAGGCCGCGGGTCCGCAAAGACACGGCACCGATGGCCAGGGCGGCCAGGGCAGCCACTGCCACCGCGGCCGGCCACACGACCCACGCCTGCCGGATCCCTTCCCGTGCCAGGACCGCCACCGTGTAGGCACCGAGCCCGTAGTAGGTGGCGTGCCCGAAGCTCACCAGTCCCCCGTAGCCCAGCACCAGGTTCAGGGCGCTGGCTGCCAGGGCCAGGATCATGGCGCGGGTAACAAGACTCAGGTAGTAGGGCCAGTCCAGCGCCTGGGTGAACACGGGAAACACCAGCAGGGCCACCGTCGCAAACCCCACCCCGCCCCAGGGAAGCCCGCGCTCCCGCAGAATTCCCCTGCGCGCGCTCACCAAAGCGGAGGCCTCGTGCTGCCCGGTGCGGGCTGCGCGGTCAGCTTCCTGCATCACCTTACCCATGCACCGGGAACAGGCCCTGCGGGCGCACGAACAGGACCACCGCCATGAGCAGGTAGATGAGCACCGAGGCCACGGTGGGCCCCAGGTTCGAGGCCACCTCGGGCGGGAACAGGGCGCCGAACAAGAGGGGCAGGAACGCCCGGCCCGCGGTGTCCACGATCCCCACCAGCAGGGAGCCTGCCAGGGAGCCCTTCACGGAGCCGATCCCGCCGATCACGATGGCCACGAAGGCCAGGATAAGTACTTCCTCCCCCATGCCCACCTGCACTGCGAAGATGGGCCCCAGCAGGGCTCCAGCGACCGCGCTGAGGGCGGCGCTGACCACGAACACCCCTGTGAACACCCGCTGGATGGGCACCCCCATGGCGCGGGCCATAGGTCGGTTGGAGGCCCCCGCCCGCACCCACATGCCCAGCCGCGTGCGGTGGACGAACAGAAACATACCCGCGGCCAGCAGCCCCGCCACCGCGATGATGGTCAGCCGGTAGGCGGAGTACGCCAGCCCCGGCAAGATCTGCACGGGGCGGGCCAGCTCCGGCGGCACGGACACCAGCAGCGCTTGCGGTCCCCACACCATCCGCACCAGCTCGTTGAACACCAAGATCAAGGCAAAGGTGGCCAGCACCTGCGTGAGGTGGTCTGTGGCGTACAGCCGTCGCAGCAAAGATACCTCCAGCAGCAGGCCCACCAGGGCCGTGGCCGCCACCGCGCCACCCACCCCCACCCAGAAGGATCCGGTGGACGCGCTGGCGGTGGCCGCGAAGTATGCCCCGAGCATGTACAGGGACCCCTGGGCCAGGTTGATGGTGTCCATCATCCCCAGCACCAGGGTGAGGCCCGAGCTCAGAAGGAACAGGGTCAGGCCTAGCTGCACCCCGTTCAGCAGCTGTTCGATCACCAGGGCCACGATAGTCTCCGCTCTCCTACGGGAGGTTGCAGCGGCTCACGTAGGCGTCCTTGTGGGCCCGGAAGATCACGCCCCGCAGGCGGTTGATGATCTCCCCCTGCGGGGTCTCCACCACCTGCCGCAGGTAGTAGTCCTGGATGGGGTAGCCGTTCTTGCTGAACCGGACCCGCCCCCGGGTGCTGTCGAAGCCGGACAGGATGGCCTTCCGGAAATCCGCCTTGCGGGACAGGTCTTGCCCCACGGCCCGCAGTCCGTGATCCATGGCCAGGGCGGCGTCGTACCCTTGCGCCGCGTACAGCGTGGGGATGCGCCCGTAGGTGCGGCGGAAGTCCTCCACGAACCTCCGGTTGATGGGGTTGAACAGCTCCAGGGCCCAGTGGGAGCTGTTGTATACGCCCACCATGGGCTTGCCCACCGCGCGGATGACGTCCTGGTCCGCGGAGAACCCCGGCACCAGCAGCTGCACCTGCTGCATCAGTCCCGCCTCCGCGTACTGCTTGATGAAGTTCACGCCCATGGCGCCCGGGTAGAAGGCGTACACCGCCCGCGGGCGCGCCGCGCGGATCTGGGCGATCTCCGCGGAGTAGTCCAGCTGGCCCAGCCGGGTGTACACCTCCGCCACCACGCGCCCCTTGTAGAAGCGCTTGAAGCCGTTCAGGGCGTCCCGCCCCGCGGGATAGTTGGGGGCCAGGATGAAGGCCGTCTCGTACCCCTTCAGCTGCGCGTAGTGGCCCATGGCCTCGTGCAGGTTGTCGTTCTGCCAGGCCACGTTGAGGAAGTGCAGGTTGCACTGCTCCCCCGCGTACTCCGAGGGACCCGCGTTGGGGCTGATGTAGAACGTCCCATGGCTGAAGATGAGGTCCCCCACGGCCAACAGGACGTTGGAGAAGATGATGCCCGTCAGCAGATCCACCCGGTCGCGCCGCAGCAGCCGCTCCACCGCGGTGCGCGCCACGTCCGGGTTGAGCTGGTCGTCCACCGTCACCACCTCGACGGGCAGGCCACCCAGCCGACCTCCCAGGTGCCGCAGGGCCAGCTGGAAGCCATCCAGCACGTCCACCCCGAGGGCCGCCCCGCCCCCGGAGAGCGTGGTTACGAAGCCGACCTTCAGACTCCGGCCCTGGGAGACGGCGGGACCCACCGCCAGGGCGCACATCACCAGCACCAGGACGCCGGCGAAGACCTTTTGCCTCACCTTCCTTCCCCCCTTTCCGGATGTGGTTCGATCGCCTGTTCGTCCGGGATCACCGCGGTGGCCTCGATCTCCACCTTGGCCCCGGGTTCGATGAGCCCCTTCACCTCCACCACGGACATGGCCGGGTAGTGGTGGCCCACGACCTCCCGGTACGCCTCGCCCAGGCGCTTCAGGCAGGCCCGGTACTCTTCCTGGTCCGTCACATACCAGGTGAGGCGCACCAGGTGCTCGGGCCGCCCTCCCGCCTGCGCCAGGACCGCCACGATGTTGCGCAGAGCCTGGCGGGCCTGATCCACGAAGTCGGAACTATCTAGCTGCTCCCGTCGGCTGTCCCAGCCCACCTGCCCCGCCACGAACACCCACGTGCCGCGCGCCGCAACCCCGTGGCTGTACCCTCGGGGCCGCGGCCAGTCAGGTGGTTGGAGGATGTGCATCGTCTTCTGCCTCCTCGCTGTTTTACCCGCCGTGCGGTGCGCCCGCTGCCCACTGCCGCAGCCGGAACCGCTGGAGCTTGCCCGTCTCCGTACGGGGCAAGCTCGCCACGAACTCCACCTGCCGCGGGTACTTGTAGGGCGCCAGGCGCGCTTTCACATGCTCCTGAAGGGCCGCCACCAGCTCCGCCCCCGGCGTTTGACCGGGCCGGAGCACCACGTACGCTTTCACCACCTGGCCCCGCTGGGGGTCCGGCACGCCCACGACCCCGCATTCCGCCACCGCGGGGTGGGTGAGCAGGGCTTCCTCCACCTCCGCGGGGGAGATGTTGTAGCCCGCGGACACGATGAGGTCGTCCGTGCGAGCTTGGTAGATAAAGTACCCCTCCGGGTCCACCAGGTACGCGTCCCCCGTGACGTTCCAGCCTCCCTGCACGTAGTCCCGCTGCCGGGGGTCGTCCAGGTAACGGCAACCGGTGGGCCCCTTGACGGCCAGCCGTCCCACCCGGCCTACGGGCAGGGGCCGACCCTCCTCGTCCAGCACGCAGGCCCGGTAGCCGGGGACGGGCTTGCCCGTGGCCCCCGGCTTGGCCTCCTCCTCCGTGTGGGAGATGAAGATGTGCAGCATCTCGGTGGACCCGATGCCGTCGATAATCTCGATGCCCGTGGCCTCCCGCCACTGCAGGCGTGTGGAGGCGGGCAGAGCCTCCCCGGCGGACACACACTTGCGCAGCCTTCCCGGCCGACCGGCCAGCCGTGGCAGCATGGCCCGGTAGGCCGTGGGGGCGGTGAAGCACACGGTGGCACCGAAGGCCTCCACACCCTCCAGGAGCTCCTCCGGGCCTGCCCGCTCCAGCAGGACCGTGGTGGCCCCGATGCGGAGGGGAAACAGCAACAGCCCGCCCAGCCCGTACGTGAAGGCCAGTGGAGGGCTTCCCGCAAACACGTCCTCCGGGCTGGCCCGCAGCACGTGGCGGGCGAAGGTGTCGCAGATGGCCAGCACGTCCCGGTGGTAGTGCACACAGCCCTTCGGTATCCCCGTGGTGCCGGAGGTGAAAGCCACCAGCACCGGGTCGTGGGCGAAGGTGGGCAGGTTCGGGAAGTGCTCCGGCTTTCCCGCCATGAGGGATTCCAGGCTGCCCGGCCCTTCGTCTCCGAGGGTGCGAACCTCCCGCACCCAGGGACAGCACGCCACGGCTGCCTCCAGCTCCTCCCGCAACCGGATATCGCACAGCACGTGGCTCACCTGAGCCTTGGTGAGGATGTCGGTGAGCTCCTTGGCCCGCAGCAGGGGCATGGTGGTCACCACCACCCCACCTGCCTTGACCACCCCGAACCAGCAGGCGGCCAGCATGGGGTTGTTGGGAGCGCGCAGGAGCACCCGGTTCCCCGGCTGCAGCCCAAGGTCCTCCACCAGCACCCGGGCGACCTGGTTGGCCTTGCGCCACAGGTCGCGGTACGTCCAGGTCACCCCCGGTGCCCGCAGCGCCACCCGATCTCCCTGGCCTTCTGCCACCCACCGGTCCAAAAGCGGCTCCGCACAGTTCAGGCGCGCCGGATAGCGCAGCTCCGGCAGCTCGAACAGGAACTCCGGCTGCAACTCGGGAGGCGGCAACCGGTCAACCACGAACCGGTCCACCAACGCCGTGGGCTCCATGCACCTCCCCCCTCGCCTGATCCTCCGTGTGCTGGCGCACCAGCTCCCTCGCCACCACCAGCTGCTGGATCTCCGTGGTGCCCTCGTAGATCCGCAGCGCCCGCACGTGCCGGTACAGGGCCTCCACCACCGTCCCGCGGGTGACTCCCAGACCGCCCCAGAGCTGTACCGCGGCATCCACCGCTTGCTGTGCGTCCTCCGTGGCTGCCATCTTGGCCATGGAGGACTCCCTTACCGCCCGCTCCCCTGCGTCGTGCAGCCACGCAGCCCGGTAGGTAAGCAGCGCGGATCGGTCCACCCGCGCCGCCATGTCCGCCAGCTTGGCACTCGTCAACTGAAAGTCCACCAGCCGGGCGCCGAAGGCGCGCCGGCTCAGGGCCCGGGCCAGTGCCTCGTCCAGGGCGCGCCGCGCTAGCCCCACCGCGGAGGCGGCCACGGTGGTGCGAAACACGTCCAGGGTGCGCAGGGCCACGCGCAACCCCTCGCCGGGCTCGCCCACCCGGTGGGAAGCCGGCACCCAGCAGTCCCGGAACCGCAGGGTGGCCAGCGGGTGCGGGCTGGAAAGCTGGATTGTCTCCACCACCTCCACGCCCGGACTCGCTGCCTCCACCACGAACGCGGTGATCCCCCGGGCCCCCTGCTGCTCCCCCGTGCGCGCGAACACCACGTAGAAGTCCGCCACGCCCCCGTTGGACACGAAGGTCTTGATCCCGTTCAGCACGTACCCGCCATCTGCAGGACGCGCCTCGCAGCGGAGGGCCGCGGCGTCCGAGCCCGCCTCCGGTTCCGTGAGGGCAAAGGCGGCCACGGCCTCCCCCGCGGCCACCGCGGGCAGGTACCGCCGCCGTTGCTCCGGGGTGCCGAACAGGCTGATGGGGCCAGAACCCAGCCCCTGAAGGGCGAACACAAAGTCCGCCAGGCCTTCGTGGTACGACAGCACCTCCCGGATCAGGCACAGCGCCCGCACGTCCAGCCCGTTTTGCACGCCCCCGTGTTCCTGGCCGGCTACCGCGTAGCGTAGCCAGCCGCCCCGGGCCAGCTCCCCCAGCAGCCGCCGACGCTCGGCTTCCAGATCCTCCGGCTCCTCCCAGCGCAGCCTGCCCGCAACCCACTCCGCCAACCGGCGCGCTAGCTGTTGGTGGTGCTCCTCGAAAAACGGCCAGCGCACGTGATCGGTCCGCAACCCTAGTCCCCCTGGAACGCAGGCTTTTCGCGCGCGGCGAAGGCGCGGTAGGCGCGCTCGAAGTCCCGTGTGGCCATGCAGATGGCCTGGGCCTGCGCTTCCGCCTCCAAGGCCTCGTCCAGCCCCATGGCCCACTCCTGGTGCAACATCCGCTTGGTCATGCTCAGGGCGAAGGCGGGGCCTGAGGCCAGCTCCCGCGCCCACGCCTTGGCAAAGTCCAACAGTTGTTCAGCTGGCACCAGACGGTTGAAGAAGCCCCAGCGCTCCCCTTCCTCTGCTTCCATCATGCGGCCCGTGTACAGGAGCTCGGCGGCGCGGCCCGCGCCCACCACCCGGGGTAGCAAGGCGCACGCGCCCATGTCGCAGCCCGCCAGCCCCGCCCGCGTGAACAGGAAGGCCACCCGGCTGCGGGGCGTGCCCACCCGGAGGTCGCACGCCAGGGCCAGGGCCGCGCCCGCGCCCGCGCACACACCGTCCACCGCGGCCACCAAAACCTGCGGGCAGCGACGCATCTGGCGTACCACCTCCGTGGTCATGCGGGTGAACCGCACGAGGCCCGGCATGTCCGTCTCCACCAGGCGGCCGATGATGTCGTACACGTCCCCCCCCGAGGAGAACTCCCCCCCGGCTCCCGTGAGCACCACGGCCCGAACCTCCGGCGCCCGGTTCAGCCGCGTGAACAGGTCTCGCAGCTCCCCGTAGCTGTCGAAGGTGAGGGCATTCTTGCGCTCCGGCCGGCGCAGGGTCACCACCCCCACCCCGTCCTCCACCGACCAGTCCACGCGCACCGGGACAAACCCCTCCAGCCCCCCGGATTCCCCCAGCAGGGGGCCGGGTTTCATGGGCCGCACCCACTCCGCGCTCACGCCGAACCACCTCCCGTTTGCCCCAGGGCCTGCACCACGCTGCGCTTCAGGGACGCCAGAAGGCTGTGCAGCTGGTCCCGTTCGCCCTGCGACAGAGCGCCGAACAGCTCCACGATCCACGCCTCGTGCACGGCGGCCATGCGGCGGAACTGCCGCCGGCCCCGTTCCGTCAGGCGTACCCGCACCGCCCGGCGGTCCTCAGGATCAGGCCACCGCGTCACGAGGCCCTCCAGCTCCAGCTGGTCCACCAGGCGCGTGATGTTGCCCGCGGTCACCATCATGCGCTTGGACAGCGCCCCCATGGGCAGTCCCTCGGGGTGGCGGTCCAGCTGCGCAAGAAGGTCGAACCGCGCCAGGGTGGTGCCGAAGGTGCGCCGCAGACGCGCCTGCACCTCCGCCTTGATGAGGTTGGCGGCGGACAGCAGGCGCAGCCACAGCCGAATCGAGCTGTGGTCGTCCGCACCGGCCCGTGCTTCCAGCCCCAGCACCTCCACCGCGTCCTCCCCCGCGGGCACCCTGCCACCTCCTCAGCGGCTGGCGGCCACGCGGGCGCGGTCCTGCGCTGCCCGGGCCAGCACCCGCTCCAGCTCCTCCAGGGCGGCCCGCTCTCCCTCCTGCGCCGCCCGCGCGCGGGCCATGATCCGCTCCAGCTGCTCCTTACCGTCCAGATACTGCTTGGGCCACCCCACGTCTGTGTAGCCGATGCGTGCCGCCTCCACCAGGGTCCAGTGGGGGTTCGCCAGGTGCGGCCGGGCGATGGCGCACAGGTCCGCGCGGCCTCCCGCGATGATGGAGTTCACGTGGTCGGCCTCGTAGATGGATCCCACCGCCATGGTGGCGATCCCCACCTCGTGGCGGATGCGGTCCGCGAAGGGAGTCTGATACAGGCGGCCGTACTCGGGCTGCGCGTGGCGGGTGGTCTGGCCGCTGGAGACGTCGATGAGGTCCACCCCCACCGCCTTGAACATGCGCGCGATTTCCACCGCATCGTCGGGGGTGATGCCCCCCGGCGCCCAGTCGTGAGCGGAGATGCGCACGGACAGGGGCAGGTGCTCCGGCCACGCCTCTCGCACCGCCTCCACCACCTCCAGGGGGAACCGCATCCGGTTTTCCAGACTCCCGCCGTACCGGTCCGTCCTCCGGTTGGTGAGCGGGCTGATGAAGCTGGACAGCAGGTAGCCGTGTGCGCAGTGGATCTCCAGCCAGTCAAACCCACACTCCACCGCCCAGCGGGTCGCCCGCACGAACTCCGCCACCACCCGGTCCATGTCCTCCCGGGTCATCTCTCGCGGCACCTGGTTGTGGGGTCCCCAGGGGATGGGCGAGGGACCCATCACGGGCCAGTTACCCTCCGGCAGGGGTTCGTGGTAGCCTTCCCAGCCCACGCGGGTGGAGCCCTTGGGACCCGAGTGGCCCAGCTGGAGGGCGATCTTCGCGTCCGTGTGCTCGTGCACGAACCGGACGATGCGCTTCCACGCCTCCACGTGCTCGGGCTTGTACAGGCCCGCGCAGCCGGGGCTGATGCGCCCCTCCCGCGACACGCACGTCATCTCCGTGAACACCAGGGCCGCCCCGCCCAGGGCCCGGGCGCCCAGGTGCACCAGGTGGAAGTCCCCCACGGTACCGTCCTGCGCGGAGTACATGGCCATGGGGGAGACCACCACCCGGTTCTTCAGACGCACCCCCCGCAGCTGGAAGGGGGTGAACATGGGAGGCACCGGCCGCTCGGGCAGTCCGCAGCGGCGCGCGAACCAGCGCTCGAAGGACTCCACGTACTGGGGGTCGCGCTTGCGCAGTTCCTCGTGGAACAAGCGCTGCGAGCGCGTGAGGAGGCTGTAGGCGAACTGTTCGGGCTCGAGGGAGGCGTACCGCCGCACGTTCTCGAACCACTCCGCGGAGTTCCTTCCCGCGTGGCGCAACCGCAACAGCTCCACCTTCCGCTCCGCCTCATACGCCTGGAGGGCGGCCCGCACGGACCCGAGGTCCTGCCATCCGTGCTGGGCCAGGGCCTTCGCGAGCCCGATGGCGTCCTCCATGGCCAGCCGGGTCCCCGAACCTACTGAGAAGTGCACCGTGTGGGCCGCGTCTCCCAGCAGGACCACGGGCACCCGCCGACCCCGTACGGACAGCTCGTACACCCATCGCTCGCACCGGATCCACGGGAACCGCAGCCACTGCGCGGAGCCCCGCAGGTGCGCGGCATTGGACAGAAGACGGTGGCCCTCCAGGACCTGTTGGAACAGGCGCTCGCAGAAGGCGATGGACTCCTCCTTGCTCATCTGGTCCAGCTCCGCGGCGCGCCAGCTGTCCTCAGGGGTTTCCACGATGAAGGTGCTGGTCCCGCCATCGAAGGGGTACGCGTGGGCCGTGAACCAACCCCACGGGGTTTCCGCGAAGGCAAAGGTGAAGGCCTGAAAGCGCCGCCGGGTGCCCAGCCACACGTAGCGGCACCGGCCCCACTCCACCTGGGGCTGGAACGCCTCCGCGTACCGGCTGCGCGTGCGGCTGTTCACCCCGTCCGCGGCCACCACCAGGTCCGCCTGTTGGGCCAGGGCCTCCACGTCCTCTACCTCGTGCTGGAAGACCAACCGCGCACCCAGCTCCTCCGCCCGCCGCTGCAGGATGGCCAGCAGGGTGGTGCGGGCGATGCCCGCGAACCCGTGCCCGCCAGATCTCAGCACGCGGCCGCGGAAGTGGATCTCGATGTCGTCCCAGTGGTAGAAGGCGCGCTGAATCTCCTGGTAAGTGGGAGGATCCGCCACCGAGAGGCTACCGAGGGTGCTGTCCGAGAGCACCACGCCCCAGCCGAAGGTGTCGTCGGGCCGGTTGCGCTCGTAGACCACCACCTCGTGGCGGGGGGCCAGCTTCTTCAGCAGGATGGCCAGGTACAAGCCGCCGGGGCCGCCCCCCACGCACGCCACCCGCATGGTACCCTCCGCGTGGTCTTGCCGCCTGGAGTCCTTGCCCTTTACTTTTTCATATAGCGCGAATTCGTTGAATCGTCAACTATTGACCCTGCAAAAAGTTACCCTGCGCGGGCCCGCAGGTGGCGGATGGCCTCGAAGGCCACCTCCACCTCATCCGGGTGCGTGTACAAGTGCGCGGACATCCGGATGCCGGCCTGGGGCCGGTAGTCCACCAGAATCCCCCGCGCCTGCAGCTGTTTTGCTACCGCCTCCGCCTGCGGGAAGTCCACCACCACCATCCCTGTGCGCCGCTCAGGTTCCTGCGGCGTGCGCACCCGCAGCCCCAGGCTGCGTGCGTGTTCCATCATGCGCTCGCCCAGCCGCAGGGACTTTTCCCGGATGGCCGCCACCCCCACCTCCAGCACCGTCTCCAGCCCGGCCCGCGCCGCCAACAGGGCGGGGATCCCCGGCGTGCCCGTGGCAAACCGCATGGCGTCCGGCGCCCACTCCAGGTCCAGGGCGAACCCGAAGGGGTCCCGGTGTGCGAACCAGCCCGCCAGGGCGGGCTGCAGGCGATCCAGCCGGGCGGGATCCACGTACATCCACGCGGCCCCCGGCCCGCCGCACAGCCACTTGTGCGAGCCTCCCAGCACCGCGTCCACCGGCCAATCCCGTACCCGGAACGGAACACACCCGGCCGTCTGGTACGCGTCCACCACCACCCACGCCCCGTGACGCCGACCGATCTCCCCGATGGCCGCCACGTCCTGCAGAAACCCGGACCGGAAGATGCCGTGGTCGACCAGCACTGCCAGGGTGTCCTCGTCCACCGCCTCCTCCCACGCCCGCAGGGGCACCTCCACACCGTCCGGGCTGCGCACCATGTGCAAGCGTACGCCAAACCGTCCGAACGCCTGCACCACGTACAGCAGAGAGGGGAAGTTCAGGTCCGTGGCCACCACCTTGCGCCGCGGGCTGCCGGGGAGCAGCGCCGACAGCAGGGCTCCGAACAGGGTGGACACGTTCTGGTGCAGCACCACGCTGCCTTCTGGCGCCCCCACCAGCTGCGCGATCCGGCCCGCGTGCTCCCGCAGGTACGGCTCCCACTCCTCCCATGCGGACACGCCCCGTTGCTCCCACCGATCCAGGTAGCGCTCCACCCACCACCGCGCCCGCCGGGGCATGGCGCCCATGGAGTGCGAGACCAGGTAGGTCACCCGCTCAAGGATAGGGAACTCGCTCCGCCAGCTGAGCAGAGGGTCGTCCATTACGCACGCTCCACGAAGGTACGGGCCTCCCACAGGAGGGGGAAACAGCGCTTGTGCAGGGTGTCCCGCAGGTACCCCACCCCGGTGAAGTAAGCGGAATCGCCCTCGAAGGCCCGCCGCACGTCCTCCACGCCGGTCCCCGGACGCGCCCCGATGATGCGTTCCACCATGAGTAGGTGGCGGTACCGCCACCACGCCAGCGCCTCGTCGTAGTCCAGCAGGGCCTCCGAGAGCTGCTCCAGCTCCGAGCCCACCTGCTGCAGGACCCCGATGAGGGTCTGCAGCAGCTGCCTCTCCTCCTCCGCCGGTAGCCCCCGGCGTCGCACCACCCCCACGAAGGCATCCCACAGGGTAGGTTCCTCCAACCGCCGCCGCAGCGCCGCCCAGTCCTCCGGGTCGGACTCGAAGTTCCGCAGGTAGCGGGCGTCCTTCAGTCCGGATAGGAACTCCAGCTCCCGGAACTGCCGGCTCTGGAAGCCGCTGGCTGGCTTCAGGCGCGACCGGAACTCCAAAAAGTCCCAGGGCCGCATCGTCTCCAGCACGTCAAACCCGCCCGCGGCGGTGCGCAGCACGGTGGTGGCGCGGTTCAGCATTCGCATCGCCGCAGGCAGCTGGTCCGCGTCCAGGGCGGCCCGGGCAGATTCCAGCTCGAACAGGGCCAGCTTGAAGTACAGCTCAAACACCTGGTGTACCACGATAAACTGCAGCTCGTCGTGGGCCTCGCTGAGCCGCCGCTGCAGCTGCAGCAGTTCGGGAACCCGCAAATACCCCCCGTACGTGAGGGGACGAGCCGGCGCCTCCATGGCCTCACCCCCGCTTCAGACTCCGAGAAACTCTTCGTGCGCGCAGAGCTTCCTCCTGCAGGGGACCTGCCTCAGGCCTCCTCCCCCCGCCGCCGGTACGCGCCCATGAGGGTGAGCCCTCCGTCCACCACCAGGGTCTGACCCACGATCCACTCCGCATCCTCCGAGCACAGGAAAGCCACCACCTTCGCGATGTCCTCCGGCGTTCCCAGCCGGCCCTTGGGGGTTGACAACCGGGTGGCCCGGTCGAAGGTCTCCCGATCCCCCTGCGCGTACACGTCCAGGGACTCCGTGTCCACCGCGCCCGGGCTCACCACGTTCACGTTGATGCCCAAAGGAGCGGCTTCCACCGCCAGGTACCGGGCGAGGGTCTCCACCGAGGCCTTGGCGCCGGCCAGGAGGGCGTAGTCGGGCAAATACCGCTGCGTGGGAAAACCGGAGATGGCCACGATGCGGCCCCTTCGGCCACGCATGAGCCGCATTGCCTCCTGGGCGGCCTGCACGAACCCAAACACGTTCAGCTGGTAGGTGCGGACCAGGTGGTGGGCTCGGATGGCCTCAAAGGGGCGGAAGGCCGTGGCCGCCGCGTTGGCCACGAAGATGTCCAGGTATCCGAAGCGCTCCTCCACCGCGCGGAACAGGGCCGAGATTTCCTCCGGGCGCTCCAGGTCCGCGGGCAACGCCTCCACCCGGCGCCCCATGCCGCGGATAGCCTCCGCCACCTCCCAGGCCTGATCCTCCCGTCGGCGGTAGTGCACCACCACGTCCGCACCACGCTCCGCCAGGACCAGGGCCGTAGCGCGGCCGATGCCGCGGGACGCACCCGTGACCAGGGCCACCTTCCCGTGCAGGCTCACGATCCTCCCTCCGGACTCACCACGTAGCGTACCGCCTCCGGCGGCCGCGCCCGCAGGGTTGCGATGGCTTCGTGGATGGCCACCAGGGGCCAGACGCGGGTCACGCTGCGACTCAGGTCCAGGCGCCCGGAAGCCGCCAGGTTCGTAACGGTGAGGATCTCGTGCGGGGTGGCCCCGAAAGCGGAGCGGATCTCGATCTCCCGGCGCACCAGGTACGAGGAACCCGGCAGGACCAATGGTTCGTCCGAGACCCCCACCAGGACCACCCGGCCACCGATGCGGGTGGCGCCCACGGCCACCCGTACCGTTTCCGGGTGCGACACGAAGTCCACGGTGAGGTCCGCGCCCCGCCCCTCCGTGAGGGCGCGGATCTCCCGCACGGGGTTGTTCTGCCCGTCGGCCACCACCACCTGCACGCCCAGGGGCTGCAACCGCCGTTCGGTGGCCTGCCGCCGCACCACTACGATCACAGGGTCCCCGCCGAACAGCTTCGCCAGCTGCGCTGCGTGCGTACCCACTCCGCCCGCGCCGTACACGACCACGCTCTGCCCGGGCTGAAGCTGCCCGCGGGTCATCACCGCGTGGAACGCCGTGGCCACCGCGTCCGGCAGCAGGGCACCCACCGAAAAGGGCAGCGTCCCGGGCAGGTGGAAGAGGTTTTGCGCCGGCACCAGGATGTACTCCGCCCACCCGCCCGGCCGCGTGAGGCCAATGAGTTCCGGGGCGCGGCACGCGGTTTGCCGGCCGTCCAGGCAGGACCAGCACCGACCGCAGGCCACGTAGGGGTTCACCACCACGCGGTGGCCGGGACGCCAGGGTTCCGCGTCCTCGCCCGCTTCCACCACCTCCCCCGCCACCTCGTGCCCCAGCACCACGGGCCAGCGCACCTCGGGCGGCAACCGCAAGCCGTCCAGGATCTCCAAGTCCGTCCCGCAGATCCCCGCGGCCCGCACCCGTACCAGAACCTCCCCCCTGCCCGGTGCGGGGTCTGGCACCCGCTGCAGCCGCAGCTCGCGCCTGGACGAACCCTCGTACACGCAGGCCGCCAGCACGTTTACCCCTCGGTGGAGGACAGGCCTCGGGCGATCACCAGCTTCTGGATCTCCGCGGTGCCCTCCTCGAACCACAGGGCGCGCGCGTCCCGGTAGATGCGCTCGATGGGGTGGCCCCGCAGGTACCCGATCCCCCCGAAGATGCGCAGCGCCTTGTCCGTCACCCGCCCCACCATCTCCAGGCCGAACAGCTTGGCCATAGCTGCAGGCACCGCGCACGGTTGGCCCGCGTCCACCCTGCCCGCCGCCTCCCGGACCAGCAGCCGTGCCGCCTGCACGTCCACCGCCATCTCCGCCAGGGCGAAGGCAACCGCCTGGCGCTCCATCAGGGGCTTGCCGAAGGTGACCCGCCGCTGCGCGTGCTCCCTGGCCAGATCCAGCGCCCGCTGCGCCAAGCCTACGCAGCTGGTGGCGATGGAGATGCGGCTGATGTCCAGGAAGTCACGGAGCACCATGTGGAGCCCCTTGCCCTCCTCCCCCAGAAGGGCATCCTGCGGAACGCAGCAGTCCTGGAACTCCAGCAGCCCGTGCCCCGTTCCCGCCAGGCCCATGCCCTGGGGCTGGAGGGTGATCCGCAGGCCGGGGCTGTCCCGCGGAACCAGGAAGGCCGAGATCCCCTGAGCACCCCGCGTGTGGTCCGTGTAGGCCACCACCACGAAGGCGTCCGCCACGTCCGCGAAGGTGATCAGCCACTTGCGGCCCCGCAGCAGCCACCCGTCCCGAACGCGCTTGGCCTCCGTGCGGATGTCCGTACCGGTGCCCGCATCCGGCTCCGTGAGGGCAAAGGCCAGCTTCGCCTCCCCCGTGGCCCAACGGCTAAGGTAGCGTTGTTTGTGCTCCTCGGTCCCGTAGCGGTCCAGCAGGCGCCACAAGCCGTTGTGCACGTGCACGATCATGCGCACCGAGCCGTGGGACTGGGCCACCAGCTCCAACAGAGGGACGTACTCCGTCATGGAAAGCCCCCAGCCCCCGTACCGGGGTGGGAGGGTGAGGCGTAGCAGGGACCTGCGCGCGAGCCGTTCCCACAGGGCCAGGGGATGCAGACGCGCCTGCTCGATGTCCTCCGCCGCCTGCTCCAGCTCCCCCAGAACGAAGGCCCGCAGCTGCTCGCAGTACGCGGATAAGTCCCCAGGGCGCGAAACACCCGCCGCATCGCCGGCCGGAGTGGTGCGAGCCTGCATAGGGCACCTGCCCTGGTGTGTTTGCCTCAGCATAGATTCTGCACCCGTGCGAGGCCTCCTTCTGCCCACGGGGCTTTGACAGGCGCACACACGTTCGCCTATTCTGGCGCACTACATCCCGGTTGGCCCAGGCCGCTGACCGGAGACGCCCTAGGCTCCCGGTGCCCCATCCCGTCACTGCTTCCCGCCCAGCACCTGGGTGATCAGGTATCCCTGCAACAGAAGGGTGATGGCCACCACAGGAGCCAGGGTGATCAGGGGCATGGGGACGGCGGACGGTACGTCAGAATCGCCGCGCCCCCGGTCTGCTGATCAGACCGAGGGCCTGTCCCCATGGGGACAGGCCCTGTGGGTCGGGCCCACTCCATGCAGAAGGAGGCGGCCCGGAAGCTGGACGCTATCTTCCGGCCGGCGCGATAGGCACACTTTAGGCACACTGGCTGGCCCACCGCCCCCGACCGTGAATCGACCCTGAGGCAGAAACCATCGCTGCTGCGGGCATTTCAGCTGGTGCCTGGGGAGGGAGTCGAACCCCCGACACGGGGATTTTCAGTCCCCTGCTCTACCACCTGAGCTACCCAGGCCTTCTGGCGGGAGCGACGGGATTTGAACCCGCGATCTCCGGCGTGACAGGCCGGTGTGTTAACCTGGCTACACCACGCCCCCGCTCCCGCCGAACCGTAGTCTACGGGTTTCCCCGCAGGAGGGCAAGGTGCGCCGGTGGCCCTGCCAGGGTACTATTCTTCCCGGACATCCGCCGAGGAGGACCGCATGCCGCGCGCAAGCCGGGAGTTCGTCACTCCGGACACCGTGGGTCTTCTGGTGGACCTGTACGAGCTCACCATGGCCCAATGCTACCTCCGTGAGGGGAAGAACGAGCGGGCTACCTTTGACCTGTTCGTGCGCGCTCTGCCGCCCCACCGGGCCTTCCTGCTTCACGCGGGGTTAGACACGGTGCTGGATTACCTGGAGGGCCTGCGGTTCGGCCCAGAGGCGTTGGACTACCTGCGTAGTTTGGACCTGTTCGACGAGGAGTTCCTGGATTACCTGCGACGGTTCCGGTTTACGGGGGACGTGCGGGCCCTACCGGAGGGGGAGGTGTTCTTCCCGTCCGAGCCCGTGCTGCAGGTGAGCGCGCCCCGCATCGAGGCCCAGATCGTGGAGACCTTCCTGCTCAACCAGGTGAACTTCCAGGTCATGGTGGCCAGCAAGGCAGCCCGGGTGGTGCTGGCGGCCCGGGGGCGGCCCGTGGTGGATTTCAGCCCCCGCAGGGATCACGGCACGGACGCGGCCCTCAAGGCCGCCCGGAGCAGCTACCTGGCCGGCTGCGCGGGCACCTCCAACGTGCTGGCAGGGATGGCGTACGGGATCCCCGTATACGGGACCATGGCCCACTCCTACGTCATGTCCTTCGAAAGCGAACTGGAAGCCTTTCGGGCCTACGCCCGCCACTTCCCCGACCAGTGCGTGCTGCTCATCGACACCTACGACACCCTGGAGGGGGCACGCCTGGCCGCCCGGGTGGCGGAGGAGCTGCGCCAGGCAGGGCACCGCCTGCGGGCAGTGCGCATCGACAGCGGCGACCTTTTGGAGCTGAGCCGTCAGGTGCGCCGGATCCTGGACGAAGCGGGTCACCCGGAGGTCCAGATCCTGGCCAGCGGTGATTTGAACGAGTACCGCATCGCGGAGTTGGTGGACGCTGGCGCCCCCATCGACGTCTTTGGCGTGGGCACGGAGATGGGTACGTCGTACGACGCCCCGGCCCTGGGCGGAGTGTACAAGCTGGTAGAGGACCAGAGCGGCTACCGGATCAAGCGCAGCACCGGCAAGGTCACCCTGCCCGGCCGCAAGCAGGTCTGGCGGGTTTGCCGGGACGGGGTCATGCAGGAGGATGTCATTACCCTGGCGGAGGAACCCGGCCCGCCTGGCGCGGAACCTCTTCTGGTGGAGGTTATGACAGGCGGCGTACGGTCCGTGCGGGAGAGCCTGGCACAGGCCAGGGCCCGGGCACAGCGGCGTCTGGCCACCCTACCGGATGCCCTGCAGGACCTACGGGACGGCGCCTACCCCGTGCGCCTGGGTCCTCAGCTGGAGTCCCTGTTCCACCGCATGGCCTCCGCATAGCCGGGCGCCTCCCTCACTGGAAGCGGACGCGGATCCGGTCCCGGTCCTGGGGATAGTAACGCAGGAACTCCTCCACGGGCAGCTCCCGGTCGTTCACCCACACCCGCAGCCGCCCCGGCGTCTGGCCGCAGCGGTCCCCATCACGGAATCGGCGCCCATCCGGCAGGACGATCTCCCCCGGCCCCAGGGAAACACCCATGGACCGGAAGAAGGTGGCCAGGGTGGCTTCACGGCCTTCCTCGTCCGTCTCTGGATGTACGTGGATGACCCCGTCCCCGTGGGTGTGCACGTTCCCCGGGCTTGGGGGGAACGCCAGGGCCCGGCCGCACACCTCCACGGTAAAGGACGCATGCCAGTGGGCGCCTGCCCGGGGGTATGGGGGCCGGGAGCGGATACCGTACGCCACCACCGCTACCCCCAGCACCACCACGGCGCCGAACGCCCAGGGCCACAGCCGATCAATTGGCCTGCGGGCGGCCCGTCTGGCCTGCTGGTGATCCCTTCGCTTTGCCACGGCGTCCGGCTCCTACACGGGGTACCCCATGCTCTGCAACGCCAGCCGCCCCTCCTCCGTGAGGCGTTCCG
This sequence comes from Candidatus Sysuimicrobiota bacterium, assembly GCA_040289515.1. Lineage (GTDB taxonomy): Bacteria > Sysuimicrobiota > Sysuimicrobiia > Sysuimicrobiales > Sysuimicrobiaceae > Tepidifontimicrobium. Next base: position 61,044 of record PSLI01000007.1, read on the forward strand.
GGGTCCACGGGGGCGAGAACACGATGTCCACCTCCACCTCCTCCACTCCCGGCAGCTGTCCCACCTTCCACCGGATCTCCTCCGCCAGCACGGGACCGATGGGGCAGCCCAGGGCGGTGAGGGTCATCTTGATGTACACCTTCCCGTCCTCCTGCGAGATGTCGTAAATCAGACCCAGGTCCCAGATGTTCACGGGGATCTCCGGGTCGTAGCAGGTCTTGAGGACCTCCACGATCTCCTCTCGCGTGGCCATACCGACCCCCTCACGCAACCTGACTTTTAGCCTAGCACAGCCTGCCGCTGCCCTGGCGGTCACGGTATCATCGGGACGTGCGCCGCTTTCACCAGGGCTGCGCCGTGGTACTGGGGTACGACGAGACCGCCTTTCCCCCGGAGGCGGTCCGCCGGGTGTGGGCTGCCTGGCAGGCCCTGCTCCCCACGCGCACCCTGCGGTTCGGTCGACAGGACGCGGCGGCTCCCGCCTCCGTGCTGGTAAGCCTGGACTCGTACGGGCAGCCTTCCCAGCTGCAGGAGGCCCTGGAATTTTTGCGCTCCGAGGCGGCTTGTGCCGCCCGCGAGAGCTTGCAGGAGCTGTTCGCCGCGTGCACCAAGCCGCCCGCGGAGTTCCAGTTTCGCTGCGACGTCGGTGGGGCCATGGTGCGGGGTCGGTTCGTGCCCGAAAACCCCGAGCATGTGAGCGCTGCCCCTCGCACTTTGTGGGACCTGGCGCGCGACCTGAAACAGGCAGGGCTGCCCGACGGGGTGACCGTGGTGGTGGCGGCCTACCGGGGAGGGTGGAAGCTACAACGGACCCACGGATTTCACGCGGACACAGGTCGCTTGGAGGTGTTCCGGTACTGCCACGGGCGCTGGGAACGGGAGGGCCAGCCCGCGTGAGGTGGCGCGCGTTCTTCCTGGTCCTTCTCGCCCTCGGGTTGGTGGTGTGGCCCACCGTGGCCCGCTGGTACACGGACTGGTTGTGGTTCGTGGAGCTGGGTTATCCCCGTGTGTTCTGGGTGCCGGCCTTATCCAAAGCGGGGCTGTTCAGCTTCGTGGCGGTCCTGGTTTGGGCTGTGCTGTACGGGAACCTGGCCCTGGCGGCGCGGGCTCTGCCACCCCCCGCCCGGGTGGAGCTGCGGCTCGACGGGACCCGCTACGTGCCGCGCCCCGGGCTGCACAGGTGGCTTGGGTGGAGCTGCGCAGGGGTCGCGGTTCTGGCGGGACTGGCGGCTACCGGGCAGTGGGTGGCGTTCCAGCAGTTCGTACACGCGGCCCCCGCAGGCGAGCAGGACCCCGTCTTCGGACTGGACGTTTCCTTTTACATGCTGCGGCTACCCTTCTGGCGCTTCCTCCAACACCTCCTGTGGGGGTGGCTGCTGGTCGGCGGGCTGGGGGCGCTCGTGCTGTACCTGGTGGCCCTTACGGCGCGCCCCAGCCTGAGGGGGCTGCTGGCCCTGCCGCCGGGCGCCCGGGCGCACCTCTCGGTGGTAGCCGGGCTGCTCCTCCTGGCGCGGGCCGCGGGGTTCCGGCTGGACGCCTACGAACTGCTCACCTCGCAGCGGGGATTGGCGTTCGGGCTGTCCTACGCGGACGCCCACGCTCGCCTGCCGGCCCTGCAGGTGCTGTCGCTTCTGGCGGTGGTGTGTGCGGTCCTGCTGTTCCTGAACGCCTGGCTGCGGACCTTTCGGTTTGCGGTGGCCGTCCTGGCGGTGATGGCGTTGGGGTGGTTCGTGGGCGTGGGGATGGTTCCCACCGCGGTGCAGCAGCTGGTGGTGGCCCCCGCGGAACTCAGTCGCGAGGCCCCGTACCTGCAACGGCACATCGAGGCCACCCTGCGCGCGTACGGGCTTGACCGGGTGCGCCTGGTGCCCTTCGAGCCCCAGGACCGGCTGGAAGGTGAGGCCCTGGCGCGGCATCGAAACACCCTGGACAACGTGCGGCTGTGGGACTACCGTCCCCTGCTGGAAACGTTCCGGCAGCTGCAGAGCCTGCGCGCCTACTACACCTTCGCCGACGTGGACATCGACCGCTACGCCGTTCGGGGACGCCAGCAGCAGCTCATGCTGGCGGTGCGGGAGCTGGACGTCACGCGCCTGCCGCCCCAGGCACGCACCTGGGTGAACGAGCACCTGGTGTACACCCACGGCTACGGCGTGGTGGCCGCCCCGGTGCACCGGGTCTCGGAGGAGGGGCTGCCGGAGCTTTGGCTGCGCGACATCCCGTCCCGGTGGGCGTTCCCGGAGCTGCAGGTGGACCGGCCGGAGATCTACTTCGGCGAGCTCACGGGCCACTACGTGGTCGTCAACACGCGGGTGCCGGAGTTCGACTACCCCCGGGGGGAAGAGAACGTGACCACCCGGTACCAGGGCCGCGCGGGGATCCCCCTGCGGGGATGGTTCCGCCGGCTGGCCTTCGCCACCCGGTTCGGGGACTGGCGGATTCTGCTGTCCACGGACCTCACCGGGGATAGCCGCATCCTGTTCGCCCGGGCGGTGCCGGAGCGGGTGCGCCGCCTGGCACCCTTCCTGCGGTACGACCGGGATCCTTACGCGGTGGTTGCCAATGGCCGCGTGTACTGGCTCCTGGACGCGTACACCGCCAGTGGCCAGTACCCGTACAGCCAACCCTTCGGGCCGGTCAACTATCTCCGAAACTCCGTGAAGGTGGTGGTGGACGCCTACCACGGGGACGTGCACTTCTACGTGGCGGACCCCGCCGACCCCCTTCTGCGGACGTACGCCCGCATCTTCCCCGGGCTGTTCCGTCCCCTGGAGGAGCTTCCCCTCTCGCTGCGGGCCCACCTGCGCTACCCCGTGGATCTGTTCGAGGTGCAGGCACAGGTGTACGCCACCTACCACATGCGCGACCCTCGGGTCTTTTACAATCGGGAGGACGCCTGGGCAGTGGCCCAGGAGATCTTTGCGGACCGCCCGCAGCCGGTGGAACCTTACTACGTAACCCTGCACTTACCCGGCGCGGGTTCGGAAGCGGAGTTCGTCCTCATTCTCCCCATGACCCCGCAGCGCAGGGACAACATGGTGGCGTGGCTTGCGGCTCGCAACGACCCGCCGCACCTGGGAGAGCTGTGGGTGTTCACCCTTCCCAAGGACCGGGTGGTGTTCGGACCCATGCAAGTGGAGTCCCGCATCAACCAGGATCCCTTCATCAGCCAACAGCTGACCCTGTGGAACCAGCAAGGGTCCCGGGTCATCCGGGGCAACCTGTTGGTCGTGCCCGTGGAGCGTAGCCTCCTGTACGTGGAACCCATCTTCCTCCAGGCAGAACGCAGCCAGCTGCCGGAACTCCGCCGCGTGGTGGTGAGCACGGGACCGCGGGTGGTCATGGCGGCCACCCTGGAGGAGGCCCTGGCGCGGGCGGTGGAGGGCTCCGCGGCCGCCCCCGCCGCTGGCGGTCCCCCCGCCCGCTCGCAGCTGGTGGAAGAGGCCCTGCGGCGCTACCGGAGGGCGCAGGCCCTGCTGCGCCAGGGAGACCTCGCTGGCTTCCAGCAGGAGCTGGAGGAGCTGGGTCGGCTCCTGGAGCAGCTGGCCGGCTCCCGGTAACCGGGCAGCTACGGACCATGGTGGCCGATGGGTCTGCGGCCCCGGAGGCCATGATCCGCGCGTTCGACCAGCCGGGTATCCACATCCTGCATGCGTGGGGCATGACGGAGATGAGCCCCCTCGGGACCGTGAGCCGGCTCAAAAGCTACCTGTCAAGTTCCGCGGGGAGTAGATCAGCTCCGTGGGCCTGGAGAACGCCCTCCTGGGGCACCCCGCGGTGAAGGAGGCCGCGGTGGTGGCGGTGCCGCACCCCAAGTGGGGGGAGCGTCCCTTAGCGGTGGTGGCGCTGGGGGAAGGCCAGGCGGCAAGCCCGCAAGCTCTGCGGGAGTTCCTGGCGCCCCGCTTTGCCAAGTGGTGGCTGCCGGACGCCTTCGTGTTCGTCCAGGAGATCCCCAAGACGTCCGCGGGCAAGTTCCAGAAGGCCAAGCTCCGGGAGCAGTACCGGGACTGGTCCTGGGCGGGCTGACCAGAAACGACGCGGGGGAGGGTCCGCGACCCTCCCCCGACATCACTCCCGGCAGCGACCTACTCTCCCGCGCCGTTGCCAGCGCAGTACCATCGGCCCTGGAGGGCTTAACTTCCGTGTTCGGGATGGGAACGGGTGTGGCCCCTCCGGCATTGCCACCGGGAAACCACAGAAACCTTCCGGCGCTGGAAGCAGGCAGCCTCAACGGACCATGCCTTGACAGAACCGCGACTGCTTCCAGCGTCGTGCGCGCGACCGCGAGAGCCAAACGCGAAGCTCCTTTCAGCTGCCCCCGAAGGGGAGATCCCTTCAAGCCCTCGGCCGATTAGTACCGGTCGGCTTCACGCGTTGCCGCGCTTCCACCTCCGGCCTATCAACCAGGTCGTCTACCTGGGGCCTTACCCGGTTGACCCGGTGGGTGGCCTCATCTTGGGGCGTGCTTCGCGCTTAGATGCTTTCAGCACTTATCACGACCGCACATGGCTACCCGGCGCGTGCCGCTGGCGCGACAACCGGTACACCAGAGGTGCGTCCACTCCGGTCCTCTCGTACTAGGAGCAGCCCCCCTCAAGCCACCGACGCCCGCAGTGGATAGGGACCGACCTGTCTCACGACGGTCTGAACCCAGCTCACGTACCCCTTTAATGGGCGAACAGCCCAACCCTTGGGAGGTACTGCCCCCCCAGGATGGGATGAGCCGACATCGAGGTGCCAAACCTCCCCGTCGATGTGGACTCTTGG